>CBFGIT010000016.1:0-69791 GCA_965648905.1 Caldifarciminota bacterium
AGTGTCAGATTGGTCAGTTGTGTGAACCGGAGAGCAGAACCGAACCGACGTTTGAGCAACCTGCGGACAGTGCGGGACACACTCCGCACGGCTACAGTCTAGCGTACTCTCCCGGGCTTGGCTACACAGATTCAGTGGGGGTAAGTCAGTCTTCTGCCATGTTGACAGGGCTGCCGGCACGACTATTATCTTCCCATGCCGGTCGAGCATTCTCGACGTCGTCCGCTGATGCAGATGAGACAAGGAAGTACCCTTGAGACCAGTTCTTGTCCTGCTGTTCGGCCTGCTGGGCTCGGTAGTGGCAGGCGACTCGCTGAACGTCCGGCTCGTCGGTAGCTGGCCCTATGGCCCGGCGCTCTCGGTTGCGCTCGACCCTGGGCGCCGGCTCGCGTTCCTTGGCGCTGGTGCCGTTGTCCGCATTCTTGACATCACCGACCCTGCTTCACCGACCCCTGTTTCTGACGCGGTTCGCCCGCAAGGCGTGGTCGTTGCTCTGGTCTGGGACGTGAATGCCCGGCGTCTGTACCTGTCCGCGTCCGGAGCCAGCCTGGAAATCTGGGATGTAGCCAGTGCTTCAGACCCCAGGTTCCTTGGGCGGTGCAGTGCCTCGGGCGACGGACGAAACGTGGCGTTTGCCGGGCAGTACGCCTACGTTGTTGACAGCGATACCGGCCTGCGCGTCGTCAATGTCGCCGATCCGTCCCACCCCGCGCTGGTTGGTTCGTGGCTGCTGGCAAGCGAACGGGTACGCGGTCTGGCAGTATCCGGTCAGTTCGCCTATGCCGCCTGCGACGACGCCGGCCGCGCCGTCATCGACATCTCGGACCCGTACAACCTGCGATTGACGGCTCTCCCCCAGAACATCGGCAGCGCCCGCGGCGTAGCCGTGTCCGGCCAGTATGCCTATGTGGCAGCATACGGCTCGGGTCTGCGCATTGTAGACGTTTCTGACCCGGCCAATCCACACGAGGTGGGTTCCTATCGTTCCTTCCAGGCCCGTGAAGTCGCCGTTGTTGGGAGCAAAGCGTATGTGGCCAGTCTGAATGGTCTCCATGTGTTCGACGTTTCTACTCCTCAGACCCCGCAGTTGGTCGGCCTCTACTACTCACCCGGTTCACCGCAGGACGTCGCGGTACTGGGCAATCAGGCGTTCCTGCCGACGGGTCTGCTGGTATACGGGTCATAGACGTGTCTGTCCCTGAGAGCTTGCGCGAGGCGGGCTACCACTCGACTCCGGCCATGGCCCGCGGCATCCTGGCAGTAGGCCGGTGCATCTTCGTGGCATGCAACAGCGCGGGGCTTCAGATATACGAAAACCTGGTCTATGGGGTCGAAGAGCAGCCGGCAGTTCCCGGGCCCGCGTATCGCATCCGCCTGGCACACAACCCGGTCGGCACAAGCGAGGTCGAGCTTGCAGTCTCCTCCCCACGGGCTGAAGTGGCTCGCCTGACCGTCAGCAACGCGGTCGGTCAGACGCTGTTCGCCCTCCCGCAACTCAGCCTGCGTCCCGACCCGGATGTCCTGCGGATACCGCTGACTCGTCTACCGGTCGGCGCCTGCTTCGTAACCATCAGAACTTCCACGAACACAACAAACCTCAAGTCCGTCGCCCTGCGGCAGTGACCAGCATCTCTGACGCAGCAGTCCCTCTTCGCGGCGCAGGGCCGGTGTAGAATCTAACCCGAGGTGAACATGACCACGATGATACTGCTGGCGCTTGTGAGCGCCGACTTTCCCATCAGCACCGCGCCCGGTTTCACCGGCTATGCTGCGGTGTGCCATGCGGAGGACAAGTTCTACGTCTTCTGGGTAGACCAGCGGGCCTCGCCGCTTATGTCGGTCTACGGTGCGCGCGTGTCGCTCGACGGCACCGTGCTCGACCCGCAGGGCCGCGAGCTGTACACCGACTCGGCCGGATACCGGGTCGGCGCGGCCTGGGACGGCGAGAACTTCCTCGTCGTCACCCGCAACCACTGCTGAACCAAGGGCGACATTATCGGAGTGCGTGTCACTCCGTCGCTCGACACTCTGGCAACGTTCGAAATCTGCAACCCGCCGGTCGACTCGTTCATCCAGTCCGACCCCGCGGTCATCTTCACCGGCACCAACTACCTTGCCGCCTGGATTGACGAGAAGTACGGCCCGTCCAACTACTACCACCCGTTCGTGGCGAGAATCGCACCAGACGGAACCGTGCTCGACTCAGGCGTCAAGGTCTCGACCTCATCCCTGCCTGAATATCGACCCAACCTGGCCGATGACGGACGACGCAGCTTCGTGGTCTGGTCCGGTTCGAGCAACGGCTGCCTGGGCCGGTTCGTGAACCGGGACGGCATGCCTGAAGGCGACGTGGTCAGAATCGCCTCTGGTACTGCGAGCGGCCCGAACCTCGCGTTTGGCGACTCATGCTACCTGGTGGCATGGTTCACCGGCACCTATCCTGCGCTCGAGCTCTATGCCAGCCTCGTGTCCCGGACCGGCGAGCTGCTGGTCAGCATTATCCCGATTGCGCTCGGGCCGGACTGCCACCGCTGGGCCGACGCTGCCTATGACGGCGAGAACTTCCTCGTGGTCTGGCAGACCGGACTCAACAACGTGGCCACGACCATCTTTGGCCAGTTCGTCGGCGATGACGGCGTGCCCATCGGCACCGCTTTCCCCATCAACGGCACCGAGCCGCAGCAGCGCTGGTGGCCGGCCATCGCGGTTTCAGACTCCAACTTCCTCGTCGCGTGGGAGCAGGGCTCAAGCCGCGATGTCTGGGGCAATGTCGACATCATGCTGACCAGCGTAGCCGAACAGCCCGCGGGTTCGCCGCGCGCAACCAGCAGCCCGACCGTGGTTTCACGCCCATTGAACTCGCGCGTGCTCTATGATGCGCTCGGCCGCCGCGTCACCAGCGCAATCAAGCCCGGTGTCTACTTCTCCCCTGCCGCACGCGGCAAGCTGCTGGTCACTCACTAACACTCTGCCTGCCAAGGGCAGGGCTTTGACAACCGCAGCCAACGTGCGTAAGCTGATGGCATGATGCTTGACCGAGGCCTGCTCGACTGGGTCGTCGCCCAGCGCCGCTGGTTTCACCAGCACCCTGAACCCGGTTTCGGCGAGTTCAAGACCCAGGAGCGCATCCTCAGCCTGCTCAAGGACATGGGTATCGAGAGCCGAAAGGCCGCCTCGACCGGCGTCATCGCGACAATAAGAGGTGCAGAGCCCGGCCCCTGTATCGCCTTGCGTGCGGACATGGACGCCCTGCGCATCACTGAGCCTGAAACCGCGCTCAATCGCGCGTACCGCTCAGAGAACCCTGAGTACATGCACGCCTGCGGTCATGACGGCCACATGGCCATGGTGCTCGGCGCAGCCCGCCTGCTCCAGAAGCACCGCACCGAGTTCGCCGGTAGCGTGCGTCTCATCTTCCAGCCCTCAGAAGAAACCCTGCCTGGCGGCGCAGTCCGCATCATCGCCGAAGGCGGTCTGGACAAAGTGGACGGCTTCTTCTGCATCCACCTGCTCGGCCGGGCTACGCTCGGTGAGTTCCGGTTCCGCTCCGGCCCATTCATGGCGCACACCTGCGACTTCAACCTGACCGTCACCGGCAAAGGCGGACACCACATGTCTCCGCAGAAGAACATCGACCCGATTGCCCTTGCCGCCCGCTTTGTGAGCACAATTCAGACCGACATCAAGGCCCGCGTCGCGCCGGACAAGCCCTGGGTCTTAGGATTCGGCACACTCCACGCCGGCACCCAGTTCAACCAGACCCCGGAACAGGTCACATCAACCGGCAGCTTCCGCGCTTTCGAGACCGAAGTCACGGACATCATTGAGCAGACCATGCGCCAGAATCTCAATGGTCTGGTCGAGCAGTTCCGGAACCCCGAAGCCGGAGCTGAGCCGCGTTACGAGCTTGCGGTGAAGCACGGCTACCCGGTGCTTTCAAACCACCCGAGCTTCACCCGCCGGGCCGCCCAGCTACTGCGCTCTGAGTTCACGAACGTCGTCGACAACTGCGACCTGAACCTCGGCGCTGAGGACGTCGCCTACTACCTCCAGCAGGTACCCGGCATGTTCACCTTCCTCGGTGCTTCCAACCCGGCTCTGGGCATCACCGAGATGAACCACTCCAACCGGTTCGACATCGACGAAGCCGCACTTGGCGTCGGCGTCCACGCCTACGTTACGCTGACGCTCGACTTCCTCGCCCACAAGTCAAGCTACACCGAGAACAGAAAGGATGACTAGAAATGAGACTGTGCATGATTGTCCTGCTGACCGGGGCCGCGCTGGTGCCGGCCCATGCCACCTGGCTCAACAACCCGGACAACAACTACGAGTTCCGCGGCGGCGTTGAGCTCGGCTTTTTCGGCTTCTTCTCGAACCGCATCCAGTTCGGCCGGGGCGACTCCGGCACCCGGTTCGACTACGTGGACGAAGGCAAGGCCAATATTCTGTTCCCGTTCCGCCGCCTCTCGGCAGAACTGCACCTCAAGCCCCGCCACACCTTTGTCTTCCTGATTCAGCCCATTGACGTCCGCACCCAGGCCACATTGCGCCAGAACCTGGTGCTCGACGCAGACACCTTCCCGGCCGGCACGCCCATGAACCTGCGCTACGGGTTCGACTTCTATCGGGTGAGCTGGCAGTACGACCTATGGCCTGACCCGGAGCGCGAGCTGGCCCTCGGCCTGTCGCTCCAACTCCGCGACGCGGCCATCGTCTTCTCCAGCCAGGACGGCAAGATGTCGCGCACCTACACCGACGTCGGCCCAGTGCCGGTCCTCCGCGTGCGCACCCGGTTCCCATTGGGCAGCTCAAGCTGGCTCGGCCTTGAGGCCGACGGATTCTACGCCCAGGGCACGGTCGTCACCGGCAGCACCAATGTCGAAAGCAGCTTCAAAGGCGCAATTCTCGACGCCTCAGCCCGCTACGGCATGTCCTTCAATGACTGGCTCGATGGATTTCTGAACCTGCGCTACCTTGGTGGCGGCGCGAGCGGCGGCCAGCTCGACCCGGAAAACCCGGACTCGGGCGGCTACACGGACAACTGGCTCGGTGCCTTCTCGGTCGGCCTCGGCTTCTACCTTAAGTAGCCGGCGGCCGGGCTAGTACTCCGGCACCGGGTCCAAGAACGCCTGGAACTCAACTGCCCGGCCTTCCGGGTCTTGGGCAAAGAAGTGGTAGATGCGGTATTTCTCGTTCGTCTTCGGCTCGGCCTCGGCCACGTCGCGCATCAGCCGGTGCATCCGGTCCACGTCTGAACTTTCCGGGTAAACGAGCGTTACCATGCCCTGCGTGTCTGCCGTCTCCCGCTGGCAGAACCCCAAGAGCATGTTCCCGTACTTCAGGATGGTGCAGTCTGCCTGTTCGAGCCAGACCGTCATGCCTACCCGCTCGCGGTAGAAGCGCAGCACTTCCTCGTACCGCCGCGTCTTCAGGAAGACGATGCCGGACAACACAACCCGGGCTCAGCTCGGACGCCTGTCGCCCGGCCCGAACGCGGCTGCAATGGTCGCCTCATCCGGCGGCTTCGTGGCCAGACTGACCGCAAGAATCAGCAGGAGTGCGATGCCCATGCCCGGGATGAACCCATGCACGCCGAACGGGTTCTTGAATGCCATCCAGACAAGGGCCGTGACGCAGCCACCGACCATAGCGCAGACCACTCCGGGCCGCGTTGCGCGACGCCAGTACAGGCCGAGCACATAAGGCCACAGAGTGGTTGAGGCGATAACCGCCCATGAGAACGCAGTGATGACGAGAATCATCGCCGGCGGCTTCAGGGCGACCGCGACCGCAGCCAGTCCGATGACCACCGAGGCCAGCCGTGACAAGACCACCTCGGTCTTGGGTTCGAGTCTTGTCCTGAAGCTGTCGCGCAACAGGTCCTTGACCAGCGAGCTGACCGAAACAATCAGCACCGCGGCAAAGGTGGACATGCCTGCGGCAATCACCGCAGCGAGAAAAAGCGCCGACGCCCAGGCCGGCATCGTTGCCTTTACAAGACTAGGAATCGCCTTGTCCGCGGCCGGCAGGTTCGGGAACAGCAGCCGGGTCAGGGCACCGCTGAAGTACGGCAGCAGGGCGACAGTGCCGCCGACCGTCGCCACGACCGTGCCGAGCCTCAGTACCTTGACGCTCTTGATGGAGTAGAATCTCGTGACAAGCTGAGGCATGCCCCAGACGCCGAAACTGACAATCATCGAGTAGGAGACAAGCCCGGGCCAGCCCCAGATGCCTGGAGTCTGGAGGTACCTGCCGCTCTCGATTTCCCCAAGCCGCTGGAACACTGCGCCGAGGCTGCCGACCCGCGCGACTGCAAGCACAACCAAAAGCACGAGCCCGGCAATCATGATTATCCCCTGTGCGAAACCGGTCCAGACCACGGCCACATATCCGCCCAGAGCGACGTAGACTACAATGATGAGCGCCGACAGCAGCACGCCATAGGCATAGGGCAGGTCCACGAGCACCTCGAATGAGCGCCCCATGCCCTGGATTACCGACACACTGTAGATGATAAGAAAGACCGTAACCACCAAGGCCGATATCAGCCGTGCCTCGGGCGCGTTGTACCGCCGGGCCAGAAAGCCCGGCATCGTTATCGTGTCCAGCCGACCGGTCATTGCCCGTGTCCGGGCCCCGAGCACAATCCACGCCAGCAGCGTGCCCACCACGACATTGGTCGCACCGACCCAGAGCGTGGCCATGCCGTATTTGTACCCGAAACCACCGCCGCCAATGATGACCACTGAGCTATAGTACGCCGCCACGAACGAGAACGCGGTCACCCACGGCCCGATGGAACGCGAGCCAAGGTGAAAACCCTCGGCCGAATGTGCTCGCCGCCGCGACAGAAGCCCGATGACAAAAAGCAGCGCAAGGTACGCGACGAGGACGGTGAAATGGACGGCGAGGGAACTCAGGTTAATCCTCCAATTTCACGAGCGCTGCCCACACCACCGCGGCAACCGCGGCAAGCACCACCGCGATGACCGCGGCGAACGTTGGCCAGGGGCAGCCGAGAGGGCCGTTCACGGTCGAATCATAGCCCGCACCCCGCACCTGTCAACTGGAGCAGACTCGCATTGTACCCGGCATCCCGCCTGGCATATCTGCAGTCCTGCCGAGCGCAGCCACCGGTGAGCCTTCGCAGACCACGAACAGGCTGAACTCACCACTGTTCGACGTTCTGCTCCGGCAGACGTCTAACCATATGCCGTTCGTCTTGCTCACCGGCTCGTCTGGGCAAATCGCGCTGTGAGCAACAACACACCTGCAGGAGCGCTTCCCGCCACGAGCGCCTTCTCCTGCGGCAAGGCGAGCGGATACCAGCCTGCTGTCCGGCCTGCTCTCGAGAGCGACTGGGGGAGTCACTCCCCCCTCCAGTTCGCCTTTCAGACCCTCATGGAAAAGCAGCAAGATAAGATACGCATCTGCCAAAGATAGCCTGACGCCAGGCGATGCGGGTCAGGACATCCGGGGCCGCTTCGACCGCACCCCGCCAGGTCGCACCGGACGGTCAGAGCATCCCCAGCAGCTTCTCGACCTTGCTGATGGCGGCGAGTTCCTTAGTCCTGAGGTCGGCGAGGATGCGGGCCTTTTCGCCCGGCTGCATCTCCTTGTCTGCGACCTTGGCGAGCAAGGCGGCAATCTCCTTGTAGGCCCTGGAAAGCTCGAACGCGGGTCCGGCCACGCGGACGAGCTTCTGCCCTATCTCGGTGAAATAGTCGGCGGCCATGGCCCGGCACTCTGACCAGACCGTCGCGTTCCACCAGTTGCCGTGCGAACCACCGTGCCCGGCCCCCACCGCTCTGGCCCAGTTGTCGTAGGCTTTGGGTCCGATGCCGTACCGCGTGAAGCTGTGCTGCTCAGGATGCCTGAACAGGTCGACCGCATATGCGAGGCTTTCGCGCACGACCGTGGCATCGTCCTGAGGCGCGAGCTTCTTGAACGTCCAGAAAGTCGCATGACACTCGTCCTTGAACTCCTGCCACGTGCCAAAGGTCAGGGTTGCAGGCGGGAACCCATCGCAGCAGTCACCCCAGGGCCGGGCAGTGAAGAACTGCTTGTCGTCATACCCGTAGATGACCTGGTTCTCCATGTTCCCGAGCGCGCAGGGCTGGCCCTTGTCCAGGTGCGCCTTGAGCTTCTCCTCGACTTCAGCCCGCGCCTCGGGACTCGAACTCCCATCAAAGAACCCGAGGTCAATCATGTCGAGACCGAGGTTCCGCACCAGCTTGTAGAACGGCTCGTACTTCCAGCAGTACGGCCCGCTCGGGCATATCTCCTCGTGGACATTGATGAGGAACGCGTGGCCTGAACCGCCAAAGGCCCAGGCCGCGTTCATCTCGATTCCGTAGTAGTCCAGCACCGCCTTCACTACGCCCATCATGGTCGTGTTCAGGCGAGACTGCTTCAGGTTCTCAATCTTCATGGCATCTCCTCTGCACCAGCCGGTTCGGCTCTTGCTTCATCCAACGCAACGGCCGACTTTCGCCCGAGTCACCCCTACCCAAGCAGCCCGCCCTTGCGATAGATGTCAAGCTGGGCCTTGGGGAACGGCCGGCCCTGAACCGTCCTGCCTTCAGACAGAGTGATGAGACCGGTTTCGATGTTGGCCGTGATGGTATCGCCATCCTTCAGACCCGTGCCTCTCAGGTCCGCAACCATCACCGGCAACGCAGCGTTGACCGCATTGCGGAAGTAGATGGCGCCGAACGAACGTGCGATAATCAGACCGATACCCAGGCTCTTGAAGCAGTCAACCGCCTGTTGCCGCGAGGACCCGGCGCCGAAGTTCTCGCCCGTGACCACGACGTCACCGGGCCTTGCCTTCTTAGCGAAGTCCTCCCAGCCCTTCATATTGCCGAAAGTGTACTGGCCCATTTCCTTCACTTCGGTAATGGTCAAGTGGCGGTTATGAAAAATCATGTCGGTATCGATGTTGTCCCTGTCCACAACCCAGACCCGACCGGATATCTCTGACCGGGTGCTGGTTGGGGACAATCGGCTTAGGGTCGGCGTGGCCTCGGCCTTGCCCGGACTGAACACCGCAGGTGCGGAAGGAATCTTGTCCGCAGTGGCGATGACACCGGCAACGGCTGAGGCTGCGGCTGTGGCGGGCGAACAGAGCCAGACCTCGCCTTTGCCCTGTTTGCCTGCGAAGTTGCGGTTGCCGGTTGAGACTGTTACCTCGCCCGGCCCGTTCTGGCCAATCTGCCCGGCAGCGCAGCCCGCACACCCGGCATTTCCAATCATCGCGCCCGCGTTCTTCAGAATCTCGAACAACCCCTCGTAGAGACACTTCTGCCACAGTTCGTCCGTGGCGGGCACAACCTTCAGCACGACCCCGGGCGCAACCTGCCTGCCTTTCAGTATCGTGGCAACAACCCGCAGGTCTTCCATCCGGCCGTTCGTGCACGAGCCGATGAATGCCGAGTCAATCTTGCGGCTCGCAACATCTGTCACCGGCACCACGTCTTCCGGATGCCCGGGCCGGGAGATGAGTGGTTTGAGCTCGGTCAGGTCAATCCGTTCAACCCGCTGATAGGCTGCGTCCTTGTCTGCGTACACCGCGTGTATCGGCCGCTTGCTCCGCTCGGCCAGATAGTCGAGCACCGGCTTGCTGGGCGGAAACAGGATGACAATCGCGCCCATCTCCGTGCCGAGTGAAGCAACCGTGATACGGCCATCAAGACTCAGGTTGTCAGCATACTCGCCGTCGACTTCCGCCGCCATGCCCAACAGCCCGTTCGCGCCAAAGTGCCGGAGCAGGGCAAGACCAACGTCCTTGGCCGTGACTGTCGGCCCGGGTCTGCCCACCAGCTCAATGCGCACGGTTGGAGGAACTTCGAACCATACCTTACCGTAGGCCCAGGCATGAGCAATGTCCTGGTCGCCCATCCCCTGCCCGAACGCTCCGATTGCACCGAGAATGTTGGCATGAGAATCGGTTGAGACGAACGTCTCGCCCGGCCCGACCAGACCTTCGTCAATCGCCAGGTGAGTACCTATCCCTGAATCGATATCGAAGACCCTGATGCCGTGGTTTCGGGCAAAGACCCGGCAGACCTGCTGGTTTGCGGCGTACTTCTGGTCTGAGCCGGTCGGGTTGCAGTCAAAGGTGAAGAAAGTCCGCTTCGGGTCGGCCACGCTCAGACCGTGCTCTTCGATTGCTTTGACGACATTAGCTCCGCCGAAGTCGCGTGCCACCCGGGCATCAATCTCCAGCTCGACGATATCGCCTGGCTGGACCGAACCGCCGCCTGAATGGGCCGCGATTATCTTCTCAATCATGGTTGGCATTCCCGTCCTCCTGTCAATTCGGGGGCGCCTCAAAGGGCCACCGCAAGAATGTCATCGCCCTTGGCCGTCTCACCCCGGGACCCCGCCTACTGGATGAGCTGGCCTTTTTCGAGCATCACCAGTGGGTCGAAAGTGGCGAAGTCCGCCTGATGAATGAGCACGGTCTCCACTACCTTGGGCGCACCTTCGCCTTCTTTGGCATGGCAGGCGATGATGTTGACGATATCCTCAGGCATCCCCACCCGGGCCGCGACAATCGCCCCGGAAATCGGATGCCGGGCGTACATGCCGCGCCTGGACTTGCGGTACCCGCCCTGCCCGTCCTTCTCGGTTTCGAGCAGCTTCCCGACGTCATGCAGCAGGCCGCCGGCAATCAGCCGGTCCATGTCGATCTTGTACGGCATTGCCGAGTACGCACCCATCTGGGCGTCGGCCAGCGCCAGCGCACCCTCGGTCACCGCAATCGTGTGCTCAATCAGACTGACGCCGTGGGTCCTGGTCAGAAGCGTGAACGGCATCTTCTCCAGTTCCTCGACCGTTTCCCAGCCGCCCTGACGCGCGGCCTCGACCCAGACCTTAACGGTCTTGTCACGTATCTCCTGGCTCTCGATCGAAGCAAGCTGGTCGTGAAACAGCTCCTCAATGTCCTTGTCGGCAATCACGTTCACCTCACAGGTTGGCGATGATAGCATCGGTCATCTGCTTGGTCGAGGCCGCACCGGCCTTGAAGACGTCCGGTCCGCCCGGAAGCCGCATCATGTCATAGGTGCGGACTCGTCCTTCTTTGACCACCCTGGCGACCGCATTCCGGACGCGTCCGGCCTTGTCGGTCTCACCGACGTGGTCCAGCATCATTGCTGCGGCCAGAATCATGGCAATCGGGTTGACGATGGACGGCGCCAGCTTCTCGTACTTCGGGGCCGAACCATGGGTCGGCTCGAACACCGCCACCTCTCGGCCGATGTTGGCCGAGCAGGCAAACCCGAGCCCGCCCACGAGGCCGGCAAACCCGTCCGACACGATGTCGCCGAACATGTTGCCGGCGATAATGACGCCGTAGTCTTCCGGATTCTTGGTCAGCCACATCATCACCGCATCGATGTTGTCCGACCTGAGCTTGATGTCCGGATACTCCTTGGCCACCTTCTTCGCCTCTGCCTCCATCATCCCCGAGGTCTCACGCACCACGTTCGGCTTCTCACAGACGGTTACCGACTTGTAACCGAATCTCCTTGCGTACTCGAACGCGGCCCGGCTGATGCGCTCGCATGCGCCGCGCGTGAAGATACGCAAAGAGATAGCCATGTCGGCCGATGGCACCTTGGCGAACGCCTTCATCTTCTTATGGGTCTCAAGCGCCCGGCGCACCTCGTCCGGCGGGTTAGTCCACTCCACCCCGACGTACAGACACTCGGTGTTCTGCCGGAATATCGCCGCGTCAACCTTCGGTTCCTCGAAACCCGAATCTCTGCGCCGAATGAAGTTCAGGGGATTGCCCTCAAACGACCGACACGGCCGCAGGCAGATGTCCAGGTCGAAAAGCTGGCGCATCGTGACGATCGGTGAGTAGTACTGCAGACCCTTGCCCTGCAATGACGGTTCGAGCTCGGCCTGAGCCTTGTCCTTGGGCTTGGACGTGATGGCACCGAACAGCCCGAGCTTGTGTTCTTCAAGCAGTCTGATGGTGCGGTCCGGAAAGGCATTGCCCTCCGTGCACCAGAACTCCCAGCCGATATCGCCGTGAACGTAGTCAGCCTCAAAACCGACCGCCGCAAGCACCCGCAGCGATTCCGGCAGCACGACCTTGCCGATGCCGTCCCCAGGCATGGTTACGATTGTCCGTCTTGCCATGTCTTCTCCGTATTCGATTATGTTCTTGCTTTCATCTCATGGTGGTTCGGAGCTTAGGTGCCGTGCTGCCACGACGACAGATAGGCCGCCTGCTCCGGAGTCAGCTTGTCGATTGTGATGTCCATGGTCTTGAGCTTGAGCCGGGCGATCTCCTGGTCAAGCTTCTCCGGCAGCTTGTAGACCCGGTTCTCGAGCCGACCACGGTTCTCGATGATGTACTCCGCGGCCAGCGCCTGATTGGCAAAAGACATATCCATCACCATTGCCGGATGCCCTTCAGCCGCGGCAAGGTTGACCAGTCGCCCTTCGGCCAGAAGGACCAGCCGTCGGTTGTTCTTGAGCGTGTGTTCGACGCAGAACCGGCGCAGCTCGCGCTTCGACTTCGTGATTTCGTCAAGTGCCGCCTTGTTGATTTCGGCGTCAAAGTGGCCGGAGTTGCAGACCACTGCTCCGTCTTTCATCGCCAGCAGGTGTTGCCGGTCAATGACGTTGATGTCGCCCGTAACCGTGATGAACACGTCGCCGTACCGACAGGCGTCAATCAGCTTCATGACCCTGAACCCGTCCATCCGCGCCTCAAGCGCACGCACCGGATTGACTTCGGTCACAATCACCTCAGCCCCCATACCCTTGGCCCGCATCGCCACGCCCCGGCCGCACCAGCCGTACCCGCAGACGACCATGGTCGAGCCGGCATAGAGCACGTTGGTCGCCCGCAGGATGCCGTCAAGCGAGGATTGACCTGTGCCGTACCGGTTGTCGAACATAAACTTGGTCTCCGAGTCATTGACCGCGATGACCGGATAGCCAAGCACCCCATCTCGTTCCATGCTTCGCAGGCGGATCACTCCGGTCGTGGTCTCCTCAGTGCCACCGGCCACGCCGGCCAGACGCCGGCCCTTCTCCTGATGCAGGGCCGAAATCAGGTCAGCACCGTCATCGGTCGTCACCTGCGGGTTGTGCTCAAGCGCCTGATTGATGTGCCGAAAATACTGCTCGCGGTTCTCACCCTTGATGGCGAACACCGGGACTCCGAAGTACTTGACCAATGCCGCCGCGACGTCGTCCTGAGTGGACAACGGATTGGAGGCACAGAGTCTGACCCGCGCGCCGCCGGCCTTGAGCGCCAGCATCAGGTTTGCGGTTTCGGTCGTCACGTGCAGGCAGCAGCTCATCCGCACGCCCTTGAGCGGCTGCGTCCTAGTAAATCGCTCACGGATGAGCGCCAGTACCGGCATGAATCGGCCGGCCCATTCGATACGGGTACGCCCCTGTCGGGCGAGCTTTGAGTCTCGGATGTCACATTCCATCATCTCTCCCTACTTCAGAATCCGGCGCAGCTCAGGAACCTTGTTGGTCTTCTCCCAGGCGAAGAACTCCAGTTTCGTTCCCCGGTCTCGCTTCTCCACGTAGGGCTCGCGCCCGAAGTGGCCATAGGCCGAAGTCGGCTGATATATCGGACTGGTCAGCCCCAGATATCGGATCATCTCTCTGGGCCGCAACGGAAACACGTCACGAATCAACCCGATTAGTTGCTCATCGCTCACCAGCCCGGTGCCGAACGTATCAACCGCCACGTCGGTCGGGTCAGCCCGACCGATGACGTACGCCAGCCGGACCTCAATCTCCCGGCACAACCCGGCAGCAACGCAGTTCTTGGCAATGTGCCGAGCCATGTAGGTTGCCGAACGGTCGACCTTGGACGGATCCTTGCCTGAAAACGCACCGCCGCCGTGCGGTATCCGGCCGCCATAGGTATCGACAATCAGCTTGCGGCCGGTCATGCCGGTATCTGACTGGGGCCCGCCGACCACGAACTTGCCGGTCTCGTTCACATAGAACTTGGTCTTGCGGTCCAGATACTGGGCCGGAATCACGTGCCGGGCCACGACGTCAATGACTTCCTCGCGGGCGGCACGGGTGATGCGGTTGCCAGTCCGGTCAAGGATGGTTTCGTCGTGCTGGGCCGCAATCACCACACTGTCAACCCGCACCGGGACACCATTATCGTACTCAACGGTCACCTGGGACTTGCCATCCGGCAGCAGGTAGGGCAACACGCCCGACTTGCGCACCTCGGCCAGGCGTCTGACCAGCTGGTGGGCAAGCATTATCGGCAGTGGCATCAGCTCCTCGGTCTCCTGACAGGCATAGCCGAACATCACCCCCTGGTCACCGGCACCGCCGGTATCCACCCCTTGGGCAATGTCGGGCGACTGCCGGCCGATGGCGTTCAGCACTGCGCAACTGCCCGCGGTCAGGCCGCTGGCCGGCGAAACGTAGCCAATGTCACGCAGGACCGCCCGTACGAGCGCCGGCAGGTCAACCCAGGCGCTGGTCGTAATCTCGCCTCCGACCACAACCATCCCGACCGTGACGAACGTCTCGCACGCCACCCGGCCGCGCCGGTCCTGACGCAGCACCTCATCGAGCACCGCATCTGATATCCGGTCACAGACCTTGTCCGGATGGCCTTCGGTCACCGACTCTGAAGTGAAACTCGTCCGCATAGCGCAGAACCTCCTGGGAGACTATCTGAACATCTTCAAACGATACTTTCCGGCCCGCTCGTGCACGCAGCACCGGTAGTACGATCGTACCGGCCGCCGAAACACCAACCGCTCAAGCATCACCCGGTCGCTCGGGATGACCGCGTCGCGCATCCCAGCCAGCTCGGCCGGCTCAAACCAGCGCACTTCACCCTCGGCCGACCGTTTCACGGCTGTTCGCCCGGTGGCAAGCCGACACACGAAGAGCAGGTAATGCCGGTCCGGACCGCCCGGCCGAGTCAACAGCTCGGTGACGACACCGCAGAGCTCAACAAACCGGCTGCGCAGACCCGATTCCTCAAGAACCTCACGTTCGACTGCTTCATCCAGGTGCTCGCCAAAGTGCACCTTGCCGCCGGGCAGACCCCAAAGACCCTGGAAAGGCTCTCTATCCCGTCTTATCAGGAGCACGCCGGGCCGGCTGAGGACTGCCGCCACGGCCACGGGTAGAGCTGGGGCCGGTCGTGGAGCAGACACGACCCCAATCTTATTCTGAACTCCGCTGCTGGTCAAACCGTGCGTTCGTCTTCCGTGGCGAATGACCGCGAGATTTCAAGCAACGGCTCGAGCCGGTCGGCAGTCTCCTTGACATCGGTCATCTCGACCCAGTGCGCCTGCTCCAGTCCGCGAAACCAGGTGAGCTGCCGGCGGGCGTAGGCCCGGGTCTTGGCCTTGGCCAGAGCCACCGCCTGCTCCAGAGTCAACTGACCATCAAGATAGGAAAGCAACTCGGCATAGCCGTAGGCATTGGCCACGTAGGTATCGCGGCCGAACCCAGCCTCCCTGAGCCGGCGCACCTCATCGAGCAGACCCGCCTGCATCATCTCGTCGAACCGTCTATCAATCCGGCGGTTGAGCTCGGCGCGCGGCCGGGTGAGCACGACATAGACCGGCTCGAACTCGATCGCGGGCGCCGCCTGCTGCGCCAGCTCGGACATCGGCCGCCCGGTCGCCTCAAATACCTCAATCGCCCGCATGACTCGTTGCCGGTCATGAGGATGCAGCTCTGCAGCCCGGCCCGGGTCAACGCGCATCAGGCGCGCGTAAAGCTCAGTCGCAGTCAGCTCGGCCAACTGTCGACGCCGAGCCGGGTCGATCCTTGGGACTTCGAAGAACGGACGGAACAGCGCCCGCAAGTATAGTCCGGACCCGCCGGCGACAATGAAACCTATCCCCTGCCTCGTAAGACGGCGCATCACCGCTCGGGCATCCCTGGCATAGTCCGCGGCCGAGTAGCGCCGGCTCGGCTCAACCGTGTCCACCATGTGCACGCCAACCTCGGCCCGCACCGTCGAATCCGGCTTGGCCGTACCGATGTCAAGCCAGCAGTAGACCTGACGGGAGTCAGCCGATACCAGATGGAGCCGGTGCCGACGGCAGAGTTCGACCGCAACCGCAGTCTTACCCACCCCGGTCGGCCCGCCGACCACAAGTACCGGCCGAGTGTTGTCACCGATCATGGGCGACATCTGCTCCACGCCCACCCTAGGTCCGACCGAATCTCCGCTCCAAGTCTTCGAGAGTGATCTTGATAATCGCCGGTCGACCGTGCGGACAGAAATACGGCTCCCGGCAGGCAAACAGCCGGTTGATCAGCGACTCCATTTCCGGCTGGGCCAGGCGCTGGCCGGCCTTGACCGCACCCTTGCAGGCAACCAACCGGGCCAACTCGGTCTCAAGCCCGGCGCTGCCCGGAGCCAGTCGCGCCAGCTCGGCGAAAAACTCGCGCACCTCATCCTTACCCATGAAAGAACCACTCGGCACGGTTTCGACTACGACCGTGTTGCCGCTGAATTGCTTGCTCTCGATTCCCATCCGCTCCAGCAGTTCGCCTGAGCGGGTCCAGGCATTAAACTCCTCCGGACTCAGCTCAACCGTAATCGGGAACAGCAACCCCTGGGCCGAAGCCTGCTCCCGAACCCTCAGTGCCTCCTCATAGAGAATCCGCTCGTGGGCCGCGTGCTGGTCAACGATCACGTAGCCTGAGGAAACCTGGGCCATGATGTAGCTGTTGTGCAGTTGCCAGAACCCCTGGGGCGCGGCATCCTCAGGCACGAACCCGCGCTGGTACAGGAAATCAGCAATCCCTATTCCTTCGCCACGCCGCATCCCCAACGCCTGACTCACCGCCTCGGCCACGAAGTCAAACAGGAACCGCTCGTCCGCGAACCTGACCTCCTGCTTGGTCGGATGCAGATTCACGTCGAGCCGGGACGGGTCGGTCTGGACGAACAAGATGAAGTTCGGGTTGTTCCCCTCAAGCACCGGCCCGTAGCCCTCATAGACTGCCCGAGTCACGGTGTGATTCCGCACCGGCCGCTGGTTCAGGTAGACCCCCTGAACGTCGTAGAAACTCCGCGCCTGAGTCGGCTCGGCCAGCAGGCCGCGCAGCGACACCAACGGGTTGTCGACCTTCAGCTCAACCAGACTCTCAACCACCCGTTTCTCGAACAGGCTCGCCACACGCTCCCGAACCGAGCCCGCCGGAGCAAGTTTGAACACGACCCGGTCGTTGTTCACGAACTCGAACCCAACCTCGGGAAAGGCCAGCGCGTAGCTACGCACGGTTTCGGCCACGAGCCTTGACTCATAGTTCTCGGACTTCAGGAACGCCCGACGCACCGGCAGGTTGAAGAAGAGAGCCCGAACCGACACGGTCGTACCCTGAGGCCGGGCGACCTCGCGCACTACTCTCACGTCGCCGCCGTCAACCTCGATTGCTGTGCCCGGTCCGGTATCGGCAACATTCGTCTCGATGACCAGTCTGGATACCGCGCCAATCGAAGCCAGTGCCTCGCCTCGAAAACCGTAGCTCTCCACCCGGGTCAGGTCCTCAACCCGCTCCAGCTTGCTCGTTGCGTGCCGGGTCACGGCCAACCGCAGGTCCTCTCGGGTCATACCGATGCCATTGTCCGCTACCCGTATCAGATTCCTGCCCCCAGCCTTGATTTCAACCCGGATACTGGTGGCTTTCGCGTCAAGCGCGTTCTCGACCAACTCCTTCACCGTATTGGCCGGCCGGACAATCACCTCACCCGCAGCAATCCGGCGCACCACCTCCTCAGGCAGCAATCGCACCGGTCGCCGTCCGCCGTTCACCACTACCGGCCCACTATTCGGATGACCCGTGGCCGCTCGCCGCCCGGTACCGACTCAAGTCGATCAACCGGCCATCAGAAGCGGCCACGACCTCAAACCCGGTTTCCTCACTCATCTGCCGCGCCACTTCCCAGGGCCGGGCACGGATCACGGTCATGCCGAAATGGGAGATGATCGCCAGCTTCGGTTTGATTGCCCGCACCAGCTCGGTTGCCTCGGGCACGTGCATGTGGTCCAACTCCGACCTCTCCAGCCGAACAACGTTGACCACCACCACATCGGCCCGGTACAACTCGGCCAGCTCCGGAAAGTAGCTCGTATCCGCGATGTATGATACGGTCAGGCCCGGCACCCGGAATCTGAACCCGTACACCTCGCCCCGATGCCGATGCCGAACCGGACACGAAAATTCAACCCGGCCGAGCCGATAGTTACCATGCTCGACGAGGGTCACAACCTGGTCGAGGAACCCGCGCAGATAGCGCAGCACCACCGGGTCCCCCCCCTCAAGCGCATCCCCAGGCGCAAACAGAACGCCCCGCCTCTCGGTTCCACCGAGCGTCATCGCCTCAACCATGATGTTCACGTCACCGGCGTGGTCCAGATGGCGATGTGAAAGCAGGATACCGGAAAGCTCGGTCGGCTTCAGCCCGTGCCGGCTTGCGGTCATTCGCACAAGCGCTCCTGGTCCCGGGTCAACGAGGAACCTGGTACCATCCAGACAGAACCAGATTCCGCCCGACGCCCGGACCTGCTTGGCCACGACAATCCGAGCTCCGCCCGAGCCAAGGAACACCATCCGACAGTAGTTGTCTTCGGAAATCACGACTGGTCAGGATACCGCCGTGTCTGAAAGAGTCAACCCGTAGCACATCGCCGCCAGGCGCCCCGACCCTGGAGCAAAATCAACGAACAGGCCTTGACTCGGCCCGCGCTCGGGCTACCATTGTTTCTGTGCTGCCGTTTCTCGCGCTGCTGCTGGTCGCGCACGACCCCACAACGCTGATCGAACCGCCGTTCGAACACACCCTCGGTTTCAATCGAGTCGGCCGGTTCTTCATCAATCTGTACCTCGGGCGGAATTTCCGAATCGACGACCCGCAGGGGATGTGCGGCGCCAAAATGATCGAGGAGGACGACCCGGCGACGTCCAAGGACGACCACATCTTGACGATGTTCGGAGTCAATTCCGGGACCGGACAAATCCTCTACAACGTCAAACTCGTGGAACCACGCATCTACGGCTCGGTCGGTTCTGACACTGCTCAGTTCAACCGGCCCCATGGCATCTGCTGCAACAAGCATGGCGACGTGTACGTCGCGGACACCGACAACGACCGGGTGGTCCGGCTGAAGTACTCCGCAACCCGCCTGCGCTGGGTCTCAGTGCTCGACTCGGAACTCTCTTCTCCGCACGATGTGGCGCTCGACTCACGCGGCCGGGTCTACGTCACCGACTCCCGAAACGACCGGATTGTCATCTACGATTCGCTCGGCTCCCTGCTCGCGGTCTGGCAGACCGGGCTTGAGCATCCGACCGCCATTGCCGTGCTTGACCCTGATGCCGAGTACAACGAGTTCCGGGTTGGTGCAGTTGCCGTCGTTGACCGCAATCGGACCCGGGTCAATCTGCTCACCCTCGCCGGCGAGCTGGTACGTCAAGTTGACATGCGCCGCATCGGCCTTGACGAAGCCGGCTTTGCTTACGTCGCGTTTGACCGGCACGGCAATGTCTATGTCACCGACCAGACCAACGACCAGGTCCACGTCTTTGACGCCGGGTTGAAGTACATTATCTCATACGGCCGCGGAGGTACCGGCCAGTACCGTTTCTCCTCGCCGCGCGGCATCGCCATCTGGCGCCGATTCGGCCAGGTCTTCATCGCTGAAGCCGAAGGCGGCCAGTACTACTGGCTGGGACTCGATGCGTACTTGATCGGCTGCTACCCGTCTGAATTTGACTCCCGCCAACCCGGCACAACCATTGCCCTCTACGTCACCGAGCTGGCCGACGTCACCGTTACGATCGACGACGGCAACGACCATGAAATCCGCACCCTCACGCCACCCCACATGCAGCGCCCTGGCGAGGTGCTCATTGTCTGGGATGGCCGAGATAACCACGGCGAGGTCGTCCCGGTCGGCACCTATCGCATCAATGTGCTTGCCCGACCAACTTACAGCCGTGCTCGATACATACTGAGAAAGGAATTGACGGCATCAGTCCGCCGGGTCGCGGACAGTTGATGCCGCGGAGCATTGGAGGTTCCACTTGACCAGCAACACACGACTGCTGTCCGGACTGCGTCGGACAGTGCCGTTCGGATTCCTGACCATATTCCTCATCAGCCCGGCGGCCGCAACCCGGTATGCCGGCGACTTTGAGCTGCTCGGGACCTCAGCGCGTATCACCGGCATGGGTGGCGCCGCGGTTGCCGCAGCCGACGATGCTAGCGCGATCTACTACAATCCCTCGCGCTGTGCCGGGCTGGGAAGCCGCTCCGCGGTCTTCCTTCATTCCTCTGACTTCTCCGGTCTGGTCAGCCACAACTATCTGGGCGTTGCGTTCGGCTCACGGATTCAGTCCCTGGGCGTGGCAGTGCTCCACAACGGCGTTCCCGGCATCAAACTCACTGCCCTGCCCAACGAGACCATCCCGCCGGGAGAGAACAACCGACCGTATATCGTCAAGACCGTCAGCGCCGACCAATTCGTCGGTTACGTCAGCATCGCCCGCGCGCTCAACCCTTACCTCGCGCTCGGCGGCAACGTCAAGGTCATCTACCACGACATCTCGGTCGGCACGTGCTTCGGCATGGGACTCGACCTAGGCGTGACGGTCACCCCGACCGCTGGCCTGGAGTTGGGCGTTCGACTGCGCAACGCCAGCACATCGCCGCTTTTCTGGACTAGTGGCACGCGCGAGTATGTCGAGCCGACTGCCGCGCTCGGTCTGGCCAAGACGTTCCCCCTTGGCCGAGACCGTCTTACTCTCGCCATCGAATCTGAAGCCGGGTTCGAATCTTCATTCCGGTTGCCCAGCTACGGACTGGAATACTCGTTTCGTAATGTGCTGCTCGGCCGGATCGGCGCTTACCAGGGCAATCTGACCTTCGGACTGGGTCTGAGGTTCGGCCGCTTCCGGGTTGACTATGGCTATGCGTCGGGCGTCGCGCCGGACGCACGCGAACTGGGCAGTCCCCAGCAACTGTCCGGAGGAATCCAATTCTAGGTGCAGAACTCAGCCGCAAACTTGCCCACCTTGCCGCACTGCTGATCCCGATCGTCTATTACGCCGTGCCCGGCCGCAACTTGGCGATTCTGATCATGGGCGTGTCCACGGCCGTCTTCCTGGTCGTCGATTTCCTGCGCCTGAGAATCAACCCGCTGAAGAGCATCTTCATTATTCTGTTTGGTTCGCTGCTCAGACGTCGGGAGTTCACGTCGCTGACCGGCGGTTCATACTTGATGCTTGCGTCCTTCGTCTGCCTGCTGATATTCGGCTCCTCACCCAGCGGCCGGGGTGTGTTCATGGCCGCCGTCTCGTTTCTTGTCCTGGGCGACACGGTCGCGGCGATCGTCGGACTGTCAATCGGTCGCATCCGGTTCTTCCGCAAGACACTGGAAGGAACCCTGGCCGGCCTTGCTGCCTGCATCGGCGTTGCCTGGGTGGTGTCACTGCTCCCCAGACTTGACCTGCCGCTAGGAATCGGTATCCTTGGAGCCGTTGCTGCCTCGGTCGTCGAGGCATTACCAATCGAAGTCAACGATAACGTGGTTGTCCCGCTGCTATCCGGCGCCGTGATGATGGTCGGATTGCAGGTCGCGCGCTAGCAATTCCGGGACAACCCGGGCTAGCAAATCACCAAGGAGGAAAGATGCGCAAAGCCCTGACGGCTGGCCTGCTGGTTCTGGTCGTTGGCGCGGTGACGGCCGCGTCCCTGACCCAGGCAGCCCTTGACAGCGTGTATCAGCTCTACGTCGCCAAGGACTATCCCGCGGCGCACGAAATGCTCAATCGCCTGGTCGCGTCGGCGAGTCGTGCTGAGGACCGGTTCGCCTTCCGGCTCGAACTCGGCGACTTTCTGCTCGACAAACTCCAGCACTACGCCGATGCCGAGGCCGTCTACGAAGCACTGCTCGCTGATTTCCCCAAGCACCGCGAAGTTCCGGCCGTGCTCTATCGACTGGCGCTGGCACAGGAACTCCAAGAGAGATTCCTCGACGCGGCCAAGAGCTACGAGAAGGTCGCGACGCGATACAACAAGTCCGCCTGGGGAAACGATGCGCTCGACGCGATTGAGCGCTGCTTCCGCAAGAACTACCAGGACCGGGTTGCCTACGTTGATGGCTTCCCGATTACCCGGATCGAAGTCGACGACCGCATCAGCCGTAACCCAACCGCCTACGAGGCCTTCGAGAAGAAACAACAACTGCTCGATACGATGATTGACAACCGGCTGCTCTACACCGCGGCCCTGGCCGCCGGCATTTCCGAGGACACCTCGTTCCGATTCAACATGGCCGAGCAGCGCAGCCGAGCAATGTTCCAGGAGTGGTATGACCGTGAGGTCACGACCCGTGCCGAACCGGATGAGAAAACCCTGCGCGCCCAGTATCGGAAGGACCTTGCCAGCAAGTACACCACTCCTGAGAAGGTTCACGCCTATCAGATTCTTGTCGCCAATCGGGCCGAGGCCGAATCTCTGCGCCGATTGCTCGTATCCGATTCCAGCCTAGTCTGGGATTCACTCGCCAAGACCGCCTCACTTGCCCCGGACAAAGAACGCGGCGGTGACATGGGCCTGTTCGCCCGCGGCGTCCAGGCCCGGGAGATCGAAGCAGCCGCCTTCTCGCTCAAAGTCGGTGCCATCAGCCAGCCAATACGAACCAAAGATGGCTGGGTCATCCTGAAAGTGACCGAGAGGAAACCCAAGACCGTTCGCAAGTTCGATGAAGTCAGAACCCAGCTCGCCAGCGAAGGCCGTCAGCAGAACACCTCCCGGCTCTATGAAGAGAAGATTGCCGAACTGAAGCGCCGTGCCGTCATCATTCAGGACACGACCGCCCTCGAGACCGGCAAAGAGACCCTGGCGGTGGTCAACGGCCTCGTCATCTCGGCAGCAACACTGCAGCAGCGTATCGACGCCATCCCGCCTTTCTTCCGCAGCCAGTTCGAGTCACCTGAAGGCCGGCGACGCATACTGGACCAGCTCATTCTCGAAAAGCTGTTGATGAAGGAAGCCGAGAAAGGCAAGTACTGGCTTCTGAACAAGGTCGTTGACCAGTTGCTCACCCGTCGCAACCAGTTGCTGATTGAAACCTATCGACGTCAGATGACGACCGAAAAGGTCCAGCTTGACTCGACCACGCTCATGGCCGATTACCAGGCATCACTCAAGGACTTCAAGGAGCCGACCAAGGTCCACCTGCGCGAGATCGTAGCCAGGAGCCGTGAACGCGCCGAGCAACTGAGGCGCTGGGCCAAGGAAGGACGCTTGCCCGCGATGCTCGCCGGCCGGGCCCTGCTCATCAGCGATGAAACCGCGGTGCCCGGGTTCGCCGAAGCAATGAAGTCTACGGCCAACATCGATTCGCTTGTAGCGCAGTTCCCGCTGGCCTTTCCGCCGACCGTGCTTCAGGGCACCCCGACAATCAATGTCATGGGTAAGAACATACCTGACCTGGCCGTCTACTGTAGGCTCGCCGGTCCTTTCACGAGCAGCGGCACCTACGGCTTCGGTTTTGCCGACATATCGAAGGAAGACCGGTTGCACCGGCCCGAACTCATCACGATCAACGACCTCGACGGGCTCAACGAGTTGCTGGGTCAGACCGCTGCGGCCGGTTCTGACTCAGCGCGTCTCGGGACCTACGTCCGGCTGTCAAATCCGCTGCCCCAGAGCTACGTCACCGGGCTGTTCCGACTCGCAACCAACGATGTCGCCGACCCGTACAAGACCACGGACGGCTGGCTGCTTGTCAAAGTAACGAAGAAGGACTCGGCTCAGAAGGTCAGTTTTGCCGACATCGCCAAGCGTTTCTCGACTGCCGGCTCGCGCTGGTCGGGCGGCGACCTGTACTGGGTCGCCCGCGACGACAAGGCGCACGACGCCAAAGTCGTGAATGCCGGGTTCTCCCTCCCGAAGAACGGACTCTCTCAGGTTCTCAAGCTCAATGATTCAACTTACGCGTTCGTCCTGATGGAAGAACGCAAGGAAGCCTACACTCGGCCATTCAGTGAGGTCAAGGGGAAAATCGAGAACAAACTCCGCCGGGCCGAAGAGAAGCGGCTAAACGACCAGCTCACCGCCGACCTGAGGGCTCGAGCCAAAATCGAAGTCCTGATGAAGGAATCGGACTTCGTGGTCGAGCCACTGCCCGAAGAGACCGCTCCGAACGAGCCAAAGAAGTGAACCTCTCGGACTGAACGCGGGGCGGCTCAAAGGCCGCCCCGCTCTTGTTTGCCGTGACGGACAGCACGTCTGCCCGAGACCGCGGTCACATGCGGTCGGGAGTTTCAATCCCCAGAAGCCCAAGACCAGTCTTGAGGACCGCACCCGTCATCTCAACCAGCCTCAGCCGAGCAGCAGTGAGACTGACGGTCTCCGCCCTGAGTACGGGCACCCGGTCATAGAACGCCGAGAAATCACGGGCAAGGCGGTAGAGCCGGTTGGCAATACGGTGTGGCTCATAGGTCTCGGCCGCGGCGGCAATAGCATCGGGAAACCGGGCAATCTGCCGCAGTAACGCCTGCTCTTCCGGCGTAATCAGTTGTGAACCGTCGCCAGCGAGGGCCGGGCCGGCTGATGATCTCCTGATGATTGAACGGGTACGGGCATAGGCATATTGAAGATACGGGGCCGAGTCGCCGTCCAGCGCAAGCATCTTGTCCCAGTCAAAAACAACCTCTTTGATTCTGGTTTGAGAAAGGTCAGCATACTTGATTGCCCCGATGCCCACCGCCCGGGCAATCTCAGTCTTCTCTTCAGTCGAAAGGTCGCGGTCGGTCAGAACCGCCTCGGCCCGGCGAATCGACTCAGCAATCACGTCCTCGAGAAAAACCACTCGTCCTTCACGGGTGGACATCCGCCCTTCCGGCAGGCGAATCAGACCGAAGTTGACGTGGATGCAGGGCACCTCATGACCCAGAAGCTTCAAGGCGGCGGCGAACTGACGGAAGTAGAGCTCCTGCTCGTTGCCGACGACGTAGAGCATCCTCTCCGGCTGCCAGGTCTGAATGCGGTACTCGGCAGCGGCAAGCTCTCTGGTGGCATACAGGCTGGTGCCATCGGACTTCTGAAGGAAAAGCGGCGTGGTGATGCCCTCAGACTCAAGCGGGATGACGACCACCGTCTCGTCTGAAGCAACCTCCTCGCCCGCGCCCGTCGCAGCCTGCATCGGTCTCTCGCGCCGGGCCACCCCTTTATCAAGGGCACGTTGCACGACTCCGTTCAGCCGGTCGACATAGAAACTCTCTCCCAGTGCCACATCAAACCTTACCCCGAGCAGTTCATAGATGCGGTTGAATTCAGCGGTGCTGAGCCTGACGAACCGTTGCCAGATGGCCGCGGCTTCTTCGTCGCCCGTCTCCAGTCGGCGGAACCACTCGCGCGCCCTTGCCTCAAGGTCCGGTTCGATTCGAACCTGGTCGTGGAACCGCACATAGAGCCCCAACAGATGCTGCGTCGGGTTCTGATTCAACTCCGTCTCGTCGCCCCAGAGCTTGAAAGCACACAGGAGCTTGCCGAACTGAGTACCCCAGTCACCCAGGTGGTTATCGCCGATGACACGATAGCCGAGGAACTCAAGGATGTTCTTGAGTGCCTGACCGATGATCGTCGACCGCAGGTGACCGACCGAGAACGGCTTGGCAATGTTAGGTGAGGAATAGTCAATCACGATCGTCCGACCGGCACCGCTCGCTGAGCTGCCGTACCGGGTCGGGCTGCGATCGAAGTCGGCCATGACCCCGCGAGCAAGCTGCTCCGGGTCGAACCTGAAATTGAGGTATCCCCTTGACGCCGATACGGCTCGAAAGGGAGTGCCGGTCAGAACCAGCGACGAGGCCAGGCGCTCGGCCAGCTCCGATGGGCTAATCTGCATCTGCCGGGCGACACGAAACAGCGGCACGGCAAGGTCGGCGTCAAGGTCGGCCTCGACATCACGAACCTCGGTCGCGGCCAGCACGACGTGCTGGTCGGCCAGCAGTTCGGCGACTGCTGTCCGGCAACGTGCAAGAAAGTAGTCCGGGGTCACCACGATCCGGCCCGCGACCAACGGTCGGTGTGAAACGAACGGCTCTTCATTCTCAGTGTTGGATCGCCCGAGGAGACTCCGACCGTCTCACTCGTATCGCTGGATCACTTCAATAACATCGTCCGGGCTGGCGGCCCGGCCCAGCTCGACCAGCACTTCGTCGCGCCGCAGGAGCCGGGACAGCCGCGCGAGCGTCACGATGTACTCGGCCTTCTGAGTCTCCGGTGCAGCGATGAGGAAGATGATGTGAGACGGTCGCCCATCGAGACTGGAGAAGTCAACGCCCTCTTCGGAACGAGCAAATGCCAGTATCGTCCTGACGACCGATGCGGTCCGAGCGTGGGGAATCGCCACGCCCTGGCCGATGCCGGTGCTCTCCATGTTCTCCCGTCTGAGAATGGCGGAAACCAGCTCCTCCTCGTTCACCACGGCGCCGGCCTCAACCAGCGGCCTGACCAACTCGCGAATTACTTCGAACTTCTCCCGCGACGTGAGGCGCAGCAGAATGGCCGTTCGCGGAAGGAGCTCGGATATCTTGACCATCGATCCTCCATGATTCAGCGCACAAAGACCACTGGACACGTGATCCTGCGCACAAGTTCGGCCGCACTCAATCGCGTGTCGGCGCTGAGCACGGCCAGTTCAACGTCATAGTTCACCACCAGGCTGAGCACGCGCGGTAGTGGGTCGCCTTGTTCGAGCAGGAGTGAAATCCGGGCGTTCTGACGGAAGGCGTCGTCCTCGATCTCATAGAGCGTCTCCCAGGCCTTCTCCTCAGCGTCCTTCTGACTCCGCTCGGCACCTGGGACCAGCACCCAGGCCGCGAAGACCCGGCAGTTGAAGCACTGAGCCGCACGCAGCGCCCAACTGACTGCCCGTGCCGCGCTCGGTCCCGGCTCAACATAGAGCAGTAGACGTTCAACCAAGGGATGCTCCGCCACAGCGGCTATCAAACGGTCACAACTACTTACCTACGCAGAAATCTGCAAATACACGGGCGAGGATCTCGGAAGAGGAAACCGGCACATCGACCTGACTCAGCATATCAACCGCCGCTCGAATTTCAAGTGCGGCGACGTCGATGTCGCCCGCGGCTGCACTGCGTCGCAGAGCATCGCGGCAGGCGCCAAACACAGCCAAACGCTGTTCACCAAGGACGAGCGCACACCCCGGCAGCGGGCCGAGCCGGCGTCCAATTCGGCTGCGCAGACGTGCGAGCCCCAGGCCAGTACGACAGGAAACGACTGCCGGCAGATCACACGAGCCAGGCAGCAGATGGTATTCAAGGCGCGAGCCAAGGTCGGACTTGTTCAGCACTGGGACAATCGGCCGGCCCGCGACCCTGGACAGCACCAGCCGGTCGGCATTGGTCGCCGGGGCCGAACGGTCAAAGACAACTATGACCAGATCAGCCTCAGCGATTGCGGCCTTGGTACGTTCCGCCACCCGAGCGGCCAGTCCCGAGCTAGCACGGGCCGGCAGACCCGCGGTATCGAGCAGCCGTACCGGCACTCCGCGAATCTGGATTTCAGCAGAAACGATATCGCGCGTCGTCCCGGGTCGAGCATCAACGATCGCCATGTCGTACCCGACGAGCCGGTTGAACAGACTGGACTTGCCCACATTGGGTCGGCCGGTGATAACGACGTTGGCGCCGCGAAACAGGAGGCGGTTCCTCTCGGCACGCCGAACCAGTTGGTCGAACTCATCGGCCAGGCCACGGACTCCGACTGCCAACTCAGACCAGGATGAGTTTCCAGCATCGTCAACTCCAAGGTGGACTTCCAATCTTGCCAGTTCCTCAAGCAGCTTACGCCGCAGACGACCGATCGCATCCGACCTGGCTGCCCTGTACCGTTCAAGCGCACGCTCGCGCGCCGCCTCGGTACGAGCATGAATCAGGTCGTTGACCGCTTCGGCCTGGAACACGGACATGCGACCGTTGAGGCAGGCACGCCACGAGAACTCCCCGGGCCGGGCAATGCGAGCACCGGCACGCACCAGCAGCCTGAGTATCAAGTCAGACGTTACCGTTCCGCCATGACAGGTCATCTCCGCCAGGTCCTCCCCGGTGTAGGAACGCGGGCCGCGGAAGTAAGTAACCACAACGTGGTCAACCCGTCGGCCGCGCTCGTCAAACAGCCAGACGGGCCTGGCCGTGTGCGACCGCGGCCTTCTGCTCTGGTAGTATCTGGTTATCCGGCCCAGGAGCCGCACCGTGTCCGGACCGGAAACTCGAACCAACGCCAGACTCCCCAGCCCCGAGGGTGTTGCCAAGGCACAGATGGTGTCAGGTCGATTTTCCGCCATGGATATTGGAGTTCGGACGCGATTCGGCCCTGCTTCTCGGTTCGGTCTTATCGTTCGGCCGGTGCGATAACGACGTTCCGGCGCAGTTCGTCGCCAACGTCCACTGCCCGGGCACAAAGAGCAGGAAACTGCTTGAGCGCGTCACGGACGATCCTCATTTCATACTGGTAGACCATACCCAGCGCCATTTCTCGTCCACTCTCAAGTACGAGCCGGGCAACCGCAGCAGTCTTGCCTTGAAGCTGGCTGGCACGGTGCTCGCGCTGCCCCGCAATCGCAAGGTAGACCGGTGGTGCTCCGGGAAACGCCCGCCGGACAACCAGATGCGTCAGGTGCTGAACCGCCCCGAGAATCACTCCGTATTGGCTGGCCGGCAGGCCGCGTACTCGCCGCCCGTCCGGTGACCTGCGGTCGCGTGGTTGAAGGTCAATGAACAAGCCGGCTGGTTCGCGGGTCACGCGCACGTCCGCGTCCAAGCCGACACCGTGCAGGAGTCGCTCGACGACTTCGTACGCCAGTGCCTTCTCGTCCGGGCCGGGCGTCACCGGGTTGTCGTTGCTTCGAGCGTACGGGTCCTGCTTCGGCGCCAGAGCGAGCCTCCCTTCAATGCAATCATGCTCTCCGCAATCGAAAGAACGTTATAGATGAACCAGTAGAGTTGTAAGCCGGAGGGCATGTTCAGGAATATCAGCGTGATGAATACCGGAAAGATGACCGTCAGAGCCCAGTTGCGCTTATCCGCCGAGGTCAGCAGGTTCTGAGCGATGAACGAGACACCCATCAGCACCGGCAGCAGACCGACTGCGGAACCGCCAACCATCGGCAGCCCCACGGGCAGGTGGCCGAACAGCATGTCCGGCTCGGACAGGTCCTTGAGCCATAGCCCGAGCCCGGCCCCGCGCAGCTCGATCGAGTTCCGGAGCACGGCGTAGAGCGCCCAGAACACTGGCAACTGGACGAGCAGGGGCAGGCAGCCGGACATCGGGTTTATCTTGTAGAGCCGATAGAGCTGCATCGTCTCCTGGTTTAGTCTCTGAGGGTCGTTCTTGTACTTAACTTTTAACTCGTTCAGCTTGGGCGAGAGCAATTGCATCTGGCGCATCTGCCTGGTTTGAGTCCGTGTCAGCGGATAGAAGGCCGCCTTCATCAGAACTGAGAAGACAATGATTGCCGCTCCCCAGTTCCGCAGCAACGAATGCAGAAGACGCAGGAACCAGAGCATTGCCAGAGCAACCGGTTTGGTCCAGCCCAGTCCGACCATGCCTTCAAAGCCGAGGTGGTATGACCGGAGCCGGTCATACTCAATCGGGCCCAAATAGACCATGAAACTGCCGGCCTTGTCGTGCCGCACAACGCTGAACCCGACTCTCCCTGAGGAATCGGCCCGGGCATAGGTCGAATCGAACGTACCTTCCCGGCTGACCACTGCAAGGACGAAGTACTTCGACTTCAATGCCACCCAGTCTGCCGGGCCGGCCTCGGCCCGCGGCCTCTTCAGCCTGCCGGCGTGGACTTGCACCAGCTTCCTGCCGCTGTGCGAGCAAAAGTGGTAGTGGGCCGTTGCCTCGCGCATGTTCTTCTCGGTGAACGCAATGCCGGCGCTCGCATCGAGCGTCAGGCCGACGACCGGCCCTTCGGTCTCAACCCGGTAACTGAGGACGTAGTCCGGGCCGAGTGAGTAAGTCTTGGTCAGGGTGACGCTGTCAAGACGCAGCGCGAAACTGACTGACGAATCGCCGACCGTCGTCCGCATCGGGGCCGAACCCAGCGGACACACCCCGGCCGCAAGTGCCAGCTCGCTGCCCAGCAACGCCGCAGCCGGCGGCACGAGCTCGGCCCGGTAGTGCTTGAGCCAGCACGACCGGACCGTTCCGCCGATGCTCGACAGTTCCAGACGCATCACCTCGTTCTCAAGCACGACCGTGGTTTCGGGCGGCGACGACGCTTCAGGCCAGAGCGGCTTGAGCACCGGAACCGGCTCCTCGGAGACGACCGCCGACTCCTCAGGCATAGCCCGGACCGACTCGGCCACAGGCGCGGCTCTCCGGACCGGAGTCCGTGGCTGGGGCTTGAACCACGCCTGCCAGACCAGGAGAATCGCGACGACCAGCGCAAACCCGATGACCATCCGCACGGTATCTGACTTCACTTGGGCATTCTCCTCTCTGCGGTCCGGGCATTGGGAACCGGGTCGTGGCCGCCGACACAGAACGGATGACAGCGCAACAGCCGCCGCAGTGCCAGCCACGAACCGCGCAGCGCACCGTGGACAGCAACTGCCTCCAGCGCATAGTGTGAACAGGTCGGCGAGAACCTGCACGCGTTGGGGAGCACTGAACCCAGCGTGTACTGGTACAGCCGAATCATGAACCTAAGCAGGACTGCCATCGGGATGGAACCTCCGGGCCAGTTCCCTTATGCAGTCCGACAACTGGGCGAACCCGAGTCCGGACGCAGCCGGAGCCGCCAGCAACGCGTAATCATGCCCGCGTGGGAACCAGGACTTGTGGCGCCGGTATATCTCCCGCAGTCGACGCTTCAGTCGGTTGCGGACAACCGCCTTCCCTGCCCGACGCGACACAAGGAACGCAACCCGGCGCTCCGGCACGCCGTGCCGCCCCCGTTGCGGCACACCGCGCAGGCTGAGCGCGCTAACGCTGACCCGCCTTCCCGACCGAAGCAGAAACTCAACGTCGGCCCGACGTCGCAGCATCTCGGAACGGGACAGACTCTCGTCTGCCGCCGGCACGGGCCGACAACCGCTGCCGGCCTCAGCCGGCTCCTGCTGAACGTACATCAGTTGTGCTAGACCGTCAGACGCTTACGGCCCTTTGCTCGCCGTCGACGCAGGACATTGCGACCGTCCGATGTCTTCATGCGGGCCCGGAATCCGTGGGTTCGCTTGCGCTTGATGTTGGAGGGTTGATAGGTTCGTTTTGGCATGATTCTTCCTGTAACGGGATTATAGAGGAGCAGCGCGACATGTCAAGCTGACTGCTTGCCACGCGACTGCCGTTGACGGCCATGCTGCCTGTCACGTTCCCAACCGAAGCGGGAAAGAGCAACCGGACTAGGCGACGGTCAGCTCACCGGCGATGTCCTGCCGTATCAGATTCCGGACATCGTCCGGCCTCAGGCTCTTGTCGCCAAGGAGAACCATGAGTTTGACGAGCGCGGCCTCAGGCGTGATGTCGGCTCCGCTCAGCACCCCGGCGTCGAGCAGCCGCGCGCTCGCCTCGTAGCGCTCCAGGTCAACTCGACCGCCCCCGCACTGGGTAACCGCCAGGGCAACGACACCGCGTTTGACCGCGGTCTCGATCTCACGCAGGACCGACGGCGTGGCCGGCACCGTACCCGCGCCATACGCCATCAGTACTACTCCTCTTAGATTCCTGTCGCGCAGAATGTCAGCAAGCAACGAGCTGTGCTGGATACCGGGGAAGAAGCTGATGGCGACGACGTTCGTCTCGAGCTTCGTACGCACGCGCAGAACCGCATCCGCTGCAACCGACCGGACCACGCGCCGGTCGACAACGATGCTTTCACCCGCGACTGCCAGCGCCGGGTAGTTCGGCGACTGAAATGCTTCGAAGCCCGAGGCATTCACCTTTCGCGCCCGGTTGCCGCGCAGCAGGTGGCGGTTGAAGAACACGCCGACTTCAGGCACGACCGGCAGTCCCGTGTACTTGGGATTGGCCAGCATTAGAGCGGTCAGGAGGTTCTGGAGCCCGTCATTTCGAACGTTGGTCAGATGCGAACGCAGCGCGCCGGTCAGAATCACCGGCCTGGCCAGGCCATGAAGCATGAAGCTGAGCGCCGAAGCAGTGTAAACCATCGTGTCGGTGCCGTGAAGTACGACGAACCCGTTGTAGCGAAAGTAGTTCTGCTCGACGACTTGGGCAATCTGCACCCAGTGTTCTGGCCCAACGTTGCAGGAGTCGAGCGGCTCCAGCGAACAGGCGTCAACATTGAATCCGATGTAGCGGTAGTTGGGCGAGCCGTCGGCCAGCTTCTCACTCAAGGACGAAGTCCGGCGGCGGAACTCAGGCCAGTCAACGACGACCAGCGGGCTTCCGGGGTCGGTCGGGTCGCGCGGCACCGAGCCGATCGTACCTCCGGTGTAGATGACAAGCACACCATGACCCCGGTTGCTCGGGTCGCTGACCGGCCACTGGCTTGAAGTCATTCGTGACTCAACGCACCGTCACAAGCGGCCTTATCTGCTCGAGCTTCTTCGGCCCAATGCCCTTGACCATCTGCAGGTCATCTATCGACTTGAATCGCCCCTGGGTCGTTCGGAACTCGACTATCCGCTGGGCGGTCGTCGGCCCGATTCCGGGCAACGTACAGAGCAACTCGGCATTGGCGGTATTAATATTGACCAGTTCGGAGTTGGTCGCCCGCATAATGCCCGGTGTCGCCGGATACAGGCGCACGACTGGCGGTGCGGCAAGCGTCTCCTGCCGGCCGCACCAGTCAAGCCATATCTCGGTCAGGTCCTCGCTGAGTAGCCGACCCGTCACCCCGGAACGTGTCTGTTCGAGCCAGTGCTCAGTTGTCGCCACGCGATAGGTTCCCTGTCTGCGCACGCGCAGACGCGCCCGTGCAACCTGGCCGACCGTGGGCCAGGTCGACGTGTCGCCACCGACAAAGTAGTCGGCTCCGGCAATCGCCGGCGCTGGCATCTCTCGGTCCACGCGGTCTGAGCTGACGACCTTGGCCAGCATCGTATCGTCCATCGGCACGACTCTCACCCGCTCGCGGAACGGCACTGCACCGAACAGCTCGTACCAGGTCAGCGGCCCGGCTCTCAGTCCGGACTCAACCACCGAGAGCGGCAGGACCGCAATGTCGGCGCCGGTCTTAAGGCGCAACGCCTCAGCAACCAGCAGACACAGACTGAGCCGGCCCGCGCTGTCCGGCATCATTTCGCGCCGACCAAAGCTCACCGGGCGGCTCCACGCTCGCGGCTCGGTATCCCTGGCCGGTCCGGGCTCAACGTTCAGTACCAGGAACTCCGATTGGACGACCTGCCACCCGGTCGAGCCAGCGGGTTCGGGCTGACGGCTCAGCAGCAGGTCAACCACACCGACCCGCTGGCCGTATCTGCCCGCGCGGTACACCCGACCGTGATGCGGCAACGTATCGCCGTCTCCGGCGCAAACGACCAGGGTCACCTCGGGGAAGCTGTCCGCCAGAATCCGGGCCTGAGTCGAAGTCAGATGGGCGAGCACGATGAGAACGTCCGGCGAGTCAGCGCGGACCGCGGGCAGATACCGTTCAAGCTGAGCGAGGGGCGGCTCAACCAGGAACCCACGCACGTCAACTGCCCGGTTCAGCCGGGCGATTTCCGGGTCGGTAATCCCGACGACCGCCACGCGAATACCCTTCACATCCCGGATGACGAATGGTCGGAACAGCGGCACGCGCCGCTTCAGGACAACGTCGAGCATCGGGTCGGCCAGCACCGCGAACCCGGCGGCTCGGGCCATCAACTCAACGTTCTCTGCGCCACCCACAAAATCTCTCGGTCCGAGTACCGCAGCGTCGTACCCGACTCGATTCATCATCTGCACGACTTCCCGACCCTGGAGGCTGTCTGACTCCGGCGCGCCGAACGCGAAATCACCGGCATCGAGCAGCAGACAGGCATCAGTTCGGAGCGAATCGACCAGCCGGGCGAGATTGCGCCAGCCGCCCAGTTCGCGCCGGGGCAGGCCGGGCGAGGAGAAGTCGACGGTCGGCTGACTGCGGCCGTGCAGGTCGGCGGCAAACAGTACTCTCACCGCCCGGATATCAGCCGGGCCGGCCGCGACTGCCACCAGCAGCAGGAAACCAAGCACGGCGACAATATAGCACCAAACCGGCTCATCGCCAAGCTTGACACCAGCACCAACTATCCTACAATGGCCGCGATGGACCTCTTTGCCAAGTGCCAGCCGTTCTCGCACTACATCGACCGGGTGAAGAAAGCCGGCAACTACCCTTACTTCATGCCGCTCAACTCCGAGCCGGACCGCCGGGTGGTCATCAACGGCCGGGAGCTGATCATGCTCGGCTCGAACAACTACCTTGGCCTGACCACCCACCCGGCCATCAAGCATGCGGCAATTAAGGCAATCAACGACTATGGCACCGGCTGCACCGGCTCACGCTTCCTGAACGGCACGCTCGACCTGCACGTCGAGCTCGAGTCCGAGCTTGCGCATTTCTACAAGAAGGACGACTGCATCGTCTTCTCGACCGGGTACCAGACCAATCTCGGTGTGGTCTCGGCTCTGGTGCGCAAAGGCGACGTTGCAGTCTGCGACAAGCTCGACCACGCCTCAATTGTCGACGGCTGCCAGATGTCGTTCGGCTCGGTCAAACGGTTTCTGCACAACGACCCGGACTCACTGGAACGAACCCTGGCCGGTCTCCATCACCCGGGCGGCCGGCTGGTGGTCGTCGACGGTGTCTTCTCGATGGAAGGCGACCTGTCACCGCTCGACCACATCGTGCCCATCTGCCGCCGTCATCACACCCGGCTGATGGTCGACGACGCGCACGCGGTCGGTGTCATGGGCCGGCACGGTCGGGGTACATGCGAGCATTTCGGCGTTGAGGATTCGGTCGACCTGATCATGGGCACGTTCTCCAAGTCGTTTGCCACCATCGGCGGCTATGTGGTCGGCTCTCATCACGTCATCAACTACATCCGGCACCAGGCCCGCTCCCTGATATTCTCCGCGGCAATCCCGCCGACCGCGGCCGCCACGGTTCTCGCCGCGCTCCGCGTCATCAAGACCGAACCCGAACGTCGAGAACGACTCTGGAAGACCGCCCACAAAATGCTCGCCGGCCTGCGGAGCATGGGCTACAACATCGGCACGACCGAGACCCCGATCATCCCGATTCACATCGGCCCGGACATGAAGACCCTGGAGTTCTGGCGCAGTCTGTTCGATGCCGGCATCTATGCCAACCCGGTGCTGCCGCCCGCAGTGCCGCCCAATCGCTCGCTCATTCGCACGAGCTACATGGCGACTCACACCGAAGAAGACACCGACCGGGCACTCGAAATCTTCGAGCGGGTCGGCAGGAAGACGGGCGTACTCGCTTGAGCCTGGTCACCGTCACACCGGTCAAGACCCGCCAGGACCTAGACCGGTTTGTCCGGCTGCCGTTCGAGCTGTACCGGAATGACCCGTATTGGGTACCGCCGCTCATCGCCGACGTCAAGCGAACCCTGACCCCGGGTGCCAACCCGTTCTGGAATCACGCCGAGCGCGAGCTGTTCCTGGCCCGCCGCGGGAGCAGCATCGTCGGCCGGGTCGCAGCCATCACTGACCGGAACTACAATCAGGCTCACGCCAGTTCGGTCGCCTATTTCGGCTTCTTCGAGACTGAACACGCTCCGGACACTGCTCACGCCCTGCTTGACCAGGTCGTTGCCTGGGCTCGAGACCGCGGGGCCGCGGTTGTCTACGGCCCGGCCAACCCTTCGCTCAACGACGAAGCCGGCATGCTCGTCGAGCCGTTCGATTCCTCGCCGCTCATCAAGATGGCCTACAACCCGCCCTTCTACCCGACACTGGTCGAGCAGGCCGGATTTGCCAAGGTCAAAGACCTGTACGCCTATGTCGTCCCGTCCGACCGTCCTCTGCCCGAGAAGTACGAACGGGTAATCAAGGCACTCAAGAACCGGCCTGGTGTCACGGTCCGATGTCTGGAACTGAGCAACCTCAAACGCGATCTCGACATCATCAAAGAAGTCTACAACGACGCCTGGTCCGACAACTGGGACTTCTCACCGTTCACAAGCGAGGACATCGACGACATGGCCCGCCAGCTCAAGCCCCTGATCGAACCGTCACTCTGTCCGTTCGTCTTCTGCCGGGACGAACCCGCGGGTATGAGCGTCGCGCTACCTGACTACAATCAGGTCCTGAAAAAGCTCGGCGGCCGGCTGCTCCCATTCGGCTGGCTCAAGTTCCTTCTTGAGCGGCGGCGAATCAGCCAGGGACGGCTCTGGGCGCTGGGGCTGAAGAAGAAGTTCCGGCACCAGGGCTTTGACTCGCTGCTCTACTACGAGACCCTGATTGCCGCGCGCCGGCTCGGATACAAGCAGGGTGAGGTCTCCTGGATTCTGGAAGACAACGTGGCCATCATCCGGCCGATTCTCGCCCTCGGCGGCCGGCTGTACAAGACCTACCGCGTCTACCAGCGGCCGGTACTGCCTACCACGGAGTAAACGACCTTACCACCGCCTCGACCTGCAGCAGGTGGTCGAGCTTCTTCTTGCCCGGGTTGAACACCAGTCCGTCCACCATGTAGAACCGACCCTGATGGTTGAAGGCATAACTTACGAACGGACCGCCGATCGTCTCCCGGTTGTTCTTCCAGACGCCGCGCAGCCTCACTGCCGGCCCGGCCAGAAACTCGACCGTATCAACCACCATGAACTGACGGTCAATCGAATCACCGCCGTAGAACCGACCGGTCAGCCGGTCGCGCAGCCTGACCAGTGCCTCAGGCTCGAGCGGCTGAACCGAATCGGTCCAGTGGACGAACACGCTCCGGTCCGGATAATGAACGAACATGTACACAAACCCAGAGTCGGCAAACTCCTCCCGCACCTGCCACCGCTTCGGCACCTCCAGGGCGAACGAATATCTCTGGAGCATCGCCTCAGTCACGGCCGGGCTCGTGCCCTCAAAATAAGCGGCTCGCCGCATCTGCTCAAGCACGAACTCCTCAATCGTCCGCCGAATCCGCCCCGAGTAGGCCCGGAGGCCCGGCACGAGCAGACCGGGCTCACGCGCGGCAAACACAAGCGCGAACTGCCCCTGCTGCCAGGGATTGGGCACCTTGTACAAGCCGAAGTCACCACCGGCCAGCGAACCGGCCCTTGAACCAAGCACCGACCTTATCAGCGTATCTTCAACCGTCCCGACCAGCATCACGATCCGGAAGCGTGAATAGGTGTCGAACCGATCTGCCTTGCCCGCCCGAAGTCGGTACTCCGGCTCGGGCTGGGGTGTCGGGACCGGACGTTGCAGCATTTCAATCACGGTCGAGTCAACCAGGTCCCAGTACTCGGAGACAACCGTGACCTCGCGCAGCGGCCCGAGCGTCTTGTTCGGGATTCCGCCGTTGCACGCCAACACGAGCAGCGCGCCCAGCGTCGCCAGTACCGCACCGCCTTCCAGGCCGGCTGCATTCCGACTTCTGACTTCCGGACGGCACCCCGCCATTTACCCTACCCGGGCCAACTCGGCCCGTCCGGCGTAGCGCGACAGCAGTGTTTGTCTGATACACTCATTCTGGGGCTGTTTCAGCTCCGGGTCAAGCTCAACCAAAGCAAACGCGTCCTGACGCGCCCGAGCAAGCACCGCGCGGTCCCGGACAACATCGGCCACTTTCAGGTCAGGCAGCCCGTGCTGACGAGTACCGAGAATCTCGCCCGGCCCCCGCAATTCAAGGTCCTTCTCGGCCAGGGCAAAACCGTCGGTCGTGCCTGCGAAGAACCTGAGTCGCTCCTGAACGTCGCCGAACACCGCCCTGCCAGCCAGCAGAATGCAGTACGACTGCTGCCCGCTGCGGCCGATTCTGCCCCGCAACTGATGGAGCTGTGCCAGACCGAACCGCTCCGGATGCTCAATCAGCATCATCGTGGCATTGGGCACGTCCACGCCCACCTCGATGACCGACGTAGCCACGAGCACGTCGAGTTCACGATTTCGAAATCGCGCCATCATCGCCAGACGCTCTTCGCTCGGCAGCCGACCGTGAACCAGCCCGACCCGATGCCGGGGAAACGCCGCCTTCATCTCCTCAAAGGTCTTGACCGCCGAGGCCAGGTCAAGCTTCTCGCTCTCCTCAATCAGGGGGCAGACAACAAACGCCTGCTCACCCGTGTCCAGATGCCGGGCAACCGACTGATAGACTGCGGGCCGGTCACGGTCTGTGACCAGCCGGGTCTGAACCGGCCTGCGACCCGGCGGCTTCTCATCAAGTACCGACACATCCAGGTCGCCATAGACCGTCATTGTCAGCGTTCTTGGTATCGGCGTTGCGGTCATCACCAGAAAGTCGGGATTTAACCCCTTGTTCAGGAGCGCGGCCCGCTGCATTACGCCGAACCGATGCTGCTCGTCGACCACCACCAGACCGAGACGGCTGAACTTCACGCCCTGCTCAATCAGGGCATGAGTCCCGAAGACAATCCTGACCGTACCATCCTCAAGCCCGGCAAGAAGGCGGCGCCTCTCCCCGGCTCCGACCGAGCCGGTCAGAAGCACCGTCTCGACCCCGAGCTCTGCCAAACGCGGCTGCCAGCCCAGAAAGTGCTGCTCGGCGAGGATTTCGGTCGGGGCCATCATTGCGGCCTGAAACCCGTTCTCGCAGGCGATGAGCATCGCGGCCAGGGCCAGCACGGTCTTGCCCGAGCCGACATCACCCTGGAGCAGCCGGTTCATGCTCGCAGTCCGGGCCATGTCCTGCCGGATCTCCGAAAGAACTCTGGTCTGAGCCGAGGTCAGTTGGAACGGCAGCCGCTCAAGAAACGGCCGGGCCAGATTACCCTTCTCAACCAGACTCTGGCCCACAACCTGGGCCGATGCCCGCCGCCGCAGAGCAAGCAGCAGCTCCAGATAGAGCAGCTCGTCGTATATCAACCGCTCCCGGCTGCGCCACGCCCGGCCCACATCGGTCGGGAAATGGATGTTGAGCAGCGCAGTCCGGATGTCGGGGTACTCGTATCGGGTCAGCACCTCTTTCGGCAACGACTCGCTGACCAGCCCGACAAAACGGTCCAGCGCCACGCGCAGTGCTCGCCGGATGATCCAAACATTCAAGCCCTCGGTCAGCGGGTAGACCGGGATGATCGCGTTGGCAAACGAGAACTCGTCGCCCGGTTCGGCCAGTTCGAACAGAGGGTTGACAAACTGGCGGCGACGGTACTCGGTGACCTGACCTGAGAGCAGTATCTCCTGCCCGGGGCTGAACCGCTCGGCAAGGTCCGGCCGGTTGAACCAGACCGCCTCAATCGTGCCGCTACCGTCTCGAACCAGACAGGAAACGAATGCTCGACGATTGCGCGTTCGCCGGGACGTCGCACCTAGGATGCGGCCGACAACGGTCGCCTCGTCACCGACCCGGAGCGTGCGAATCGGCACCACCGAGGACCGGTCGATGTAGCGCCGCGGCACCAGGAACAGCAACTGGCCCACGGTCTCAACCCCAAGCCGGGCAAACTGCTCTGCCCGCTTCGGGCCGATACCCTTGAGATACTGAATCGGCGTCTCAAGCCCGGTAACGAATCGGCCCTGTCTCATCGGCCGACCAGTCGGCGGAATCCGGCCTCGTCCAGAATCTTGACCCCGAGCGCGAGCGCCTTGTCGTACTTTGAGCCCGGCTCGCGGCCGGCCACAACATAATCGGTCTTCTTCGAGACCGACGAAGCAACGCTTCCCCCCAGGGCCAGGATAAGCTCGGTTGCCGCCTCGCGCGTGAAACTGTCCAGCGTGCCGGTCAGCACGAACTTCAGGCCGGCAAGCGGCCTCGGCCCCTGCACCTGTTCCTCGGTCATGCACAGCCCCGCGGCCTTGAGCCGCTCGACCAGCAGGACGTTCTCCTGGTCGGTGAAGAAATGCGCCAGCGACTCAGCCACTGCGGTCCCGACTCCGGGTACCGCCGCAACTTCATCCGGCTTGGCCCGGCGCAGCGCCTCAATCGAACCGAACTGCCGGGCCAGCAGCCGGGCCGCGTGAATCCCCACGTGTCTGATACCAAGACCGTAGAGCACACGCGCAAACGGCCGGGTCCGGCTTCTCTCCAAACCGGCCAGAAGATTCCTTGCCGACTTCTCTCCCATCCGTTCAAGTCTGGTCAGCCGGTCCAGAGTCAGGTCGTACAGGTCGGCAAAGTTACGAACCAGACCGGTCCGGACAAACTGCTCAGCCAGACTCCAGCCCAGCCCGGCAATGTCCAGCGCCCCGCGCGAGGCAAAGTGTACCAGCCGGGCGGTAAGCTGGGCCGGACACGAAGCGTTCACACACCGCCAGGCCACCTCATCGGCCTCGCGGAACAGCTTGGTCAGACAGACCGGACACTTATCCGGCATCTGGAACTTCTTTCGCCGCTTGTGGCCCGGGTCGACAACAACCTTCAGCACCTGGGGGATAATCTCACCAGCCTTGTGCACCAGTACCGTGTCCCCTTCACGGATGTCCAGCCGCTCGACCTCATCCATGTTGTGCAGGGTCGAATGAGTCACGGTCGTGCCCGAAAGAGACACCGGCTCCAGCTCTGCCACCGGCGTTACCGTGCCGAGCCGGCCGACGTTGACGAATATCCTTACCACCCTGGTCTTCTTCTCCTCGGGCGGATACTTGTAGGCCACGGCCCAGCGCGGGCTCTTCTCGGTCATGCCCAGTTCATCCCGGTCGCGGAATCGGTCAAGCTTCACGACCATGCCGTCAACATCATATGCCAGCTCGGCCCTCCGGCCCTCCCACTTCCGGCAGTACTCAATCACCTCATTGATGTCTGCGAACAACCTGCTCTCCGGCGCAACCGCAAAACCCAGCTCGGACAACGCGGCCAGCACCTCGTGGTCTGTCTCCATGCCTCTGATTGGCTGCGGTATCGTATGAACAAAACACGCCAGCCTGCGCTTGCGCACCTCCTTCGGGTCAAGCAGCTTCAAGGTTCCGGCCGCGGCATTGCGCGGATTCGCAAACACGGCAAGCCCCTCAGCCTCCCGCTCGTCATTCAGGGCGGCGAACCGCTTCCGCGGAAGATAGACCTCGCCCCGCACCTCGAACTGCCCAAAGTCCGCCAGCTCCCGGCGCAACCGCAGCGGCACTGAGTCGATGGTCCTGACATTCGCCGTGATATCGTCCCCGCGTGTCCCGTCGCCCCGGGTCGCGGCCAGCACCAGCCGACCTGCCTCATAGCGCAGGGCAACCGCCACACCATCAATCTTCTGCTGCACCAGGTACTGAGGCGCGGGCACGACCTTGCGCACCCGCGCGTCGAACTCCTGCAGCTCCTCGTAGGAATAAGTGTTGTCAAGAGAAAGCATCGGCGAGCTGTGCACCACGGTGGCGAACTCCGTGAGCGGCTCACCCCCCACCCGCTGGGTCGGCGAATCCGGCATTGCCAGGTCCGGGTACGCTGCCTCCAGCTCGGCCAGACGCCTCATCAGCTTGTCAAACTCCGCGTCCGAGATGGTCGGCTGGGCGAGCACGTAGTACCGGTAGTTGTGCTCATCAATCTCGGCGGCCAGACGACGCATCTCGGCCTGGGCCTGGTTGCGGTTCACGCCTGCTATTCTACCCAAACCCACGACTTGTCAACCATCTCCCGCCCGCCCCTTGCCAGCCGCTCCCCGCGGTCCTGCACTCTGCCCTCCGACTTCTCTCCGCTCCTGGTCACTGTCGCCTGGTCCCTGGTCATCCCCTGACTTCGCATTCTGCACTCTGCATGCTGCCCTGGTGCGAGCTCAGTGCAATGGTAGCCGGTCTTAATCAGGACATAGGCAACGCCGCAAGTGAACGGAGTCTGCTCGATGTCCTGGGCTGCGGCCGGAGTCAGTCATCGGCACACGGGCCTCATCCTGATTGCCCGCGAGCCTGACGTGAACGCAAACGAAGCCTGCCGCCGCGTATGCTTCTGTAGCCTCGTCTCAGGTGAGTGAGATTGTCTGGGACGACGACGGTTACGCACCTCGGCCGGCAGCGCCGGCTTGCCAGCCACCCCGCCCGGCTGCAACCCATCCCATGACAACGAAGCATCTGCCATTTCCTGCTCCCGCCCCCCCGGCCGTATCCGACCTGATGAGCATCCGCGGATTGGCTCGAGCACGCAGGGTTCGTCTTCCGCAAAGTCACGGCCAGCCCCCCACCAGCGAGTCTCCGCACCGGTGCTCTGTTCCACAACTGCGGCCGGGCTGAGGGGCGTTGCGGTGGGTTGGGCAAGGGGAGGCGCGGGCGGATGGGCAGAGGGGTCGGCACCGGTCTGGGTCTGGGTTGGGGACCCGCGAACGCATGGGGCCTGGGCGCGGGCCGCCGAACCCCCCGGGGCGGCGACAGGCGCAGGGGTTGCCGAAAGGATTGGGGCAGGGGAAGGCGTAGCCGCTTCGCCGGGGCTAGCCCAGGGGGGTTCGGCCGTCGCCGGAGCAGGGGGGTCGGAAAGGGGAACCGTCCCCCTTACCAGCCAGGGGATGGAGGACATGGGTCTGACTACCACAAGCATTACTCAAGCACGACAACCAGCGTGGGACCATCCAACCCGCGGTCTGACGCCAGTCACGCTCGCCGCTCACACGCGCCCTTACATCTCAGAACAGCCAAATGGTTTTCCGCTCTGTGCCGTCTGCGAACCCTCTGGCCCGGCTGCCGGCATCCGCTGAGCGACGCGCAAGCCGGAACCGCTAGCGCGTGATGGCGAGCCGGCGCGTGGCTGAAGAACCGCCGGTCGAGAGCCGGACAAAGTGGACGCCGGCACCAAGGCCACTGACGTCGAGTTCGAACCGCCGACCACCGTGGCAAGGCGATGAGTGCAGAACAACGCGGCCAGAAGCATCAAGCAGGCTGAGCGAAGGACTGCCCGGCGGCAACGGCGAATCGAGGTCAACCGTGACTGAGCCGGAACCTGCCGGGTTGGGTCGAATTCGGAAACTCAGTTGCCCTGTTGGCCGGCGCTGCTCTTCAATCGCGGTCCATGGAACTGACGCAGCATGAATGTCCCAGTTGCCGTCGCTCAAGTTCTGCCAGAGAACCCAGACGTTGCCGTCAGCACCGCAGGCTGCTGCCGGGTTGATGTCGAGTCCGGCACCGGCTTCGACCGACTGTGCGTCCGACCAGACTCCGGCTGAGTAGGCCGAATAGAAGATGTCCCAGCCACCCTGCCGTGCGCTCATCCAGACGACCCACGGCTTCCCTCGACCATCACTCGTCATCATCGGATGTACGTCAAGCGCAGTCTCCGGACAGACCTGAGCCGGGGCCGACCAGTGTGTACCGTCAAAGGTGCTGAACCAGATGTCGCCGTCGCCTGAATCAAAGCTCTGCCAGCAGACGACCGGCCTGCCATCCTCACCCGCTGTGGCCGCGGGCCGATAGGCACGTGACTGGCCGCCTGAAACCGGCTCGGTTTCGAGCCAAGTGGCACCGGACTTGTACCGGGCCCGAATCTGCGACCGACCGCTGACGTACTCAGTGTAGACAACCCAGACCGTGCCGTCCGGCATGGTTGCGGTCTGAGGATGAAGCTGCGTCACGCTGTCATGCGTGACATTGGCAACCGCGGTCCAACTCGTGCCGTTATAAGATGTTACAAAAATATCTGCGAACTCGTCGCGGCGGCTGGTGAAAAGGCACCAGAGAGTGCCGGTCGAGTCGCGCGTGAGTGACGGGGTCATGTCTGAGGAGTTGTCGTTGGCCACCTGCTGGGCACTTGACCACGTGGTTCCGTTCCAGAAGCTGTAGTACAGATTGTAATAGTAGTCGTCGGTGAACAATGACCACACCACGACCGGCCTGTTGTTTCGGTCGACCCCGATTACCGGGTCGGTTTCCCAGTAGTACGCGGTTCCGACTCCATACGGACTTGACCACACGCCGTTTGAGCGCACGGCAGCAAAGATGTCGAATCTGCCGTTCGTGGTGCTGCGGCCGGACTTCCAGGTTGCCCATACGTCACCGTCCGGCATACAGAGTATTGCCGGTGAGTCATCAGTCTCTGGGTCTGCGCCCACGACTTCAGCAGTTGTCGGCATGACCCCATGCTGCTCGGGAGTCTGACCGGCTCCTTCGGTCCGGCCCCGCGGCTTCAGGCTCGGGTCACCGACGATATTCAGGCCATAGTGCCAGAACCGGCTGTACTCCCCATGCAGGTTATACCATGCTCTGAACGCATCGCCGATTGAGGAGTCCCGACCCATTGGCCGGTAGAAGTCCTGGAAGTAGCCGATCATCGAACCGGTCTTGGAGCTGCCGACCGCAGCCAGGCCATAGTCGTCCTGGAAGATATCCCAGCCTGCCGAGTAGTTCTCTTCGACGTACCGCGTACCCGAGCAGGCGAACAGGTTGTAGAAATGGGCAGCCGGACGCATGGCGTAGATTTCAGTGTTGAAGACCGTGCCCCGGTAGCCGCCGTCGGCACGGAACGTATGACCCCAGGGCGATGAGTGGGAGCAGACCTGAATCCACTCGTAGCCCTGGGCAAGCCTGGTCCGATAGTCCGAGGCCCTTGTCGTGTTGCCCTGGGTTACGGTCGTCACGGTCGGATAGAGCTGGCTGAGTTGACAGTCACCGAACCCGCTCCAGTCATCATCAACATAGGCCAGCGCCCGGTCCGGTAGGGCCAGTTGGCCGGTGCGGTAAGCGTGGTTCTTGGCGAAGTAACGCCGAACCAGCCGCACCTCGTCGTCCCAGGTCAAAGGCCGCGCATAGAGCCTCCCGACCCAAATCTCCAGAGCCAGGTTACCGGAATGGCCGTCGTAGAGCCCGTCCCCATCCGCATCAGTCCAGGTTCCGTCAAGGTCCATGTAGTAGATGTCAAGCGGGAACTCCTCACCGTCGAGCTCATACCAGGCCACCGGCAGCTCGCCGACAAGCATTGCACCGACGAGCTGGTTCTGCCCGGCCAGGTGGTTGCGCAGCAGCACATGACTCAGTCCGCGCATCGTATCAATGCGTACGCTGTACCCGGCGCCAATCAGGTCTGACCGATACTGCTCCAGCTCGGCAATAATGCAGGGATACAGCTCGGCATTGACAACGATGTCAACCAGATTGACGAACCCGGCCTGCGCCACAAGCCCGATTCGGCTCTGGTCCAGCTCCTGCCCATGCCCTGCCTGCCAGGCAGCGAATGATAGCGCCCTTCTGCCCTGCGGGTCGAACCACCCCGGAACCGGGACGGCTGAGGTGACACCGGCGACGAACGACACAAGCACAATAGTCTTCATCGCTGCTACTTGCCCGGACCGGATTTCTTCTTGCCGACCAAACCTGATCCCGGTGTCTTGCCCGTCCCGCGCAGCTCAACCAGCGTTTCACGGAAGGCCTTGAGCGAAGGAAGCACCACGCTGGCCGCGCTGCCCAGGTTGTCTAACAAGGCAACGGCAAAGGCACTGGCCGGCAGGTAAGACGGCCGTCTGCCGAAAGCGACTATCGTCCCATGTGCCAGAAGCTCATCTGCATCCTTTCTGCCAAGCATCTCGCGCAGTTTGGACCGAAGGAGCCGGAACCGGAGGCGGGTCAGCGAGAACACCATCTCAACAATGCTCGAGCTGGCCAGACTCAACACCAGGTAGAGCAGGAACAGCCCGATGGCGACGTCAACTATCTGACTTCCGAACATCTCCCCTCCTGGCGCAAACTAGACTCCGAACCAACGTACAACTCCCCGGACAACTGCCTCGGCAAAACGCTCTTGAGCCGCAGCCGAGCCAAGTAGATTCTCCTCGGTCTGGTTTGAGACAAATGCACACTCAAGCAGAGCCGAAGGCATGTCGGTCTTTCTCAGCACGTGCAACGAGTTGTTGCCTGGTGCGCTGGCCTTGAGGCCTCGGTTCCGCAACGTGGGGAACCGCGCGGCGACTTCAGCCAGAATCGCCTCGGCCAGTCCCCGCCCCCGGGTCGAGGTATGCCAGTACCAGACCTCAAAACCACGAGCCGTGGCTCCGTCCGAGTTGCAGTGTACCGAGACAAACGCTCCGGCCCGGGCGTTGTTGGCCATGCTCGTGCGTGTCTCGAGTGTAACCCGGACATCGCTGTCCCGAGTCAGGATGACCCGGTGTCCCGCAGCTCTGAACTTCTGCGCCGCTTTCTGCACGATTGCGAGGTTCACATCACATTCTCGGACACCGGACCTTCCGACCGCACCCGGGTCACTGCCACCGTGCCCGGGATCCAGACACACAAACATCTTCGCTCCTTTCCTCAGCAGTTCTACCGACTACTGACCATCGACCTGCCTGGGCTACCAGTCGCGCAGAATGGCCCGCAGCCGGGCATTAACGAACTCATTCGTCTCTCCGGCCTGTACTTCCTTCATCGTTCGGACCAGCGGTTCGTCCATTATCCGACCCAGTGCCTCAACCGCACACAGCCGCACGAACGGCGTCTCGTGCCCAAGTTGGCCGACAAACGCCCGTCGGCTTCTTACCCGCAGTTCCCGTTGCTCAATAGTATCCAGCTTCTCGGCCAACTGGCCGGCAGCCCGCAAAGCATGTCCCAGTGCGCGGGGCGTAAGCTGCGGCACGGCCGAAAGCAATGGGTCAAGCGCCGGGGTGCCGGTCGCCACCAGTGCCAGCTCAGCGGCCGAGCGAACCGTAAACAGCCGGTCGTCAAGCGTCCGGATGAGCTCCGGAATTGCGGCCCGGCTCTTCAACTTGCCGCACGCCTCACTCGTCACAATCCGCGAAGGCTCATAGGAATCCCTGAGCAGATAGAGTATCTTGGGCACGACCGTCGAGTCACCGATGTCGCCCAGCGCATTGACCGCCCGGCGTGGGGTGATGCGCCCGGCCTTGAGTGCGGCAAGAATCGAGTCCACACCGTCCTGTGCCTTCTCCTTGAGCTGACCCAGCCAGTAGGCCGCGTTCTGCCGGGCCTGGAACCGGCTGTCACGCAGAGCGCGGAACAGGTAGGGCTTGGCCGTGTCCGGCATCGCCTTGACCAGTTCCTCAACCGCCCGCGACTCCAGCCCGTCCTTGGAATCGGCCTTCTTGTCGAACACATAGTCGAGCGCCTGACGACCCTGCCGAATCAACTGCTTGCGCGCCCGGGCGACCTTCTTCCGCGCATTGCCGACCTCCCAGATTGACGCGGTCTTGAACAGCGACTCAATCGGCTGGCTCAGACTGTCCGCTCCGAGGTCGGTCGTGTCGACATCCGGCTCCTCGTCAACCACGGTCGCAGCGCGAGGCAGGTCCAGCCCGGAGCCAAAGGTCCCTTTGGTCCAGCTCGACCGGTCCCGGGCCACGTTGCTCTGCGGGTACTTATCCTTACCGGCGAGGTCAAGGAACAGCCCCATGCCGCCGAACCCCCGGGCCGCATTGCCCGAGCCATGACTCAAGAAAGAGTCGGCGCACGTGTAGGCGTCGTTGCCATCCTGGTCCAGGAACAGCCCGACCGAATTCGTCAAGCCGATACCCTGCCCGCCCGAGGAGTAGTAGACGTCGTCGCCTTTGCGGTCCACAAGCACGCCAACCGAAAGGTCGTGCCCTTCGCCCTGACTTGGCCCGAGCCGGGACACATAGGCATCGCATCCCTCCTCGTCGACCAGCACGCCGACCGCAAGATGAATCCCTGCGCCCTGGGAATACTGGGCTGCGTTGTAGTGGTCAAATCCGGTCCCATCCCACAGCATCCCGAGTGCGTACCAGTAGCTTGTTCCCTGGCAGAACACCTCGCCGTTGTAGAAATCATTGCCCGACCGGTCAAAGAGCAGAGCGATGCCCCCGGCCGCATCCGGTCGGCGGCCGATTGCAAAGCCGTGCGAGAAAGAGCGATATTCGTGCGGCAGCAGGGGCGCATGAACATACTCACCACCTGCGGTATAGACGTCGTTGCCCGCATGGTCGGCCAGAACCCCGTAGGCCCAGGTCGAGGAGAACCCCTGGCAGTAGCATGAACTTCGGTAGCTGTCGTTTCCACCTGCGTCTACCAGGAGCCCGGCTCCGAAATCGGCCGCGCCCTGGGCAAAGAACCCGGCACGGTAGCAGTCGGTGCCGCCCTTGTCCCAGAGCAGTCCGGTCCCGAGAACCGCTGCACCCTGGCCGTAGTGCCGGCTGCGATAGACGTCGTTGCCGCTGCAGTCAATCAATACGCCGGCTCCGAACAGTGCCGCTCCTTGGCTGAATAGCTTGTCTGAGAAGTAGCAGTCGTCACCCCCAAGGTCAATCACGACACTGAACGGTCGGTCAAGAACGCCAACCGCACCACCGGCCCGGTTCATGTAACGATCAGCACCGCCCAGTTCGATGATCACGGCGCAGTCTGACCGATAGACGTTATCGACGTGGCTACCAACCACTACCCGGCCGTACTCAGTCGCCAGGTCGAGCAGAACCGGGCCGTCAATGCCCTCAACGTTGCTGCCCATGACTTCCTGTTGGAGCAGAATCGGTTCAGGCCCCAGCAATCGCTCGGCCTCGCACGCAGCCATGGCCACCGCCAGACCGGAAAAAGCCAGGGCTTTGCGGTCGAGTCTACGCGCATAGGCCAGCAGGGTCTCGGACTTCACGTTCTGGGTTGTATCATAGACCCTGCCGAACTCAAGGTGCAGCACCCCGCTGAGCGGCTTCTCTAGTGTGTCGTCTTCGTCTTTCCAGAAATCCGGCGCCTCACCGAGCAGACGGTCAAGCTCGACCGGCGTGAGCCGAGCGACTGCCACACTGAGATAACGCTGGCCGACCGCGAAGCCGGCAAGGATGGTCTGCAACGCGCGAGCAAGATTGCCGGGGAGCGCTTCGGTTCCCGGCAGTGGTCTGACCGCCGCCCTGACCTCGCGGCCCAGCCGCACTGAGTCGGTGGGCACAAGACCCGCGTCGGTCGTAGCCCACTGGTGGAACAGGAAGGCGCTCGGTTCGGACTTGAGCCTGTCTACAAGAGCCGCGGTTGACTCAGTATAAGCAACAACTTCGAGCGGACGGTCGAGCATCCGGTCCACGTCCTTCAACCGGAAGAAACTGTCCGGTGCCCATTGCTTGAAGAAACCAAGCTCTGACTCCTCGACACCCTGGATATCAAGTCCGTTGCGGAGTGCGGACCGGGAGAAAGAGTCAAGCCCGACGACCGAAACCGAGGAGGCAATCGCTGACGCCAGAAAAACAGGCAGGACGGCTAGGCCGAAAGTTCGCAAGAAACTGCTCCTCTCAGGATAGTGCTGCTGACTGCGGGGCGAATCAACAATGCCAATGCTACGCTCGCTCCTGCGGTTGTCAATCGCTGCGGCCGGGCCGGTTTGACTGCCGCGCGCAAGCCGCTATAGTCGTTGGCATGAGACCCATACTACTGTTGCTGACCGCAGCCCTGGCGGTCACCGGCTGCAAGGAAACAAGGTCCGACCTGCCGGCCAAAGGTACGCCTTTTACCGACTCGGTCTACGGAGCGACTCTCGTCCGCATCTCAGACAAGACCACCGATAACTACTCAGGACATGGTATCCAGAACGAGTATGCGCGCGCCGACGCCTGGAACGCTGATGGCTCGTACCTGATACTCCGCAGCAATGACGGCGTATTCTATCTGTACAGCGGCTCGACTTATGCCTTGGTGCGCAGTCTCGATGAACTCGGCGGCGGCCAGGAGCTGGAACCGCGCTGGCATGACACTGACCCGGATGTGTTCTACTACGTGGCCGGGCCGAACCTGAAGCGGTTCCGGGTCTCAACCGGCAACCAGGAAGTGGTCCACGACTTCACCGCTCAGTTCCCGGGCTGCCACTTCGTCAGTACCGGTGTCGAAGGCGATGCCTCCCGGGACCGAAGATACTGGTGCTTCGAAGTCTCGGACAGCCTGTTCAATCTGCTGGCGGTCTGTGTCTACGACGTGCTCACCGACTCGGTCGTGGGCAGAAAGACGTCGTTTCCGGATGCCGTCAACCATGTAACCATGGACGCAGGCGGGAACCACGCGGTCGTCGCCTATGACGACTCGGTGCCGTTTGAATCGTACTCACCCGACTTCAGCCGTGTGGTGCGCATGCCGACTGGTGCGCTTGGCCATGCTGATGTCGCTCTAACCAAGGACGGCCGTGACGTCATCGTGTACCAGAACATCGCGACCGACTTCATCGAGATGGCCGACCTTGAGACCGGAACTGCCACCCAGTTGCTTGCGATTCCGTTCGACGTCAATACCGACATCGGCCTGCACGTCTCCGGTAACTGCTACGACAAACCGGGCTGGGTGCTGGTCTCAACCTACGGAGCAAAGAACCCGGATGCGGGTCGACAGCATTCATGGATGGACAACCTTCTGTTCATGCTCGAACTGAAACCGAACCCCGACACCGCGAAGCTGGCCCAGACCCGCTGCTACACAGGCACAAAGCCGCGCTCCAACTACTTTGCCGAGTCGTTTGCCAGCATCAACCACGCCGGCACCAGGGTCATATTCGGCTCGAACTGGGGAATCCTTTCCCTTGATGACTACACCGATGCCTATGAGCTGCGCATGCCTGCCGACTGGGACAGCCGCTAGACCGGTGCGGCGCGGTTGATGAAACGGTCGTACCACGAACAGCCTGAGTTCTGGACCACGGTTGCGTCGGTGCTGGCACTGACGGTCGGTCACTACGCTGCTCCGACGCACGACCCGTTCTGGCACGACCTGTTCCGGCGGTTGTACTATCTGCCGATTATCCTGGCCGGATTCCGCTACGGTCTCAGAGGCGGACTCATCACTGCCGGGTTCATCTCGCTCTTCTTCCTGCCCCACGTGCTGATGACCCGGACCACACTCGCACGCCAGGCCAGCGAGGCGGTATTTGAAGTCCCTCTGTATGCGGTCGTCGGTGCGGTAACCGGACTCCTGAGCGACCGACAGCGCCGGGCCGATGCGTCATTGCGCCGGGCCGAGCGACTCAAGACCCTCGGGCAGATGGCGGCAGGCATGGCCCACGAAGTAAAGAACCCGTTGGCCGCGGTCCGCAGCGCGGCCCAGATGCTCGACCGCCGCGCCCGCGACAAGGACGCTGAGCTGACGCGCATCATCCTGTCTGAGGTGGACCGACTCAATCGCGTCGTCGATGACTTCCTGAGCTACGCCCGGCCTGCGCCGTTGAGGTACGGCCCGCTGCGACTGAGCCAGGTTACCCGAACGTGCGTCGAACTGCTGACGTCCCAGATGACCGACCAAGGCAAGCAAGTCAGTCAGTCCTGGCCTGAGAATGAAGCCGAGGTCGAGGGCGATGCCAGCCTGCTCAGACAACTGTTTCTCAACCTGCTGCTCAACGCAATTCAGGCGGCGAAACAGAGCATCGTCGTAACCGGCACTCAGACTGGGCGCGAACTAAGAGTCGATATCGTCGACGATGGCCCGGGAATCCCGGCCGGGAGTCTGAAGCATGTGTTCGAACCTTTCTACACGACACGGCCCGGCGGCACCGGCCTGGGCCTGGCCATTGCCCGGCGCATCGCAGCCGACCACGGTGGCAGGATAGAGCTTTCCAGCGCACCGGGCAAGGGCACCACGGCAACCGTGGTCCTGCCGAGAAACCGAGCCACCAGATGAACCGCCATCGCGTCCTTGTGGTCGACGACGACCCGAACGTTGCTTCGGTCGTGCGCCTGCTGCTTGAAGAAGAACACCACGAACCCGAGGTCGTCTCCAGTGTCACCGGAGCGCTTCAGACCGTGCGTCAGGGCGGTCCAGACCTTGTCATCACCGACCTGAAGCTGCCTGACGGCACCGGGCTTGAGGTACTCCAGGAGGTGAAACAGATGAGCCCGGACACGCCGGTCATTCTCATCACCGCGTATGCCACAGTGAGCACCGCGGTCGCGGCGATGAAAGCCGGCGCCTATGACTATCTGACCAAGCCATTTGACAACGACCGGTTCAAGGGCCTTGTGGCTAATGCCCTGCGTCTGCGCGACCTTGCACGCGAGAATCGACGGCTGCGCAGCGAAGTCGAGGAACAGGTCGGGCTCGGCGCCATTGCCGGGTCCAGCCCGCAGATGCAGAAGGTCCGAGACTTGGTGCGCCTGGCGGCCACAAGCGATGCCGCGCTTATGGTTCTGGGTGAGACCGGCACCGGCAAGGAGCTGGTGGCCCGGGCGGTTCATTTCCTCAGCACCCGGGCCGCCGGACCGTTCATCGCAGTGAACTGCGGAGCGATACCTGAGAGCCTGGTCGAGAGCGAGCTGTTCGGCCACAAGAAAGGCTCGTTCACCGGCGCGGTCGCAGACCGCGATGGGCGATTTGTCCAGGCTGATTCCGGCACCATTCTCCTCGATGAAGTCACCGAGATGAAGCGCGAAGTTCAGGTGAAGCTCCTGCGGGTGATTGAGACCCGTGAAGTGCAACCGGTCGGCAGCACCGAGACCGTCAAGGTGGACGTCCGCATCATCAGTGCCGCCAACCGTCAGCCTGCGGCCTGTGTCCGCGCCGGCGAGTTCCGCGAAGACCTCTACTATCGCCTGAATGTATTCACCTTGAGCATCCCGCCCCTGCGCGAACACCGGCCGGACATTCCCGAACTGGTTGCAGCCTATCTCACGCGGCGCGGGTTTCCGGCCGACACGGTCAGTCCGGAAGCGCTCGCGCTTCTGGCCGAGCACGACTTTCCCGGCAATGTCCGGGAGCTGCAAAACGTCGTCGAGTACGGTCTGATTCTGAGTCAGGGCCGGCTGGTCGTTCCCGAACACATTGCCGACCGGCTGATGCCTCGGCTCGCTGAACCTGACATCCCTGACGCCGGTCTCTCGCTTGCTGACGTCGAGAAAAGCCACCTTGAAGCCGCACTCCGGAAATCGGGCGGCAACCAGTCCCGCGCTGCCCGCCTGCTCAACATTTCCCGCGCGACCCTGCTCTACCGGATGAGGAAATACGGACTGGGACCGGACCGGGCATGATGCCAGACACCCGCGTCTCAGCGCCGGCGGTCGAGGCGTTCCGCCATGCCCTGCCGAGTCTGTTGCAGGCGGTTGACGAGCGCATCACCGTTGACGCCTCATTTCATTGTGGCGGGATGTCCTGCGACCGATTGACTCTCTCCCGTGAGTACAACGAGCAGTTCGGCCGGACCCTGCTGGCCACATGTGACTTCGGCCTGCCTGACCAGCTCGCGCACGAATTCAGGTGGCTCGTGAATGTTCTGTCCCGGCGCGGGTTTCTGCCCGAATACTTCGGCCGGATGCTTGAGGCATGGAGTATCGCGATCGTCACCCATCTTGGCTCAGATGACGCCGTTGAGCTCCTGCTCCTGCTCGACCACCTGCGCGGCACTCTCGGTCTGTCTCTTGAAGCACAGCAGTACGGGACCGAGTTGACGGACGAGGCCAAGCAGTTCCTCGCCGCCATACTGGCTCGACAGCGGCGTGTTGCCACTGCCCATGCGCTTTCAATTCTCAGGCAGGGCACTCCGCTGCCCGAAGTCATCAGCCGGGTGGTGCTGCCTGCCCTGTCGAGAATCGGCTCACTCTGGGAGTCGGCGGCCCTGTCAGCGGCTGAGGAGCACGCCGCGACCGAACTCTGCCGGTACGTGCTCCTGCAGCTCTTTGATGCCGTAACTCCGGACCCGGCTTTGGGCCGACGGGCGCTGGTTGCGTGTGTGCCCGGGGAAGAACACGCGCTTGGTGCCCAGCTTGTCGCTGAGTACCTGACCCTCAGGGGCTGGGATGTGTTCGCGGTCGGACGCAGCGCACCACAGGAGGATATCCTGGTCGCAGTCGCCAAGTTCAGGCCCGAGGTGCTCCTCCTTTCGGTCACGATGGTCGCCAACCTGCTGCCGGCGCGCGAGTTGATCGAGGCAGCGCGAGCTGCCAGCACCAAACTCGGTATCGTCATCGGCGGCCGGGCAGCGCAACCAGCGCGGCCGAGACTGGAGGAGCTGGGACTGACCGTGGTGGGTCGTTTCGAACAAGCGCACGAAGCTGCTCTGACAACGGCCCGGAACGATGCGTAGGTACGCTGCGGTCCGGATGCTGCTGCACGAACGGTCCACGACCGCGGGCGCGGTTCTCGGTGTTGTCGCGATTGTCTTTCTGGTTGGCCAGCAGCTCGCCGTGCTCTTCGGGCTTCTTGCGCTCATGTCGGCACTGATTGACAACAGCGGCGCTGACATCTGGGTCGTTTCGCAGAATACCACAAATACCCAGTCGGCCGGGACTCTGCCCAGCCGCTACGTTGACCGCCTTGCCGGGCTGGATGGAGTAGAATGGGCGCAGCCGATTGTCATCGGCGCTGGCCAGCTCAAGCTGGCCAACGGGACGTTCCAGCCCGTGCAGATAGTTGGCGTTTCTCGGCCTCAGATGCGCGGCGGACCATGGCAGTTCGCCGCTGGTTCGAACGACGTGTTGCTGGAGTACGACGGTGTGACCGTGGACAAGTTCGACCTCGAAGACCTGGGTGAGCCAAAGCTGGGTGAGGTCGTTGAAGTGAACTCACGCCGCGTGCGCATTGCCGGCTACACCGAAGGGTCGCGAGTGTTCGGGGCGCCGCTGCTCTTCACCAATGCCACCAAGGCACGCGAGGTAACCGGACTGCCGACTGACCGGTGCAGCAACATCCTGGTCAAACTCAAGCCGGGCAAGAGCGTGGCCCAGGCGGTTGCCGACATCAAAGCGCTCCTGCCCAGGGCCGAGCCGATTCCTGCGGCTGAACTTGCCCGCAACACCAAGTTGTACAACCTGACCAGCACCGGCATCGGCTCGAGCTTCGGGGTATCGACCATGGTCGGTGTGCTGGTTGGCGTCATCATCATTACCCTGACGATGTACACCAACGTTCTGAACCGCCAGCGTGACTTCGCCGTGTTGCGGGCCCTGGGCGGCCGCCGGCGCGACGTCTTTGTCATCATCATGTATCAGGCACTGACCATCGGATTCATCGGCCTGCTCATCGGCTTCTTCCTGATTGCCGGGTTCCTGTTCGGGGTAAAGGGCTCGCGCCTGCCCGCAAACCTGCCGCTCTGGGTTGCGCCGTCCCATGCTCTGCTTACTCTCCTGCTCTGTTTTGGCGGCTCTGCGCTTGCTGTACGCCGGGCGCTGAAGATTGAACCGGCTTCGGCCTTCCGCTAGATGGCGGCACCGGTTCTCCGACTTGAGGGCGTGGCCCGCGACTTCTCGGACGGCCGCGTCACCCGGCGCGTGCTCAAGGAAACCACGCTCGACATCATGCCGGCCGAACTCACTGCCCTGGCCGGACCATCAGGCTCGGGCAAGACCACGCTGCTCACCATCATGGGCCTTGTGCTCAAGCCTTCGGCCGGCCGAATCTACGTCACCGGGGAAGACGTAACCGACCGCACTGAAGACGAACTCGCGACTCTGCGTTTGAACAAGTATGGCTTTGTTTTCCAGCAGGCCGCGCTGGTCCCGGCCCTGTCGGTGCTCGACAACGTGCTGGTCGCGACTGCGATTCAGGGCGCGAAGGTTCGACCGGAGACCCGCCAACAGGCGGTCAATCTGCTCGAGCGCCTGGGCATGAGAGACTACCTCGACGTCCGACCCCAGCAGCTTTCCGGCGGTCAACAGCAGCGGGTGGGCATTGCCCGGGCCATGGTCGGCGACCCGGCGCTGCTGCTGTGCGACGAACCAAGCTCAGCGCTCGACGTCGAGAGCAGCCACGCCGTGCTCGACTCGCTCAAGAGACTAGCGCGTGACCCGCACCGGGCCGTGGTGCTGGTCACCCATGACCCGAGGGTATTCCCCTATGCCGACCGACTGGTGAAGATGGAAGATGGTACAATAGTCTACGACAGCCGACTTGCGGCTGAAGGAGGCAGACACAATGCGTAGGAGCTTTGGTCGGGTAGTTACGTGGCTCGCCGTGGTCCTGGTCCTGTTCTTCATCGTCTTCGCCCTGGTTCGTTCCCGTCCAGGAAAACGAACGCCACTCCAACCCAGCCTCGCTTCGGCCCCGGCCCGAGTCTACGGCACAATCGAACCGCTCGGCGGCCCGGTCTACGTCAGCGCTCCGCTATCGCGCAGCGTCATCCGCATCGCGGTCCGCGAGGGTGACACGGTCAGGGCCGGTCAGGTACTGGTCGAGCTTGAGAACTCGGTCGAGGCAGCCCAGGTTGCTGCCGCGGCCGGTCGGGCTGAGGCCGCACGCAAGGCTTGGGCAATCAGCCGAGAGACCTGGGAGCGCAGCACCGGGCTCAAGGCAACGAACGGCATATCAGACCAGGAGTACCGCTCGGCGCTGCTCAAGGCCCAGCTCGACTCGGCCTTGGCTGCCGCGGCTGAAGCAGACCTGCGACTGGCACAGGCGGCCCTCGAACAGCTAACTCTGAAGTCACCGGTCAACGGCCTGGTGTACAAACTCGACGTGAGACTGGGGCAGACCATGGCTTCCGGAGATGATTCCAAAGTCACCCTCGGCTCGCCCCGGCTCCAGGTCAGGATGTTTGTCGAGTCGTTCTGGCATGACCGACTCAAGGTCGGAGACTCCTGCCGGGTCTTCGACCCGGAGACCGGCCGCGACCTGGGCTCAGGTGGAGTGTTGTCCATCTCACCCTATGTTGGCGGCCGAACCGTGCGCACCGAAGACCCCAGAGAGCGATTCGACGCCGAATACCGAACTGCGGTTCTTGAACTCGACACTGCCGGCCTGCCCCTTGGCATGAACGTTGTCGCGGAACTCCGGTCTGACGCCAGGTAGTCGCATGAAGCCTGTTGTCGTCGTCAGCAAGTGCCTCGGCTTCGCGCATTGCCGGTATAACGGCGAAATCATCGAAGACCCGTTTGTCCGACGGCTCCGCGACTTCGTCGAATTCCAGCCGGTCTGTCCGGAGATGGAGATTGGGCTCGGGGTGCCGCGTGACCCAATCCGGGTCGTGTTTGTCGAAGGTCGGCTCCGGTTAATCCAACCGGCAACCGGCCAGGACTTTTCAGGAGAGATGAACGCGTTTGCCGAGAAGTACCTCGCCGGCCTCGGCCCGGTGGACGGGTTTCTGCTCAAGTCGCGTTCGCCATCCTGCGGCACAAGGGACGTGAAGATCTACAACGAAACCGGCAATGTACTGCCGGCAACAAGCCGGCAAGGGTTGTTCGGCGCCGCCGTTCTGAGCCGTTTCCCGCTTCTGCCGATTGAGGACGAAGGAAGGCTCAGGAACTTCCTTATCCGTGACCGGTTCCTCACAATGCTCTTCACGCTGACGCGGTTCCGTGAGTTGACAAAGGAACCGACCATGGCGCGTCTCACCTCGTTTCACGCCCGGCACAAGCTGCTCCTTCTGACCTACAATGAACAAGTCATGCGCCGGCTCGGCAAGGTCGGCGCCAACGAGGAACATAGGCCTGTCGCCGAAGTGTACAAGGAGTACGGCCAGACACTGCCCCAGGTGTTCACCCGCCCGCCCAAGTACACCGCAGCCACGAACGTCCTGATGCACGCGCTTGGCTACTTCAGGCAGAGACTCTCGGCTCAGGAGAAATCGTTCTTCCTTGACACGTTGGAACGCTATCACAGAGGCAGACTGCCGCTCAGCGTGCCGGTTGGCATCCTGCGCTCCTGGGTTATCCGATTCAACGAACCTTATCTCGCGCAGCAAGTGATGTTCCAGCCCTACCCGGAAGAGCTGACCGACATCACTGACTCGGGCAAAGGCCGCGACCGCTAGCCTTGCGCATCGGCTACCCCTGCATCAACCGCTCGATCGGCTGCACCTCGGCCCGGACGTTTCGGCTCGCTTCGTACTCAGACGAACGGCTGCAGGAGACGGTCGCGGCCAACCTAGAGTGCCTGGAGCGCATCCTGCTCTGGAACGTTGAGCACGGCATCGGCTTCTTCCGCATCACATCTGACCTGGTGCCGTTCGCCTCTCACCGGGTCTGCCGCTTCAACTGGGCGCATCATTTCCGCAGCCGGTTCCGCTCTTTGGGGCGGTTTGTCCAGCAGCATGGCATGCGCATTTCAATGCACCCGGACCAGTTTGTCCTGCTCAATGCACTGGACAGAAGAATCGTCGAGAGCAGCATTCGCGAGCTGCAGTACCACTGCCAGATTCTTGACCTGATGCGACTGCCGCTGACGGCCAAAGTCCAGATTCACCTGGGCGGTGTCTACCGCGACAAAGCGGCAAGCAAGGCACGCTTCGTCGAACGTTACCGGAAACTGCCGACCACGATGAGGCGTCGCCTCGTCATCGAGAATGACGACCGGACCTACACTGTTGCCGACTGCCTTGAGATCAGTCGTGCCACAACTGCACCGGTCCTGTTCGATGTGTTCCACCACAAGGTGAACAACTCTGGTGAGACCGTGGCCGAGGCACTCAGGGCCTGCGCACGCACCTGGCGAAGGACTGACGGCGTGCTGATGGTCGATTATTCATCCCAGGAACCAGGCCAGCGCTGGGGCCGGCATGCCGAACACATCGACTTGGCGGACTTCCGGCGATTCCTTGGCGCGGTACACGGTATGGATTTAGACATCATGCTCGAAATCAAGGACAAAGAAGCAAGTGCGCTCGCCGTACTCCGCCTCCTTTCTCCGTCCTCATTCCCCTCTTGCGGCCGACAGCAACGACGCTAGACTTAGTCAATGACAGGCACAAATGGAGCACAACCCTGAAGCCGGGCGACTTTGTCTTCGTTGACCCCGAGGGCCGCCGGGTCAGACTCGAGATAAGACCGGTCACCAAGGATGACCTTGACCGCTACATCAACGACTTGCTAAACACTGACTGGGGGAAAGATGAAACGGCAATGGTGCTCAACCCGAGTCTGCAGCTCGAAGATGTCGTTCAAACCCGGATGTTCAGCGCGACACGCGTCTTCCTGCGGTATCTTGACGAAATCGGTGGCTCGCCGCTGACCCCAACGGGCTGGATGAAGCGTAAGGTCGTTGCCCAATTGATCGAGCGCATCACTTGGGCCCAGGAGTACGTCAATCCTATCCGGCATGTCATGAAGAAACTGGATGAGTTCGACGTCAAGCCGATCAGTGCCGTCCGGGCAGTGTGCGACGTCGGCGGACTGGTACGCAAGCACAAGAACACCATCGTCCCGACACGCAAAGGACTCGAACTATGCGACGACCGCAGGGCCGGCGCACTCTACCGCCACCTCTTCATATCGATGTTTCACCGGCTCAGCCTTGATTTCCTCCATGGCGGCCGACCGACGCCCCACCTCCAATGGTCGGTGCCAGTCATCCTCTGGCGACTGTCACTCGTGGCCGGCGACTGGCTTGACATGCCCCGCCTGATAGATGAGACCTTGCTGCCTCAGGTGCAACGCGAACTCGCGGCTGATGACTTCGACATCGGCCAGTATGTCTTCGCCGGACGCGTCTTGAAGCCTCTGCTCTGGTTCGGACTGCTCGAGACTAAGGGCGACCCGGAAGACTGGCGCTGGCGTGTGAGAACCGCTGTCTTTCGCAAGACACCGCTTTTCGACCAGTTCCTTCAGTTCCAGTGGCGACTGACGGTAACACCACTTCCGGTCCCGCCCGACCCCCGGTTCAACTGAACTGAACCGACGCTCTGCCCGAACCGACTACCTGGAACTCACGGCTGCAGTCCGACCGGCGCGGTGCCGCCGCCAACCGTCAGGTCTGCTCATGCTCAATCCGGCATGCTACCGCTAGCCCACCTGACCTGCCCAACCGACTCGCAGCGCCCGATTGACAGCATCAGGCAGGAACGTCCGCGGGTCGAAGGTAGCGCCCAGACGAATGACCGCATCCTTGTGCCCGGGATGCTTCGGACTAGCCAGCGCCTTCTGCAGTTCATAGTAGCCGCGCACGCCACCGCAGTTCTCCGGCGGACAGGCGTTCGCGCCGGCCAGACAGAGCGGATGGCCCGGGTAGCGCTCGTCCTTATCGACGATGCTCTCAACTTCGACCGTGTGCAGCCAGCGGTCGCGCAGGTCGTACTCGTAGACAAAAGCTTGACCGACCTTGGGCGCCACCTTCCTGAGCTGAACCTTGCGTTCGTCCTTGGTGCGTTTGATGTCCATCTCCGGGTCTGAATACGCCTTGTCCCCGATGTGGAACACGTGCAACTGGCTGTTGGTCCAGCCCAGGGCAGTCTGCAATACCCAGTGCAGGTTCGCAAGTGTCACCTCGCCCGGAACCAACAGCCTGCGCCAGACCTCAGGCCCTGAATCCTGCAGAGAAACTCTCAGTTGGTATATCATGCTTTCGGCCTTTCTTTCAGGCTTAGGCACCATGTGCCCTAGCATAAACACGGGCCGGCCCTTGTCAAGCCTGTCCGGGGACAGTTTTGATTCTGCCGGCTAACAGACTATGATTCTCGCATTAATACCCGTCTGGTCTGGGTCGTTCTGTTTGCAGTCGCGGTCGGGTTGCTCGTGCTGTTCTCGCTCCGGTCACTGCAGTCCGGTACTGCGGCCAACGAGCTGGTAGCAGGAATGGCTGCGGCGCAGCAGTCACTTGCGCGCCAGCACCCGGACACCCGGTTCGAACTGCGACTCTCCCGGCCTGCTCCGGGCATCGTCAACCTCATCGTCAACATCGAACCGTCACATGTCGAATCAACCCTTGTGACCACGCTCGTCAGCGATGCTGAACAGGCCGTCCGACAGAGCATGGACCTGACCCGGCTCGACACGCTCGTGCTCGCGGTCACCGGCACGGTCGTGCGTTCCATGCCGGCAAAGAACTCGAACGGAACGTCTGGTATCTCGGGGCCGTGACCCCGAGCCGGGAGCGCTAGAACGAGTTGTTGATGGCCAGCTCGAACACCCGGTTCAGTCTGGTCTCGTCACGGTTGCCGAGTATGTCGCGCAGACCGGCGCAGAGCCGCATCTTCTCGCCGAACGTCCAGGCCAGACCGAAGTTCAGAAAGCCGCGATTCTTGTCTGTCCGGTCATTGAAAGCCGGGTCGTATTCAGCGATGAGCTCGACGCTTCCAGGCAGAAGCTGGTTGACGGCGACAAATCCGTTGAACCCCTGCCAGTAGTTGGCTCCGAGTGCGCAGTAAGTTCGGCTGACATCAATCGTCTTGCCGACAGAGAGGTAGCCGCCTTTCTCGCGCACCTGGAATGCCGAGTCAACGTAGTCATCGTAGCCCTGACTGTCAAAGCCGAGAAGCAGATTCGGCACATACCCCATCTCTTCAAGGATGGCAAGCCGGGCCTGGATTTCCGGCCGGTTCCGGCCAAAAAAGGCCGGTTTGGCACTGCCGATAATCTGATTCCCGCCGTAAGAAAGACCCAGCGTCAGCCGATTGAACAGGCCGACCCCGAGCCGCGCCATCACGCCACCCGAGCCCCAGAGTCTTACACCGGCATAGTACTCGCCGTGAGCGAGCGAAACCGGTACCGGCTGGTCAACGTTGTACAGGACTGCAAACCCGGAGGCAACGAACAAGAGCGAAGCGATGAAGACTCTCATCGGCAACCAGCATAGAGCGACCCAGGCCTGGTGTCAAGAAGGCTCGCCCGCCGCGTTTGATTCGGTCCGCGGCTTATGGTATCATTACCAGTGGTCCGGGTTACACCCGAGCCGCGGCGCAGGCCGCGGTATCCTGTCCTGCCGAGAACGGCCCGCCGGGTCGCAGTCTCGGCTCCATATCACATTTCCGTCAACAAGACAACCAAGCTAATCATCCCGGCCGCATGGGCCGGTTTCAGTCTGAAGGAGTACCTATGCCCAGCCTAGGAATGCGTGGCCCCTATGATTTGAACGACCGGAAGATTGACGAAGTCGTGAAGCCATATGTCCCCGGAGTTTTCGCAACCGGCTATACCAAAGATACCGGCGCGTTTGTCGTGCGCTACATCGGTCGCTCGGACTCAGACGTCCGGGCCGAACTCAAAGCCCAAGGATACGACGAAACCGCCCGGTTCAAGTGGATTGAGGCGCCGTCACAGCGCGAGGCGTTCGAGATGCAGTGTCGTCTCTACCATGACTTCGGCGGCAGCGCCGTTCTGGAGAACGACGACCATCCGGACCGACCCGCGGGCACCAACTGGCGCTGCCCGGTCTGCGACATCTTCGGTCGCTAGCCGCTTTCTTCGGCCTCAGTTGGCTCGGGTGCGACCGGGTTGGTCACTATGACCAACGCTCCGACAACCGAGCCGGATGAGTCACGCAGAGCTTCGATACAGACCGCAGACCCAGGCATCGAGGGGATCAGCTCGCATTCGCGGTGGCTCGCTGCACCGGCCAAGGTGCGCTCGAGCGGCTCACGGAGAAACTGCAGCAGGGGGAACTCGGATATGTCGTGTCCGAGAGCTTCGTTGGCAGGGCGACCGAGCAATGGTGCGATTGCGGAATTGGCAAAGGTGATTCTCGGGACGCGGTCAACGACGAGCACGCCCTCGGGCAGGTCGTCGGCCAGGAGTCGAAACCGGCGTTCAAGCAGGAGGATGCGGTTGACCTTCAGTTCGTCAAACTCGCGCAGTCGGGCAAAGACCCGGTTTATCTGACGGGCAAGCCGACCGAACTCGTCGTGCGTCGTCAGGGGCACACGTACGTTCAGGTCGCCCTGCTCGGCCCGGGTCAGGGCATGAGCGATGCGCTTGACCGGGATGACCAGCCGGTTGGGCACGGTCGCGACGAGCCAGACGAGCAGAATGAGAACTAGGAGCAGCACGGTGACGATGTTGCGCTGACCCCAGACCGACAACCGGCGGGCCGCCTGCTGGTTCCTCCGGGTACGTCCCACCGCATGGGCCACGACGCTGTCGGTGCGGGCCCGGATGCGCTCTTCGACAGCCATAACCCGTTCGTTCAGCAGCCGGCCGAGCAGGCCGTCCGGCTGGGGCCGGGACATCTGGTCAGCCAGCGCATCAGCCGCCCGCAGAAGCGAGTCCCGGACTGCGGAATCCTCGCTGACATCGACCATGTCGAGCAGAAACTGGTGCTGGTTGCGGAGCTGGGCAAACTCGCGCAGGGCTGCACTGCTGAACTCGGTTGCGGACAAAGCAGTAAGCGTGTCGAGCTGAGCCCGGTAGGCCGCCGCATCGGCGAGAATCGCCCGGAACAGCGGCCCAAGGTCTGCGGCCATTCGCGCACCACGGCTGCACAGGGCCGTGACCTGGTCGAGGCTTGCGCGCGTGGCGGCCAGGTAGGCCGAGTCCCGGTAGAGGAGGAAGTTCTTCTCGTTGCGCCGGGCCTGAAGAAAGGTCAGGGAGACCCGGTCGCCGAGCCTTACCAGCTCCAGGTCCACGTCGACGACCTGCTGGAGCGCAACGTTCATGCGGCCGATATAGACCAGGGCGACGATAACCGCGGGCGCAACCAGGGCCGCGGAGAGGAACATCCCGACCGCAATGCGGCCGCGGATTGAACCGTTGCGGCCCCGACGTGGAACTGGGCGTGGCATCGGCTACTTGCCCTGAGACAGCCGCTCGATCTCTTCGTCCGGCCCGACCACGACCAGAACGTCGTCGTTCTCAACCCGGTCGTCCGGGCCCGGGATGTCGTTGATCCGCTCCTCGAAGCGGCTTGAGCCGGTTTCGTCCACAACCGGCACCCGCTTCTTGATGGCGATGACGTTGACCTGATAACGCCGCCGGATGTCGAGCTCCCCGAGCTTGCGGCCGAGCATCTCGCGCCGCGGCTTCATCTCGACCAGACTGTGACCGCTGGCAAGGTTAATCATCTCGATGATGTCGGGAGCAATCAGGGTCCGGGCAACCTGCTCCGCCATCTGCTCCTCAATCAGCACGGTGCGGTCGGCCCCGACGTCGTGCAGAATCTGGGCGTAGATATTGGACGAGGCCCGGGCAACGACGTAGGCCGCGCCGAGCCGATGGAGAATCGCGGTACAGAGCACCGCTGCCTCCATCCGCTCGCCCATTGCCACGACCACCGCATCGACGTCGAGCACACCCGAGCGCGCCAGCGCCTCTTCGTTGGTCGCGTCAAGACAGAGTACCTGGGTAAGTTCGTCTTTCAGTTCCTCGACGCGCTGCGGGTTGGAATCGATACCCAGCACCTCGGCGTCCTTGGCCGCGAGCGAGCGGGCAACTCGGCCACCGAAAGTGCCCAGTCCGATGACGGCAAACTGCTTCATGTTCCTCCTTATCCGACCAGAATACGGGCCTCAGGGTAGGCGATGGCTGGGCGCGATTCACGCGCGCGCATCGCCAGCGCCAGAGTCAACGGCCCGAGACGACCAACGTACATCAAGATGATAATCAGCAGCCTGCCGGCTACTGTCAACTTTGGCGTGATGCCGGTAGACAGACCGACGGTGCCGAACGCAGAGACGGTCTCAAACAGCACGCCGGCAAAAGAGCCCTGCTCGGTTAGAAGCAGCAGTGCAAAGAAACCGACGACGATGGCCGCGGAAACCGCGGCAATCGAGGTCGCCCGATAGACGACATCGCGCGGCACCAGTCGTCCCCGGAACTCAACGTCCTCGCGGCCCGCGATGCGGTTACGCACCGCGAGAAAGAACACCGCCACGGTGCTGGTCTTGATGCCGCCGCCCGTGCCGCCGGGCGAAGCGCCGATGAACATGAGAATAGACCAAAGCAGCATGGTCACCGGTCTGAGATTCTCCAGCGGCACAGTATTGAACCCGGCGGTGCGCGGCGTGACCGACTGAAACAGGGCAGCAAGAAGCTTGGACCCCAGACCCAGGTTGGCGAGGGCATTGTCGTATTCGAGGAAGAAGAACGCGACCGTGCCGGCCACGACCAGCAGCCCGGAAGTGTACAGCACCAGCCGGCTGTGAACCGTAAGACGTCGCAGCAGCCCGGTCGGGTTCGAACGCAGCGTGCGGCGGCTGACTACCTCGTGGACCACGCTGAACCCCATGCCGCCGACCAGAACCAGCCCGATAATCACGAAGTTGACGAGCAGGTCAGCGCGAAAGCGCACGAGCGAGTCGGAGAAGAGCGAGAAGCCGGCATTGCAGAACGCCGAGACCGAGTGGAACACGGCCTGGTACAAAGCCTGACCTGGGGTCGAGAACTGGTCCAGCCAGCGGACAAATAGCAGCAGCGCGCCGACCGCCTCGGCAAGCAGGGTCAGCAGCACGATGTAACGCAGGGTGCGGGCGATGTCGACGTCGCGGGCCTCCTCAATCATCGCCGACATGGTCTGACGCCGACTCAGACCCAGTCTGCGGCCGAAGATGACTGCCAAGCTAGCGGAGAAGGTCATGATACCCAACCCCCCCAACTGAATCAGGGCCAGGATGACAAGCTCGCCGAAGAACGAGAAGTAGACCGGCGTGTCCCGGACGACAAGACCGGTGACGCACGTTGCTGAGGTGGCGGTAAAAAGGGCATCGAGGAACGGCGTGCCCCGGCCGTCAGCAGTCGCTGCCGGAAAAGTCAGGAACAGCGTACCGACCGCAATGAGGCCGACAAAACTCAGCGCCATCAGCCGCACCGGCTGGAGCCGGACCTGCTCGATGATACCTGCGAAGCGCCGGGAATGGGTGAACGCATAGGTGAGCACCGTGACTTGGCGGATGATCACAACCGCCAGAACCGACTGGCCGAACAGCGCCCCGGCGAGAATCGGAACAACGAGCGCGAGGTCGAACCACCGCGTCCGGAAGTAGTCCCGGAAGGTCGGGGCATATAGAAAGCTGATAACCATGTCCACCAGAGTGCCGGCGATAACCACGTAGGTCACAGCCTGAAGCAACCAGTCAAGCGATGCAAGCAGGCCAATCAGATAGCCGTGGCGCAGCACTACGAGCACGAGCGCAACCGCCACGAGCGCGGTCAGCACCAGCCGCAGGCGAACCGGCAATGGCGGCGAGGCGCGCTCAGTGCGGATGATGCGGAAGCGGCGAAAAAGCTTCACGGGACTAGGTTAGCCTGCCAAGGCGCAAAGTCAAACCGACCCGAGGCGCACGGCGGAGCGCGGCTCTCGTAATGACATGAAATACAAGCACTTGCTGTATGGGCATGCTGGCTTGGACTGGGAAAGCCTATTCGGCGAGCTGGAGCACGGACATAGTGTGTACTCTATTATACTCGGAAACGGCGGGCTGACAAGAAAACCGGCTAGAGCACGATTGCCAGCCCGATAGCGGCCGCAAGTCCCAGGCCTCCGCCGAACCAGAACGGCGCTGACGGGCCGGCAAGACTCCAGAGTGCACCGGCAATGAGCGACGCGGGCAGCAGACCGATGCCGACCAGGGTAGCATGCAGCCCGATGAACGTGGCCCGGTGCTGCTCAGGTGCGATATCGGCCACCAGAGCCTTCTCCAGACCTTCGGTCAAAGCGGAGTAGACCCCGTACACGGCGAACAGCGGCAGGACAACGACGAACGGCGAATAGCGGAGGGCGAACTGCTGGGCCAGGGCAAACCCGGAATAGACCAGCCCGTAGAACAGATACCCGGTCACGAGCATCCGCTTGCGGCCGAACCGGTCGGACAGGCGGCCCAGCGGATACGAAAGCAGCCCGTAGACCACGTTGTACAACAGGTAAGCACCAAGCACTGCAACCACCGACATGCCAAGACCTCGAGCCCGTAGCACGAGGAACTGGTTCGAGGAGTTACCCAGGGTGAACACGGTGACGACAAGAAGAAACCACCTGAGCCGCGCAGGCAGACCCCGGAATGAGAATCTCGGGAGCTCACGAGGCCTGTGCGTGCATGAAGGCTCACGGACAAGGAAGAGAATTGCGACCCCGAGCGCAGCAGGAATGACCGAGACGAAGAAGATACGCTGAAACCCGGGGCGGGACAAGTCCTGCCCGATGGTGCTCACAAGCAGGATGGCGACAGCGACTCCGGCCGCCGCACCGAGCGTATCCATCGCGCGGTGTAGGCCAAAAGCAGTACCTCGTCTGCCCTCAGGCGTGCAGTCGGCGATAAGCGCGTCACGCGGCGCAACCCGAATGCCCTTGCCGATACGGTCCACCATCCGGCCGGCAAAGACCATGCCCCAGGCGTTCGACAGATAGAGCAGCAACCGTCCGAGTATCGACCCGGAATAGCCGATGATCGCCAGCGGCTTCCGGCGGCGCAGCCGGTCCGACACCCGGCCGGAAAAGACCTTGAGCAGCGACGCGGCACTCTCGGCAAAGCCTTCGATGACGCCGAGGATTGCGGGCGGAGCACCCAGCGCGGCAAGGTACAAAGGCACGAGCGGATAGACCATCTCGCTCGCCATGTCGGTCAGAAAACTCGTGATACCGGTAACGATGACGTTAAACATGGGCCTCACGGGACGCGACTGAGCATCGTGTCCCTGCTGCCTGACAGTCTAGAAGGGTCCGGCCCCAAGTCAAACTCCGGCAGGTTGACTCCGGGACGCGGTGGCTTGACCACAGTGGGGTGTGGCGTAGACTGGAGCCAGGCTACGGTGTTCGGCAATCCTGACCGCGGCCTGTGGGCTGTGTTCTGCAGTGCTGACCCTTGTGTCGTGGACAGAATGACACGACCCAACCTTGACTGCGCCAGCGGGCAGGACTAGGCTGTTGGCGGACGAAAGGACGTTCTGATGATGAGCAGAAGACTACTCGCATTGCCTCCGATGCTGTTGCTCGCGGCTTCGTTGGTTCCCCAACTGGCGAGCGCGACGGTTGATACGGCTTGGGTGCGGAGGTATGACGGGCCGGGGCACGGCGACGACTGGGCCACGGCGCTGGCGGTTGACTCGGCGGGCAATGTCTACGTGGCCGGAGTCAGTGCGGCCGACACCGGCTCGGTCAACCTTGATTTCGTCACCCTCAAGTATCGTCCGAACGGCGACACGGCCTGGGTACGGAGACGTGACTTCGGTGGCAACGACGCGCCGACCGGGCTAGTCGTGGACGCGGGCGGTAATGTCTACGTGACCGGTGAAGGGAACGGCCAACTGGCGACCATTGCCTATGATTCGACCGGCCGCGTACGGTGGAACAAGCTGTATGGGAACCAGGCCTACGCCGGCGGCGCGGGAATGGACGGCCAAGGAAATGTCCTCATCTGCGGTTCCGTGCTTCGTGCGAGCCGCGACTGCGTCACTGCCAAGTACCTACCGAACGGTGACACGGCCTGGGTCAGGTACCATAACTGGAGAGGCGATAGCGATGCCGGTGACGTGCTGGCACTCTCGCCCCAAGACGAGGTCTGCGTAGTTGGATACTGCGCGGACACAGCGCCGGGCGGGAACATGCTCATAGTCAAGTACGGCCCGACGGGCGACCAGCTTTGGTCAACCATCTACGACGGTCCGCAGCACGGCTCGGACTGGCCATCCGACGTTGCCGTGGACCGAGAAGGAAACGTCATAGTCACGGGGGTCAGCGACAGTGGGTATGGAACCGAACTCGATTACATGACGATCAAGTTGAGCCCGACTGGCGAGACGCTCTGGACGCGGCGGTACAACGGGACTGGGAATGGAAGGGACGTAGCAAACGGGGTCGCTACAGACACGCCAGGTAACGTCTATGTGACTGGCTACGCGCGCTTTGCAGGCGTGGATGACGACCTCTTGACCATCAAGTATGCCCCCAACGGCTCGATTGCCTGGCTGGCTCGCTATGACGGCCCCAGCCACTCGGGAGACGGTGCTTACGACATCGCGGTGGACAGGAGTGGCTTAGTCTACGTTACGGGTAACAGCTACACCCCCCAGACCAGAGCGGACTGCGTAACGATCTGCTACGACACCGCCGGAGATACGGTCTGGGTCAGGAGGTACAACAGCCCGGCGAATTGGGCCGAGTACACGACAGAGCTGGCCCTAGGGCACGACGGCACTGTCTGCGTCGCAGGTCTTGGGTACAACGCGACGAACACCAGCGACATCCTGACCATCAAGTACGCCGATAGCAGCGGCGGCGTAGCAGACAGCGGTGCTAGAGATTCTGCCGAGCTGACTTTCGTTGCTGAACCCAGTCCGTTTCGCGCTCGGACTGCTCTACGGTGCCCGGTCGCCGCGTCGTCTGCGAGTGCATTGGTCCTTGATGCCGCCGGGCGACAAGTCAGAGTTCTGCACTGCGCTGCCGGCGGCAACTCGGTGGCTTGGGACGGCAAGGACGACGGCGGTCGGCCCGCACCTGCCGGCGTCTACGTGGTGGCCGTGTATGCCGGGCGGGCCTTGGTCCGGACCAAGGTTCTGAAGCTGGAATGAGGGAGGATTCCGAATGTTCGAGGGGACATGGAGATGACAACAGGCAAGTGGTGCGTGACGAACGCGGCAGTTGCGACTCTGGTTGGCATAGCGACAGCGCAGGTTGCCGGCCCGGACGCGATGATGAAGGGCATCGAGTTCACGCGGGCATCGCCAGACTACCCGTACAACACCGACGATGCGTATCAGTCCCTGAAGCTGCTCAGAACCACGGGTGCAAACTGGGTCACCATCGTGCCGGTCTGGTGGATGTCAGACACCGGCGCGTCGAGCGTCTTCTGGATGCTCGACCAGTCGCCGTCAGATGCTGAGGTGCGGCAGGCGGTGCGCTGGGCCAGGCAACTTGGACTCAGAGTATTCATGAAGCCTGAGGTGCACTGCCTGAGCGGAGTGGAGCCGCGCCTGCATGACCCGCACGACAATACCTGGTTCTACTCCTACTCCTCGTTCATCCGGCACTTTGCTGTGCTGGCCCAGGAAGAGACCTGCGCGATGTTCTGCGTCGGGACCGAGCTGGACAACTCTGCGGATGAGCCCTGGGAACGCGACCAGTGGGCGGCCATCGTCAGGTACGTGAAGAGCCTGTTTCTGGGTCCGGTTACATATGCGGCAGACTGGCGGACCTACCGCCGCATACCATTCTGGGACTCGCTCGACTATGTGGGTATCAATGCCTACTTCCCGCTGCGAGATGACGCCGTACCCTACCCGCTCAGTGACACGGTCAAGTATCT
>CBFGIT010000017.1:0-68368 GCA_965648905.1 Caldifarciminota bacterium
ATCAACCATGCGCTGTATGATTACTGCCAGGCCGAGCAGCTTGAATTCACCCGGTCGCGGCCGTTCCAGAAGAACGATAACTGCCATGTCGAGCAGAAGAATTACACCGTGGTCCGGCGGGCAGTGGGTTACTTCCGGTATGAGACGCGCGAGCAGTTGCTGCTGCTCAACCGGCTGTACCGGGTATTGCGGCCGTACACCAACTTCTTCCAGCCGACGGTCAAGCTGGTAAGCAAGACCCGGCACGGCAGTACGGTCAGCAAGCGTTACGACCGGGCGCAAACACCGTATCAGCGGTTGTTGGGATGGAAAGAACTGCCTGAAGCCGACCGCGTCCGGCTGGCAGAAGAGTATGGGTCGCTGAACCCGGCGGCGTTGAAGCGTGAGTGCGAGCGGCTGCAGCGGCGGCTACTGAAGCTGGTGGAGAGCCAGAAGGTGTCTGCACCATCAGGCCGCACTGGACAATGAGGCGGATTCGAGTAGAAATCTATTTTGAGGCAACGGGGCGCCGCCGGAGTAGGCCCATATATGAGGCAACAGGAAACGGCAGATTCGGTCTTGGTCGCTGCAGAGCAGCCGGAGACGCGTGGGGAACGAGGTCGGCCTAGCGGAGTGATGTTGACTTTGTGCCTGATTCGGCTATCTTAGGGTAGAAAGATATCGGAGGAAAGCAGAAAAATGTCTCTGACAAAAGAAGTGAAAACGAAGTTGATCGGGAGCCACCGGTTGCACGGCAATGATACCGGTTCACCCGAGGTGCAGATTGCCATCCTGACCGAGCGGGTCATGATGCTGACCGAGCACCTGAAAGTCCACAAGAAGGACAAGCACTCGCGTCGCGGGCTGATTAAGCTCGTGAACGAGCGCCGGCGGCACCTGGATTATCTCGCCAAGTACCACAAACCACGCTACGAGAAGATCGTAGCCGACCTCGGTCTGCGCGGCTAGGCCGCCAGTTCCGCAGAACAAAGGACAAAGACAATGAACACAGGCGGTTTTCACCGCGTTGAGAAGGAAGTCTGCGGCCGGATGCTGTCGTTTGAGACCGGCCGGGTGGCTAAGCAGGCCGACGGCGGCGTGCTCGCCCGCTACGGCGATACCGTGGTGCTGGCCAGCGCCGTCTACACAAAAGAGGCAAAGAAGGAGTATCAGGACTATTTCCCGCTGGTCGTGGACTATCGGGAACTGGCCTATGCCGCGGGCAAGATTCCGGGCGGGTTTTTCAAGCGCGAGGGCCGGCCGCGGGACAAGGAGACGTTGACCTGTCGGCTGATTGACCGACCGATTCGCCCCCTGTTTCCGGCTAACTTCCGGAACGATACTCAGATTGTCGCCTACCTGATGTCCACCGACATGGAGAATGAGAGCGAGTTTCTTGCTCTGGTGGCGTCGTCGGCCGCGCTGACGATTTCCGAGATACCGTTTCTCGGGCCGATTGGTGCTTGCCGGGTGGCGAAGATTGACGGTGAGTTCGTGCTCAACCCGCCAATGGTCAAGGAAGACGACGCCGAGATGTGGATGCTCTACGTTGGAATCGGCGACCAAGTGATGACCATCGCCGGCCAGGCGCGTGAAGTGCCGATGGAGGATATTGATAAAGGCTGGGAACTGGCCGGTCCGGTCATCAAGCAGACGATCGACCTGCAGCTTGAGTTGCAGGCCGCGGTCGGCAAGCCCAAGCTCAAGGTTGAGAAGCCAACGGTCGCACCCGAGCTTGAGGCGGGAATCCGCCGCATCGCCACGGCCGGGGTCAAGGCTGCCAACGACATTCGCGACAAGCTCGCCCGGGGCAACGCCCGGGCCGAATTGGTCCGCAAGGTCACCGAAGAGCTGGCCGAGAAGTTCCCCGAGTCTGAGGGCCCCATCAAGGAGACGATTGACAACCTGACCGGTGAGGACATGCGTGCCCGCGTGCTGGCGACCGGTGTCAGGCTCGATGGCCGAACCGACGAAGAGGTGCGGCCGATTGACTGCGCGGTCGGCATCCTGCCCCGGGCGCACGGTTCGGCCCTGTTCACCCGTGGTCAGACCCAGTCCTTGGCCGCAACCACGCTCGGAACCAAGTCAGACGAGCAGGTGATTGACGACGTGGAGCTGGAGATGGAGGAACGCAAATCGTTCATGCTCCACTACAACTTCCCGCCCTTTTCGGTCGGCGAGGTGAAGTTCCTGCGCGGGCCAGGCCGACGCGAAATCGGTCACGGCGACCTGGCCGAGCGGGCGCTCGCCGCGGTCATTCCGCGCGACGAAGGGTTCCCCTACACGATTCGGGTTGTCTCCGACATCCTCGAATCGAACGGCAGCTCGTCGATGGCTTCGGTCTGTGCCGGTTCGCTCTCGCTGATGGACGCGGGCGTGCCCATCAAGACTGCGGTTGCCGGTATGGCAATGGGGCTTATCACTGACGGTGACATCGCCCGGGGCGCGCCGTACCGGATTGTCACCGACATTCTTGGCGACGAGGACCACTACGGCTACATGGACTTCAAGGTCGCCGGCACACGTCAGGGTATCACCGCGATTCAGCTCGACCTGAAGCTGCCCGGCGTGCCCTATTCAGTCCTGGCTGAGGGGATACGCAAGGCAACGGTCGCGCGGTTTCACGTTCTCGACTGCATGGATGCCGTGCTCGACCGACCCCGGCCCGAGATTTCCCGCTACGCGCCCAGGATTGTCTCGATTGTCATCGACAAGGAGAAGATCGGCACAGTCATCGGGCCGGGCGGCAAGATGATCCGTAAGATCACTGAGGAGACCGGCACGACCATCGACATCGAGGACGACGGTACGGTGACGATTGCCGCAACTAACCCCGACGCCCTGAGCGCAGCCAAGCAGTGGGTTGAGTCGCTGGTCGCCGAGGTCGAGGTCGGGAAACTCTACGAAGGCATGGTCACCCGGTTGATGAACTTCGGCGCGTTCGTCGAAATCCTGCCCGGCAAGGAAGGTCTGGTTCACATCTCCCAGCTCGGGCCCGAGCGTTACCAGCGGGTCGAGGATGCGGTAAGGGTCGGCGACAAGGTCTGGGTCAAAGTGGTGGAGATTGACGAGCAGGACCGGATCAACCTCTCCCGCCGCAAGGCGATGGAGGAACGCGGCGAGATACCGCCGTCCGACGATTCCGGCATTGCTCAGCGCCCGCCGCGACGCAGCGGACCGCCGCATCGTGGTGACCGGCGGGACCGGGACCGGAGACGACCGCGGCGGTAGCAGGTAGCCGGATGGTCGTGCTGTGCACCAACCATGCAGCCCTGACTAATGGCTGAGTTCGACCCGGCACCAGTCAGAGTCTCGGCGCTTCCCGGCGGGCTGGTTGTGGTCACCGAGTATCTGCCCTATGTCCGTTCGGTCGCCCTGGGGCTCGCGTTCAACGTCGGCAGCCGTGACGACCCGGATGAGAAGACGGGCCTCGCCCACCTGATTGAGCACATGGTGTTCAAAGGCACCGCGGACAAGGACGCGGTCGCCATCAACATCGCGGCCGAGTCGATGGGCGCAGAGCTGAATGCCTTCACCGACAAAGAGAGCACCTGCTTCTACGGCCGGTTTCCGGCCGACCAGCGCGGTCCGGTTACGGCCCTACTCACTGAGGTCGTCTCTCAGCCTGCTTTTCGGGCCGAGGAGCTGACCCGAGAAAAGGAAGTCGTGGCCGAGGAAATCAGAACCGCAAGCGAAGACCCGGACACATGCGCGGTCAACGGGATGTTCCGGGCGCTCTACGGTGCTCATCCGATGGGCAACCAGATTGCCGGGACCCACGAATCGGTCGCCGGTCTGACTGAGCTCGAGCTGCACCGGCGGTACGAAGAAGCCTATGGTGCCGGCTGCGCGATTGCGGTTGCGGTCGGCCAGGTTGAGCACGACGAGCTGACCGAACGACTCGGCGCTCTGCTCGACCGGCACAACAACTGCCGGCCGATGGTTCGGACGAAACCCAGTCCGGCGACGCCGGGCAGCCGACTGACCACCCGGTCCGACCTTTCTCAGGTCTACGTCTGCCTGGCAATGCCGACGTTTGCCTACGCTGACCCGAGGCGTCATGCCCTGGTCGTGCTCAACACGGCGCTGGGTGGCGGGGTTTCGTCCCGGTTGTTCCAGCGACTGCGGGAACGCGAAGCGCTGGTGTACTCTGTAGCCAGCTTTACCGAGTCGTACGGCGACTCCGGGCTACTCGGCATCTACTTTGTCACCGACCGGCGGAAGCTGGAGCGATGCCTTGCCGTGCTTAGTGAAGAACTGACCCGGCTGCGCCGGGAACGGCTCTCCCGGGAGGAGTTCGAACGCGCCCGGGTGATGACCAGGAGTTCGTTTCTCCTCGCTCTGGAAAGCCCGACCAGCCGGATGATGCGGCTGGTCCGGGCTTGGCAGATGCTCGGTCGGGTTGTGACAGTTGACGAGACCGTTGACGCTCTTGACCGGCTCACGCGCGATGACGTCGCCCGGCTGGCAGATGAACTGCTGGCTCAGGGGTTCGGCCATGCCGGCGTGGTCGGTCCGCTGACCGAAGAAGAAGCCCGGCGACTCTTCAAACCCAACGGTCTGGAGTAGCGTTATGCGGACGACGGCCCGGCAGTCGTTCCGAAGAAAGGAGCAACAGTGAGTGAACTTGTGAAGTTGTCACAGCGTGCGGTTCAGATGCCGGCATCGCCGATTCGCCGCCTTGTTCCCTACGCCGACCGGGCCCGGGCCAGAGGCATCAAGGTTTACAACCTGAACATCGGTCAACCCGACATCGAGACGCCAAGAGAGATGATGGACGGGTACCGCAACGTTGACCTCAAGGTCCTTGCCTATGGTCCGTCTCAGGGCATCAAGGAGTACCTGAGTGCCCTGGTTGAGTACTACCGGCAGGCTGGAATCACGATTTCCGGCGAGAACGTCATCGTCACCATGGGAGGAAGCGAAGCGATTTCGTTTGCTCTGGACGCGGTGACTGACGTCGGCGACGAGGTCATCGTGCCCGAGCCGTTCTACACCAACTATGCCGGATTCGCCGCCACTGCCTGTGTCCGACTCGTGCCGGTGACGTGTCGGGCCGAGACCGGCTTTGCCCTGCCGGACCGGACTGAGTTCGAGCGGGTCATCACCTCGCGCACGCGGGCGGTCATCTACTCCAACCCGGGCAACCCGACCGGCGCGGTCTATTCTCGGCAGGAGATAGAGATGCTTCGCGACCTGGCACTGGACCACGGGCTCTATCTGATTGCCGACGAGGTCTATCGTGAGTTCATCTACGACGACGCCGGTCACGTCCCGATTCTCAACGTGCCGGGCATCGAGGACCGGGCGGTCATGGTCGATTCGGTCTCCAAGCGCTACAGCGCGTGCGGGGCAAGGGTCGGGTGCGTGGTCAGCCGCAACCTTGAGCTGATGGCGGCGATGCTCAAGTTCGCCCAGGCCCGGCTCTGTCCGGCCACCGTCGACCAGTTGGCTGCGGCCGCGGCCGTCAAAGTACCGGCCAGCTATTTCGAAACGGTGAAGCGCGAGTACATGTGCCGCCGTGACCTGGTCTGTTCGGCACTCCAGCGCATACCCGGTGTCGTCTGTCCGACCCCGCGCGGTGCGTTCTACGTGGTGGCCAAGCTGCCGATCGACGACGGCGAGAAGTTCGCCATCTTCATGCTCGACCGGTTCAGTCTTGACAACGAAACCGTACTCGTGGCTCCGGCCGACGGCTTCTACGCCACACCCGGCAGGGGTCGGGACGAAATCCGAATCGCCTACGTGCTCAACTGCCTGGACCTTGACCGGGCGATGAAGGTTCTCGCCGCCGGCATCGAGGCGTACAACCGGAAATGACCAATGGCACGTGGCGCCGGTCGAACCGCGTCCTTGATTCATTCCGGTTCTGATTCGCCATTCGTTGTGGAGCTTGCTCCATGAGGATTTGCATGGTGACCGACAACTACTACCCGTACATCGGTGGGATTGCCGAGCACGTGCATCATCTCGCGGTCGAGCTGCGCAAACGCGGTCATGTGGTCAAGGTCCTTACCTCGAAGTTCGAGGGGCGGACGATCGACTGCCTTGATTACGTGCCGGATGAGGAGCACATCAAACGGATCGGCCGGGGACTCGTTATCCGTTCGAACAAGTCGTTCTGCCGGATTCCGGTCGCGGTCCGGCCGCTCGCCCGCACCAGGCGGTTCTTCCGGGAAAACGGCTTTGATGTTATTCACACCCACGGAGCGCTGGCACCAACGCTCGTGCTTGTGGCAATCAACGCGTCCCGTGCCATCAACGTCATGACCTTCCATGCCGGTCACAACGCCAGTCTTGGATATGCTCTGTTTCGGACCGGACTGCGGCCCTATTTCAATGCTCTGCACGGGCTGATTGCCGTGTCCGAGACTGCCAAGGCGTCCTGCTACCGATACTTTCCCGGTAACTACCGCATCATACCGAATGGGATTGACCTCGGGTTCTTTCGGCCTGATGCCGAGCCGGTACCCGAGCTTGCTGACGGCCGCCCCAGAGTCCTGTTCATGGGTCGGTTTGAGCCGCGCAAAGGACTCAAGTATCTGCTCATGGCCATGCCCGAAATCGTCGCCGCGGTGCCTGACGTCGAGCTGGTCGTGGTCGGCACTGGCCTGCTTGGCTACTCATACAAGACATTCCTGGACAGGAACGTTCAGGAGCATGTGCGCTGGTGCGGACTGATACCCGGGGAGGATCGGCCTCGGTACTATGCCAGTTGCGATGTCTACTGCTCGCCGGCAATCGGCAACGAGAGTTTCGGCATCGTCCTTCTTGAAGCGATGGCAACGGCCAAGCCGGTTGTCGCGTCCGACATTCCCGGATACCGCTCGGTTGTGACTCCGGACCAGGAAGCGCTCTTGGCTCAGCCCCGCGACGTCCACGGTCTGGCTCAGGCGATTGTCCGTCTGCTCAAAGACCGTGAGCTGGCCCGCAAGCTTGGAGCGAATGGCCTGAAGCGGGCTCGCGAGTTCTCCTGGCCCGCAATTGCCGGACGGGTCGAGGCGGTCTACAGGGAGTTGCTGGCTACCTATTCGGTGCCGCGCTACGGCCGGCTGGATGGCCGCGGGTGAGAGCGACAGGCTGATGCCCGCAGCCGGCAGTCGAAGTCAGTTGCTGCCGGTTGTTCGGAACCGCGAGTTCCTGGTCTTTTCGATTTCGCAGGCATTCTCCCTGTTTGGTGACAAGCTCGACTACATGGCGCTACTGGCGATGGTTGCCTTCTTCTCATCGACCCGAGGCTGGCAAAGCGCCCGGGCGATTTCCTGGCTTTCGGTGGTCGTTGCTCTGCCGACGGTGCTGTTCGGGCCTCTGGCCGGAATCATGGTCGACCGCTGGGACCGGCGTAAGGTAATGGTCATCTGCGACACGGCCCGGGCCGTGCTCGTGCTCGCGGTTCCGACCGTGGCACTGGCGACCATGAATCTGCCCCTGGTCTATGTCATCGCGTTTCTTGTCTTCCTGTTCGGGCTCTTCTTCAACACTGCCCGGCTTGCCGTCATCCCCAATCTCGTCGGCCCGGACCGGCTGCTCGGTGCCAACTCGTTCATGAACGTAGTCGGCCGCATCGCCACGGTTCTCGGCATGTTCCTGGGCGGATTGATTGTTGACTGGCACTGGTGGCAGCGGCTCGGCATCCGGCCGACCTGGAGCGCCGGGTTCTATCTTGATTCATTCACCTACGTCGTCTCGGTCGTCGTGCTGCTTCTGGTGTTCAGGCGTCTGGAACCGATCTGGCGTTCGACTCCGGTTGCGGCCGTCGAAGTCGATGTTCTGCTTGACCAGCAGTCGCGGATGCTGCGTGAGGTGCGCGAGGCCTGGGAACAGGTACGACGTGGCCCGTCGGTGCTTTTCGTCTATCTGGCAGTATTACTCATGGTTCTGCTCGGAGCTGCAGTTTTTGTGCTCTACATTCCGGTCATCCAGGGTAGTCGGGAACTGGCCGGTCTGAATCTGGGCACAAGAGGTGTCGGTTTTGTCGCGGCCATCGGCTCGGTCGGCCTGGTGCTTTCCTCAATGGGTTACGGTCTGATTGGCCACCGGGTCAGGAAGCACCGGGTGGTTCTTGCCTGTTACCTGGTGCTGGGACTGGTTGCCTTTGGTCTGGCAGCGTCCCGGTCGTTTGGCCCGGTCGTACCGCTGGTGTTCGTGGCCGGACTGGCGCTCTCTCCGGTCTTGATTGCCATGGACACGCTCCTGCACGAATCGGTCCCCGAGGAGATCCGGGGCCGGATCTTCTCGGCCCGGGAATGGATTCTTCACCTTACCTTTGCTGTCGCGTCACTGGTCGTGGGGCAGCTCACGAACTTCTTTCCTACCCGGCGTCTACTCGGCGCCATCGGCCTGTTCGTTGCACTCGCAAGCGTGGCCGGTTTTGCTCTGGCGCGAAACCGAAACATCGGTTAGAATTGGAAAACTGACCATGACCGACCCTCGACTGGAACGAATGGCCGCGGTGATTGTCGACTACAGCGTCCGGGTCAGACCCGGCCAATTGGTGCTTGTTGCGGCCGAGCCATCCGGCCTGAACCTTGCCCGAGCCGTGTATCGCCGGGCGCTCGCGGCTCAAGCCCATCCCTGTGTCCGCACCCTCCTGCCCGACCTTGAGGCTTTGCTCCTGCGCGAGGGGAGTGAGGCGCAGGCCGGTTACATCTCGGACATCGACAGACTCGAACTGGAACGAATCGATGCCCGCGTGGTTATAAGAGCGCCGGACAACACGCGGGCTCTGGCCGGCGTCGACCCGGCCCGACTTGCGCTTGTCCGGCGTGCCCGTCAACCTCTGTTCCGCCGACTGCTCGAGCGCAAGGCCCGGGGCGAGCTGGCAACCTGCCTGACTCAGTACCCGACCGCAGCCGCGGCCCAGGAAGCAGGCATGAGCCTTGAGGACTACGAAGAGTTCGTGTTTCGGGCCTGTTTCTGCGACCGGGAAGACCCGATTCAGGCCTGGCAGGAGCTTTCGCGCGAACAGCAGCAGTACGTTGACTTCCTGAATACAGCCCAGACGATTGTTGTCGAAGCGCCGGACACCGAGCTCAGACTGAGCGTTGTCGGGCGTAAGTGGGTCAATTCTGACGGCCGCGCCAACTTTCCCTCAGGCGAGGTTTTCACCGGGCCGGTCGAGGATTCGGTCGAAGGGCATATCCGGTTCGACGTGCCCACGACCTATTCCGGTCACGACATCGAAGGTATCGAACTCCGGTTCAGGGCCGGTCGGGTGGTCGAGGCCCGGGCCGAGCGCGGCACGGACTTCTTGATTTCGACTCTTGACACGGACTTTGGCGCCCGAGTCCTGGGTGAGTTTGCCTTCGGACTGAACTATGGCATCGACCGCCCCACGCGCAACATTCTGTTCGACGAGAAAATCGGCGGCACGATTCACCTGGCGGTCGGCTCCGGGTACCCGGAGACCGGCAGCACCAACCGTTCGGCGATTCACTGGGACATGATAAAGAGCATGAAGACCGGTCGGGTCTCAGTCGACGGCAGGCCCGTCTACGAGAACGGCCGGTTCAAACTATGAGGAGAACATGACCGACCCAAGAATAGCAAGACTGGCGCGGCTGCTCGTCAACTACAGCCTGCGCCTCAAGAAACGCGACTGGGTAATCATCAAAGGGCCGGCGGTTGCCGAGGAGCTTATTCAGGCGTGTCAGGTCGAGGCGCTTTCTGCGGGTGCGTTCGTCTCTTTGCGGGTCGACCTGGCTGAGACCACCTACATCCATTTCCGCCACGCCAGCGAAGAACAGCTTAGGTTCATTGCGCCGAACGAGCGGCTTGAAATGACTCGGGCTGATGCGATGCTCTTCATCTGGGGTGGCTGGAACAGCAAGGTCCTTACCGGCATCAATCCTGTCCGGCTGGCTCTGGCCCAGTCGGCCCGGCGTTCGCTCTTCGACATCATGCTCAAACGTGAAGCCTCGGGCAGTCTGCGCTGGGTCGGCACCCAGTTTCCAACCCACTCCTCAGCCCAGGACGCGGAAATGTCCCTGACCGAGTACCAGGATTTCGTCTACGGCGCGGGTATGCTCGACCGGCCGGACCCGGCTGCCGCGTGGCGCGAAGTGTCAACTCGCCAGGCCGGACTGGCCAAACGGTTGAGTCGCCTGAGTGCGATAAGGATTGTCGGAAAGGACACTGACATCACCTTTGGCGTGAAAGGTCGGAAATGGGTCAATTGCGACGGCAGAGTCAACTTCCCGGACGGCGAAGTCTTCACCAGCCCGCTTGAAGACGCGACCGAAGGTACGGTCCGCTACACGTTTCCGGCAGTCTACAACGGTCGCGAGGTCGAGAATGTCCGGCTCTGGTTCAAGGCTGGCCGGGTCGTGGACGCCAGAGCCGACAAGGGCGAAGAGCTCCTTGTCAAGATGCTCGACACTGACCCGGGGGCGCGGCGGGTGGGCGAACTTGCCTTCGGCACCAACTACTCAATCAAACGGTTCACCAGAAACACCCTTTTTGACGAGAAAATCGGTGGCACCATGCACGTTGCCATCGGCGCAGCCCTGCCTGAGGCCGGCGGCAGGAACAAGTCAGCGATTCACTGGGACATGGTCTGCGACACCCGCTCCGGCTTCTTGGTCTACGGTGACGGCAGACCCCTGATGAAGAACGGCCGCTTCATCGGTTCGACGGACTAGCGCCGACGCGGTCCGAAGACGCCGAACCGGATTAGGCCGAGAGCCTGCCGCGGTTCGTCTACACGCTGCAACCCGTTTCGTTTGACACTCTGACGCGTCGGCCTATAATCAAGCAGGCTCACGGGAGGCACAGTGTTCTGGTCTGAGACTGCGGTCTGTGTCTGCACAATGGCCGCGTCGAGGTCGACCGGCCAGTGGCTTTTCGCCACGAACCCCATCATCTGCTGCGAGCCGGGCGCATCCGGCCCGGGTCGGCAGTCTGTTATCTTCAACGCTGCAACGTGCTTCCGGGTGTTTACCCGGCAGGACTAGAGGAGGAGTCATGAGGTCTGTTCTGGTCTTGACAGTTCTTGCCGTCGTCTCGCCAGCGCCCGGCTGGCGGCTTGTCGGACTGGCTGGCCAACGGGTCATCGCCATCACCAATGCCACAAGAGACTTCTGCTACGCGGCAACCGAGTCGGTTGTGTACCGCGGAGACCGAAACAACTGGTACTTTCCGGTCTATCGCTACGGTCCTCACCCGGACATCCGCGTACGGATCAAAGAGGGCGTTCAGAATGCCGGTCAGCCGGCCTGCCTGGCCTGGGGCTGGGGTTCGCGCTCAGACGGAGTCTGGCTGAGCACGGACAACGGCTCGAACTGGCACGTGGGAACGTACATGCTTTTCCCGGCAGCGCTCGATGCGGTCTGGGAGTACTACTCTCCTTCGGGCCTGATACTTGTGGGCAGCGATACCCTTGATAACCCGCCGATGCGCTCGACCGATGCCGGAACAAGCTGGCACCCGTGCGGTTCCGGGCTGCCGGCAAACCAGGTGCGCTGCTTCGCCGTCAAGGGCGACAATCGACGCTACGCGGTCTGCGGCACCAAAGGACACGGTCTGTACTTCAGTCAAGACACCGGTGCCACATGGCAGTTTTGGGGCCCGGACAGCAGTGCCGACGTGCTAGATGCGACCTGGCTTGAGGGCACGGTTCTTGTTCTTGCCAGAGTGCGTGATACGACTGCGGTCTGGAGCACGGGCGATACCGGACGAACCTGGGCGCGCGAGTTGTTTCTGCCGGGCGGGACCGGGCTTTCGTTCAACCGGGCGTGTCAGGTCGGCAGCTTCGGCATCTACGAGCGCGGCAACCCGTGGCAGCCGGATACCTGGGGCCTTACCTGTCAGTCGGTCCGCTGCATCAGCAGCGCTTTCTATGGCGCGTTCTGGTATGCTGGTACGGACAGCGGCGTGTTCCATCAGGATATGACGCCCGGAGTTGAGCAGGAACTGAGGAATGAAGATGAAGGCACAAGGAAGGCGGCATTGGTCGTGCGCGGGGTGCTGTGGCTTTCCCGGGGGGACGGCACCCCTGCCGCCATGAGACGAGGTCAAGAGACCTCGCCCACAATCCTGCTTGACGCCTGCGCCAGGAAGGTGATGGCGCTGCGCCCCGGCCCGAATGACGTGCGGCATCTCGCACCGGGGGTGTACTTCATTTGCCCGGCGCCGTCGGCCGTCTGCAGGGTCGTCGTGACGAGATAGGAGGTCAGAATGAAGATGCTCAGTGTGCTGTTGGCAAGCTGCTGGCTATCTGCCGCATCGGCGCAGTGGCTGGAGAAGACGGTCTATGTTACCGATTCGCTGTGCGGGCTTGAGGGCCCGCAGTCACTTGCCTACAACCCGGTCAATAATACGATCTACGTCGGTGGCCAGTACGGAGATGGCGTCATCGCTATTGACGGCAGGTCCAACCTGAAGGTGGCTCGCATCCCGGCCGGCAAGCTGGTCACGGCCATCTGCGTCAACCCGCAGAACAACAAGGTCTACGCCGCCAACGGCTGGAGCCACACCGTCACTGTGATCGACGGCGCGACGAACTCCGTCATCGCGAATCTTCCCGGCTGGAGTCCGGCTGCGCTGTGCTACAACTCGCAGAACAACAAGGTCTACGTCGCCAACTGGGGCAACTGCACGGTGACGGTAATTGACGGGGTGGCGAACTCGATTGTCGCGGTCCTGGAGGCAGGCCACAGGCCCTGGCGCCTCTGCTACAACCCGACCAGCAACCGCGTGTACTGCGCACTCGACGTCGACGACGACGTAATGGTGATTGACGGTGCGACGGACTCAATCATCGCGACCGTGCCCACGGGCGACTGGCCCTATGCTCTCTGCTTCAACCCGACCAACAACAAGGTGTACAGCGCGAACTACTCCGGCGGCGACGTGACGGTGATTGACGGCGCGACGAACGGCGTTGTCGCCACCGTGAGAACGGGCGAAGGCCCGTTTGCCCTCTGCTACAATTCGCAGAACAACAAGGTCTACTGCGCGAGTCAGATTAGCGACAGCGTGCAGGTGATTGACGGTGCGACGGACTCGGTCATCGCATCCGTGCGTTCGTACCGCCGACCCCGGGTCCTCTGCTATAACCAGCAGAACAACCGGGTCTACTGCGCGAACGGCTACACCATGAACGTGAGGGTGATTGACGGCGCGACGAATCAGGTAATCGCCACCGTAGCCGTGGGCGACTACCCCATGGACTTCTGCTACAACCCGCTGGACAACAAGGTCTATTGCGCGAATTCCGGCAGCGGCGACGTGACGGTGATTGACGGCGCGACGAACGGCGTTGTCGCCACCGTGACGGTCGGCGTGGGGCCGCGTGCCGTCTGCTACAATCCCCAGGACAACAAGGCGTACTGCGCGAACGAGTTGGGAGCCAGCGTTTCGGTCATCAACGGCGCGACGAACGGCCCTATCGCGAACGTGGCCACGGGCGACAATCCCTGGGCCTTATGCTACAACCCGCAGGGCAACAAGGTATACTGCGCCAACGCCTTGAGCAACAGCGTCACGATTATCGACGGGACGACAAACGGTGTCATCGCCAGCGTGGCAGCCGGGGTCAGTCCGTTCGCGCTCTGCTACAATCAGGCGGACGACAGAGTCTACTGCGCGAACATGTACGGTCGCGACGTGACGGTGATAGACGGCGAAACCGACTCGGTCATCGCGACCATCGCCGTGGGTTCGAACCCGTACGCCTTGTGCATCAACCCGCTGGCTAACAAAGTCTACTGCGCCAACCAGGGCAGCGGCACCGTCACAGTCATAGACGGCACGAGCAACCGGGTCATAGCCACCGTGACGTCGGGCGCCAAGCCTACCGCTCTCTGCTTCAACCCGACCAACAACAAGGTATACAGCGCGAACCAGGACGGCGGCAACGTTGCCGTGATAGACGGCGCGAGCAACCAGGTCATCGCGACCGTGCCCACGGGCGACTGGCCCCGTGCTCTCTGCTTCAACCCGACCAACAACAAGGTGTACAGCGCCAACTATGCCGGCGGCGACGTGACGGTGATAGACGGCGCGAGCAATCAGGTCATCGCCACAGTTGCCATCGGCCAGTACGGCGGTGCCCTATGCTACAATCTACAGAACAACAAGGTCTACTGCGCGCACGACTGGCTCGGCACAGTGACCGTGATTGACGGCGTGACAGACTCGGTCATCGGCGTCGTTGACGTCGGAGGCGAGCCCCTGGCGTTTGCCCAGAACCCGGGGGAGAACCGGACATACGTAGCGAATCGCGGGAATTCGAGCGTCTCAATCCTGCGGGATTTGATGTCGGGAATCGAGGAAGGCCCGAGGCCGCCGGCCCCAAGCCCCAAGCTGGATGCCACGGTCGTGCACGGCGTGCTGTGGCTCGGCGCAGGGACCGCACCTCGGTCTGGTGCGTCCGGCGCACTGGGGCTGTCCCGCGCCGGCCTGCTCGACGCGGCCGGCCGGCGGGTGATGGACCTTCAGCCCGGCGCCAACGACGTCCGACATCTTGCGCCGGGTGTGTACTTCATCGGTTCGGGACGGTCAGCCGTCCGCAGGGTCATCGTAGTAAGATAGGGGGGCATGATGAAGGTGCTCGGTGTGTTGCTGGCTGCAAGCTGCTGGCTGTCAGTTGCATCAGCGCAGTGGCAGGTGGACTATGTGCTGTTGCCTGACTCGATGAGCGGAGCCCGCCGGACAAGTACGGTGTTGTACAATCCGGGCAACAACACGGTTCTTGTTGCTGGTCGGGAAGGTGCGGTAGTTGTCCTTGACGGTGTGACCAGCCGCAAGGTTGCTCGAATCCCGACCATCGGCCGGACCGGGCCGATGTGCTACAATCCGGTCGAGAACAAGGTCTACGTGGCGCAGAACAATGGGAACAGCCTGCTGGTGATTGACGCCGCGGCCAACCGGGCAATAGGTACGGTGTCGGCTCCAGCTCTTGACCTGTGCTATAACCCGGTAATGAACCGCGTGTATGCAGTCGGATGGGACACCGTGACCGCAGTAGCCTGTGACCGCGACTCGGTCGTTGCGGCCATCGCACTCCCGAGTTACAGTGAGGATATCTGCTGCGTCACCCGGGGCAACAAGGTGTACTGCGTGATGGACGACGAAGACGTGGCAGTCATCGACTGCAGCCGGGACACCATTGTCAGGTTCTTCTACAGCGGGGCCGGGCCCTATGACATGCTCTACAACCATCGCAGCAACCGGGTATACATCAGCGAAGACCGCGATGAGGACGTCACGGTCGTCGACGCGGTCCGCGACGTGGTTGTCCGCTGGCTGCCCGCGGGCTACAGCCCGGACACGATGTGCCTGAATACGGTCTCGAACAAGGTCTATGTCACCGACGCCAGTGGAGACTGGCTGACGATCATCGACTGCGCGCGCGACACGGTTCTCCCGCCCATCTTCATCGGCCCCGAACACTCCGGCATCACCTTCGACTCGCTCGACAACCTGGTCTACCTTGCGCTGACCTCGGACAGCGCCGCGGTTATTGATGGCAGGGGCGATTCGGCGGTCGCTTCATTCAGGGTCGGCCGCGACCCGGCCGGGATGTGCTACAACGCGCGGCAGAACCTGGTTTACGTGGCTGAGCAGACTTCGTCAGAGGTCGGAGTGTTTCGTGGGTTGACCAACGAACTGGTGGCGAGGCCGCGGTTCTGGTGCGAGTTGGGCAACATGGCACGCCGTCCGATTGCCGACGAGGTCTGGGGCGTAGCCGAAGACCAGAAGCTGGCGGTATTCAGTCCGACGCTGCGTCGCGTCGCCCGGTTCGTACCGCTGAGCTTCCCAATATCAGACCTGTTCTACGTTCCGGAACTGGACAAGGTCTATGCGGGCTCCCGCTATGAGGTCCGCGATACCGTCCTGGTGGTGCACTGCAACAGGGACAGCGTGGTCCCGGTTTCAGGCATCAGATGTTGGCTTGCTGACCTGTGCTGCGTTCCAGCGCTGAACAAGGTCTACGTCTGCGCGGGGTACGACCCAGGCGTTGCGGTGCTCGATGCCGCGGGCGACACGCTGCTGAGACGAATCCTCCCCGGCTCAGTACTCACGGCATTGGAGTGCAGCCGTCAGCACAATCGCGTGTTCGCTGCGGATCCTAACCACGGTTGTGTCCGGGTGATTGACGTCGCAACCGACTCGCTCGTTGCCTCGACATCGGTCAACAACGTTGAGCAACTGCTCTATGTCGCGGATCACCGGTTGCTTTTCTGCCTTCCTGACTACTACAGCCCGTACCCGGCGGTGATCGCGGTCGACCCAGATTCGAACCGGGTCATCCGGACCATTTGGCTTGAGTCCGGGCCCAACACCATGCTCTACAGTTCGTCCCGGAACAAGCTGTATGTCTCACTTGACACCTGTATTGTCGTGATTGACGTCCCCACTCTCGTCGTCCGCGCCCGGGTTCCGGTCCGGTTACCGGTGATACAGATGGCCTATGATACGGCGTCCGAGCGGCTGTACGGCGTCTGCCGGCGATCTCTCGTGAGCAAGCTGATTGTCATTGACGGTCGCGGGGACAGCATCGTGAGCGGCCCTGCGGTCGACAGCAGCTTCGACACGGTGCTCTGGGACCAACAGCGCAGAAGGCTGTATCTATCGTACCTGAATCGGTCCATGCTCGCCGTGGTTACCGATACTGCCCACGTCGGTTTGCCCGGCGAGCCAGGTCTGACCACACGGCCGCCGACCATCGTCCGTGGGGTGCTGCACCTGGAGGCAGGAGGCGAAGAGCGAAAGGGGCATGGCGCGCTGCTCGACGCGACCGGCCGGAAGGTGATGGACCTTCAGCCCGGCGCCAACGACGTCCGACATCTTGCGCCGGGTGTGTACTTCGTGCGGGAGGCGTCCGGCACAGAGCACGTGTCCAAGGTTGTTCTGAGCCGCTGAGAGCAACCCGGGGGCTTGACTGCACACCCCCGGGCGCTATGATTCAGCGTCATGCGACGGCCCAGTCAAGTGCTGTTGCTGCTTGGGGCGCTGGTTGCACTGGCGCCCGGGGTCCGTCGGTTGAATGAGTCAAGGGGGCGGGCAAACATCGCTGCGACGGCAGTCGTTCCGATTGACGTCGACGGCGACGGCAACGACGAGCTTTACTGCCTGGAACACACCCGACACACTATCTGCGACCAGCGGGGCATCATCCGCTGGCGGTTCGAGGACGTTGCTCCGCGTCCGGCCGCGGGCGCACCCTGGCTTGTGGCAGACGTCACCGGCGATGGCACGCCTGAGGTTGTGGTCCCGGCCGCTAGTCACGAATCGACCTTCGTCTTCTGGTTCGACCTCAAGACGCGCCAGTTGCGGCATCACGTCATCAGGCCGAAGCAGGTGCTGCGTGGTGAGCGCTGGGCCGTCGTCGCAATGGCAGCGGTAGACATCGACGATGATGGAATCAACGAACTACTGGTCGGGCTGGACGAGCATCGGGGCCGGTACGGGCAGGTGTGTGCTTCGGACTGCCATCGAGACGCGCGGCTCTGGTCAGCGCTGACCGGGCCGGGTATCTGGTGCTTGCTCGCTGACGACGTCACCGGCGATGAGCTTCCGGAAGTCCTGGCGGGAATCCGGCCGCGGTTCGCTCCGGACAGGCAGCCGGATGCGCTTCGTGCCCCGGGCGTAACTGCTGACACGACCGCGCGGATCGTCTGCTTGGACCGGACTGGAAGAGAGCTTTGGAGCTATCGGCCCGCTGCACCCGTGTCCGAGTGTCGTTCCGTGGCGCTCAACGTTGCGCACGTTCGTCGCGAAGACCTGTCGGTGCCGGTCGTGCTCGACCGCTCAGACGCGCTCGAAGCCGGGCCTGACGTGCTGGGTGTGCTGAGCGGAGATGATGGTCGCGTGGTGCTGCAGTCGCCCCAGTTGCGCCGAGCCCGTCTGGTGCAGTTCGCAATCGCTGACCTGGAATACGACGGAGTGCCTGAGATTGTCACCACGGACAGCCGCGGCGGAGTCGAGGTCAGAGACGTCAGTCTCAAACTGCTGAGGACTGCGATGCTCGACGACCTGGTCGACTCCCTCGTTGCGATGGAGATACCCGGTGCGAAAGGTCAGCAGGTCGCCGCAGTACAGGGACGCGCGACTACGATTCTGGACAGCCGCCTGCAGGTGCTGGGCCGGGTCGTCAGTGGGACCGGCATATCAAGGGCGACTCCGCTGCGCAACGGCCTGCGGGGACCGGTTCGGTTTCTACTCGAAGATTCGGCGTCCAGTTCCACGAGTGTCAGAACGTTCCGGGTCGAGGGAATGGTGCTGCCGCCGAAACAATTTCCCTGGTTCCCGCTCGTGGCCGGAGTATTGCTGGTTCTTGTCACCGGTGTTGGGTTCGCGTTGTACACGAACGCGTTTCGCACGGCCGCACTGCGACGGCTATCGCATCGGGCTGTGGAGAGTGCGGGTCTTGCGGTGCTGGACCGCGCTGGACGCATTGCGCCGGTCGACGGCCGCGCCCGGTTGCTGTTGTCCGAGTACGCGCAAGCAGGGCGCCTTGACATTGGGATGTTGCTTGCCTGTCCGGAGTTCGAGCCTCTGCGCCGGACACTGGAGACCGTGCAGTCAGGGACGATGAGAGCAGCGCAATGTGAGGTAGTGCTGCTCGTTGACCAAATGCCCCGGGCTTTTCGGGTCACTGTGTCCGCGTCGATTCTTGGCTCCTGCCTGCTCGCGTTTGAGGACCTCTCAGCGGTTGAGTATGTCCGGCACATCCGTGAATGGGGGCCGGTGGCGCAGCGCATGGCGCACGGCATCAAGAACCCGCTGACTGCGATGTCTCTGACCCTGCAGCGCATGAGGAGAGACTGCCCGCCCAAGACTCAGGAGCAGGTTGAGAGCCTGATGGAGGAGGTTGACCGGCTGCGTCGGATGGCGGACGGGTTCATGCGGTTCATCAAGCTCGAACCGCCCCGACTTGTGCCTGAGGACCTGAACGCAGTCATCCGCGATTGCCTGGACAAGTACGGTTCAATGGGGCCTGATGGTATCACGGTCGAGTGTGCGTTGACTGACCTGCCACGGGTGCCGCTCGACCGAGCGCAGTTCAGTTCGGCCTTCGAGAACCTGTTAGATAACGCAGTCGCGGCCATGGGTGAGCAGGGCATACTGCGCGTATCGACCGAGCTTCTCAAGCCCCGGCGTCAGACTGACCGTCACCGTGTCGCGGTCAGGATACAGGACACCGGTCAGGGTATTCCCGGCCGGTACCTTGAGCGGCTGTTCGAGCCGTACTTCTCCTTGAGGCCGGGGGGGACCGGTCTGGGCATGTGTATTGCAAAGAGAGTGGTCGAAGACCATAATGGCACCATTACTGTTGAGAGCACCGAAGGCGTGGGCACCACGGTTACGATTCTGTTGCCGTTGGAGCAGAGGTGACGAACACGCGAATCCGACTGATGGCCGGACAAGCAGGACGGTAGCCGAATGAGGCAGTCGAAGCAGCGTGTGCTTGTGGTCGAGGACGACCTGAAGACCCGGCGGCTCGTCGCCGAGTTCGTTACCGAACAGGGGTACGAGGTTCTTGAGGCCCGAGACGGCACCGAAGCACTGGAACAGGTGCGGAAGCACGACGTCAACCTTGTGGTGTTGGACTACCAGTTGCCTGACTTCGATGGGCTGAGAGTGCTGAACGAGTTCAAGAAAGTCCGTGCTGGGCTGCCGGTCATCATGGTGTCCGGACATGGGACCGTCAAATTGGCGGTTGAAGCGACGAAGCAGGGAGCATACGACTTTCTGGAGAAGCCGCTCGACGCTGACCAGCTCATCCTGAGAATCAAGAACGCGCTGGAGTGGGATTCGTTGCAGCGCGAGGTTGCCGCGCTCAGGCAGGAGGTTTTTGCCCGGAGTCAGATGGTGGGCGATTCGCCGGCAATGCGCCGGCTGCGGGAGATGATAGACCGGTCTGCGCCGTCCAAGGCGACAGTGTTGATCCTTGGTGAGAGCGGAGTGGGCAAGGAGCTTGTCGCCCGCGCGGTCTACCGTCAGAGCCTGGTCTCGGACGGGCCCTATGTCCGCATCAACTGCGCAGCAATACCAGACGAACTAGTCGAAAGCGAGTTGTTTGGCTACGAGCGGGGAGCGTTTACCGGTGCGGTCGCGGCAAAGCCGGGCAAGCTCGAACTGGCCGACGGCGGAACGGTGTTCCTTGATGAAATCGGGGACATGAGCCTGCCGGTGCAGGCGCGGCTGCTGCGGTTTCTGCAGGAGGGAGAATTCGAGCGGGTCGGAGGAACGAAGACGCTGCCAGTCGACGTCCGGGTGATTGCCGCGACTAACAAGAACCTGACTGCGGAAATCGAGCAGCGCCGGTTCCGCGAAGACCTCTACTACCGGCTGAGTGTTGTCGTGTTGGAGGTGCCGCCGCTGCGCGAGCGGACTGAGGACATTCCGGCACTCGCTCGCTTCTTTCTTGACCGTTTCTGTGCTGAGCATGGTGTACCGGTCAAGACGTTCTCTTCTGACGCTCTCAGCGTGCTGGCAAGTCAGCCCTGGCCGGGCAATGTCCGCGAGTTCGCCAACGTCGTCCAGCGCTGCGTGGTCCTGCTCAGAAAACAGGAGCTCTCGGCCCGCGACATTGCTCCGCTGCTGGGAACCGCAGGCACGGCGCGGGCCGGTCGGTCCTTGCGGGCAGTGCGCGAGGATGCCGAGCGCCGGCACGTGCTCAGCGTACTGGCCGAGTGCGACTGGCACATGACCGAGGCCGCCCGCGTGCTGGAAGTGGACAGAACCACTCTCTACCGCATGCTCGACCGCCTCGGAGTCTTGGGCGAGAGCTACGACCGAAGCGGCTGAGGTACAAGCCTGCCAGGCTGAGCAGGACACTGGGATTGTGGCATCAGCGCTACAGCACTGTGGCGCCGACGCCACGTTTCAGGCTGTATTCCGGTACAGACAGGGACTGGCATGGGTTGTGCAAAGGGGGACAGGACTCTGAACCCTGCTGTTCTGGCGAAGGCAGGTTTCGGTGAGTCTGGAAAAGCTCAATCGACGAAAGGAGATGTCATGAAAAGGCACGCAGTCCTGACCCTGCTTACACTCTGCGCGATCGCTGCGGCTCAGTACGAGTTGCTTTGGGAGTCCGAAGAAATCGGATTCCCGCAGTCCATCCATGTGGTTGGCATTCAGAACACCGACCTAGACCCCCAGCCCGAACTCGTCTTTCGCGGCGAAGAACCTTTGCGCGAGGGCTATCTCTACCTCTGGGCACTTGACCTCCTGACCGGCGAGACTGAAGAGGTTACCGACGAGTTCTACAGCATTTACGCTGAACCAGGCAGAGAGCCAAGACTCGTGGACGTGGACGGCGACGGGAGATACGAGATTCTCTTCCTTGCTCAATCGGAAGCCGGTGACCTCCCGGCGTGGTATCTGTATGGTGTCTCTGCTAGCAGTGGCAACGGTGTCCGGAAGTACACCCGCCTGCGCGGCCCCAGGCTTGGGCAGAATACACCCAATCCGCTGAACAAGAAGACCCGCATCGACTTTGACCTACCGACTCCGGGCCGGGCGGCAATCACTATCTTCGACCAAGCCGGCCGCCAGGTCAGGCGTATTGAGACCGGCAGGCTCGAAGCAGGTCAGCACTCGGTTGACTGGTCGCGCGACGACGCCAGCGGGTTGCTGGTCCCGGCCGGCGCGTACTTCTACGAGCTGGAAGCTGCCGGGCAGAAGACGACCCGCAAGGCGCTTGTGGTTGAGTAGTCCGCTCAAGCGATAATCGGTGACCGGCCGCAGGTGATGTGTGGTACGTTCCGCCCGAGATGTGACTTGCTCGCCCTTGCGGGCAGTTCCATTCCGGCGAGGGTCGTTGTGGTAGAATAGGAGGTCCGGATGAAGGTGCTCAGTGTGCTGGTGGCTGCAAGCTGCTGGCTGTCAGTTGCATCGGCGCAGTGGCTGGAGACCACTGTCTACTTGCCGGATTCGTTTGGCGGGCTCAGCAGACCGACCTGTTGCGCGTACGACTCAGTGAACGACCTTATCTGGGTCGGCGGTTGGCGCGGGTTCTGCGTCCTGGCCATTGATGGAATCTCTAACGAGAAGGTCGCGCGTGTGCCGACGTACCAGGACGTCAGGGCGCTGGTCTACAACCCGACCAGCAACAAGGTGTACTGCGCCCACGGGGACGCCGACGCGGTCGGCATCATCGATGCCGCGACCCGCCGGCCGCTTGCCTTTGTCACGGTCGGAGACGAGCCTCTCGCACTCTGCTACAACTCGCAGGACAACAAGGTCTACTGCGCGAACTACTTCAGCGACGACGTGACCGTGATTGACGGTGCGACGAACGAGGTCCTGGCCACAGTAGAAGTTGGCTGGGGGCCGAATGACATTTGCTACAGCTCGCGAAGCAACAAAGTGTACTGCGGGTGCTTCGATGGCTCAAGGGTAGTCGCAATAGATGGTCACACGAATCAGGTGGTCTCGACCCTGCACGCGGGTCACCCATGGGCTCTCTGTTATGGCGCGCGCGGCAACCGTGTCTACTGCACGGACATCGCGAACGACGAGCTGAACGTCATCGACTGCGCGTTAGATTCGGTCGTGGCAACGCTCAGGCCAGGAAACCGTCCGAGGGCGCTGTGCTACAATCAGAAGGAGAACAAGGTCTACTGTGCGAACGGCGACAATGATGTGGTCGCCGTAATCGACGCCGTCGCGGACACAATGGTCATCAGCGTCGTCACGGGTTCGGTCCCGGCCGCGGTGTGGTGCAACTTTGAGGACAACAAGGTCTACATCGCGGACTATGGCGGTAACGGCGTAACCGTGATTGACGGCCGGACCAATGCCGTGATTGCCAACGTGCCGGCGGGACGCGCATCCATCAATCTGTGCGGGAACCCGGCGTACGACAAGGTCTACTGCGCGAACTGCTGGAGCGGGACGGTTACGGTCCTCGACGGCGCGGGTGACTCGGTCCTGGGCACGGTCGTCGTTGGAGGAAACCCTTGCATGCTGTGCTACAACACCGCAAACAACAAGCTGTACTGCGCCAACGGGCTCGGCAACGTCACCGTCATCGACGGAGTTCGGGATTCGGTTATCGATACGGTTCCGCTTGGGTATGACCCGATTGACATGGTCTACAACTCGGTTGATAATCGAGTCTGTGCAGCAGGGCACACCGATACCTGCGTCACGGTGATTGATGGCCAGACCGACTCGATAGTGGCGACGGTCGTCATGCCCCGTGGCTTCTCCATCGGGCTCTGCTATGCCGGCGACCTTGACCGCTTGTACTCGGCCAACAACTCTGCCAACAACGTCACAGTAATCGACGGCCAGACGAACGAGATACTGGCGACCGTACCTGTCGAACCCTGGCCGTGCGCCATCTGCTACAATCCCCGGGACCACAAGGTCTACTGCGCGAGCGAGGTGGAGAACGCTGTCACAATCATCGACGCGTTGACGAACCGGTGGCTTGCCGCACTCGCCGTCGGCGCGGCTCCTGCCGACCTCTGCTACAGCCCGCAGACCAACATGGTCTACTGCACGAGCGCCGGCGACCGCACTGTGACTGTCATTGATGGGGCCGCGGATACGGTCGTCGAGACCATTATGATGGACTTCCGGTCCACGAAGATGTGCGATAACCCGGTCAGCGGGCGAGTCTACTGCCTGAACACTGACGAAAGCAGTGTCTCGGTGGTTCGTGACAGCCTGCCGTACGGCTGCGAGGAAGCCACTGAGTCTGTCGCGCTGAGCCGCAGGCTCGACCCGACCATCGTCCGTGGCGCGCTGTGGCTGGGCGCGGAGCCGGCCATACTCGACGTCGCCGGCCGCAAGGTCATGGAACTGCATCCTGGCTCGAACACCATGCGCGGTCTTGCGCCGGGCGTGTACTTTGTTCGCTCTGCGCCGTCAGCGGTCCGAAGGGTTGTTGTGATGAGATTAGGAGGATAGCATGAGGCGTTTCTGTCTGTTGCTCGCGGCGCTGGCAGCAGCGGGGTCCTGCGAGTATTACGTCGAGAGCGTGCTTTGTACTGTTGACCGCATTGTTGGCGGCCGCCTGGTTACGGACCTGCTGTACGACTCGGTTGACAACAAGGTCTATGTTGGTGCGGAGAGCATCGTCGTGACTGATGGTACGACCAGCCGCAAGATTGCCTGCATTCCGTGCGGCGGTGCCAGATTGGGTCTGAATCCGGTCAGCCGAAGGCTGTATGCGCTGCACGATTCACTCCGCATCATCGACATCGCGACACGAACGGTCGTCCGTTCGCTGCGCGGTGACTACGACACGCGTGCGAAGACGGTGCTCGCATACTGCTCGGCGAGCAACAAGCTGTACTTCTCGAACGGCGCTACAATGAGTATGGACGTGTTCGACGGGGCCTCAGACAGTCTGCTGCGGACGATTCCCAACGTAGACCACGGCGATATTGTGTACAGCCCATCGAGCAACAAAGTCTACTGCCGAGAGATAGATGACTGCGTGTTCGCGGTTTTCGACTGCGTTGCCGACTCGGTCATTGGTCGAATACCGATCCCCGGTGGCTCGGTTCAGTGGTGGCCAGTGTGCTACGACCCGGACGACGACCGTATCTATTGCGGCGGCGACGATGCCGTACTCGTCATCGACTGCGCAACCGACAGCTCGTGGACAGTCCCCAATTCGTGTGGCCTGGGCTTCTTGGTCTATTGCTCGGGCACCAACAGCGTATACGGACTGAGTGAAGAGAACGTCGTCCGGATTGACTGTGCTTCAGACAGCGTCGTGCACACTCTTCGGCTGCCTGTACAACACGACCTGTACGGCCAGTGGTACAGCCCGACCGCCAACAAGCTCTACTGTGTTGGCGACGACAACGAGGTTTTCGGGTATTGTCCCAGAAGTTGGGGGTCATGAGGCTGTGACCTTTTCGAGAGTGAGGGTGACTTTGCCCAGAATCCGCAGCCGCTGGTGCCAGTAGGCGGTCCATTCGCCGGCGCTGGTGACGCGTTTGATGATTATCCGCGCCATCTTCGCCGCACCACGCTCGCTCCAGCCGAAGGCGATCCGTTTCAGCCGGCGACCAAGCTCACGCATCAGCCGCTCAATCATCGACGACGCCCGCGGCACCACCAGTCCTGACTCCAACCACCAGCGCACGTAGGTGAAAAGCCGATCCTTGGCGTAGCAGATGTACCTGGCCGCACGTTTGTAGCCGCGGGCCTCCAGCGTACCGACCAGCCCCGCAAGCTGCCGCTCTGCCGCCACCGTCGTCTGGCGAATGTCCTCTTTGTCCTTTTCCGACACCTGCTCGAAGTCCTCGGCCGGCAGCTCAATGCCGACGATACCGGCCAACTGAGACTGCGCCTGTCGGCGCTCGCCCTTGCCCGCTCCGTCCATCCACATGAACCGGTCCAGGTCATGGACCTGGTGCCAGTGGCAGCGCTGTTGGTCGCGCACCAGATGAGCCAGACCCTCCGCCAGTCCAGGCTCACCGTCACTAACCAGGACGTCGGCAATCGGCTCGGCCCCGACCGGCCCCATCGCCGCGCCAATCTCGCTCCACGACTTACCGCTCCAGGCACCCAGGGGCACTACCGTGCCTTGGCTGGTAACACCCAGGGCCAGTCGCAACTCGCCGCCGTTGTCCACCCCGTGCTGGACGTCGGGGCGACGCTTGTATCCGGTGCCGTCGGCAAAGAGCAGGGGGCCTCGCTTGCCGTCGACCGCTATCTCGTCGCAATCGCTGAGCGTGACCCAGCGGTGGGCCGTGCTCTTGGGCACCGGGATTTCGCCAATCAGTGCCAGATGCCGAGATAGCCGCCGGTAGTTCTGCTCGGCGACGACCTCGGTTACCACCCGTTCCAGTTCTGCGGTCTTGGCTTGATAGGGCTCAAGACCGGTGAACTCACGCAGCGGGATGCAGCTTCGGCCGCAGCCGCAGCAGCGTAGCCGTCGCCACCGCAGTCGGACCGTCCCGATGCTGGTACGCAGCCGCCGTTCCAGCCGGTCCTGCAACTCGTAGCGCGGAGTCTCACAACAGGGCTTCGGCCGCCAGCCGCGGCTGCGGTCGATGATTCCCCGGCAGAGCCAGGCGTCGACCAGTTCCAGCAGCAGGCTCACAAAACCGGCCATCCCGTTGCGTTCAAAGAGCACCTTGGTCTTGACCACCAGCTCGTCCAAAGAGAAACCGTCCTCGGCTAGTACAGCTGCCAGTTCTAATGCTATACTCTTCTTCATGGCCTGAGTTCTCCTGTCTAGGGTTTGACGTTCCATAGAACCATAGACAAACTCAGGCCATATTGCCACTTCACCCCCAGCTTCTGGGACGATACCGGTTTTCGTCATTGATTGCCGCAACGACTCGATTGTGGCCGTGGTCGACGGAGTCCCAAGCGAGCCCCGCACGCCGTTCTGCGACAACTCCAGAGACGACCTCGTGTATGTCGGTGCCGAGGAGTGGGGCGTCGTGAGCGTTATCGACGGGGTCCTGGACCAGGTAGCATCCATCATCCTGACCGGGCCGCGCGAGTCCTACGCCGACCTCTGCTACGTGCCTGCGCGAGACCGACTCTACTGCCTGTACTATGAAGGCGCGATGTACCTGGTCGACTGTGCGAACGTGCGGCTCGGCGGGACTCGGATGCTCACTTGCCATACCGGCTTCATCGGCCTCGGCGACACGAAAGCGTACTGCCTGGACGGTATTGGTGAGCGTATTGTGGCCCTGGGCGGGAGCCGGGATTCGGTCGTCGGAGTCATACCCTGCGACCGCGTGGGCGGACCTGCGGCCATTGTTAGCGAGTCTGGGAAGTTGTACTGCCGGCAGGCCGATTCGAGTCTGGCCGTGTTCGACCTGGCGGGCGACTCGTTGTTCCGCGTCGTGAACGTGCCGCACCGATTCGGCGCGCTGGTTCCGGACCCCACGCGCGGCCGGCTGTTCATCGGCGGGACGTGGGGCCAGAGCAGGTTTTCGGTGCTCGACGCGAGGGCAGACACGCTGTTGGCATCCATCGTGCTTGGTCTTGACCCGTGCTCCTACGCCTACAGCCCAGCACAGAACCGGCTGTATGCGTTCACCCTGACCGACCGGGCCCTGGTTGTGGACTGCTCGCTGTACCAGGTCGTTCGCACTTTGCTCGTGCCGCCGAGAATCGGACGGTCGCTCTGGAACCCGCGGAACGACCGGGTCTACGCGGTCGTCGGCGGGTCGATTCTAGTGGTGCTCGATTGCGCCCGAGACAGTGTGGTCGCGTACTGCTACCTTGGTGATGGCGTGGGTCGGCTTGAACTTGACACTGCCGGGAATCGGCTCTTCGTCACTACCGCGCACCAACTGCGGGTGTACGATTGTTGGGGAGATACGCTGGTGGCTTCTCTGGGCGTCGTCGGAGGCGGTCACATGGCTTGGTGTCCGGAACACCATCGGTTGTTCATCAGCACCAGCGAGACGACAGTAACGGTGGTGCGTGAGGCGGTCGGAGTAGAGGAAGTCCCTGATCCGCAAAGCCCAAGTCCGAGACTGGATGCTACGGTCGTGCACGGCGTGCTGTGGCTCGGCGCAGGGACCGCACCTCGGTCTGGTGCGTCCGGCGCACTGGGGCTGTCCCGCGCCGGCCTGCTCGACGCAACCGGTCGCCGGGTCGCGGTGCTGGAGCCTGGACGCAACGACATCAGCCGGTTGCCCGCGGGGGTTTACGTCATCGTGGAACCTGGCCAGGCAAGTCGGAGAAAGGTGGTGAAGATGGAGTGAGACGCGAGCGGAGGCGCGGGCAACAAGGGGTTGTTTGCGTAATGACCGAGAAAGGAGACAGATGTGGAAAGGAATAGACTGAATGCAACGATGACACGGCTGGCCTTGCTCGTCGTGGCGACGGCCGGCTTCGCCACTGAGTGGGTCCAACGATACAACGGCCCGGGGAACGGCAACGACGGCGTGCGAGCCGCAGCCTTGTCGCCGACCGGGTACCTCTATGCCACAGGCTACGCTGCCGGGCCGGACGCGTCGAGGGGGTCTGGGGAGACGATACTTAATTATCGATCGTCAATATGCGGGCAGGACAACCAAGGCCTGTCCACAGGCAACGGCGTCAACTCCAGCAAGCTGCAGACTGGTGGCGCAGCGGTGGAGCAGGAAGTGAGGCAACGCGCGTGGTTGACGTGGTTCTGCTAGGCGGCAGACTGTCTCGTGCGGAGATAGCGTGAATGCTTCCAGATTCCGGTTGATGCTTCTGGCCTGCTTCCTGCTGGCCGGCGGGGTGAGCTATGGCCAGCCCTACGTAGAGGACTCGATTGACGTCGGCGGAGCGTGGGTCGGCAGCATGTGCTACAACTCGAGGGCCGACGTGGTGTACGGCCGGAGCTTCAGCGCGAGCTCGCTCTTCACCATCGACTGTGCTACGAACCGGGTCATCGAACGCTTCACCCTCGACGGACCTTGGTGCGGAGTCTACGATTCCATCGACAACAAGGCCTACTGGACATTCAGACCCGGGGATGCAGAATCAGTTCTCGTCGTCGACGGCCGAACCCACCAGCGCCTGCGGGCCATTCCGGTGGAGTGGGCAGCGATTCCGATCTGGGACCCGATTGGCAACCGTGTCTGGGTGTCCTGCCATGAGGCAAACGAGGTTGCCTGCATCGACTGCAGGACCGACTCGGTCGTTGCCCGGGTCCACGTATGGCCCGGGCCGCTGAAGATGCACCTGAGCACCCGGCACCGCAGGCTCTACGTGCAATGCGATGAGGTGGCGAGGGTCTGCATAATTGACGCCGATAGCTTCCGTGTGGTGGGTAGCGTGGCAGTCAGGGAATACGCAAGGTCGGGGCTTTACTGCGAACAGGCGGACAAGTACTTCCATGGAGCGTTCGAGGAAGTGACCATCGTCGATGGACAGGGCGACACTGCTGTTGGAACGATACCCTTGCCGTATCGGTCGATCGCCTGGTCAATGGACGAGAACTCTGAACTGGGCATGCTCTTTGTTGGAGCGGAGGAGGGCTCCACGATGCATGCCGTTCTCACTGTTGACATGCGAACGGACTCCGTCCTTCGGACCCTGCCGATTCCCCGAGGGCCTCAGCATCTTCTCTGGAGCTCGCACAGCGGCTGGCTATACTGCGCCTGTTACGACGGCTCGGTCGTGGTGATAGCTGGAGATGGTAGCCGAATCGCGCGGACTCTCCCGGTCGGTAGTAGCCCCTTCGTCCAGGTGCGCAGTCCGGTGCAGAACCGTATCTACGTCGGCTGTCTGAACAGCCGCTGGGTGTTTGTCATCAGGGACACCTCACTCGGAATCCAAGAGCCGTCACCAGTCCCGAGGCCCCGAACCACACGACTCGGCGTTTGGCCCAATCCCTTCTGCGGCTCGCTCACCATTGCCGGAGGTGGCCAGAACGGCCTGCCGTTGAGCATCTACGATATTCACGGAAGGCTGGTTGCAGAACTTGCGTCCGCTCAATCGGGCGGCGGACGGCTGATAGCCGTCTGGGACGGACGCGATGCAACCGGCCGAAAACTGCCGCCCGGAGTGTACTGCATCAGGCAAACGGGGAGCAACGTTGCCCCTGTCCGCGTGGTGAAAGTGCGATAGACAAAGCTGCGGGGCGCGGACGAGCAGCCCGGCTGCCCTGCGGCGACAAAGCCAGAACGAGGAGGAACCATGAGAGGAAAGACACTGCTGCTCATTTGCCTGCTTGCGGCCGCATCGGTCGCATCGATACCCGACGGGGCAGAACTGCTGATAATCGCAGCCGACACCATCGTGGGAGATGGTTGCCTGCAGCCCCTGGTTGACTGGAGGATTCACAAGGGCATACTCACAAGAGTTGTCGGCAGGACCGAGGCGGGTTCATCGTCTGAAGGGATCATGGCGTTTGTCAAGGCCGCCTACCAGGCGTGGGTGCCGAGACCCGACTACGTCTTGCTCGTCGGCGACCCTTGTCCTACCGGTGCGCTGTACCTGCCGACCTGCTTCGACCAATTTTCGGACGTCTACACCGACTGCCTGTACGGTGACGTTGATGGTGCGTCTGAACCGAGCTACAAGATGGAGATTTCGGTTGGGCGCCTACCAGTCACGACGCTCGACGAAGCAAGGACTGCCGTCGCGAAGGTGCTGAGCTATGAAATGGCGAACGTGGGTACCGACTCGCTCTGGTTCATCACCGGCTGCACGGTAGTGAAAGAGGACGGCGACGAGGATGACTCGCTTTATTGGTCCGATTCACGCGCCGCTCACGCGCACTGGCAGACGAACGCGTACGCCTCCGGCGACAGCCTCAGCAGAATCCGAGGCCACGATGCGGACGACGTCGACTCTGTTGCGTCTGAAGGGCGTGCGTTCATAGCCTATCGTGGGCAAATCTGGGGCTTCAACTGGGGTAGCCCCTTCAATTCTATCGAGCCAGAGTCGTGGACAAACGGCATAGGATGCCCGTTATGGTGGGTGGGACATGTTACACGGTGAATCTCTGGTCAGCGGCACCGGCTATCGGGAACAGGTCCGTTCTTGCGGGCACGCCGGAGAGCCGTGGCGGTGCGATTGCCTACTTCGGGACGACCGACGCCGGCTCGCAATCAGAGCTACCGTTCTTCCGGAGCGCCGTGTACAGAGGTCTCTTCTCAGGGGCCTTTGACGAACGCGCCTACCGCCTTGGGCCTGCGACACTCATTGCTAGGGACAGCGTGTTCTCCATGTGGGATTGGCGACCCAGGTACCTGGAATGGAACCTGCTTGGCGACCCGACGCTCAGTATGTGGGTCGGTGGGGTGCCCAAACCGGCTGTGCTGGCCGACCTTCCCGACGACCACCGGCTCTTCGTTGGATATGACCAACCGCTCGGGGTGACAGCAATCAGCACGGCAGGCGGAGCGCTGGTTGGTGCGCTGGTCTGCGCCTACAAGCCAGGTGAGGTTTTGGTCACGGGCCGAACAGACTCAACGGGTCACGCCGTCTTGGTTGTGCACCCGACCACGGCCGGCCCGCTGTACTTGACCGTGAGCGAAGGACATGCGCAGGGCGAGTCCGGTGCCGTCGGCATCCCGATGCTGCCCTGCTTCGACACGCTCGATTGCATCGACTACGTGCCCTGGACCGAGCGGCGCCACATGCCGCCTGACCCGTCGTACAAGGCCGCGAGCTCCGGCGGATGGCTGACATACGACGTGGGAGACGGCCAGGTCTACTCAGCCAAGGGACACGGGGTCGCGGACTTCTACCGGTACGACCCGAACCAGGACAGTTGGCATCAGTTGTGGGACATACAGCTTGGCGGCGAGGGCAAGCTGCCCAAGAAGGGTTGCCGTGGCGCGTCGGACGGCGACGGTTCGGTGTACATGGTGAAAGGGAACAACTCGGTCGGCTTCTGGCGCTACGATGTTGCTGGGAACGAGTGGCATCAGCTTCCGGACGTGCCGCGCGGCCTGAGGCTGAGTAGAGTCAAGAGGGGCACCGATATGGTGCACGTAACCGGCGACGGGGGTGGCTACCTGTACCTGCTGAAGGGCAAAGGAACCGAGTTCTGGCGGTACCGGGTCGCAGACAGCTCTTGGGAGGCGGAGCCGGACGCGCCAGCAGGCAGACGCGCGAGATGGGACGAGGGCTCGTGGTTGGTCTATGACGGGGCACAATCCATCTACGCCCTCAAAGCCAAGTACCATGAGTTTTGGAAGTTCGACGTTGAGGGCGAGACGTGGTACAGCCAGCCGCTTGCGAGCATGCCCTTCGGCTCTGCCGGGAAGAAAGTCAAGGATGGTGGGTCGGCCTGCTATCGCAACGACCTGATCTTCGCCTTGAAGGGCGGGAACACGCAGGAGTTCTGGGTGTACGACCCCGTGAAGGACGAATGGGAACAGCGCGACACGATTCCATCTAGAGACTCGTCCGGGTTGAGGAAGCGCGTGAAGGGCGGTGGAGACATTGTCCTGGCCGGCGACGAGATTCTCGCGCTGAAGGGCAATAACACACGAGCGCTGTGGCAGTACTGGCCTGCGCCGAACAAGGGCGCGTTCGACCAGATGGCGGGCCGCTTCATCTACACTGGTCCACGGCGGCCCGGCTCCGGTTCGACCGACGGCGGCGAGACCGGGCTGGCTGAGGGCATGGAGGCCATCACGCCGAGGTGGAACGCGCAGGGGACTGCGGTCTGCTACGTGCGCGAGGCCGAGGACGGCGTCGGCGCAGGATACGACCAAGTCTTCATGGTCCGAGCATCAGAGCCAGGGACCGAGGTCCGCTTGGTCGACATCGCCATGGACTGCTCAGACCCGGTGTTCCATCCGTCCGGGAGTCACATCTGCTTTGTGCTCGACGACACGGTCACCGAACGACTGCAAATCGCCACCGTCCCTGTGCCCGACGCGGACCTTGCCCGCGAGCAGCAGGAGAAGACCGAAGAACGAGCGGTGACGAACGATGACGCAGGACGGTGCGATGGGTGCGGTTCTCGCCACCGACTTGCGCCGGGCCAGCCCCAATCCGGCCCGAGGCCAGGTCTCAGTGTTCTGGCAGGTGGCCATGCCGGGCGCAGACGCCTCGGTCAAGGTCTACGATGCCGCGGGCAGACAGGTCAACGTCCTGTTCTCGGGCAGGGCTCCGGGTGGTCTGAACGAGGCGGTCTGGACCGGCCTGGACCAGAAAGGCAGGTCGGTTCCGGTGGGTGTGTATTTCTGCACGCTCGAGACGCCTGACGACCGCATAAGCAGGAAGGTGATTCTGACCGAGAACGACTGAAGTCCACAGGCTCAGTCAGGCAGCGGCCCGCGTTCGCGCGGGCCGCGGTGCTGGCTGACCGGTCGGCAAGGGCACGGGTCAGGCCAGGCGGTTCCATTCTGCCATGACCAGTTGTCCGGGCTGCTCAACCAGCCCGGGCATGTTCGGACGGTTCAGTGTCACGGCACTAGTTTACACATATTGTAACCCTTGGGCAACCAGAACTTCAGCCTAACCGGTTGGCATATTGCTACTTAGTCCACTACCACATTCCAGGTGGGTACGGTCTCCCTTGTCACTTGGACCGCGGTTCTGGTCGTCGCAGCGAGTGCGGCTCGGCCGGTCCCGGTCGAGGTCGTTCTAGCCGACGCCGGCCCTGGCGTTCTCCCTGCCGAAATCTCTGTCTCTGTGTCTGTCGCTCTGTTCCTGGCTCGGCTCCTGGCCGGCTGCGCCGAACCGACCTGCGCTCGGGACCAGGCTCGGACCTTGGTTCTGGTCGTGGTCGGCAACGCCGCTTTCCTCTTTGCTTCAGGCGCAGCGCGGCGACATGCTGGCCGCAGCGCGGCCCCGTCCGTTCTCTTTGCACCTTGACGGACAAGAGGCCTATGCCAATCTTGGGTTCGGACTTGCCCGATTTCGTCGGCCAGCCGCGCGATGACCTTCTCACTCTGGGCGGCATACTTGTTCGTTGGGTGTCTTCATCCTCAGCATCATGAGTACAAGCCGTTCCAGGTGCAGACGAGGCTGCGAGGTTGTAACACTGAGTGCGCTGCATGAGCTCGGGCGGTTGCGCGGTTTGACTTGGGCCGGACATTGGCTATCGTTTGAGTTTGTGAAAGCCTTGAGGATTGCCGGCACAGGCCGGGCCCTGCCCGAGCGGGTGCTGACCAATTTCGACCTCGAAAAGACGGTCGAGACGAGTGATGAGTGGATTGTCGAGCGTACCGGCATCAGAGAGCGCCGGATTGCCGATGAGCAGACCGCAACCAGCGACCTGGCAGCAGAGGCGCTGGTGAAGGCATGTACCCAGGCCGGCTTGAGAGCGGTTGAGCTGGACACCATCATTGTCGGTACTTCAACACCGGATACGGTCTATCCGGCAACTGCGTGCTGGGTACAGAAGCGGCTCGGTATCGCGGGCAGTGCTGCGTTCGATGTGAGCGCGGGCTGTTCCGGGTTTCTGTTCGGCCTGGAGATCGCCGCGAACCTGGTCGCGACCGGCGCGGGCAGAAAGGTCGGCGTGGTCGGGGCTGAGGTGATGTCCAAGGTCGTCAACTGGCAGGACCGGGCAACCTGCGTGCTGTTCGGCGATGGCGCCGGGGCTGCGGTCGTTGTGCCGGGCAACGGCCGGTCCGGGCTGCTGTCGTCGAACTGGGGTTGTGACGGCAACCTGGCACCGCTGCTTTACCAGCCGGCGGGCGGTACGCGTCTGCCGACAAGCCCGGAGACCTTGGCGCAGGGCCAGCAGTTCGTCCACATGGAGGGAAATCAGGTCTTCAAGCACGCGGTGCGGGCCATGGGCGGGGCTGCGCTCAAGGCGCTGAAGGATGCGGGCGTGACCAAGGATGAGATTGCGCTGCTGATTCCACACCAGGCGAACATGCGGATTCTTGAGGCGACGCGGGAGCGAACCGGGATACCGGTTGAGAAGATGTTTGTCGTGCTGCACAAGTATGGCAACATGTCCGCGGCAACGATTCCGGTCGCCTTGGACGAGGCGCGTGAGCAGGGCAGAATCAGCGACGGCGACCTGCTACTCTTGACCGCGTTCGGCACCGGTTTCACCTGGGCCGCGAGCGTCCTGCGCTGGTAGACACGGTGCACCCCAAGTGGCCCGCGTTGGGGAACCCCAAGAAGCCTCTATGCGCGGATTGACCCTGGCCGGTTCTCGGTGTATTGTATCCATCCCGTGACCAACACCATGACCCGGAAAGCCGCAGCCGGCGCAGGCTGGCTGGGTGCTGATTCCCTGCTTGCCGGGTTGAAGCGGGTCAATCTGTTCTGCGGCGGGTACGGCTCGGGCAAGACCGAGGTCGCGGTCAATTTCGCGCTGCATCTGGCCCGGACCGGCCGCAAGGTCAGCATCGCCGACCTTGACATCGTCAACCTCTACTTCCGCAGCCGCGAGGTTCGGGCTGAGCTGCGGCGTCAGGGCGTCGAGGTGCTGGTGCCGGGCGAAGGGCTGGTGAATGCGGACCTACCCATCATAACGCCTGAGGTCAAGGGCGCGATTGACCGGCCAGCCGGACACCTAGTGCTTGACCTGGGCGGAGACCCGGTGGGCGCGAGGGTGATGGCCTCGCTGGCCGAGGGCATGGACTGGAACGACTACTCGGGTTTCATCGTGCTTAATTCGCGCCGGCCCAAGACCAATACTGTCGTTGGCGCAAGGCAGATGATTGAGGACATCGAAGCGTCGTCGCACGTACCGGTCACGGACATTGTGGTCAATTCCCACTTGATAGAGGAGACCGCCGGTTCGGTTATCGAAGAAGGCATCAGTCTGGCCGAGGAAGTGGCGCGCGTTACGGGCCGACGCGTCGCATTCGTGGTTGTAGAAAGGCGGATGCTATGGGCTTACAACGCGGCATCGTGCCGGTATCCGGTGATGATATTAGATCGGCTGATGCTCAAGCCGTGGGAGCAGTCAAATTGGCTGGGCAAGTACAGGGTCAACATCTGAGGAGAAATATGGCAAAGCGATTCCAGGTTACGATTGAACGCAACCGCTGCAAAGGCTGCGAGCTGTGCGTGCACGTCTGTCCGAAGCAGGTGCTGGCGATGTCCAAAGACATCAATGACAAGGGCTACTTCTTCTCCCACGTTGTGAACCAGCCGGTCTGTATCGGCTGCCGGTTCTGTGCTTTCATCTGCCCGGACGTGGCGATTGAGGTGGCTCAGCTCGACAGCCCGGAGCCGGCCGCAGCAGCAAAGGAGGCCTGAGATGGCGGACAAGGTGCTGATGAAAGGGAACGAAGCGATTGCCGAGGCGGCGATTCGGGCCGGCGGCCTCTGCTATTTCTGCTATCCGCTGACCCCGCAGTCTGAGGTTGCCGAATATCTGGCGTGGCGGATGCCTGAGGTCGGCGGCGCGTTCCTCCAGGCCGAGAGCGAGGTTGCGGTCATCAACATGCTTTACGGCGCGGCAGGAGCGGGCGCGCGTGCCTGGTCGACTTCGTCCAGCCCGGGCATCAGTCTGATGATGGAAGGTCTGTCGTACATCGCCGCGGCCGAGCTGCCCGCCGTGGTCGTCAACATCGTACGCACCGGACCAGGTCTGGGCGGGATTCTGCCTTCTCAGGGCGACTACCTGCAGGCGACAAAGGGCGGGGGGCACGGTGACTACCGATGCTTGGTGCTTGCGCCATCGTCAGTGCAGGAGGCCGCGGACCTGATGCCTTTGGCATTTGACCGGGCTGACCGGTATCGTAACCCGGTGATCGTCATCGGTGACGGCATGATTGGCCAGATGATGGAGCCGGTTGAGTTCAAGGAGTGGGAGTTTCCGCCGCTGCCGCCCAAGGACTGGGCCACGACCGGGTGCAAGGGTCGTAAGCCGAACGTGGTCAATTCGCTCTTTCTTGACCCGGCAGTTGAGGAGCAGGTTAACCGCAAGCTCGCGGCCAAGTACGAGGAGATGAAGAAGCACGAAGTGCGGTTTGAAGAGTACAATACCACCGGCCCGTTCAGCGCCCTGCTGGTGGCGTACGGCACGACCGCGCGGGTGTGCAAGACCGCAATTCAGCGTCTGGATGACGAGGGTATCAAGGTCGGTCTGCTTCGTCCCATCAGCCTGTTTCCATTTCCTGAGGACAAGGTCTACGAGTTGTCTCGACGGGCCGAGTTTGTCATGTCGGTCGAGATGAGCTGCGGCCAGATGATTGAGGACGTGCGTCTGGCCATTGGCCGGGACAAGCCACTCCACTTCTACGGCCGGCAGGGCGGGTTCGTGCCCTCGCCCGAAGAGGTGATTGAGCAGGTGAAGCTGCACCTGGGAGCAGGGCCTCAAGTCCCAGTCAAGAGAACCGGAGGTGGCAGGTGAAGGTTCTGTTCAAGCGGCCGGAGTCGCTGGCGCCAGTTCCGACTCACTACTGCCCGGGTTGCACGCACGGCGTCGCGCACCGGCTGATTGCCGAGGTGATCGACGAACTGGGTCTGCGCGAGCGGGCAGTCGGAATTGCGCCGGTCGGGTGCTCGGTGCTCGCGTTCAACTACTTCAACTTCGACTTCCAGCAGGCGGCACACGGTCGGGCTCCAGCCCTGGCAACCGGCATCAAGCGGGCCCGGCCTGACCTGATCGTCTTCACCTATCAGGGCGACGGCGACCTGGCGTCGATTGGCATGAGCGAAATCATCCACGCGGCGAATCGGGGTGAGAAGTTCACGGTCGTGTTCATCAACAACTGCATCTATGGCATGACCGGCGGCCAGATGGCGCCGACCACGATGCCGGGCCAGGTTACGACCACCAGCCCCAAAGGCCGGGATGTGGCCGACGTCGGGTACCCGACGCGAATGTGCGAACTTCTGGCCAGTCTGCGCACGCCCGGATTCATCGAACGGGTCGCGCTCCACACGCCCCAGCAGATTGTCAAAGCGCGGCGAGCCCTGAAGACCGCATTCGAGCTCCAGCGCGACAACCGGTGTTTCACCTTTGTTGAGTGTCTTTCGACCTGTCCGACCAACTGGGGCTTGCCGCCCTTTGAGGCGACGCGCTGGCTCGAAGAGCACATGATGCCTTACTACCCGGTGCAGAACTTCAAGCGGCCTGAGGAGGAAGGTCCCAGGCTACAAGCTTCGAGCCCTGAGCCGAAGGGAGGCAGCCATGCAGGTTGAGGCGGTATTTGCCGGGTTCGGTGGACAGGGCGTGCTGCTGGCGGGTAAGATTCTGGCGGAGACCGGGATGGGACTGGGCAAGGAGGTTGTCTGGCTGCCGTCGTACGGCCCGGAAATGCGGGGCGGCACGGCCAATTGCACGGTTATCATCGCGGACGAGCCGATTGCCTCGCCGATTGTCATGCACCCGCGCGACGCCGTGGTGATGAACCGGCCGTCGCTCGAGAAGTTCTGCCCCCTGCAGAAGCCCAAAGGCTTCGTGGTCGTGAACGCCTCGCTCATCAATGTGCGGCCGGACCGGACCGACCTGAGCGTGGTCGAGGTTCCGGCGAACCAGATTGCAATTGAGGCCGGCTCGGCCAAAGCCGCGAACATGGCGATGCTCGGGGCCTATGTCGGCGCGACCGAGGTCGTGCCGTTTGAGGCGCTGCTTGAACAGGCGAAGCATGAGTTCGCCAAGAAGCCGAAGTTCGTGCCGGTCAACATGAAGTGCATCGAGCGGGGTTTTGCCCTGGGCGAGGCGGCCCGCCGGAGCAGAGGATGAGTCGGTTCTCAGCAACGGTTCTTGCCGCGCTGGTGTCGGCTCTGGTTCAGGCACAAGACTTCACCGCCGCGGTCCGGCGGACCAAGCCGGCCCTGGTCGGCGTCTATGCTGAGAAGGTCGTGGCCTTGTCTGATACCGGCGGCGAGCGTTCCGACTATGTTCAAACCCGCTCCCTGGGCAGTGGGTTTATCATCGACACGCTCGGCCACATCATCACCTGCAACCACGTCATTGCCGGCTACGAGGCGATAACGGTCAAACTCGCGGACGGCACGTTACTTGAGGAGAACGATGTCAAGGTCGTGGGCCGAGACCCGATTACTGACCTGGCCGTGTTGCGTGTCAAGGCTCGGGCGCGACCGGAGCCCGCGGCGTTGGGTAACTCCGATGAGCTTGAGGTCGGTCAGCCGGTCATGGCGCTGGGCAATCCGCTGGGCCTCGAAGTCTCGGCTTCGGCCGGGATTGTCAGTGCGGTTTCGCGCTGGGGACTGGCGCGTCGGTCCGGGCCTGATTTTCAGGACTTCATTCAGACCGATGCCCTGGTCAACCCGGGGAACTCGGGCGGCCCGCTGGTTGACTTGAAAGGTCGGGTCATCGGCGTGTGCAGCTCGACTCGAACCGGCCCGCAGGGGTTCACCGGCATCGGCTTCGCGACGCCCATCAACCTTGCTCTTGAAGTGAGTCGTCAGCTCATTGAGAGCGGGGTCGTCATCCGTGGCTATCTTGGCATCTCTACTCAGCCGCTGAGCAAAGTCTTGCGTCAGGCGCTCGGACTTTCGACTCAGGACGGTATTCTGGTGGCTGCGGTCATGCGCAACCGGCCCGGGATGAAGGCAGGCCTTGTTCCCGGCGACGTCATCATTAGACTGGACGGTGAGCCGGTCAGCGACGTGCGTGAGTTCCAGAGTGAGGTCGCTCGACGCCGGCCCGGCTCAAGCGTCAGCCTGACGTTTGTCCGCCAGGGTCGGCAGATGGCAGTACAGGCAGTGCTTGACCGCTGGCCGGTTGCCGGCACCGAGCCGGCTCAGAGCCTGCCGGTCAGGAACTGGCTTGGAATTAAGGTGGCGGATCAAGCAGTGACTGATGCCCGGCATGCTTTTCCTGAGTACGGCGTGCTGGTTGCGAGTGTCGAGAGCGGCGGCCCGGCGCAAGACGCGGGTATCAAGGAAGGCGACGTTATCGTTGAGGTCGACTTTATGCCGGTCAGGACCGCGGCAGACTTCAACGAACTCCGTAGTCGGCTCAAGGGTCGAGCCGGACCGATTCTCTTTCGTGTCTATCGTGGCCGCGACGCGTTCTATACCGCGGTTGAGCCATAGCCTTGGTTGAGTTGACCTCGGCAGTTCTTGGTCAGGCTGCTGGTCATGACGGGTCCGAAAACCGGACTTCGGGGCCACGAAAGTTCGATAGCTGAAAGGAGCTCGCTGTTGAAGAAGTCCGTCCTCTCCGTCGTAGTTCTGCTGGCGATTCTTGCCGGCAATGCCTCGGCAACGTACATGCTGACGCGAGGTGCTTCGGTGTTGAAGCCGCTGCAGTTCGTCGGCTACGTTGCGGCCGGGTTTTCGCGCACGACGCAGCGGTATGATACCGTTGCCGAGAAATACGTGACGCTGCCCAGCAGCGGGCAGACTAGTACGATCAGCACTGACGTGTTGTTGGGTGTGAGTTTGCTCAAGAACCTGGAACTTGTCGGTGTCGCCCCGATTGTCTCCAAGACCCAAGGGGACCAGAGCGCTTTCGGACTTGGAGACGCGGCGTTGATGCTGCGCTACGGTTTGCTCGGAGCACCTCTACCGTTCGGACTTACTCTGGCGGCGTCAGTCAACATGCCGACGTCCGCCAAGGATGCGGTCCTGAAACTGGGTGACCGGTCCACAGACATTGCTCTTGGTGCTACGTTCCAGACCGTGTCGGTCGGGCCGCTGGCGATTCACGCGCGTGCGGCGTACTGGCTGAACGGCAAAGCCGATGCGACCAGGTACGGGAACATGTTCGAGTACGTTGTCTTCCCTGACTTCGTAATCAGCCCCAAAGCAAGCATTTTCCCGATGCTTGCTGGAGCGATGGCAACCGACAATGTCATCAATGGTGTGAAGCTGGCGGCAAGTGGCGCCAGTGTGCACTCGGCCGGGCTCGGCATGACGTGGAACCCGGTCGGTTCTTTCTGGCTCAAGCCCAAGGCGACCGTTCCGCTGACATTACTGTCGAGCGGCGGCAGCCTTCCCCGCTTCGCGTTCGGACTCGACCTCTGGGCGGTCCTCCCCTGAGTCGGCCCTAATTCTGATATTCGGTGACAAGGGCGGGCATTGCTGCCCGCCCTTGAACATGTATCGTCTGGTGACTAGTCGGCCACGATGAACTTACCGGTCGCAACCGCACCGGCTACTTCGACCCGATACGCGTAGACTCCGCGTGCCAAACCGACACCCCGCTGCCACGTCACGGTGGTGATGCCGGCATCGCTCAGACCGGAGAACTCCTCCAGCAGGCTGCCGTCAAGCCGGTAGAGATTCAGGTGATAGGGCCGACCAGGCCGCGCCGCAAACCGGAACTGGGCCGTTTTGCGGCACGGGCTCGGGCTGACCTGTGCGGCTACGTTATTGTAGAACAAGGCAGGAACTGATGGTTCCTGCAGGCCGACGAATTCGAGAACGTTGGCGCTGCCGGCCTGGAACGCACCGTAGCCTGAGTCGGGGTGAAACGACAAGTCCTGGGCATAGACGACGATCTTGCACATCCGCTCGACCCAGCCTGGTTGCAGAGTAAACGACTGGACAACGGTGTCGTAGCCGCCACCGGGAATCGAGATCGGCGTGCCGAGATGGTCGGGTAAGTAATCACGGCAGACGTGGTTGTGCCACGGGTCGCCGTTCGGTCCGGTGTAGTTCAGGCTGTCTTCGGTGATGACCATCTCACACGTGGCGTTGATGGTCGCGAGTCCCTGGTTGTAGAACACGGCTTGAACCGTGCCGCTTCTTGTGCCCGGGTCGTACGTGCCGCTCATCCACAACCGAACGTCGGATGGGTCAAGGATGCGCGAGGAGACGTAGCCCGGCCACGCGCTGTAGACGTAGCTGCAGTTACGGCCGTCGATCCAGGCCCAAGGCGTTGCGTACCCGCCGTTGTAGGGCGGCGGATAGGTCCGCATCTTGGACCGGCCTTCAGCGTTGTATAGGGGGTAGCTTGAGCTGATGTGCCACTCGACCGCGGCGACGTAGCCCTCGTAGTCTATGCAAATCTGGTCCAGCACACGGCTGGCGTTGGCGCATTGGGCTCAGCCTTCCTGGTAGGCATCTTCGACAACGACGACACGGTCAAAGGCCATGACCGTTGTCGCGGCGGCAAGCAGCGCAGCGATGACTGCGACGTACTTCATAGGACCTCCGGTTGATTGGTTCACGCTTCTATTCTAGGCCGACGCCGGCCAGGGGTCAAGCGCTGGGGATTCAGTGCTGGTTCAGCGCCGGTGATACGTGCCGAAGAGCCGGCCGGTGCCGAGCACGTGACCCTGCATCATCTGGTCGAGTCTGCGGGCGGTTACGCCCGATTCGACCGGCAGCATGGTGTCAAGAGCGTAGATTGTGAAGTAATAGCGATGGGGCTTGCCGGGCGGCGGCATCGGCCCCATGTAGCCGGTAACACCATTGCTGTTTTCGCCCTCTACTGCGCCGTTCGGCAGTTGCCGGTCCGTGCCTATCCCGCTGCCCAGGGCGCGGACTGAGTCCGGGATGTTGTAGACGACCCAATGAATGAACGTTCCGGACGGCGCATCTGGGTCGCGGCAAACCAGGGCGAAGCTGCGCGTGCCAGCGGGTACTCCTTCCCAGGCGAGTGCGGGTGAGTTGTCGCCACCTTCGCCACTTGTGGTTCTGGGCATGGGCTGGCCATCAGCAAATGCCGAACTCGTCAGGGTCATGGCCGTCCGGGCGCGGGGCGCGGGTGATTCTGGCCGGGGCGCGGCACAGTTCAGAACGAACGGGCAGAGCAGAGCGAACGTAAGAAGTGGTTTCATTGACTTACCTCCGAGGTCGGCTAAGCCTACGCTTCGCGGTTCGGCTTGTCAAACCGCGACAAGATGCCAAGGTATGCTTTGACTCTGCAGACTGGTCCCATCGCGGCAGGCCTCAGTCAGCTCTGTCCTCCGGTCGCACTGAGCGACTGGCAGGGCAGGGAGCGTGTTCACGCTCCCTGCCTTCGCCATTCTCGGTATCAGGTCTCTGCTCTCAGCCTGGTCTGGTCTTGTCAGAGTCTCACGGGTCGACCTCGATGAAGATGAGCTGCGTGTTCGGGCCGTCCAGCATCAGGACTGCGACCAGGCCGCCTGGACCTGGGCGGAATCCGTCGCCATTGGCGATGGCGTCGTCTGCCATGGTTCCGGCGATACCGCCTGGGCGATTCTGCTCACCAAGCAGATACCACATTGCGTTCTGGAAGTCACTCCAAGTTGCGGTTGGGTAGTTGCCGCGGTGGTTCAGCAGCCAGTTGACCCGGTCCCATTCACCGTTCTTGTACAGCCGAGGAATGAGATTGAGGTTCGGGTTCTGGCTCGAGTAAAGCACTACTGAGTACCAAGTGTTCTGGCTGATGTAGACGTTCTTCTCGGCACACCAGCCGACCCAATAGGCAGAATCCCAGACGTCAAATCCCGTGCCGACACCGCTGAGCTCAATGCGCCAGTAAGCACGCTCGGCGGCAAACGGATGCCATCCCCGCATTCTGACCGGGTAGTCTGGCAGGTCAACGTCCTTGTAGCATTCCTGAATCACGTAGCGGAAGCACCCCTTCCACACGTCGCCCCAGCCTGTTTCTTCCTGAATGACATTACCGTTGCCGTCAAGACGCACAACAACCGCGTGCGCCGCGATGGCGATCGTATCGCCAGGTTCCCAGTCGCCGAGTGGAATGGTGAACTCCTGCCCAGATGCCGGCGGGCTGAAGGTCATCGAGTAGGGGAACTGCCCCGGGACCAGATGTCCCTTCTTGTTGCGCGGTAGCTGCGTGCAGTTGTTCGCCACGGCTAGGTGCATCTCGGTGAACTTCCAATCACCCGAGCTCTGGTACTTTACGTACAGGTAATCGGTGCAGTTGATGACCGTAACCGTGCCGGCATTGATGTGTTGGCCAGCCCAGATGGTAACTACCTTGGGTTGGCCACACACCGGGTGGCTGGCGGTTTGAACCAGTCCTTCTTCTGCGAGCGGGTTCATTGCTTTGTCGCAGCCCGTGGTCACCAGACCGACGATGGCAATGAACAGCATAGTGCCCAGCCACATTCTCTTCATGTCTTGCCTCCTTCTTTAGGCTTATATGGCTTATCGACGAAGGATTCAGCAGATGCCGAATCCAGACGTCGGTTCTTTGACTTTCCGGCCTCTGGGCAGTGGCCGGTTCGTTTCTTACTGTGTAGTGAAGTGCGCCGTGCCCCCCGGTCTCCATCTTCCCGCAGCGGGGAAGCGAGACATGCAGGCGTGTTCCAGACTGGGAGTAACCCAAGTCCTCTCAACGACTGTGATAATTATACCATTGAAGCTGGGTGAGTCAAACCAGGTGTCGTTCCAACTCCGGAACCGCAACTTTCTTTCCAACTTCAAGACCGCAACTTTGCGGGCAGACTTACTCCAGCAACCACTGGAGGACAACGTGCTCTGCAACATCAAACCGGAGGATAGATTGCTCAAGCTGACCCAGGTCTTCTCACTGGTCGATGCCGGTAGTCTCAGCCTCAAAGAGGCTGCCGCAACCACCGGCTACTCCTACTGCCATCTCACCAGACTCTACAAGAAGGCTCTGGCCGTGGGCATCGACCAGCTGTATCCGCCTCGGCCAGCACCGAAACCACGCAAGGTCTCCGACCAGGACATCGCCCAGCTCAAGCACCAGTACAAGAAACTCGGCCACCCACCACTCTCCCTGCTCCACCACTTCATGCACCAGGACTACCCGTCCTTTCCCCAGGTCTCAGAGGAGTGGCTACGCCGACTGCTCATCCGCGCTGCGGTCTACTCACCAGGCAAGCGCAGCCAGACCTTCCGCCGTCGCTTCGAGGCACCGGCACCAGGCGTGCTGGTCCAAGGCGACTCGACACCATACCAGTGGATTCCCGGTGACAGCACCTACTACCAGCTCATCGCCTTTCTGGACGACTGCACCCGGGTCTGTCTCGGCGCGGCGATTGTCGAGCACGACTCGGTGGCCGAGCATTTCCGCCTGCTGAAGCGTATCGTCCGACGCTGGGGCCGGTTTGTCGCCCTCTACTACGACAACGACGAGAAGTACCGCTACATCAGACACCGCCAGTCACGCCATTACACCTACCATACCGACGACGCCGACCTGCAGGTAGTGCGGGCACTGACCGAGCTGGGCATAGCGCTCATCAACAGCCAGCCTTTCGACCCGTGCGGCAAAGGTAAGATCGAGCGGTTTCTCGGGACCGTCCAGGTCCAGCTTCCGGTCTGGTTCCGACGCTACAGGGTAGCAGACCTTGCCGGCGCCGCGCCCGTGCTCGGGCGGTATCTCGGGTACTACAACGGGGTGCGGATACACCGGGAGCTCGGCTGCCCGCCGTTGGCAAAACTGAAGCTGCTGGCCAGGCAGAGCCGGTTCACCAGACCGGGCCCTGACATCGACCTCGAGCGGGTCTTTGCGCACCGCTACTGGCGCAAGGTGGACCGTGCCAACACGGTCCGGTACGACGGGGTTGAGTATCAGTTAGAGCCGGACCGGTGCGGTCGCAGCTACTGTGGCCAGACCGTGGAAATCCGGCGCCCGGCGGGCAAACCCATCGACATCTATGTCGACGGCAAGAAGATGCGCTACCGCAAGTTGTTGACAATGGCCGTCAACAGGGCATCATGTCACATCTAACCGCGCTGATGGGAAGTTGCGATTTCGAAGTTGGAAAAACAGTTGCGATTGCCAGTTGGGCCGACAACCAGGCGGGCCGGTGGCAGACCGGTGAACTTGCCGGCGTTCGGTTGTCAGGTCACCGCGAAAAGCGAAACCGCCCCGAGGGGCGGTTTCGCAACGGCGTTGACGGACTATTCGAGCACGACGGCTTTGGCCGAGACCGACTTGCCGTCGACGGTGAGGCGGTAGAAGTAGGTGCCACTGGCAACGCGGCTGCCTGAGTCGGACGCGCGGTCCCAGGTGAGGTTACGCACACCCGGTTCGAACGTGCCGCTTTCCAGGGTCTTGACCAGCTTGCCGGTGACGTCGTAGACGCCGAGGCTGACATCCGAGCGGCGGCCGAGGTAGTAACTGATGCCGGCCGAGTTCCGCACCGGGTTGGAGACGCGGTAGAGCGCATAGGGTACGCTCGCCACTTTGCCTTCCTCGACGCCGGTACTCGGGTCAAACCACATGATGCCGTAGTAGGCCGGGTTGGGCCACTGCGCCATCTGCAGGGTTTGAGGCCACCAGCCGATGAACTGGCTGCCGCCGCCGACCGCGGTGTACTGGAAGTACTTGACCGTGTCGCCCGGGTCAATCGTGTAGTCGCCCTTACGGGTGCCGAACGGGATCTTGGCCTCGAACTGCAGGTGTCCGCTCGTGGTCGAGCTGGCGCTGACGCAGCCCGGGCACTGACCCGGCATACGCCAGACCGCCGGTGCCGTGCTCAGCAGGGCGCGGTAGACAAGCGAGTCAGAGCCGACGTATTCGACCCAGTGGTTGCCTTCGCTTGAGTCGGTGGACCAGGTTCCGCTCCGGTCCTCGTCCATGTATGGCCCGAACTGGTCGTAGTTTGTGCGGCCGGTGTAGTTCGGGCAGTCCATCGCGTAGTACATGAAGTTGTCGTCGTACATATAGTAGGCGAAGTTGCTGCCGGCCGGATAGGGCGTGCCGCCGCGACCGGCAAGGTCGCTGATGTCGTACCAGATGGAAGCGGCCCATTCGCCCGGCTGAATGACGCCGTCAATCGTCGGCGCATACACCGGGATGCGCTTGACAACGATGGTGTCAGAGAACACTGCGCCTGAGATGGTCGTGCGCGAGGTCGCCGTGTCGTTGGCCCGGTTCTCGTCGCCGGCCAGAGCCGTGAAGAACGTGACGTTGTAGACGTTGCCTGCCGGTCCTGAGTTCCACGCTGCCGGCATCACAACCGAGTCGGTCGCACCAGGGGCGAGCGGGCCGGCGTAGGTCGTGGTCTGGTTGTAGACGCGCGTGCCGGCCGAGTCAATCCAGCAGGTAACCGGGAAGTTGCCTTCCGGGTTCGAGCCGCGGTTGCGAACCATCGCCTTGGGCACAACCGAGCCCTGGTTCATGGTCGAGGGCGGGCGCACAATCTCCGACAAGGCGACGTCATGGGCAACTCCGCCGCCGGTAATCATCCGGAAACACCAGATTCGGTCTGGGTCGGCCTGTTCGAGCGCGAGCATGAACGTGTCGCCGTGCCACATCTCGATGCCACCGCCGAGGTCCCAGCCGGCCGGGTTGAAGCTGTCGGGCACCGCGTAGCCCGGGTAGGTCATCTTCCAGAACGGGCTTGCACCGGCGCTGCCGGCCATCGTCACCCAGAAGCAACTATTGGTCGCATCCCAGGCAAGACCGTAGGCCGAGCTCATCTGGGCCGCAGCCCGCACCTGGTGGCCGTTGGTCCCAGTGATTGAGAACTTGGTCATCGGCGAGGTCGTGAAGTTGCAGGTCCAGCAGGAGTCCTCGACCGGGTGGTAGCCGAAGCCGCGCACCGTGCCGGTGTAACCGGTCACGGTGTAGGTCCCGTTGGGCACCAGCGTCGTGGCGTTGTAGACGTGAAAGCGCTGAGCGTCAAAGCCAGCGAAGACTTCGTCGGTCGCCTCTTTGTAGGCCATGTCGCGGATGCCCCAGCCTGACGGGCCGCCGGTCTGGGCAAAGCTATCAATCAGGGGCCGGGTCGGGTCGATGATGTTGATGCGATAGATCTTCAACTGCGTGCCGCACGACACCCACATCATGGTGTCCTGGACGTCGGTAACGCCGACGCAGTAGACGCTGTACGTTACCGGCCGGGTCCAGACGGTCTCAGGCGGGTCCATCAAGGTCGAGAAAGCTCCGTAGGGAGCTCTCGCCGGTGCTGCCGGGTCACGGTCGGTCGTACGGTCGACCATGCCCGGAGTGTTCGCCGGGCCCGCAGCGAACGCCAACCCTGCGATCAGGGTCAGCAGTACTACGGCTGTCTTCACTCGTTCCTCCTTAGGTTAAGACTACGTAGTCGCCATTGCCTCTAACTGCCCGTGCCGTGCTCAGACAGACAAGAGCCGGGGCGCGGGCGCTTTGCGGCCCGATAGTCTACGTAGCCCCGGGCCGAAGTCAAGCGGCGATTTCCACCTTTCGGCGGTGCGCGGGCGCGTGCTTGACAGTTGGGCCGGTGTCGCTAGAATCCCGAGTGAACCATGACAATCAGGAGGACTGATGCCGCTACCTAAACGACGGCACTCCCGTCAGCGCGGGCGCAAGCGCCGGACTCACTGGAAGCTGACCGCGCCGACCGTGCTCGACTGCCCGCATTGCCACGAGCCCAAGCTTCCCCATCGCGTCTGCCCGCACTGCGGGTACTACGCGGGCCGGGAAGTCATCTTCATCGAGAAGGAGAAGGAGAAGCACTAGCTTCTCCCGGTCCTTGCTTTCCCGGTCTTGAATCACCGGACGTCATCGCGATGAGAATCGCGCTCGATGCGATGGGTTCGGACAGCGCTCCCCAGGCTGAGCTTGAGGGCGTTGCGCTGACCCTTCGGGAGTTTCCCGAGCTTGAGGTTGTGCTTGTCGGTAAGCCCGAGATTATCAGTTCGCTCAGCAAGCAACGGCCCGAGCGCCTTGAACTGGTGCCGGCGACCGAGGCGGTGGGCATGCACGAGTCGCCGGGCGAAGTGGTGAAGCGCAAGCGCGATTCGTCGATCGCGGTCTGCATGAATCTGCTCAAGGAGGGCAAGGTTAGCGGTGTGGTCAGCGCCGGCAACACCGGTGCGGTGATGGCTTTCGCCCTGACAACCTTGGGTGCGATTCCGGGCGTATACCGGCCCACGCTCGCAGTTCTCTTTCCGACTCTTAAGGGCAGTACGCTTGTGCTCGACGTCGGCGCGAACGTGGACTGCAAGCCGCTCCAGCTCTTTCAGTTCGGGGTCATCGGTAGCACTGCCGCCAGCTACCTGTTCCGCAAGGCGAACCCGACGGTCGGCCTGCTCAATATCGGCCGCGAGGACACCAAGGGCAATGAGGCAGCATTGGCGGCGTACCGGATGCTCAAAGAGAGCGAGCTGAATTTCGTCGGCAACGTTGAGGGCAACGCGGTCCTGGACGGCTCGGTTGATGTTGTGGTCTGTGACGGGTTCGTCGGCAACGTCGTGCTGAAGTACGGTGAGGAACTCGGCGAAGTTCTGTCCCGGCTGCTGGTCGAGTATCTTGACTCGGAGTCGAAGTACCGCTTACGCCGCTGGCTTTCCAAACCGGTGCTGCACGAGTTCATTGACCGGATGGACTACGAAGAGCACGGCGGTGCGTTGATGCTGGGTGTGAACGGTACGGTCGTTGCTGCGCATGGCCGGTCGAGCCCGCGGGCAATCATGAACGCGCTGCGGTCGGCCATGCAGTCGGCTGACGGGCGTCTGGCCGAGCACATCAGAAACCGGTTTGCCCAGCTTCCCCAGGCTTGATGAAGCGTCTGAGCTGGCTTGTCGCACTCGTGGTTGTTGGCTGCAGCACGTCGCCGGTCGGGTTTGGCGGCCTGCAGAATCGGGTACCAGCTGCCCGGCTCGATTCGCTGCGCGCCGACAGCATGGCCGGGTTTGCCCGGCTGGTGCCGCTCAGCTCAGGCCAGCAGATGTACGTTGGCGAGGACAGTCTGTATCGGTCCCGCGCACTGTGCCGGTTTGCGCTGCCGGATACGCTCACGCTGTCCGCGCTTGAGGCGGTTCGGCTCGTGCTGCATCCGGTAGATACCATGACCCGGTTCGGATTTGTCTGCCGGCCCTGCTCGACCGAGTGGGATTCGAGCGCCGCGACCTGGCACATGGCCGACGACGGAAACCACTGGTACATTCCGGGCGGTGATATCTGGCCGGTGGACGTTGCCACAGGAATCCTTCAGGGCGAGAGTGTGGTCGTTGACCTGCGCTACCGTGACTTGGACGAATCGGTGCGCGAGGCGGTTCGTCTGAACGGGGTCTTCATTCTGCCTCAGACCGACACCGGTATCGTCGCGGTCTGGTCAGTTGGAGCGACCGCGGCCCGGAAGCCCCGGGTCCGAGTCACCTATTCGGGCGGCGCGGAGAAGGCATTCGACGCCGCGGTCACGACGACGCTCACCGACACCATGCCGCGTACGGTCAACCCGTTTGAGCTTCAGGTTGGTGCCGGGGTTGCTTTTCGGACCTGGCTTCGGTTCCGGCTCGACTCAATTCCCCGCGAAGCCACAATCGCCCGGGCGGAGTTGTCTTTGCGGCTGGAGCCGAGCTACCTGCGCCAGGAGTCGGTTGCTCTGTCGGTACGCCGACTGACCGAGTCGTTCGGGGCAAAGGGCGTCCACGCCCAGTTTGAGGCGCTGCCCTCAGCGAGTCGCTACTACCGGCCCGGTGATACTCTGGTCAGTTTCGACGTCCGAACGCTGATTCAATACTGGACCAGCCAGCGCGACGCGCTCGGACAGGACACAGGCAACTTCGGTCTGCTGGTCATGGCCGAGCCGGAATGGGCCCGGCCGTTTCGCGTCCGGGTGGTCCGCTCCGGCGCGCGCGCGCCCAAACTGGACGTGGAGTTCGTGATGCCGCCCGAAGGACGCTTCTAGTGCGCGTTCCGGTACTGCTACTCGTCTTGACGGTCGGATTCGTTACCGGGCAGTCTTTTTTCAACATGGGCGGTCTGGGTGAGGCGGTCTTGTCGGGCGACGCACGGTCTGCCGGGCTGGGCTCGACGGTTGCCTTGTCGGTCGCTAATCCGGGGATGCTGGTTGACCTGCAGAAGACCCTGGTAAGCGTGTCTGGTCTGGGCAGCGCGGTGCTGGGAACCGAGTCCGGTGTAGTCGGTCGGGCAGTGGGCAGGATGCGTCCGGCGTCGCTCTTTGCCGCGGCCCCGTTGCCGCTGCGGGCCCGGTTGCTCGTCGGCGTTGACAGCCGTTTCAATCAGGACTTTGATGTCTGGTCTGAATCGCTGGCCGGTAGCGATTACCGGCGTCATGTGGTCGGGCGCGGCGGAATCCACGACTTGAGAGCAGGACTGGCTCTGAGTGGTCTGGGTCGGGTCGGGGCCGGCCTTGCCATCAGTCGCGTGCTCGGTGGTTCGCGTGAGCACTGGCAGTTTGTCAGTGGTGCCGGAACCTATGTCGCGACCGACACGGTTGAAGTTGACTACTCCGGGACGACAATGACGCTCGGCGCGTCGGTCCAGTTCCCACGTTTCAACCTGGCAGCGATGTACGAACCTGAACTGACGCTTGATGCCCGGCGGGTGCTGCGGGTCCATGGCGTGGTCGGTGATTCGGTCCGGGAGTATCGCATCGTCCTGCCGCACGCGGTTGGGCTCGGAGCCGGCCTGGCGCTCGCCCGCCTGGACCTGACTGCCGGACTGGAGATGAGACCCTGGGGTGGAACCACAATTGCTGGACGCCCGGCGTTCTACCGCGACGTCACCCGGCTGTCGGCCGGGGTCGAGTACGAACTTGCCGTCGGCTACCCACTGCGGCTGGGTTACTCACATCAGAACTGGTACTTCGACCGAAACCGACCAGAGCCTGAACTCGAGACCGAGCCGATTGCCGAGCACGGTTTTCATCTCGGCACAAGCATTCCGGTCCCGAAGTTCGGCTCGGTTGACCTGGGCGGGGTGCTGTTCTTCCGTCGGGCCGTGGACCTGAACGAGCTGGCCGGCCAGTTGACACTGACTCTGGCCTACGGCGAGACCTGGGTCAAGCGGACCCGCCGCTGGGGCTACTAAGCTGCCGGGCGAATCGCTTTTCTTGCGCTCAGGATTACCATTGAGTAGAATATAGCAGTTGGAATGTCCCGGTCCCAAAGCACCGGGTTCTGTCAGGAGGGAACGTGCCGCTTCTTGCTCTGATTGTCCTGTTTGCCACATCCGAGCCCGGCCCAGATTTGCCCAAAGACCTGGGTGGGCCGGATGGGTTCGGTTATGTCTTTGAGACTACTCAGGATTACGGTGATACCATCTCGTTTTCCTGGATTGACCCGTCCGGTCACCATGAACTGACCAACTGGTACCCGAACTCTGACGACGGCTGCATCGCGGTTGCACTTCCTTTTCATTTCCCGTTCTACGGCGACACGCTCGATTCGGTCATTGTCTGTACTAACGGTTTCCTTCAGTACCCGACCAATTCGACCAGCCGTGCCAACCTGCCGCTGCCGGTGCCGACGCTGCCGAACCTGATTGCCCTGTTCTGGGACGACCTGAACCCGGGTCAGTCCGGCTCGGTTCGCAAGTACGATGACCGGGGAGCCGGGTTGACCGTTATCACCTGGCTCGATGTGGTCCGTCACAACACGGCCGAGACACTCTCGGCGCAGGTTGTTCTGTCGGCCGACGGCCGGATTCAGTTCAACTTCCTCAGGGTGCCGGCGTGCGCGACCTCGAGCACGGTCGGGATTCAGGGCCACAGCGGCGCCTACGACCAGTTCCTGCAATACGTCGGTGACGGTGTTCCCGCACGTCACGTGCCGGTCAATGGTACGTCGGTGCGATTCCGTGTCCGGCGTCTGGAACACGATGTCGGCGTGGCGCGGGTCGGCTCACCTGAGACCTGGGTTCCGGCCGGGGCGCAGTGTCCGGTCACGGTGGTGGTTCGGAACTGCGGGACCTCGGTCGAGTCGTTTCCGGTGTGGGCGCGGTTCATCAGGACCCGGTATCCGTTTGACACGGTCTTTGGGGCCTCGGTGATGGTCAACGGGCTCACCCCGCGCGACTCGGCGCACCTCTACTTCGGCGACTGGCTGGTTCCGCTGACGCCCGACTCATGGTACGTGCTGTTCGCGACGGTTCTGGAACGCGACAGCTTCCACTGGAACGACACGTGCCGCCAGTTGACAACATCTGTGCCGCCATGCTTCGGCACGATTCTCGGCTCGTGGGACTTCCCCGGCCTGGGTGACGGGCTGAACTTGACCGGCATTACGTTCTGCCCGGACTCAGACCGGTTCTATCTCAATGCGATTGAGCCGAACCGGGTGTTCAGTCTGCCCGCCAGCCGGACCGGAGAGCTCAGACCCGAGCGGTTTGAGCTGCAGTCGTTCTTTGGCGACGACCTACTCTGGGGTGCGGCCTGGGACCGAAGTCGTTCAAGCTTCTGGCTGGGCCATGTGCCGGCTGCGGGCCCGGGCACGATTCTTGCCCGTTATGCCGCGGACGGCAGCTTCACCGGCGATACGTGGGACCTGGCCGGGGTGGAGTCGGGTGTCTGGTTCGCTGGTCTGGACGCCGGGCCGGCTGGCCGGTGCTACGCGGTCGCAGTGGGAGGAGAGAACCGCATCTATGAACTCGACCTGGGGACAAGGCAGGTCATTGGGTATCTGCCCGGTGCCCAAGCATCGTACCGGACCTGCGGCTATGTCGGGGACCGGAGTTGCTTCATTATTGCCGGCGGCTGGAATCAGAACGCACTCGTGCGACTCAGCGGGTTGGGCGAGGTGCTGGAATCGGCAGCGCTTGAAGGGCTTGCCGACGTTGCGGTTTTCTCGCACGCGAACATGCCGTCGGAGTCGCTGGTCTGGGGCATCGCCACAACCAGTTCGGACTGGAACTCGGTTCATGTTGTTTCACTCGGCCGTACCTGGGCGAACGTCGGTGTGGATGAAGGAACTGGGTCGGTGTCGGGCAGCGCGCCGATGCTTGAGATTCGCCCGAACCCGGCCCGAGGGGCTGTGACGGTGACGCTTGGTCACGCCGAGCCTGGCACGCGGCTGAACCTGTTCGACGCGGCCGGACAGCTTGTTCGAACCGAGCTGGTGGCGGGCCGTTCCCGATTCCTGCTGCCGTTACGCGACCCAGCCGGCCGTGACCTTGCCTCGGGCGTTTATCTACTGACCCGCCGCGGCCGGGCTGGTTCCCGAACCGAGAAACTGGTTGTTGCCGGCCGGTAGCAAATCGCTTGACATCGCAGGCAGGTTGGTAAAATGATACCGCGGTTCGGGCCGGTCCGTGTTCGGGCCCGAACGACAGCGCGAACCTGACAATTCCAACCATCAGGAGGAACTTAGTGATAAGAGCACTGACGGCGCCTGCCGTACTGCTTCTGCTGCTTGGCTGCGGCGGACAGAAGCCGGTGCAGCCGGTCAAACCGGCGCAGGAAGCGGCAGCCGAAGCGCCCGAGACCACCGCGACCCTGACCGCGCCGGCGCCGGAGTCGTCGGCACCAGAGCAGGTCGCGGCCACAGAAGTGAAAGGCATGCTCAAAGACCAGCTAGACGTGAACAAGCTGCCGGACAATCTGTTCATCACCATCAAGGTGAAGGACTACGGCACGATGAAAGTCAAGTTCCATACCAGGGAAGCGCCCAAGAACGTCGCCAATGTGGCCAACCTGGCGATCAAGGGTTTCTATAATGGGTTGACTTTCCACCGGATCATTCCCGGCTTTGTCGCGCAGGGTGGCGACCCCAAAGGCGATGGTACAGGCGGGCCGGGCTATACGGTTCCGGCTGAAATCAAGATGCAGCATACCAAGGGTGCGATGGCGATGGCCCGGACCGGGGACCAGTACAACCCGAAGCGCGAGTCCTCGGGCAGTCAGTTCTATCTCTGTCTGGCACCGCTGCCTCAGCTTGATGCCGGGGGCTACACGGTAATCGGCCAGCTTGTCGAGGGCATGGACGTGCTCGACCGGCTCGGCCAGGTGAAGACCGGCGCAATGGACCGACCGGTCACACCGGTCGTCATGGAGCAGGTCTACGTAACGACCAAATAGGCTTTCAGTTTCACCGGCGGCTCAGGCTTCTGGTCTGGGCCGCTTTCGTCTTGCGGCGAGGCGGCCCTTGAGCAGGCTGGGCCGGATAATGCCCTGCTCGGTGACAAAGGCAGTGATAAGGCGGGCAGGCGTCAAGTCAAAGGCGGGATTGAAGACCGGAACGTCGGATGGCGCGGCCCGACAGGAACGGAACCGCCGAATCTCCTCGCCGTCCCGTTCCTCGACCGGGATGTGGTTGCCGTCCGGACAATCCGGGTCAAAGGTCGAGGCCGGCGCGACAACGTAGAAAGGTCGGCGGGCAGCCCGGGCGAGCAGCGCGAGCATCCTCGTGCCAACTTTGTTGGCCGTGTCGCCGTTGGCCGCGATTCGGTCGGCTCCAACCAGGACCAGGTTGCAGCGGTCAATCACCGTGGCCGCGGCACTGTCAACAATCAACGTGACCGGCACACCGGCCCGCTGCAGCTCAAGAACGGTCAGGCGGCTGCCTTGAAGTAGCGGACGGGTCTCGCAGGCATAGACGTGCACTTTGCGGCCGGTGCGGTGGGCGTGGAGCACAATGCCCAGCGCCGTGCCCAGACCGGGCGCGGCCAGAGCGCCGGTGTTGCAGATGGTGAGGACGTTAGCTTGATTCCGAATGAGGCTCAGACCGTGGCGGGCCATGGCCTGCGACCGTGCCGCCTCCTCGGACTCGATGCCCCGGGCTTCGGCTAGTACTGCCCGACGCAACCGGGTCGGTCCCATGCCCGGCTGGTCAAGCTGCCTCATGACTCGGTCAACCGCATGTCTGAGGTTCACCGCGGTCGGCCGGGCCTGGGCAAGTTGGCGCGCGGCCCGGCTCAGGCCGGAACGGAGTTGCGCATCAGGCAGTCGGCGCGCCTCGAGCGCGAGTCCATATGCCGCGGCGATGCCGATTGCCGGTGCGCCGCGTACCGCCAGGCGTCTGATGATGGCCACAACCGCACGTGCACTGTTCGGCTGAAGATACCGGACCTGCCCGGGTAGCCGGGTCTGGTCGAGAATCACCAGTCGGCCGCGCACCCACGCGACCGCGCGCAGCCTACCCTTTCCGATGGACGGCATCCTTAAGCAACTTGCCTGGTCGGAAGACGACACGCCGGCCCGCAGGGATGGGTACGGTTTCGCCGGTCTGCGGGTTTCGGCCGGTCCGCGCCCGGGCCCGACGGACCGCGAACGTGCCGAACCCGACCAGGACGACACGGCTGCCTCGCGCCAGCTCGCCGGCAATCAGGTCGAGTGTGACGTCCAGGGCCTGATTGGCCTGTTTCTTGGTCATCGCTGCTCTGGCAGCGACCTTGTCGACCAGTTGTTCTTTGTTCATTGCTTGCTGCCTCCTGCAGAATTATGCTGCCACTGGCCGAACACCTATCTTGATCCGCTCCCGGTGATTGTTTGACGCACCAGGTCGTAGAAGTTCTGAAACAACTGCTCGCCGTTGGGCCCGGAACGCTCCGGGTGGAACTGAACCCCGAAGAGCGGCCGGGTCGGATGGCGAATCGCCTCGACCGGACACGACGCCGAACAGGCAAACACCCGCCAGCCGGCTCGCTCAATGCCTTGGTAGTCAACGTACTCGCGGTGGCTTTCGAGCATCTCGAACTCCGGGCCCAGACCGAAGAAGAGCGGGTGCGGCTCCTCGGCCGCAATCATCTCGGTCCGCTGAATCAACTCGCCGGAAAGAACCGCAGCACCATGGACAAACGCGAGCAACTGGTGTCCGAAACAGACCCCGAGCGTCGGCAGCCGGAGCCCGCGGACAAACTCGGTCAGAGCCGGGGGCGGTGGTTCGCGGGAAAGCAGCCACTGGGAACCGGACAGGATGACCGCGGTGAAACTCTCAAGGCTGTAGCCCGGCTCGCAGGCACCCCAGGGCAGCTCATACGGCTCGGAATGTCGGCCGGCGAGCTCAAGGTAGCGGGCAATCTTCTCCTCCATCCGCTCTTGGTAGCAGTTGACGACCAGCGTTCTCACCGACCTCCTTCAGATTCGAAGCCGAGTCCCAGGCCGGCGGTCAAACCCGGGCTAGCTTCTTTCAGTCCGACGGCAGATGAAGGCGTAGACGTCATGATGGTGAATCGACTCGAAACTCTCGACCGCGACTTCGAACCCGAGCACCAGCGGGTGCTGCTCCAGACGGGCGGCGACCTTGCGTACCACGTCCTCGACGAATGCCGGGTTCTCGAAGGCGCGGGTGGTCAGATGCTGCTCGTCTTCGCGCTGCAACAGCGAGTAGACTTCACTCGAACCGCAGTCTTCGACCAGGTCAATCAGGTCCTCAAGCCAGAGAAAACCGCGACACTCAACCTCGGCTCTGATCTCGGCCCGCTGGTTGTGGGCTGCGACCACGGCCATCTCCTTGGAACAGGGACAGAGCGTGGCGACCGGAACGGCGACACCAAGCCGGAGCCGGAACCGGTCCTCAAGGTCGGCCGAAAACCAGCAGCGATAGTCCATCAGGCCGCTTGCGCCCGAGACCGGTGCCGATTTCTCGATGAAATAGGGGAACTCCATCTCGAGGTGGGCCGAACGGCTGCCGAGTCGTTGCCGCATCTCGCGCAAAATCCCGCCCAGTTCGTGGACGTCAATCTCCCGGTGATAGCGGTTGAGGATTTCCACGAACCGGCCCATGTGGGTTCCGCGTTGGTTCACCGGCAGGCTGACCGACATCGAGATGCGGGCAACGGTGTGCTGGCGCCGGTGGGCCTTGTCGCGCAGGACGACCGGGTAGGAAAGACCTTTCACCCCGACCTTGTCAATGGCAAGCGGGCAGGCGGCGGATTCGGTTCTTACGTCAGGCATGGTCGCGGCACGCGGATACTGGACAACTCCGCCTCGGCCTACAACACGGCATGGGCTCGGAAGCTGTAGTGGCTGTCCCGGCAGACAATCACGTGGTCGAGCAGCCGGATGCCAAGAATCTTGCCTGCCTCGACCAGCCGGCGGGTCAGGCGAAGGTCGTCGTCCGACGGTCGCGGGTCGCCGGACGGATGATTATGGCAGACCACGACCGAGGCGGCCCGGGCCCGCACTGCCTTCTCAAACACCTCACGCGGATGGGCCAGGGTTGTGTCAAGACTACCGACCGACACATCGTCCCGACCCAGCAGCCGATTGCGCGAGTCGAGGTAGAGCGTGACAAAACACTCCTTGTCCCGGGCGCCGATGTCGGGCCGGACAATCCTGGCCACCGCGGCCGGGTCGCTCAGGTCGGCCCGCTCCCGGGCAACAAACGTCTCGTCGCTCCGGCGGGCAAGCTCAAACGCGGCAGCAATCTGGCACGCCTTGGCTGTTCCGATACCCGGAACCTGAGTCAGCTCGGCAATCGTCGCCCGCCCTACCTCGGCAACTGAGCCGAAGCGACGCAGCAGCTCCTCGGCAATCCGGCGCACCGGCATGCCGGCAGTGCCCCGGCTGATGATGACCGCCAGCAGTTCGATCTCGGACACATTCTCGCGCCCGACTTTCATCAAGCGCTCGCGCGGCCGCTCATGGGGCGGTGTCTCTCGCATCGTCGGTTGTCTGGTTGCCTCTGCTCTGCGGGCGGGCTTCATTCGACGCGGAACTCCCACGCGCACCAGAACTCATCCGGGTGCTCATCAGGCGGACAGGCGATGCAGCGAGTGGTGATTCTCGAGTCGATGGTCCGGGCAAACCATTCGTACTCCACCAGCCCGACCGGCTTGCACGGAAAGTCGGGCAGACCCTTGCGACGCCGGGCTGACTGTACTCGACAATCGCGCATCCGGAAGACAACCCGGTTCTCGGTTTGCTCGATCGTTTCCTGCACGTTGATGAACGCATACAACCGGAACTGCAAGGCCCGAACCAGTGCTGAAATGCCGCCGCCCGGCGCGATGCTGTGCCGCTTCATGATGCGCTCTGCCTCGATGACGGTGAACCGACGCCACGCCTCGGTGTCGGCCTTGATTGCTGCAGCCATCCCGTGGGCCTGCTCGACCGCCTGAAACCACAATCCGTCGTGCGCCAGCCAGTTCTTGGCCGAGTCTTCGATGATGCCCGTAAGCTCACCCGGTGTCAGGCCGGACAACTGGGGGAAACGTTCGTCCCGGTTCATGCTGGTCTCGATGATATAGCCAGACCCATCGCTGTCAACAAGCACGCGGTCGACTCCATGTCGCAGGCTGCAGCTCTTGCCTTGAGCAATACCGCTGGCCGGACCTGCTGAAGTGCCGGCGCTAGTACTGGTGGCTGTTCTGGTCGCTGCGACTTGTCAAGGCGAGCCCGTCATGCCGGCTGGCGTCGCAGAGGTTGCCCCGGTAGCTTTCCACCGGCAATCTACGCTTGGCTGGGCTTCTGCAATCGCGCTTGGCTTGTCCTGAGGGTTGCCGACGTAATGGAATCACACCGGGATTCTGACTGCAACGACAGAAGTGACAGTCGGAGTGCTTAGGGGAACGGTCCAGTAGGCATACCCCAACCAGGCTAGTCAATACGGCTTCGCGCATGTAACACCTTGACTATCTGACTGTTAGCCATTGACTGATGACGGCCGACCAACCACGCGCTCCGTTCTGCGACCAGCCGACTTCGGTGGTTGTGCTGCTCAGGCCGGTCTTGGCCTTCGTTTCAGCATACGCCGCAGGTCTTGTCTGGCGCAGCGGATGACATCAACGCGGTGGCAATGACCGGCTCCGCGGAAGCTGAGTCAGATGCCAGTTGTCGGGGTTTTCAGGTACCGGCGTCAACGCTGAACCACGACCTTGATGACGCCTGAACCTGAACAGACGAAGTAAACACCCGGTGCGAGATGCCGAGTATCATTCGCGCCGGGCCGAAGTTTCATGGCTCTTCGGCCGAAGACATCGAGCAGCTCAACAACCGCTTTCCTTCCGCTCCTTACCGACAGTAGCAATTCCCCGCAGACCGGACTGGATACGGACGCGACCTCGCCACCCAGGACTACTGACGGCTGCTCGATGCCGACCGTCGGCAGCCGGACTTCGACCGATTCCATGGTCGGGTGCCCGAGAATTGAATCGTCATACACGTAGGCGAAGTTCCAGTCGCTGGAATCGCCGTGCAGATAGCGCTCGAAACAAGCGGTCATGTGCCTGCGGACAATCATCTGCTGGGTGTCGCGTGATATCGTGGCTGTACCGCCGTTCTCCCAGAAATAGGAGAAGTCCATGTAGAAACCGTGGTTCGCGCCGCGTATGACCGCGAAAGTTCCGGGCGCAGGAGCCTGGGCCCAGAACGCCTCTCGGACACTGGTCCAGGGTGCGATGTTGTCAACGCTGCCCGGCATAATCACCTTGGGCACATAGAGGCGTGCGCTGCGTGTCGGCGGCGTGGTCTGGGGGCTGGCGAGCGCAACGACTGCGCGCAGCGTGTCGGTGAGCCTGAACGTGTCAGCCGCAAGAAGCGAAATCGCCCCGCCCAATGAATGGCCGGCAAAGCCCCAGTTCCACCGGTCGAGTTTCTGGTAGAACCGGTCAGCGGTCACGGTGTCGAGTGCCGAGACGAACCGGGCAGCATCGACCATCAGACGGGCACGTTTGTCGTGCTCTGGATTAATGAGCGGATTGGAGTAGGTCGGCAGCACCACGACATAGCCCCAACTGGCGAGATGGCGGGCGTAACTGTAGTACCGGTCGATGCCCATCTGCCATCCGTGGCCGAAGGCGACGATGGGCGCGGGTACTGCGGACCGAGGGAATGTGCCGCTGGAATCTGGATAGTAGATGCGCGAGTCGCGCATCGTTTCGGTGGTCCCTGGAATATCCTCTATCCGGTAGGCGAATCCGTATCGGCCCGGCGCCGAGAAGTCCGGGGTCTGCGCATATGCGGCGGATGCAATCACTGTAGTGAGCGACGCCGCAAGAGCGACTAGGGCAGTAGCAGGCCTCATTCTATCTGATTTTGACCAGCTTGACGGCAGCACCGGTTCGCGGCTCGCGCAGGAAGTAGACCCCGGGCGCGAGCTGACGTACGTCGTTCAGCCCGGAATGCAAGTCGACCGCGCGACGGCCGGTGGCATTGAGCAGGGCCAATTGGGCACAGCGACCGGCCTTTTCAGCGGAAACCGAATGGCAGCCACTCATCCGCAGCATGTCGTGGATGATGGTCGACCTGACGTTTGTCGTTCCGCGTTCATAGTTCATCGCTTCCTGCAATCCGCCTGCGGTGAGATTCCGCTTGTAGTAAAGCTCGGAGTTGCCATCCCGGTTGTCGTAGAAGACGAGATGGGCGCAGGCACCGGACGCGGCAATGGCCGATGTTCCCATGCCGGCAGCAGTTGTGAGCGTCGTTTCCGCCGACCAGGTGTGTCCATTGTCAGTCGAACCGCAGTAGCCGAACTGGAACTGACCGCCCGGCCATTTGCGAAACGAAACGTGGACATTACCACCAGCCGCCGCGACGGTCGGATAGTCGGAGCCATAGTTCGGTCCGGTCAAGTAGTGCTCAGGTCTCCATGTCGCGCCGTTGTCGGCTGAACCGCGGTACCAGATACCATAGCCTTCATCTCGGCCATCCCACCAGCAGACGTGCACGTTGGCCCCAGCCGCTGCCACCACCGGCTGGTTCTGTTGGGTTGTGTCGGCAGTCAGGCGCGTCGGTTGCTGCCAGTTCGCACCGCCATCGGCTGAGCGCATGTACCATGCCTGCTGGCTACTGGTGTTCCAGTCTACCTGGGTCCAGACGATGTGACGATAGTTGCCAGCAGCGGCGAGGCACGCCTCTTTGTCCAGAATCGAGTCCTGCGCATTAGAGGTGAGACGCATGTCAGACGTCCAGGTCAGACCGCCGTTGTTCGACTGCTTGTAGTAGAGTTCGCCATTCCAGTTGCCGTCGCGGCTGTCGCTCCAGACCATGCCGACTGTATTGCCTTCAGCGGCAAGACTTGGGTCACCGCAGCCGCGACTGCTGGCGACCAGGGTTTCTGCTGCCGTCCACGTGGCTCCGGCGTCGGTCGAACGCCGATACATTATCGCGGTGTTCAAGTACGTCGGCCACGCGACGTGAACCAGTGCGCCTGAGGCAGCAAGTGACGGCCACAGGATATTGGTGGTATCTGAGCTTAACTGGACCGGATTTTCCCAGCTAGTTCCGGCGTTGAAGGAGCGGATGAAGTACACATTGAACTTCCCGTCCCGGCTGTCCGTGAACGCGATGTAGAGCGTATCGCCGCTCAAGCAGACAGGGTGGTTGTTGGGGGCCGCAGTGTAGGTTCCGGCAGTGTCTTCGGTCAGCCGCTGGTCCGGTTCCCACTGTGCAGTGGCAGTGGACAAGAGCAGAACGGAGGCGGCGAGTATCATATGGCGATGGTTCATCGAAACTCCTTATCTCAAGAGAACAATTCCGGTCACGGTCTTTGGTCCGAGTACGAAGTACACCCCGGGTGCGAGGTGGGACACATCATTCGCGCCGGGCAGAAGGTCCATCACCTTGCGGCCGGCGGAAGTGATGAGCGAGTGACTAGTAGTCGGCGAGGCATGCAGCCGCAGGACTCCGCGGACGATACTGGCGTTAGGCGCGCTGCGTCTGGAATCAGTCATGCTGTGTGTCTCTTCCACTCCGGTTGGCAACCTTGGCAGGCACGCGGTCATGCGCGAATTGGCCCGGAACATTGGCCAGGGCAGACGCTCAGGCGCGTACGGCACGCCCAGATTCCACAGATAGATATCGGTCGAGTACATCCAGTAAGCGTTTGAGGATATGGCGCAGTCGAGCAGGCCGTCTTGGTCAACATCGGCAAGAACCGGCGAGCCGGTAATGCCATAGCCGTAGATGTAACGCAGCAGCTTGGGCCAGCCGGCAAGCTCGTTTCCCTGCCGGCTCCACGCATACAGCTTCTCGAAGCCCTCGCTGACGCTCTCAAATCCCATCAGGATGTCCGGGAAGCTATCTGCGTCCACGTCGCCGATGACCGGCGCGTTGAACTGGCGGAAGACCTGACCCGAGAGGCCCTTGGGCCAGCCGGGCAGACTTGTGCCGTCATAGCGGAACACCGAGACCGTCGAGTTGGTCGGGAAAGTAGCACTGACTACCACGATTTCGGCCCGGCCATCGTTGTCAATGTCGCCGAGCACCGGTGAGTCGGCATAGGAGCCGGGAAGGGTCTTCGGGAATCCGGAGAGGACCCTGCCGCTGTCATTGATGCAGAACAGCCTTGTGCCGATAGTGAAGACAATCTCTGCTCGGTTGTCGGCATTGATGTCGCCGGCAACCGGGAATGTCGTCCCGCCGGTTCCACCAAAGCCTTTGGGCCAGCCGGAGACGACACTGCCGTCGGCCTTGAAGACATAGACGCTGTCTTTGCGCAGAGAAACAAGCTCTGGTGTGCGGTCGCCGTCGAGGTCAACCAGGGCAGGCGAGGAGAACTCGTCCGGAAGCGGCCAGCCCTCGAGCGCATCGCCGGCCGCATCCCATGCCGACAGATAACCGCCGCCGGAGAAGACCTCAAGCAGCGAGTCGCCATCGATGTCGGCGAGCGCGGGGATGCCGTGGTAATAGAGGCTGCCCGGATGGCCGCCGTTCTGAGGCCAGCCGTTCATGATTGTCCCGTTGCCCCAGATGAGATAGACGTCGCTCCGGTTCAGGTCGAACCCGGTGGCAATCTCACTCGGGCCGGTTCGGTTCACGTTGCCGGTTGCCGCCGGCATCTGGCACAGGCCGATGCCCGCAACCGGAAACCCGGGCATCACGTTGCCGTCATACGACCAGGCAGCCAGCTTGTTGTTCTGGAAGTCCTGATGGTCGGTGCCGGCGATGAGCTCCAAATTTCCGTCCCCGGCGATGTCGGCGCAGGTCACCGGCGAGACGTTGGCAAAAGTTTTAGGCCAGCCTCGCGCAATCTGTGGGTCAATGCCGACAACGACAACGTGACCCGTGTCGATGCCCGACCCGAAGAACGCTTTGACTCGCAGGCTGTACGGCCCAGACTGACTGATGCCGGAAAGGTCCCAAACCGTGAGGGTATCGCGGTAGACCGGCACGGTTCTGGTCGGGCCGGCAGGCAGCCAGCCAGTTGGCTGCATTCCCTGGCCGTATTCGAGACGGAAACTGTCAAGCTCGGAGCCTGTGATTGTGCCGATGACCGCCGTATTGTACCAGGTCGGCAGCACGTCCCAGCAGGCCGGCCGGTCGATTGCAATGGCGGCTGGGCCCGAATCCGGGTGAAAGGTATAGATTTGCTTTGTCCGCCAGTCCGAGTTGACCATTCTTGTTCCCCGGAACTCAAGTCCGGTCGGCATCGGCCCGGGCGTGCCGGTGGCTTTCGTAACTGCGCCGGTAACTGGATTCATGCCATAGGCGATGCCAGCGTCCATGTCGCACACCCAGAGCCGCGTCCCGTCCCACGCCATATCGGCAACCATCCGGCACGGCGCGGCAAAGCTGTCAAGGCGTGCGCCATTGGCCGGATTGAGCTTGAAGATGAAGCTCGGCCGGGCCTGGTTTGAGTTGATGTCAGCACACCAGAGATAGGTTCCGTCAAAGGCGAGGCCAACCGGGTTGGAACCCGGGGCCGGGAACTGCCGTACAACGCCGCCCGAACCCGGGTCGACCCGGTAGATGGTGCTGGCGTTATTGCCAGCCACCCAGAGACAGGCTCCATCCCAGCAAAGGCCCTTGCTCCACTCGTCTGGCGCAAAGAACGACGTGCGCACCGTGCCTGAGTCCGGGTCGAGCGCGTAGATTAGCCGGGCGCGCAGGTCCACGTGCCAAAGATTCGTGCCGTCCCAGGCAAGGCCGAACGGCGTCGTATCGGGCGAAGGAAAGGAATCGATGCCCAGAAGGGCCAAAGGCAAGTTCGAAGTTCGAAATCCGAAGTTCGAATGAACGGGAGGAAGGAAATGCGGCCCAGTCCGGATAAGACGCGGCACACCAAGGTCAGTGACGTTGACATTGCCGGCCAGCGTTACGCCGGCCAGGACGAAAACGACGACAGTCTTCTTCAACGAGTCCTCCAGTGATTGCATCATGCTAGCACCGGCGTGTCAGATGTCAAACTGCCCTTGCCAGCCAGCTCATTCGTTGGGCGGATTCTGCTGTCGGTGTCTGGCACGGATGTCTACTGCCCGCTGCCGGGCAGTGTTGGCCTGGTCTGGGTGCCCGGTCTTTTCGTAGAGCACTGCCATCTTGTCGAGCACGTCGGCAACGTCCGGGTGAGCGTGCTCGAATGCCCTTTCGAGAATCGTCAAGGCGCGCTCCAGCAGCGGCTCAACCTCGGAGAAGCGACCCTGTGTCGTGCGCAACGCCGCAATTGCCGCGAGCGACCGCGCCGTGTCCGGGTGCTCAGGCCCCAGCTTCATCTCGCGGATGGCAAGCGCCCGTTGGAGCAACGGCTCGGCCTCAGCCTCGCGGCCGGTGTCATACAGTAGCAGCCCAAACCTATGCAGAGTTACCGCGATGTCGGGGTGGCCCGGAGCCAATGTCTTCTCCCGTATCGCCAGACCACGACCGTACAGCGCCTCGGCCTCAGCGTGCCGCCCCGTCTCGTGCATTAGCGAACCGAGGTTGTCGAGCACGTGTGCGACGTCTTGATGACCGGGGCCCAATGCGCTTTCTCGTATGGCGAGTGCGCGCCGATACAGTGATTCCGCTTCGCTAGACCTGCCTTGTGCCTGAAACGACCAGGCAAGGTTGTTCAGCGAGTACGCAACGTCAAGGTGGTTCGGCCCGAGCTCCTCTTCTCTGATGGTCAGCGACCGCCGGAGTAGCGGCACGGCAGCCGAGTACCTCCCCGTGGAACACAGCAGCGAGCCGATATTGCTCAGGCACTGGGCAACCTCAGGCGAGTTCATCCCATGTCGTTCCGTCTGTATCGCCAGAGCCTGCAGGTGCAGCAACTCGGCTTCGGTGTACTTGCCCTCCCAGTCCAAGAGGCAGGCAAGATTCGTCATGTCCAGGGCTGTGCTGGGATGGTCTGGGCCGAGGGTGCGCTGGTCAATGCTCATTGCACGTCGATGAAGCGGTTCGGCCTCGGTGTACTTCCCTTGGTGCACCAGTAGTATCGCCAGGTTGTTCAGCAGACCCGCCACATCGGGATGGTCGGCCCCAAGGGTGCTTTCTGCTGCCGATATTGCCCGGCGATAAAGTGCTTCTGCTTCATCATGGCGCCCCATGGTCTTGAGCACGATGGCAAGTACGTTGGCGGCCTCGATCATGTCCGGGTGCGCCAGGCCAAGACTCTGTTCCCCAACCGTCAGGGCCTGACGACAGAAATTCTCGGCCTCTGCCAGCCGGCCGCAGCGCTGTTCTTCACGACCCAGCTTGACCAATAGACACACCACCGCCGGCGACGTCGACTTGTCGAGAGCGGACAGAAGAGTCAGCGCTCGTTCCAGCAGACTGCGGGCGTCGAGCCCCAATCCCTGCCGGGCCGTCGCCAAGGTCAGAAGCGCCGGGGCAAGGTCCGGATGGTCCGGCCCGAGTTCAGCTTCGAGCAGTTGCACCATCGCTTCAGCTCTGGGTTCAAGTACCTGCCATTGGGCGGCATCGATGAACACTGCGGCGAGTGGCGAGTACCACCGGTACAGTTCAACCGCAGACATGGCGAGTTTACCGTGGTCGAACGCCTCGGCAAAGGCGACGCGATGACCGGCATTCAAGTCTTTGACCTGAAGACCCTCAAGCTGCTTGGCAAAGAACTCGAACATCTCCTTGTGCGCCTGCTGGTCAAGGCCGGATATCCCCTTGTTGTTCTGCATCGGTCTAGAATCTGAGCACCGTGGTCGGGTCCACGGGCTTGCCGTCCTTGCGAATCTCGAAGTGGAGGTGCGGAGCAGTCGAAAGGCCGGTCGAGCCGACCCAGCCGATTGTCTGACCAGCCCACACCGAATCACCCTTGTCGACGTTCCAGTCGTCAAGATGGCCGTAGTAGCTCTCGTATCCCTGCAGGTGCCGAAGGAGCAGAAACCGGCCAAGGACACGGTCAGTGCCGCGGCCCAGAACCCAACCGTCGGCTGTGGCGCGTACCGGCGTGCCGGCCCGGGCAGCCAGGTCAATTGCCAGATGCTCGGAAGACGCGTTCCGCGAGACTACATACTCTGTTAAGGGTAGAGTCGAAGGCCTGGGCGTCGCGCCCCATGTTCGGGTCTTGACCCACTCGGGCAGGTCAGCCGATTCGGTCGCAGCCGAATCCCAGTTGATTGGCGGTGGGGTTCGGTCGACGCCGAGCATGGTCGCCATGCTGCGGGTCTGCTGCTCAAGCTCTTCCAGTTGCCGTCGCAGTCTGCCGATTTTGGCGAACTCGGCCTCAAGATGACGGTTTCGTGTCTCAAGATATTCAAGGCGCGTCATCCGGTATGCGCCGGACAGAACCATGACCGTCGCCGCGACGACAATGAGCAGCGTCAACGCGACCAGACCGAGGAGAACCCGAACTCCCCAGAGCGGCAGAGTGAGGCGGTAGGCCTCGGCACTATAGTTGCCGGTTACGATGACAGTTACTTCCTTGCGGGGCACGATCAGACATCCCCAACGCCGTGCGCTGTCTGGTTCGGGCGCGCTATGCTTGACAGGCTAGCTGTCATGCCCGCTGCCCGAGATGTCGTCGCCGCGCAGTCTGCGGACGAGCCGGCTCAGGTCGTCAGCCGAGAAGTACTCGATGACTATCTGGCCGCGGCCCTTTTTTTGTGTCTGGATGCGGACGCGCGTACCCAGCAGCTCCTGCAGTGATTCCTCGATTTCACGGATGTGCGGGTCAGTCTCGCGAGGTTCGGATTGAACTTTGGCGCGCATCTGGCAGAGCCGCTCGACCGTCCGGACCGACAAGTCCTCCTTGACAATCCGTTCGCAGAACTCGACCTGCAGCCTTCGGCTTTCGAGTGAAAGCAGCGCCCGGGCATGGCCGGTCGTAATCCTGCCCTCTGCCAAGGCATCTCTGACCTTGAACGGCAGGTTGAGCAGACGCAGGGCGTTGGTCACGGTTGAGCGGTCCTTGCCTACCCTCTTGGCGATATCGTCGTGAGTATACTTGAATTCGTCGGCCATCCGCTTGTAGCCCAGAGCCTCTTCCACCGGGTTCAGGTTTCGACGTTGGAGATTTTCAATCAGCGCCAGCTCAAGCATCTCTCCATCTTCAATCGAACGGATGACTGCAGGGACGGCCGTCAGTCCGGCGGCCCGGGCTGCACGCCAGCGCCGTTCGCCGGTCACTAACTCGTACCCGTCACGCCGGCGTCGCACAAGCACTGGCTGGAGCACGCCCTTATCCCTGATGGACTGGACCAGTTCTTCGATGTTGTCTTCAGCACGATGGCGGGGCTGAAATGGATTGGGTCGGATTTCGTCAAGGGCAATGGGGCGAGCTTCGGCAGCAAGTGCCTCCTGGGTTTCCTCCGGTATGATTGCGCGGATGCCTTTGCCCAGTGCCTGGCGGCTCATGACGCTGCCTCGCCGGTGACAGTAGACAGTGCCTGATGGCGACCGAGGAGTTCGTCGGCCAGCGCCATGTAGGCCTGCGCGCCGGCCGACTGGCCGTCATAGGCGAACACCGTCTTCCCGAAGCTCGGTGCTTCGGCCAGACGCACACTACGTGGTATCACTGTGTCGAATACCTGTTCCTTGAAGAACCCGCGCACCTCGTTCGCGACCTGTTGGGCTAGGCTGAGCCGGGCCGAGTACATGGTCAGGAGCACACCTTCAACCGTCAGGCCGGTGTTCAGGCTGTGCCGGACCAGGTTGATGGTATCGAGGAGCCGGGACATCCCTTCGAGCGCGTAGTACTCGGCCTGCACCGGAATGAGTACGCCGTGCGCGGCCACCAGGCTGTTGACTGTCAGCAGGGAAAGCGACGGCGGGCAGTCGATGATGACGTAGTCGTAGCGGTTGTCGACCAGTCCGAGTGCTCTGCGTAGACGGAACTCGCGCTGCTCGGCGGACACCAGTTCAATTTCGCCGCCAGCCAAAGAGATTGCCGCGGGCAGGAGGTCAAGGCCTTCGGCCCGGTTGGCAAGAATCGCCTCGTCGACGCGCTGAGCCTCGACCATCGCCTCATAGACTGAGACCGAGAGGTGACTGCGGTCCGAGCCGAGCCCGAGCGAGGCATGGGCTTGGGGGTCCATGTCCACGAGCAGTACGCGGCCGGTGCGCAGACCGAGCGCCGCGGCCAGGTTGACCGCGGTCGTGGTCTTGCCCACGCCGCCTTTTTGATTGCAGATTGCGATGTGCCGGGCCATCGGGCAAATGTAGTCGAAACCGCCCGGTAGTCAACACCGGCGGCCATCCCTAGTTCCGACATTGCGGTGTGAATTGGAGTGAAGAAGAGATGCTGCCTTGCTTCAGTCACCGGCGTCTAATGAGTATGAAAGTACTTCACCCGTCAGGTGACATGAAAGGCAGCCAGGTATCTAGGCGCAGTGTAACCCAGGAACGGCTCGATTTCCAGATTGCGCCGACCTCCGATACCATCACCAGTCGGGCAGGTCTGGCCCTGTCTTCAGAAAGCCGCGCTGGCACCGGGTGTCCGCAGGAGCCATCTTGGCGGTCGATTCTCACTCTGCCTTCGGCCTCTGTCCGCACTCCTG
>CBFGIT010000018.1:0-60877 GCA_965648905.1 Caldifarciminota bacterium
GGTCTCCCGACACCGGCTGCACGGTTGGCGACAGCGGAGTCTGTCTATACAGCCACGACGCGGGCAACTCATGGAACTGGGACAGCCTGAAATGGTCCAAAGCCCCGTTGCGGGCGGTCACGGTGCCGGCATTGAGGCCTGCCCACGATACCTCGACCTACGTAGTCGGTGACGAGGCAGCAATACTCCGGGTTGTGAGCTTTGACGACGCCTGGGAGATTGACGGCATGCGCCAATGGTATCCGGTGTACCAGGACTACAACGCGGTCTGCTTTCCCGACAGCCTGACCGGATTCATCGTGGGAGACAGCGGTACCATCCTGAAGACTTCCCGGGGTGGCCGGATGCGGATTGACTACAACGAGCAGAAGAACTGCTACGAAGCGGCGTTCCGGGCGTTCTGGGGCAGCCGGGCTGGCCTCGGGCCCCTGCCGTGGTTCTACGGATTCCACTGGTGGGACTGGGGAGCGGAAGGAAGGCCGAAGCAGCAGTGGAATGCGGGCTGGGTGGACGCGTTCACACCACACCAGAAGCCGGCCCAAGGCGTCCTCGAGACCTGGTTTGCGGCCCGGCCAGAAGATCCCGGCCCCCACGGCCACCACGTGCGGCACTTTCCGACCGGCAGCCTGGATGTGGCCGTGCCTCAAGACGGCAAGGTAAGCGTCCCGCTGGTGCATCTCAGACTGGAGTCGCGCTCCTGGGAAGGCGGCGGCCCGGCTGATGCAGCCAGGCTGCTACAAGAGTACTACGGAAACGATGACGCCATCATCAAGCTCGACTCGACGAACTGGTTCAACCTGGGCCGGCAGACGACCTTTGACACTGAGTGGCGGTTCCTGTTTGGTGAGGGCAGGTACCGCTTCTACGTCCAGTTTCTCGACTATCCGGACAAGCTCAGCCCGCCCTATCCTGACTTCGAGGACACGGTAGTCGTCTTCGACACGACTGCGGCTGAGGAGAACATCAACATCGACGGAGGGGCTCGGTTTGCCACGACCACGACCTGCTCGCCGAGCTACACCGCATCGGATGTGTGCGCCGGGGTCAACTCGCTCAGGCTGGCCAACGCTGAGCCGGTCAATCTGGTGCTGAATCCGTGCTTCAGCTGGCGGGACCGGGCCTGGGAGTTCTCCGCGGGCGGGCAGGATAACCCGGAGCTTCCCGTGGCCGAGCTTACGGCCAACCCGGACCCGCGCGCTACTCCTGCGGTTTGCGGCGCGGATTGGAACGCGGCTTGCAGAGCGGCTCCTGAAGCGGGTTGGTGAGCGACGCCCGAAGCGATTCTGACTGCGCACCCGAGAGCGCAGTGCCGGGCCACAAGGAGAGCCGAAAGGACTGCGCCTCTGGTCGCGGCAGTCACCGGGGCTCGGGCCACGCCGGCCTGAGCCGCGGCCCAAGCCGCAGGGAAAGCCGCGACGAGAGCGTTTGAGGGTTCGCTCTGGAGAGCGGTTCCCTGAGCCGTATAGGGAACCGTTCCCCCTGGGGGTTCTGAATACCGATCCATTTTCAGCTAACTCCATGATACTTTGAGGGTTGAGTCTCGAAACCGGCCAAATCGCCACTATACAGTTTTGCTAAGTGGCCTCTGAGTCGCTGTACATGACAGAGCCAGGAACAGCCCGCCGTTCTTGTCAGGCCTGCAGACGGGTTTCTGTCTGATGTCGCATCCTGCGCGCCGACCAGCGCTGCCAGAAAGCGGCCGGCTCTGAGCTGTCGCCCGGTCATGGTCTTGTGCCGCCGGCTGGAGTGCTCGTGTTCTAGTAGCCGTTGACTGAGGCAATCGCGCTCGGAACCGGTCAGGGAAGTGCACGAGGCTCCGGGCAGCGTCCCGTCCTGCCCGAGACGACCTGCAAGGTTCGGAATGAGAGCCGCGCTTGATTTTGGCCCGTGCCGGAGTAACTTTATCGTCCTGACCATGAATCTGACCGAACAGTTGTCCTGCCCGGAACTCCTGGCCACCGAGGTCCGGAGATGACCAAGGCGAGAATCAAGGTTGGCGGGTCGGTTGGCCTGCATGCCCGACCTGCGGCGAACTTTGTCCGAGCCGCCGAGCGATTCAACTCCGACGTGCGATTAGTCAAGGACGGGATGCGAGTCAACGCGAAAAGCATCCTCGCGATTCTCACTCTCGCTGCCGAGCGCGGGTCCGAGGTCGTGCTCGAGATTGACGGCGATGACGAGACCGAGGCGATGGAAGTGCTCAAGACCAAACTGCTCGACACCGATGGGTAAGTCGGAGAAGAACTACCGCGGTCTTCCGGTCTCACCGGGCCTTGTTCAAGGCCGGGCGTTGGTCTATCGCACGTATTCACCCGTGCTCCGGGAAACGGAACTGGACCCGGCACAGGTCCAGGCTGAGGTGAAGCGTTTTCGGCTGGCAGTGCGTGCTGCTGAGCGCGACCTGCGCATACTTCATTCGCAGGTGAAACGGGACATGGGCCAGGACTTCGCGGACTTCATTGAGGTGCAGCTCGTGCTGCTGACCGACCAGGACGTGCTCGATTCGACCGAAGCGTTCATTCGCGAGCGCCGGCGCAACGCGGAGTTCGCCTATTCTGAGACCATGAAGCGCCTGTCGGCCCCGGTGCAGAAGTCGGCAGTGCCGCTGTTCCGGGAACGGGCGCTGGACGTCGCCGACGTGTCGAACCGCGTGCTGCGCGTGCTCCTGGGTGACGATACCGCAACCCTGCTTGAAGCCCAGCCCGGGACCGTGCTCGTTGCCCATGACCTGCCGCCTTCTGAGGCGGCGCTGCTCGACCCGCGCCGCGTTGTCGGGCTGGTGCTTGAATCCGGCGGCAAGACGTCTCACACTGCCATCATGGCCAAAGCCAAGGAGATTCCGGCGGTGATGGACATTGGCCATATCTGCGACCAGGTCGAAGACGGCCAGCCCGTGTTCGTCGACGGCTACCGGGGCCTTGCCATCGTCAACCCCACCCGGAACCGCCTGACCACCTATGAGCACGAGAGCGAGGCGCGCGCCCGGCACCGCGAGTCGCTTGCCCGACTGTTCGAAGCCGAGGCCGTTACCCTGGACGGCAAGACGATCGACCTGTCCGCCAACATCGAGTTCCTGGCCGAAGCCCGGGCTGCCAGGCGCTACGGCGGGCGCGGCGTCGGGCTCTTCCGTACTGAATACATGTACCTGGCCAAACGCCGGCCTCCGACCGAAAACGAGCAGTTTCAGGTCTATTCAGAAGTCGCCCGCGTGTTCAAGCCCTACCCGGTAATCGTGCGCACGTTTGACCTGGGCGGCGACAAGGTGCTGACCGGCTACCACGAGGCCAATCCGTTTCTCGGCTATCGGGCCATTAGGTTGTGCCTTGATGACCTTGACCTGTTCAAACCGCAGTTGCGTGCCGCCCTGCGGGCGTCGGCCGCGGGCAACGTCAAGGTGATGTTTCCGATGGTCGCAACCGTTGAGGAGTTGCGTCGCGCCAAACTGGTGCTGGAACGGGCCAAGAAGGAGTTGAAGCGTGAAGGGGTGGAATTCGACGACGGGTTCGAGGCCGGCGTAATGGTCGAGATACCGTCGGCCGCGATCATCGCCGACCGACTGGCCCGGGAGTGCAGTTTCCTTTCCATCGGCTCGAACGACCTGACCCAGTACACTCTGGCTGTGGACCGGGGCAATGAGCGCGTCGCCCGGCTGTTCGACCACTTCCACCCGGCCGTGCTCCATCTCATCAAACAGACGATTGATGCCGCGCACCGACAAGGAGTCTGGGTCGGAATGTGCGGCGAGTTCGGGTCTGACCCGCTCGGGATGCTGGTGCTCCTGGGTCTGGGCATCGATGAAATCTCGGTGGTACCGGCGATGATTCCCGAGGCGAAGAACATCATCCGCTCGATTGACACGACGCTTGCCGCCGAAGTCGCGGCCAGTGTCCTGAAGCTCGGCACCGCGCTCGAGGTCCAGCGTCTGCTCCGGCGGGAGATGGACCGGAAATTCCCCAGGCTGGCCGAATCCCTGTTCGACGTAGCAGGCGAGGAATGGTTCAATGCGACCTGAGACCGGCACCGACCAGATGCTGCAACTGGTACTCGGTCTGCCCGAGCAGTTGGCGCGCGGCGTCGAACTGGCGCGCACCCACCGGGCCGGCCGCCGGCGCCAGTGGCACAGCGTATTCGTCGCAGGCATGGGCGGGTCAGGCATCGGCGGAAAGATCGCCCAAGGCCTGCTGTTCGACTCCTGCCCGGTTCCGATTCAGGTCGTCAACGACTACCAACTGCCCGCCGCCGCGGGCCCGGAGTCACTGGTCATCGCGGTCAGCTTTTCCGGCAACACCGAAGAGACCATTGCGGCGTACCGCCAGGCCTGCGGGCACGGCTGCCGAGTAGTAGCGATCACCGGTGGCGGTGAACTGGGCCGGCTTGCGACCAGGCAGGGCATACCAATGGTGACCGTGCCGGGCGGAATCCCGCCCCGCGCCGCACTTGGCTACCTGTTCGGCGCAACCCTCGGCGTGCTCGAACAGTTAGGAGTCTGCCCGAACCAGGAGCGCAGCATTGCCGAGGCGGTACGACAGATGCAGGCGGGTCGCCGGTCATGGCTCATCAGAGCCCGAACGATGGCCCTGAGCCTCAGGGAACGTCTGCCGATTGTTTACTCGACCAGCCGAGCTCTTGACCCGGTGGCCGAGCGCTGGCGGTGCCAGTTGAATGAGAACTCGGGCGTACTCTGTCACACGAACGCGCTGCCCGAGCACAACCACAACGAGATTGTTGGAATGGGTCAGCCGGCCAGGCTGGGTCGGCAGTGCGTAGTCATTGCCCTGCTCGACCGGGAGACAGACCCCCGAACCCGGTTCCGGCTCAAGGCCGTGCTCGAAATCTGCCGGGGCGCTTACCAGTCGGCCGTGCTGCTCGACGCTCCGGGCCGGTCGCGCCTGGCAAGAGTCTTTTCGCTCATCATGCTCGGCGACCTGGTGTCAGTGGAGCTGGCCCGACTGCTCGGCAAAGACGCAATGGAAATCAGCCGCATCAACCGGTTGAAGGAAATGATGACCAGGCGGCGAAGATGACGTTCAAGGCCGTGATTCCGGCTGCGGGTGAAGGCCGCCGGCTCAAACCCCATACCCATACGACACCCAAGATACTGCTCCAGGTCGCGGGCAAGCCGATCATCGGCCACATCATGGACCGGCTTGTACCGGCCAGGCCCGACGAGGTCTGCGTGGTAGTTGGAGCCCAGGGCGACCAGATCCGAGACTATCTTGAGACGAACTACTCGTGCCGGTTCTCTTTCGTGACCCAGGAAAACCCACGCGGACTGGGTGACGCGGTCTACCGTGCCCGCCCGGTGTTCAAGGACGAAGCCATACTGATTGTGCTCGGGGACACGATTGTCGACATGACGATGAGCGAGATGATCGGCAGCGACAACCTGCTTGCAGTCAAGGCCGTAACTGACCCGAGGCGGTTCGGCATTGTCGAGCTGACTGACGGCATGGTCCGTAACCTGGTCGAGAAACCGGACCAACCGGCCAGCAACCTGGCGATTGTCGGAATCTATTTCCTGCACGATTCCCGCGCCCTGTTTGCGGCGCTCGAACGTCTGGTCAGAGAGAACCGCACAACGCGCGGTGAGTACCAGCTCACTGATGCCCTGCAACTACTGCTCGAACAAGGCATGACGATGAAGACCAAGACCATCGAGCACTGGCTCGACTGCGGCACCCGCGCTGCGATGATTGAAACCAACCGGCATCTGCTTGCCCGCAACGGACACTTTCGACCCCGACCCAACACCGTGGTCGTCGAGCCGGTTTTCATCCACGACACGGCCGAGGTCGAGTTCTCGGTCATCGGGCCGAACGTGTCAATCGGCGCCGGTGCGGAAATCCGCGGCTCGGTCATCCGCGACTCGATTATCAACGACAAGGTGATAGTTGAGCACTCGCTGCTTGAGGGGTCGATTCTGGGCGAGAACTCGGTCGTGCGCGACAGCCCGCGCCGCCTCAACCTCGGTGGGTTCTCTGAGCTTGAGATGGGCTGAACCGGCCACAGCATGAGATTCGAGCTGCTGGCGACCGACCGATCGTGCCGGGCAAGGCTGGGACTGATGACCCTGCCGCACGGCACGGTCAACACCCCGTGCTTCATGCCGGTCGGGACCCAGGCCACGGTCAAGACTCTGACCCCGGCCGAACTCGTTGACCTGGGTGCAGAGCTCGTGGTCTGCAACACCTACCATCTCTACCTGCGGCCCGGTCCCAGGCGGGTGCAGGCGGCCGGCGGCCTTGCCCGGTTCATGGGCTGGGACCGGCCGATTCTGACCGATTCCGGCGGATTCCAGGTCTACTCCCTTGCCGCACTCTCGCGTGTTACCGATGAGGGCGCTGAGTTTCAGTCCCACATCGACGGCAGCCGCCATCTCTTCACGCCCGAGCTCGTAGTGCAGGTGCAGGAGGCCTTGGGCTCCGACATTGCGATGTGTCTTGACCAGTGCCCGCCCTATCCGGTCAACCGGCAGACGGCTGAAGACGCCGAGCAACGCACCACGCTTTGGGCTCGACGCTGCCGCCAGGCTCAGGCCCGGGACACCAACCTGTTCGGAATCATCCAGGGTGCAACCTACCTGGACTTGAGGCGCCGAAGTGCAGCCAATCTGGTCGAGCTCGACTTTTCCGGCTACGCTCTGGGCGGGCTCTGCCTGGGCGAGCCCTCGGACGTGACCAGCGAAATCGTCGCTGAAGTCGCCGCCCTGCTGCCGGCAGGCAGCCCGCGTTACCTGATGGGCGCCGGCTACCCTGAAGACATCATCGCTGCAGTCGAGCAGGGGATTGACATGTTCGACTGCGTGCTCCCGACCCGCAACGGCCGAACCGGAACCGCGTTCACCAGTACCGGTCGGGTGGTCATCCGCAACGCCCGCTACACCGACGACTTCGCGCCGCTCGACTCGGCCTGCGACTGCTACACCTGTCGAACATTCACGCGCGCATACCTGCGCCACCTGTTTATCACCGACGAAGCGCTGGGCCCGCGGCTCCTGACCCTGCACAACGTCCGGTTCTTTCAGAACCTGATGTCAGGCATCAGACAGGCAATTGCCCGGGGCGACTTCGTCACCTGGACCCAGGCGTTCCTGTCCGGGTATCGCTCGGCCGAGCCGGCCGAGGATTCAGTTACAACTCAAACCAAAGCCAAGGAGGCAAGCTGATGGCAACTCGTATCATGATGGCCGCGCTTGCGGCCATGCTCGTCTCGTGTTCGGGCAGCGGTGCGATCAAGGTCGGTCTGGTCGTTCCCCTGACCGGCGACGTCAAGACTTTCGGTGAGTCGGCCCGCAACGGCGCGATGCTCGCGTTCGACGAGCTGAATGCAGCCGGCGGCATCTCCGGGCGACTGATCAAGGTAATTGCGACCGACGACAAGAACGACCCGACCGAAGCTGCCAATGCCGGAGCCAAACTCATCGACATGGACCGGGTTGTCGCGGTCGTCGGCTCGGTCTCATCCAAGTGCTCGTCGCCGCTTTCCGACAAGTGCCAGGCATCCAAAGTCCCGATGATTTCGCCGACATCGACTAACCCCAAAGTGACGGTCGACGAGCAGGGTCGGCGCAAGGACTACGTTTTCCGCGCCTGCTTCATCGACCCATTTCAAGGCACGGTCGGAGCCCGGTTCGCGCTCGACAGCCTTAAGGCGAAGACCGCGGCCGTGATGTACGACGTCGGGAACGACTACTCCAAGGGTCTGGCCGACTACTTCAAGGCTGCGTTCGAGCAGGGCGGCGGCCGAGTGACCGCGTTCGAGTCTTATGCCAAGGACGACGTCGACTATTCGGCCCTCTTGACCAAGGTCAAACAGTCGAGCCCGGACGTGCTGTTCATCCCGGACTACTACAACAAGGTCGGGCTGATTGCCAAGCAGGCCCGGCAGCTCGGCCTGCCGGCGACCCTGCTCGGTGGTGACGGTTGGGACTCACCCGAGATGGTGAAGATCGCCGGCGACGCGATTCTGGGCGGCTACTTCACCAACCATTATTCACCTGATGACCCGCGCCCCGAAGTGCAGGAGTGGGTCCGGAAATACGAAACGAAGTACGGCCAGCGGCCTGATGCGCTCGCGACCCTGGGCTACGATGCCGCGCTGCTGCTCATTGAGGCGCTGAAGAACGCGGCGGGCGCCCGACCCGACGAAATCAAGGCCGCCCTGCAAGGCATCAAAGACTTCCCCTGCGTGTCCGGTCGGATTACATTCGATGAATGGGGCAACCCAATCAAGAGCGCTGCGGTCCTGGTCTATACCAGGGACGGACAGCAGTACGTCACCACGGTCAATCCCTGAACAAAGGAGCGGCACTCACTGATGAAGCACGTCCCCCGGGTGCTGATTGTTGACGACAACGCCGGCATGCTGGAGACAATGGCCGACATTGTCGCCGCCGACGGGTTTGATGTTGATGTCGCTCCTGACGGCCGAACCGCGCTCGCGCGCATGGCTGACAACCGTTACGACATCGCGGTGTTCGACATTGTCCTGCCCGACATCAACGGCATCGAGCTGGTTCGCCAGACCCGGCCCGAGCACCCTGAAACCAAGTACGTCATCATCACTGCCTACACCAACACCGACCACGTCGAGCGGGTCCGGGCCGAGCCGGTTGTCGAGATACTCTACAAACCGGTCGACCCGGTGCGGCTGCTCGATGCACTGCGGCAATTGACCGCGCCCGTGGACTAGCGCCGGTGCGCTACCGCCAGCTCAACCACACGGCCGATGTCATGGTCGAAATCTACGGCCGGACCGCGGTCGAGCTGTTCGCCAATGCCGCGTTCTGCGTCGCCGACGTCATGTATCGTCCGGACCTGGTCGAGGAGAAAGAGACTATCCCCGTCACTCTTGATGCTGCCGACCGGCCCGAGTTGTTCCTCGATTGGCTCCGAGAACTGCTCTATATCTTCGCCGTCCAGGGACGCGCATTTCACCGCGCCACGGTCGAGCAACTGACCGACTACCATCTCGAGGCCTCGGTCCGGGGTGAGCGATTCGACCCGCGCCGGCACGGCCTGAAGGTTGAGCTCAAGACCCCGACTTACCACGGCTATCGGTTGGAGCAGTTGCCGGACGGATTCCGGGCAACCGTCGTGTTCGACGCCTAGCCGGGCTGATGGCTCCGGTTCTTCCAGAGCGGCGAGATGTCGCGCAGTCGACGCACGACGCGGTCGAAGACCTCGATGACATGGGTGACTTCCTCGTCGGTGTTCTCCGGTCCGAACGAGAACCTGACCGGCGAGTTTCGGAACAGCTCAGGTACGCCGAGTGCGGCCACGGTTGCCGAGCCCTCGGTCGAGCCTGACGAGCAGGCCGAACCCGATGCCACCGCCACCCCCTCCAGGTCCAGATTCATCAAGAGAGCCTCACCTTCGACATAGCCGACGCTGACATGGAGCACATTGGGCGCACGCTCGGTCGGGTGCCCGTTGACCAGCACCTCGGGAACGCGCTCAAGGATGCCCTGCTGCAGTCGGTCTCTCAATCGCCGTTCATGCTCGGCGTTGGCCCGCCATTCCCTATTGAGCAACTCACAGGCGCTTCCCAGACCAACGATGCCGATCGTGTTCTCGGTCCCGGCCCTCATTCCCCGCTCCTGATGTCCGCCGTGGATGAGCGGCTGGAGCGGTGTGCCCCGGCGTACGTAGAGCGCACCGACGCCTTTGGGCGCACGCAGCTTGTGACCCGAAATCGTCAGCAGGTCAACGCCAAGCTGATCGACGCTGACCTCCATTTTGCCTGCCGCCGCGACCGCGTCAGTATGGCAGACAACGCCCGCAGCCCGGCACACCCGGGCAATCTCAGTCACTGGTTCAATCGTGCCGATCTCGTTGTTCACGAGCATGACGCTGACGAGCACGGTATCGGGGGTGATTGCCTGCCTGAGTTCGTCCGGGTCAACTCGGCCGGTCCGGTCCACGCTGAGCAGCGTCACCCGGTACCCGATTGACTCAAGATATCGGCAGCTCGCCAGCACCGCGCTGTGCTCGATCGCGCTTGAGACCACATGCCGGCCCTTGTCGGCGTTGGCCAGCGCCACACCCTTGACCGCCCAGTTGTCCGCCTCGGTTCCGCTGCCCGTGAAAAAGACCTCTTCCGGACTGCAACCGAGGAAACCGGCCACCTGCTCGCGTGCCGTCTCGATGCCTTCAGCGCACTCCCGGCCGAAGCTGTGGATGTTCGACGGATTGCCGAACCGCCCATGAATGTAGGGTTCGATTGCTGCGGCCACGCGCGGGTCGATGCTCGTGGTCGAGTTGTTATCCAGATATACTCGTCGGTTCATCAGGCCTCCTTGGTGAAGAGCCGGCCGATGCCGGGATGGGCGGCCGGCGACGGAATAGCTCCCGACCCAGCAGCATGACCACGCCGATAACGACACCGGCATCCGCCAGGTTGAACGTGTGCCAGTGCCAGCCGCGCCAGCCCACGTCGATGAAGTCAATCACGTAACCGAATCTCATCCGGTCGATGACGTTGCCCAGCGCGCCGCCCAGGATCATCCCGTAAGCGGTTGCGGGCCAGCAAGCGCGCGCCCGCAGGCCAAACCAGACCACGAGCACCGCCCCGACCAGCGGCAGGAGCAGGTAGAATACCCGTGGGCCATAGGACAGGCCGAACACGCCCTGCGGGTTGTGCACGTGCCAAATCCGCAGCACGTCACCGAGCAGCCGGACCACCTCGCCTCCGGGGACAAGACCGTAGACCAGGACTTTGGTCACCTGGTCGAGAAACAGAGCGGTAATCGCGGCCCAGACAAAACACCGCAGCGGAACCGGGAGCCTGTGTCGTACCGTTTCAATCATGTTGAAGACCGGGAAACCTCAGCCGGCGGGAAAGAGCGTCTCCTGGCCCGCCCTAGACCGCCAGTTGAGCACTCATCCGGTCGAGTTCGTCGGCGTTGAACACCTTGATGTGGTAGTGGGACGCAAACTGCTGGGCATCCTCGCTGAGTTTGGGCGACGCAACCAGAATAATGTCCTGGGCATTGACGTCGTAGGCCTTGGCGTAGAGCTTGATTACCTCTTCGGAATCGACCGCCTCATCGGCGTTGGCGAACCCGACAACGATTCGGTGTTCGAGCGGCCCGTTACGCTTCGTGGCAATCAAGTCAATCTTGTGCTCGGCCCCGGACCGGCCCACGGTCTGAACCGAGTCCCGCACCTCGTAACCCTCCCGCGCCAGAAACTCCTGAACCCGTGCCTTGGGAATCCGCTCGACCCGGAGTTTGGACAATTGGGTATGATTCGGTACGTAGGCGTACAACAGAAGTTCACGGACGTCGCCCTTGGCATAGTTCCGCTGACAGGCCCGGCAGGTCCAGCGCTCGTCGGGCTGCTCGATGACCGTGTCGCACTCAAGGCAGTGATAGCGCAGTCCTGGGCTGGAGTAGTCATTACCAATCAGCACCAGTTCCACCCGACACTTGGGACAGACCCTGGTCCCATTCTTCAGGAAATCGTCCTCGCCGCCCACGTAGCCGCAGTTTCTATGTTCGAGCACGCGTTGACGGGCGATGTGAGCCGACTGGCACTTCGGGCAGACGGTGGTGAGTTTCAGGTCCTGAGAATTACAGGCCGGGCAGAAAAAGACCTTGTCCCAGAACTTGCGCGTCAGATAGCCCAGTCGGGTCAGGTCATCAAGCAGTTGGACCGAGTAGTCCGGGTCTGCGCCCAGCTCGCGCTCAATCAGCGGATAGCTGACCCAACTGTCTCGCCGGGGGGCGAACACCGGCTCAAGGCCGGCGCGGTTTCTTTCCAGTAGTTCAAATAGTCTTATGACCTTTGGGTCACTCAGCACCAGATAGCCTCCGTTTGGCTTGGTCAAATAGTATAGCGTTCAGGTCGGCCTCGTCAACGATAACCTCGCACTCACGCCCTGCTGCTTCGCTCACGTCGGTCCCTCGGGTCGCAGGACGACAATCGGCGTCAACTCCCCGCCCTGACCGGCCGGGTTGTCGCCCATCGCCTCTTCCACCAACCTTGCGTCCAGCCCACGCGACGCTCCGACCACGGTGCAGCCGAAGATGTCGTTCGCGTCAACAATCGCGACCTCACAGCCAAGCACGTCCGCCAGCTCCTGGGCTACCCGGTCCGGCTCAGCCGGGCCCAGAATGACGCATTCGTAGAACTCCGCGACGCCCGACGTGTGAGCCGCGTCGATCATCGCGACCTGCTTACCAGCAACCCGGTAGAAGTCACCGCTTCTTCCCCGCAGCTTGCCCCAGGCCCCGGCCAGTGCCGCCCGGATGATTCTTGGCGCTCCGACTTCCTCAATCGCACACTGCATCGACCACGGGCTTCTGAGACCGATACCATACGGCACCTTCTTGACGAAACGCCACAGCACCGTTGCCCAGAACCCGGGTCGGATTCTTGTCACCGGGATGGCGCGTCCCTGCATGGCGGCAACCGGGCTCTCGGCGACCGTCACGATGTCTCCCGGCTGCAGCACGGGCCGGGCATACCGCTCTACGGTCTCGACCAGCGGGTCTTGCTCCAGGAGCACATGAGTCTTGACGGCAACGCGGCGAATCGCCCGACCCCGAACCACGACAACCGGCGGCTTCTCTCTGGGCATCGGCCAACACTAGCAATTCCCGGCCGGAAATCAAACCTGACGTTCGGACTTTACACCCCGGTCGGTTGGCTTATGATTAGCAGTCGAGCATCAATCTCCAGAGACCCGGTTCACCCGCCGCGTCGGGTCGTTCACGGTCGGCACCCTGGTCTCGCGCATCCTGGGTGTGGTTCGCGAGTCGGTTTTCGCCTACCTGTTCGGCGCCGGTCTCGCCACCGATGCGTTCAACGTCGCTTTCCGCATTCCCAACTTCCTGCGCGACCTGTTCGCCGAAAGCGCGCTCTCGGCCGCATTCGTGCCCGCGTTTGTCGAGAGCCTGAAGAACCAGGACCGCGAGCACACCTGGCGGTTTGCGTCGAACATGCTCAACGTCATCGCGCTCGTGACCGCGGGCCTAGCTCTGCTTGGAATGCTCGGCGCTCCGGCGATTGTCCGGCTGATTGCCGCAGGGTTTGCGGCGGAACCGACCAAGCTGGCCCTGACCACGGCGCTAACGCGCATCATGTTCCCGTTTCTCTTCTGGGTCGCGCTCGCCGCCTGGGCGATGGGTGTGCTCAACGCCTGCGGAGTGTTCTTTGTACCCGCAATTGCGCCGGCCGCGTTCAACGTCTTCTCAATCGTCGTCCCGGTGCTTACTTTCGGCCTGTTCCGCGCGCGCGGACTTGACCCGATTCACGGCATGGCCTGGGGAGTGCTGGCCGGCGCTTTGGCCCAGTTCGCGGTCCAGGTCCCAAGTCTGGGCCGGCAGGGGTTTCGCTACCATGCCGTGGTCGACTTTCGCGCGCCCGAACTGGTCCGCGTTTTCCGACGCTGGCTGCCAATGGTTCTCGGCTTCGCAACCTGGCAGGTCAACTTCCTCGTCAATACCTTTCTGCTGACGTTCCTTCCCGAGGGATCGGTGACCTGGGTGAACTATGCCTATCGGATTCAACATCTGCCTGCCGGCCTGTTCGGTGCTGCAATCGGCTCGGTCGCCCTGGCCGAGTACTCGCACGGCATCAACCACGCCGACCGCACTGCCCTGCAGACCCGGTTTCGCCACGCCCTGTCATTGGTCTCGATACTGACCCTGCCGGCCGCGGCTCTGCTCATCGCACTCGCGGTTCCGGTTACCCGCCTGGTCTACGAACACGGAGCGTTCGGCCCGGCCGACACCACCTGCACGGCCCAGGCGCTTGCCCTCTACTGCCTGGGAATCTGGGCCGCCGCGGCAACGCGCAACGTCGCTGCCGGGTTCTATGCGACCGGCGACACCCGCACACCTGCGCTGATCGCGCTCGGTGTTGTCAGCGCGAACATCGCGCTCAATCTCGTACTCATGCGCATCATCGGCTTCCGGTCGTTCCCGCTGGCTGCGTCCGTGACTCAAACCGGCAACTTTGTGATTCTCCTGCTGATTATGCGGCAGCGAACCCCTGGGCTGGCTATCGGCCACCTGGCACGACAGACCGGTCTGACCCTGCTGGCCGCGCTTGTGGCCGGAACCGGAGCATGGCTTGCGGCAGCCGCCGGTCAGACGCTGTTCCCCTCGCGCCATCTGCTGGTCGAGGCCCTGCAGGTTGTCGGTGCCGGTGGTCTCGGGCTGGTGGTGTACTACCTGGTTGCCCGGCTGCTCGGTCTGGCCGAAGTCGACCGGGCCCTGCGCGACGTCATCGCCCCCTTGCAGTCCCGCAGGTCGGCGCGGCGTCAGCCGTGAACCAACCAAGACCGGCTGGCCTTGACTTACGGTCCGCCCGTCCTACAATGGCAGGCTGTGTCTACTGCTACAACTGACCTGACCGGCTGTATCCAGTGCGGCCGGTGTTCGGGCGGATGCCCGGTATCGATGAAGTCAAACTTGAACCCACGGCGCCTGGTCTACTGCGTTCTCAACGAGCTCGAGCGCACGTTGACCGCGGACGAACTGGGCCTGTGGGAATGTACGACCTGCACCACCTGCACCGAACGCTGCCCCAAGGCCGTGCGTCCCGCTGATTTGGTGGTCGAGCTGCGCTCGCGCGTGGTCGAGTCCGGCCGGATGACAACCCAGATTCAGTCGGCGCTCGAGAGCACGTACGTCCAAGGCAATCCCTGGGGCCGGGCCCGGGAAAGGCGACTCGACTGGGCCCAGGGGCTTGACCTTCCGATTGCCGAACCAGGCCAGACCGTTGACGTCTTGCTCTTTGTCTGCTGCACCAGTGCCTATGACCAGCGCTGCCAGGAGTCGGCTCGTGCTTTGGTTCGGGTGCTGCGGGCATCGGGCATCAGCTTTGGCGTCATCGGCGAAGAGGAGACCTGTTGTTCGAGCGAACAGCGTCGGATGGGCGAGTTCGGCATGTTCGAAGAGCTGGCCCAGTCCAACACGCGCGCCATCCTCGAACGCCGGCCCGGCCGCGTGGTCACGCTCTCGCCCCACTGCTTCAACGCATTCAAGAAGGACTATCCTGACCTGAAAGTGCCGGTTCTGCACTACACCCAGCTTCTTGCCGAGCTGCTCGAAACCGGCAGACTGGTCTTGCGTCGGAGTCTGGAAGAAGTGGTCACCTATCACGACCCCTGCTACCTGGGCAAACAGAACAAGGTCTTCGAGCCGCCCCGGCAGGTCCTGCGTGCACTGGCTCATGACCGGTTTGTCGAGTTCGACCGCTCGGCCGAGACGAGTCTCTGCTGTGAAGGCGGTGGCGGCCGGATGTGGAGCGAGTCCGCGGGTGCAGGCCGACTCGCCGAAACCAGAGTCACCGATGCGCTTGACCTCTCGGCAACCGTGCTTGCTACTGCCTGCCCGTTCTGCGTGCTGACCCTCGAAGACGCGGTCAAGACCACGAACAGTGAGACCCGCATCAGGATTCGCGACCTGGCCGAGCTGACCGCCGAAGCCATCTAGTCCACCATCAGCGCCATCCCGGGTCCTGCCGCCGTGCGACTGACAACACCGATTCTGCTGGTCCTTCTGCTGACCGGTTGCAGCGACGTCGAAGCCGGTCGCACCGGCCTGTTTGACCTGCCGTCACCGGACAGCATCTCGAACTACCAAGCCCCGGCCAGCACCCGGATTCTCGACTGCCAGGGTCGGCTCATCGCCGACCTGTTCCAGGAGAAACGGCGGCCGGTGGCACTGGAGAGCATCCCCTACTGCCTGCGCGCTGCGGTCATCGCGGTCGAAGACCGGCGCTTCTATTCGCATTGGGGTCTGGACGTAGTCCGGGTTCCCGGTGCCCTGTGGGGCGCGCTCCGCCGGGCCGGGGACTTCAAGGGCACCTCGACGATTACCCAGCAACTGGCCCGCTCGATGTTCCTGACGCCCGAGCGCTCGCTCCGCCGCAAGGCCAAGGAAGCCCTGCTCGCGGTCGAACTCGAACGCCGTTACTCCAAAGAGGAAATCCTCGAGCTCTACTTCAATCAGGTCTGGTTCGGCGGCTCGGTCTACGGCGTGCAGGCGGCCGCGGAAAAGTACTTCGGCAGGAACGTCAGCCAGTTGACCCCGGTCGAATGCGCCACGCTCGGTGCGATGCTCGCCAACCCGTCAGCCTACTCGCCCTACTACCATCCGGACCGGCTGCTGCAACGCCGCAACTTCTTCCTGGGCAAGATGAAACGGCTCGGCTTGCTGAGCGCGGAAGACTACGAGGCCGCGGTCTCTCTGCCCCTGACTGTGCTGCCGCTCGGCTCAGGCCGCAACGAAGCGCCCTACTTCGTCGAGGTAGTCCGCCGCTATCTGGTCGAGCGCTATGGCACCGACTTTGTCTACCGGTCCGGCTCGGTCGTCTACACGACGCTCGACCTCGACCTGCAACGCAAGGCCAACGAAGTCATTGAGGCAGGCTGCACCACGATTGAGCGCGACTACAAGCTGAAAACGACCAAGGCCCGCTACGACTCGGCCGCCCTGCGCGACTCGAACCTGCCGCCCCCCAGCTACCTCCAGGCCGCGCTCGTGGCAATGGAAACGAGAACCGGGTACGTGCGCGCCTTCGTCGGCGGCCGCGACTTCCGACGCTCGGAATTCGACCGCGTGACTCAGGCCGAACGTCAGGCCGGCTCAACCTTCAAGCCGTTCGTCTATGTTGCGGCGATTGACCAGGGCATGACCGCGGCCGATGTTGAGGACGACGCTCCGGTCAGCATCCCGATTGCCGGTCAGCCCGCCTACTCACCGCGCAACTACGATGGCAAGTTCCTGGGTCGCATGTCCCTGCGCCGGGCTCTGGCCCTGTCCCGCAACGTCGTTGCGGTCAAGCTTGCCCAGCGGCTCGGGCCCCAACTTGTCGCCCAGTATGCCAATCTGATGGGCATCACCAAACGACTGCCCCCCTACTACTCGCTGGCGCTCGGCTCGGTCGAAGTAACGCTCATGGAACTGACCACGGCGCTCAACACGCTGGCCAACTCCGGGCTTCGGGTCAGGCCGATACTGGTCCAGAAAGTCACTGATGCCCGCGGCATGGTCCTCGAGGAAAGCCGTCCGGACGCGGTCCGGGTGCTCCAGCCGACCACGGCCTATGTCGTCACCAGTATGCTCCAGAGTGTAGTAGACGAAGGCACGGCCACGGCGATTCGACGCGTCGGTTACACTGGTCCGGCCGCAGGCAAGACCGGCACAACCGACGACTACACCGACAACTGGTTTGTCGGCTTCACACCCGAGCTCGCCTGCGGCATCTGGGTCGGCTATGACCAGCGCCGCCCGGTCTTCAAGGGCGCAACCGGTGGAGTCGTCTGCGCGCCGATGTGGGGCGAGTTCATGAAGGCGGCGAAACCCGACTCAGCCACAATCGACAGCTTCCCGGTCCCGGACCGGATTCTCAGTCTGCCGGTCTGTGAGCTGTCAGGCAAACTCGCGACCCCGACCTGCCCGCGTGTCCGCTACGAGGTGTTCGTCCTCGGAACCGAGCCCCGCCGGTCATGTCCGCTGCACGGACAGCCCTGACAAAGCGCACAAGCGCAACTCCAACCATTCCGGCCCGTCCCGGCGACCGTTCTTCGCTCAGGCTCATCTTCGAGCGGCTCTATCGTGCATTCGGCCCGCAGAACTGGTGGCCGGCCGACACCGCGCTCGAGGTCGCGGTTGGAGCCGTTCTGACCCAGAATGCTTCCTGGACCGCGGTCGAGCGAGCCATTGCCCGACTCAAAGCTCAGCGCATGCTCGGTCTGGAACAACTGGCCCGGCTCTCCCCTGCTGAACTCGCGCCGCTCATCAGGCCAGCCGGGCTTTATCGCGTCAAAGCTAGCCGTCTGTACGCGCTCCTTCAGTATCTCGCCGGTCAAGGCGGCTTTGCCGGACTGCGACGCAAGAAGACTGCCATCCTGCGCGAAGAACTGCTCGTTCTCCACGGCATCGGTCCTGAGACCGCGGATTCCATCCTGCTCTATGCCCTGAACCGGCCGGTCTTTGTGATTGACGCCTACACCCGGCGCATCCTCGCCCGGTACGGGCTCATCCGGGGTGGCGAGCCGTACGACGCACTGCGCCAGTGGTTCCAGACTGCCCTACCTTCTGACGCGCAACTCTACAACGAATACCACGCGCTCCTGGTCAAGCTGGCCAAGACCTGCTGCCGCTCCCGACCGCTCTGCTCAAGCTGCCCCCTGACATAGCCACCGCGGCAGACCCTGCCCGCCTGCCCGACCGCGCCACTGAGGCCGGGAGTTCTGGCTCGGTGGACACAGAGCTTGTCTGAAGACTGGCCCGCATCGGTCTGAGTCTTGACGGCGTCTGTGCTGTCGAATGCCGTCACCCGCACCGCCTGCTCTTCCGACCTTGCCAACCAGAGGTAACTGACCGATGCCATCACTGCCCTGTGACCAGAACCAGACACGACACCAATCAGCCGTGTCGAAAGGGCAGTCGGAACAATGAAAGACGCCTGAAAACGCTTCCTTTCGCTCAGGGGCAACAAGACTACTATCGACGCAGTTTTCGCTGCGGCTTCAACTGCGCTTTGGCGTACCCGTGTTTGCCGCCGTCTCCGCGGTTGTGGCTGGACCGCCTACTTCATAGTTTGACCACCGAGGCGAGCACCGCTATCATTACTGGTCGAGGCAGACAAAGAGCGTCCGAAACCAATCAGCGGAGGACACATGAAGCTGAACAGACTCCTGCTCGTGCTGATTCTAGGGCTGCCCGCGGTTCTGACCGCCACGCAGCGCGTGATGGTGAACGAGGAGTTCACCAGGGTCCAGGGCTGACCCTATTGCCCTGGCGCAGCCCGTGGGCTGTGGGAGCTGCAGGATGCAGCTTTCGATTCGGTTGTGACAATCGGCTATCACTCTGGTGACCTGTACCAGAACGCGTCCGCAACCGCCCGGTTCTCTTTCTACGGCGTGACCGGCACGCCGACGGTGAAGCTCGATGGCGACTTCGGCGTGGTCGGAGGGTTGACCAATGGTACGATGTATCCGATCTACCGGCGCTATTTCGACCAGCACAAGAGCGTGCCGAGCCCGCTCGATATCGACCTTGAGTGTACCTACGATTCGACGACACGGCAGGGCCGGCTCGACATCAAGGTGAAGAACACAACCTCAAGCGCGGTTTCCGGGCAGTTGCAGGTAGCCCTGTGTGAAAGTCACCTGTACTATGTCTGGTACGGCCTGGACAGCGTGCACCACGTCGAGCGGGCCATGTTGCCCAGCGCATCCGGCGAGGCGATAACCGTGCCGGCGAACGACTCGATCAGCAGGACCCGCGACTACACGGTTGACCCGTCGTGGGTGGCGAGGAATTGCGAGCTTGTCGTATTCGTGCAGAACAACGCCAGCAAAGCGATGTACCAGGGGGCGCGCATCGGCGTGTACCAGGAACCGGCGCTGGCGTACCGTGGCTACCAGGAGGCGTTTCCCCGGCCCGGAGGAAGCGCGAACCTTACCGTGGGCCTGCGCAACATCGGTTCCGGCACAGCGCAGGACGTCGCCGCGGTCCTCACCACGGCCGACCCCTACGTGTCGGTGACGAACGGCAATGCGAACTTCGGCAGCATCAACATCGGCGCCGACGTGTATGGTCAGACGCCATTTGTCGTCAACGTCGCGAGCAACTGCCCGGACGGACACGTAGCGACCATGAATCTTGCCGTCACGGCAGCGAACGGCTACTCGGCGAGCTTGAGCTTCCCGTTGCAGGCGACCGCCAACGTTGGTTTCACGGACGACATGGAGAGCGGCGACAACGGCTGGACCCACTCGGGCACGGGCGACAACTGGCACCAGACCACACACCGCAGCCAGTCGCCTACTCACGCCTGGTACTGCGGCAACGAAGGAACGTGGCGCTACTCTGACCAGACCGACATGCGCCTTGTTTCCCCGTGGTTCACGGTTGGTGATTCGGCCACGCTGGAGTTTGACCACTGGTACGCCACCGAGGTGGACTACGACTATATGTACGTCGACGTGAACAACGGTTCGCGGTTCTGGTGGACCTTGGCCGTCTACAATGGCTCAAGCGGCTCCTGGCAACGCCAGACTTACCCGCTCGGCCAGTACGCCGGCCAGACCCTGCGCTGCCGGTGGCGCTTCGTGTCAGACTACAATACCAATGACGAAGGCTGGTACGTGGACAACGTCTCGGTGACGCCCTATACGACCGGCGTTGAAGAACCGGGCGCCGGGCTGAGGGGCGCGAAGGTTGCAGCCCGGACTTTGGCTAAGGACAGGGTAGAACTGGCCTATTCCGTGCCCGCGGGCCGAACCGCTGACCTGACAATCTACGATGCCGATGGACGGTTGGTTGCCCGTCCCGGCAGCAGACTCGAGGGCGCAGGAACGGCGACGTGGAGCCCGGGCCGGGAAGTCGGGTCCGGCACCTACTTTGTGCGGCTGACGGGCGCGGGCGCGAACCCGGTCGTCAAGTTCGTCGTCGTCAGGTAGCAGGAGACAAACAGCGACACCAAGGGGCGCCGTAGGCGCCCCTTGGCTGCGCAATACGTTGTGACGACCAGAAGGGCATCTACAAAGGATGGGTGTTTGCGAGTAGGTGTTGTGGTGCCCCAGTTGATTTCTGGCAACCGCGTGTGATGCGGCTGAGTCCACACCTAGCGTAAGCCCCCGAAAGGACAATCCACCAGCCCGGGCGTGTTCAGGCGATTCGGCTTCACAACACTGGTTTACATATACTGTAACCCCTGGGCAACCAGAACTTCAGCCCAACCGGTTGGCGTACAGTGACTTGGCTCGATACCACATTCTACTGGGGTACGGTCTCCCTTGCCACTTGGGCCGCCGCTTTGGTCGTCGCCGCCAGAGCGGCTTGGCCTGTCCCGGTCGGGGTCGCTCTGGCCGACGCCGGCCCTGGCGTTCTCCCTGCCGCGATGACTATCCCCGTGCCCGTCGCTCTGGTCCTGGCTCAGGTCTTGGCCGGCCGCATCGCTCCGACCTGCGCTCGGGTTTCGGCTCCGACTGTGGTTCTGGCCGTGGTTGGCACCGTCGCTCTCCTCGTTGCTTCAGGCGTTGCGCAGCACTATGAACGCCAACGGCACCGGGGATTCATTTGGGCTTCGGAGTTCTGAATTCCGGACACAACAGGCCGGCAAGATGCTGACAGCAGACCAGGGTCACAAACCGCACCTACCGGTCGAGCGCGTGCTCGAGAGCCCGGACGTTGTAGTCGAGCAGTTTCAGGTAGGTTCCGGCTTGAGGCAGGGAGCCGGTGGTTGACGCCAGCACCACAAGTCTCGCTCCGGTCTCACGCGCGAGAGTCGCGGGAACCTCTCGCGGCAGTTGCGGCTCGGTGCAGATTGCCCGCACCTTCTGCAACCGAATCATCTCAACCAGACCGGCCAGATACCTGGCCGACGGTTCCTGACCGGGCAGCGGCTCGATGCTTCCAGCGACCTCAAACCCGAACCGGCGGGCAAAGTAGGGCCAGGCATCATGGTGCGAGATGAGACGCCGGTCAGTCAGGGCTTGGACGAGCTTCTGCAGCGTGTCGGTCAGCCTGTCGAGCCGGCGCTGGTACTGCTCGACGCGCACCTGATAGAACCCGGCTCCGGCTGAGTCGATTCGGCCGAGCTCGCGTCCAATCGCGGAGCAGGCAACCTTCGCATTCTCCGGGTCAAGCCAGACATGGGGATTGCCCAGCCGATGTTCATGCTCGTCGTGTGCGGCGACAAAGGACACGGACGGGAGTTCATCCGCCACGGTCAACACCGTCAGTTTTCTGTTGCCGGAGTTGACCACGAGACCATCAAGCCATTCTTCCAGGCCCAGCCCGACCCGCACAAGCAGGTCTGCTCCAGCAACCGCGCGCGCATCATCCGGCCCGGGCTCATAGGTGTGCGGGTTCTCAGCTCCGTGCAGCAGACTCTGCACTCTGACCCTGTTTCCGCCCACGTTCCTGACCCAGTCCGCCAAGTCGGGAATCGTAGTCACGACCCTGACCGGCCCGGCCGAAACCAGCCCGACCACCAGCAGCACCCCGCTGGCCCATCCTGCCCCTTGCCCCCCACCTTTCGTCCTTCGCCCTTCGTCCTTCACCCTCATTCCGCCTCCCTGCCGCACACCCGGCACTTCTTCCGCTTGGGCGAGAAGAGCGTCGCCGCGGCGAAGAACAAGGTTGCGACAATCACAATCGCTGCGCCGGACGGCACCTCAAGGTAGTACGAAACAACCAGCCCGACCGCGCAGGACACCACCCCGCACAGCCCGGAGAGGACGAACATCATGTTGTAGCGGTTGGTCAGTTGGTACGCGGTTGCAGCCGGAATCACCAGCAGAGCCTGAAGCAGAATGATGCCCACTGCCTTGAGCGAAAGCACGACCGTGAGTGACAGCAGGCCGAGCAGGAGCGCACTCAAGGCCTGAGTCGGCAGCCCGCTTGCCTGCGCCATCTCCTCGTCGAACGAGAGAAACTTCAGCTCTTTGTACAGCAGGCTGATTGTGCCGATAACCAGCGCCCCGAGCAGAATCATCGCCACGAGGTTGCCCTGGGTGATGCCGAGCACGTTGCCGAACAGATAACCGTAGATGCGTGCGTCGTACCGCTTCATCAGGCCGATGAACAGCACACCCAGCGCCATGGTGAAGGCGAAGAAGATGCCAATCGAAGCATCAAGCCGGATTTGCGCCCGCTTACCCGCGACCTGAATCAGCCCCGCGGTGCCGAGGCAGAAGACGACCGCGGTCAAGAGCGGGTTCAGGTTCAGGAGAAACCCGAGCGCCACCCCGCCGAACGCCGCATGGGCCAGGCCGGAGCCGGCAAACGCCATGCCGCGCAGAACCACGAAGACCCCGATGAAAGAACACGTCAGGCCGACAACCAGCGAGCCCGCGAGTGCCCGCTGCATGAATGAGTACTGAAGGAAATCAAGCATGGCTGTCCCCGACCACGACGTACTTCCTGCCTTCCTGCTCGACCAGCACGACCCGGCCCTGGTACAAGGCCTCCAGGGTCTCTCGGTTCAGCACCTCCTCGCACCGACCGAACGCCCGCACGGTCCGGTTCAGGTACATCACCTTGTCCAGGCAGGGCAGGACTTCGTTGATGTCATGCGTGACGTACAGCGTCGTCAGCCCGCGCTCGCGGTGCAGCCGGTGCACCAGCTCGACGATTGCCTGCCGGGTCGAGACGTCAACCGCGGACGTCGGCTCGTCGAGCAGGAGTATCTCCGGTTCCTGGGCCAGAGCCCGGGCAATCAGCAGCCGCTGCTGCTGGCCGCCGGAAAGATGGCCGGCAACGTTATCAAGCATGTCACCCAGCCCGACCGCCTCGAGTGCGGCTCGTACCCGCTGCCGCTCAGTCGGGCCCGGACACCGGAACAACCCGACCGCGCCATACACACCCATCAGGGCAGCATCGAACACGCTGACCGGAAAGCGCGGGTCGATTGAGCGACGCTGGGGCACGTAGCCGATTCTGCGCCGAACCGAAGCGAAGTCGCCGCCCCTGGTTTCGAGCACCGACACGCTTCCGGCCCCGGGTCGCTCCAGCCCGAGCACCACCCGCAGCAGGGTCGTCTTGCCGCTACCGTTCGGCCCGATGATGCCGAGAAACTCACCCTGGTGCAGCTCGAAGCTGACGTTCTCAAGCGCTACGCTCTGCGGATAGGCGACTGTGACGCCTTCGAAGTGTATGACCGGCGCCCGACTCATCCACGACCCCTTTCCCGACAGCCGGCGCAAAGCCCCTCGACCTGCAACCGGTGCCCGAGCACCTTGAACCCGGTGCGTGTCTCGACTCTTGACACCTGGCGCTCGAACGTGCACCCTTCAACCACGTCGACCGCACCGCAGCCGAGGCAGACCAGATGATGATGGTGCTTGCCCGGTCGGGCCCGGCAGGCAGCATAGTGCAGGGCGTTGTCGGAAAGCTCGACCCGAACCAGCACCCCGACCCGGGCCAGCTCCTCAAGGATGCGGTACACCGTCGGCAGCCCGAGCATACCGAGCTCAGGCCGCAGTTGCCTCCAGACCTGCTCCGGCGTTAGCGAGCCCTTCGCCCCGAGCAACAGCCGGGCAACGGCCAGACGGCGCGGCGTCACCTTCAGGCCCTGGCCACGCAGACTGGCACCGACACTTTCGTCGACGGTCATAAATGGAATTGCTTTCTATTTAGCTTACCCCCTCTGAGTCGCAAGTCAACACCTCGACAGGCCCGACGTCTGCTTGACACGCCGATGGCCTGGCCTAGAATCTATCCAGGAGGCCGCGTGGAATCGTGCATAGTTGCCCTGGCCGCATTGCTCTTTGCGCCGGGCTTGTGCCCGGCCAACCCTGTCGCCGAGTACTTCCTCAGCGAGATTCAGGTTGCGCCTGACTCACTGGAGCGCATTGAAGTGCACATGTACACGCGTGAGCGCCCGTTCCCGGTGGACCTCTCCGGCTGGCGCGTGACCACCAGGACCTGTACCGCCTATGTTGACAGCGGCGTCATGCTGCTCGATGCTTCGGGTCGAAGAGTCATCGACCTTCACCCCGGTTCCAACGACGTCCGCCACCTCACCCCTGGCGTGTACTTCATCGCAACCCCCTCACCTTCTTCCTCTCCCCCTCAGGAGGAGAGGGCAGGAGTGAGGGGGCACGAACCGTCGCGCGTCACCAAAGTCATACTCACAATGTAGGCAGACATGAAACTGAAGCTATCGTCCCTGCTCTGCGCGGTCCTGCTCCCGGCCGCGCTCCTGGCCCAGAACGTCGATGTGGGCATCGAGTGGGCGGGACCGTTGCCGGACACGGTTGCCCCCGGGTACGTATTCTTCCCTGCTGCCCGGTGTACGAACTACACAGAGCTGCCTGCCTCAGGGAGTGTCATGTTGTCAGTCACCGATCCGTACGGGGTGAGAATCTACTCCATCGTCCAGCCTGTGCTTGTTCCCGGGCTGTTCGCAATCGTGGTGAGCTTTCCGACCCTCGGACCGTTCCTCTTTCCCGGCGACTATGTTGCCGCCTGCACACTACTGATGTACAACGACACCACCCCGGGCAACGACACGGTGTGGCACTGCTTCCACGTCCGCAGGCCTGGCGTCGACGTCGGCGTTACGTGGGACCCATCGATGCCTGACACCATTGACAGCACATGGAACGTGACCCTTCGGGCACGGGTCACAGTCTACAGGCTGAGCGGCGCAATCAACCTCGACGTCTTCTGCCGTGTCTGGCGCGGTCAGTACATTGTCTACGAGGAAGTGCTGGGACTCCTCGGCTTCACCGGATTGGACACAGTCCTGACCTTCCCGGACATGCTGGGCGGCTTCTACCCGGTCGTCGCGGCATGCTGGGTGGCCGTCGCGCATGATACCTACCCGGCGAACGACACCGCATGGTGGCGTCCGTACCTGCGTGGCAGCGCTGTCGAAGAACCGGATCAATCCACACTCCTTTCGGCAGAGCCTCGCACGCTTTCGACTCACTTCTCCCGTTCAGTCATCATCCGCTGCCGCAAGCCCGCACCGGTGCTCATCTACGACGCCTGCGGCAGCCTGGTGCGGACGCTCGCCCCTGCGCGTGAGGTCATCTGGGATGGCCGTGACCGGTTCGGCCGCAACGCGCCGGTCGGGGTGTACAGTGTCTGCTGCGGACCGAACCTATCGGCCCGCGTGGTCAAGACGCGGTAGAACAGGAGCAAGTCCGAAGCTCGAAGCCCGAATTCCGAAATCCGGACCTTGGCGTCTCCTGGCGCACTTGGCGGTTCACCATCCCGCCGCTTCAGCCCGAGCCGCTCGCGGAGCCTGTCCCGCGCGACACCGATGACGCCTCACCCGGCTCAGCATGACCGGGCACACTCGTCTCCGCTGTTCTGCCCTCTGCCCTCTGGCTTCTAGATTCTGACTTCGACCGACCCCGGACTACAGCTTCGCCTTGAGCGCCGCGCCGAGGTCGCCCGGCTCGTAGATGACCTCGACGCCCGCGGCCTCAAACGCCTTGATTTTCTCCGGGGCTGTGCCTGAGCCACCCGAGATAATCGCGCCGGCATGGCCCATGCGCTTGCCCGGCGGCGCAGTCTGGCCCGCGATGAACCCGAACACGGGCTTTCGGCAGTTCGCCTTCACCCATTCGGCTGCCCGCTCTTCGTCCGTGCCGCCGATTTCGCCCACGACCACAATCGCCTTGGTCTCCGGGTCTCTGTTGAAAAGCTCCAGGCAGTCGATGAAGTTCGTGCCGATGACCGGGTCGCCGCCGATGCCCACAACCGTGGACTGACCGAACTCCTCGGTTTGGCTCGCGACCTCATAGGTCAGTGTTCCGGAGCGCGATACGACGCCGACCACGCCCGGCTTGAAGCTGGCCGCAGGCATGATTCCGAGTTTGGCCTTGCCCGGCGAGATGCAGCCCGGGCAGTTGGGCCCGAGGATTTGGGTCTTCTTGTCGCGGGCATAGTCAAGCACCCGAACCATGTCCAGGGTCGGCACGCCTTCGGTGACGCAAACCACCAGGTCGAGACCTGCGGCCACGCCCTCAAGCATCGCATCGGTGGCAAACGACGCCGGCACGAAGATGATGGACGCATTCGCCCCGGTCTTCTCTACCGCGTCCTCGACCGAGTCAAAGACCGGAATGCCCTCGACCAGTTGCCCGCCTTTGCCCGGCGTGACCCCGCCCACGACCTGAGTGCCATAGTCCTTCATCGCCTTAGCATGAAACGCGCCGTCGCGGCCCGTGATGCCCTGGACGATGACCCGAGTTTTCTTGTCTATCAGGATGCTCATGACCGGCTCCGTTCTTCGTCAGGTCCGCACTTCTGCAATCTGCATTCTGACTTCTGAGTTCTGAGTTCGCCCGCGCTCCTCATCTCGCCCCTCCCGCCAAAGCCACGGCCTGCTTCACGGCGTCGGCCATGGTCGTGGCGCCCGTGACCGGGCTGCCCCTGAGTATCTCCCGTGCCTTGTCGGCATTGGTGCCGGTCAGACGCGCGACAATCGGCACCCTGATATCGGCCGTCTGCCGCGCCTGAAGGAGGCCGGTGGCGATGTCGTCACACCGGGTGATGCCGCCGAAGATGTTCACGAGTATCGCCCTGACGTTCGGGTCGGACAGGATGATGCGCATCGCGGTCACCATCTTCTCTGGCGACGACGAGCCGCCCACGTCGAGGAAGTTGGCCGGCTCGCCGCCATAGCGCTTGATAAGGTCCATGGTCGCCATGGCCAGGCCGGCTCCGTTCACCACACAGCCGACATTGCCCGACAACTTGATGTAGGAAAGCCCGGCGGCCTTGGCTTCGACTTCTTTCGGCTCCTCGGCCGAAAGGTCACGCATCGCCTCCCATTCCTTGTGTCGGAAATCGGCGTTGTCGTCGAAGTTGATTTTGGCGTCCAGGGCCAGCAGCGCGCCTGAGCCGAGTCTCACCAGCGGGTTGATTTCGATGAGCGAGCAGTCCTTCTCCACGAAGATGCGGTACAGCTTCTGGGCAATCGCCGTGAAGTCCCGGGCCAGCTTCGCGTCGCCGAACAGGGCCATGCCCGCATTGCGCGCCTGAAAAGAGAGCAGGCCCAGCCCCGGGTCAATCTGCACCTTGAGAATCTTCTCCGGCGCAGTCCGCGCAACCTCTTCGATTTCCACACCGCCCGCGGCCGACGCCATCAGCACGGCCTTACGGCTTGAGCGGTCCACAATGATACCGACGTAGTACTCTGCCTTGATGTCTGCGCACTCAGACACCAGCACCTTGTTCACCTTCAGGCCCTTGATGTCCATGCCCAGGATGCTCGCCGCGGTCTTCTGGACCGTGTCAGCCACCTCGACCTTCTTCACGCCGCCGGCCTTACCCCGGCCGCCGACCAGCACCTGTGCCTTGATTACTACGGGCAGCCCGATGTCGCGCGCGGCGGCAGCGGCCTCAGCCGGGGTCGCGGCCACGCGCTCCCTCGGAACCGGAATCCCGTAGGCTGCGAATATCTCTTTTGCCTGGAACTCGTGAATCTTCATGGTGCCAGAACTGTAGCCGAAACCACTCCGGAGTCAAGCCACGGTGGCAGACTCAGTGAGCAGCCGGCCCTGCAACCGCAGGGCCGGCTGGGTTCATTGCCCGGTGAGCAGGACTACCTCTTGCCGGGCAGCGGTTCAATCGGCTTGTCTATCTTAATGATGGTCTTCTTTATGGTGCTGTTCATCTTCAGAGTATCCGGTGGCGGGAAAGGCAGAGGCCCGACCAGCAACCCGACCCTGAACTGGACCATCTCTTGTGCGAACTTTTGGTATGGCGGCCCGGCCTCGCCCACACCGGCCGGCCACTTACTGAGCACGTCCTTGACCGTGGTCCAGACCTCACCGGCAGGAACAAGCGCGTCTTTCACGACCACGAGCTGCTTCGCGCTCCACTGCTCGATGCTTATACCCGGAGCGTCAGCCGGCACGGTTCCTGGCGGCACCATGTGGCAGACGCAGAACCATCCGGTCTTGTCTTCGCCTGGTACGGCCGGGCCGTCGTAGTAGACGGCGAACGGCTTTGTCTCTGGCGGCAGGTCAAACTGCTGCGCGTTAACCCAGGCCATCAACTCGGTCATCAGCGCATCAACGCCAGAGTACGGCCCGTACTGCCACTTCACGGCCACGGTCATCACCGGCAGCGTATCCACCGCGATGACAACTGGAACTTTCGGTGGCGGCTTTGGCGGCTGGGGGCAACCGACAAAGGCCACAGCCATCAGCAGCAGAGACGCCACGAGCACCAGTCTGTTTCTCATCATCTGCTCTCCTTTGCGATAATGAACTCCCCCGGCGCCCGGGCCTTCTGACACGCGCGGCCCTGGGTCCGGCCTGAGTGTCGCCGGCCCGGCTCACCGGGTAAGCCATCATAGGCCGCACCCAGGCCATGTCAAGAACCGCCCCCGACCCTGAATCCGGGGTTGCCAGCCATCGATGCGGATGTTTTCGTTAACTCCTTCCAAGCTCTCGACCTTCATCACCAGTGCGCCTTGGATTACGACGGGATTGTAGACATCACACTGCTTAACACTTGCCTGACATAGCTCTTATACGCGGTTAGCCGGCCTCCAGTAACCTGTCCCACCGAGGCAGAAAAGCCGAACACAGACCGACCAAAAAGGAGACCTGAGTATGAAAAAAACCGCACTGGTTCTGCTCGCCGCGATGCTTGCGAGCACGAGCCTGTTCGCACTCGACCCGGGCCAGACCGAACTCGAGTACAACGGCTGGGCCCGCTATACGAACAAGGCGACCGCGTTCAAAGTGACCGACCCGACGACAAGCGCGTTCAATCTTGAACGCGGTTACATCCGGCTATCCCACCAGTGGGCGCCGCACCTGTTCACCAAGTTCACGGTCGATATCCTCTCTTCCGACAAGTACAGCGATGGAGCCTCGGTTCGAATCAAGGAGGCTTACCTGGACTACGCGCTGCCGCTTAAGGACTTCAATTTCACCGTCGGCTGCCAGAAACACTACTTCGGTCTCGTCTACTCCTGGGACTACACTCATCCGGATAAGGAGCTGTCCGATGACCGCAGTGTGGCGGCAAGCTCAGAATACGGCGCAACGATCAACGGTTTCCTTCCGTCCGGACTCGGTGAACTCCAGCTCGGCGTTTACAACGGCGAGGGCTACAAGTACGCCGGCAAGTACGTAAACGCCTCGCCGGAGCTACTCGGCAATCTACGCCTTACGCCACTTGCTGGGATTCAGGTCGGCGCTTCGGCCTACACCAATGCCGAAGACAAGTCCCTGTACAAGAACGACCAGAGCAAGGGCACGCTCAGCTCGGACAAGAAAAAGGTCTTCTTGCCCGACACCGCGAACAAGAGCCGTCTTGGTCTGGCCCCGATGCTCAGATTGGCGCTCGGCCCGGTATCGGTCACCGGTGAGTACATCATCTACAACTACTCGCGCGAGTACAGCTACTACAAAGCCGATTCGGCTGCCGGCGGCACGGTCACCGATTCGACCAAACACGTCAGCACCAAGAAGTACGAGCAGTCCGGTCTGGACCTGATGCCGCTCTTTGTCTTGCCCGGCCGCAAGGTCGAGATATTCGGCCGCTTCAGCATGTGGGAGCGCAAGGAAGAACACGACGGCGCAATGCAGGTCGCTGAGGACAAGAGCTTCACCCGCTACGGCGCCGGGTTCAACTACCACTTTGCCCGCCGGCCTTCAGGCAAGCCCGGAGCCGCGTTCCAGCTTGCCTGGTCGCGCGAGCAGGCCAAGAAGGAAGGCACTGATCCGGTAGACACTTTTATTGCCCAGTTCCGCATGGAGTGGAACCGGGTGTTCGGCGCAGAATAGCACTAACCTTAAGGAGAAGAAACCATGAAGCGATTCATCACCAGCCTCTTAGTCGGGGCGCTCTGCCTGGGCGGCGCGCTGTCCGCGCGTGAGGTCATGGTCAAAGGTTCTGACACCATGCTCAACCTGACCCAACGCCTGGCCGAGGCCTTTGCCGCAACCCATCCGGACATCACGGTCTCGGTTGCCGGCGGCGGTTCCGGCGTCGGCATCAACGCCGTGGTCAACAACGAGGTTCACATCGGCAACGCCTCCCGCAGCATCAAGTCGAAGGAAGTCGGCAATGCCCGGGCCAATGGCGTCAACCCGGTCGAGTACGCGATTGCGGTCGACGGACTCTGTGTCATCACCAACCAGAAGAACCCGGTCAAGAAGCTGACCATCGCTCAGCTCGGCGACATCTATCGGGGCAAGATTAAGAACTGGAGCGAGGTCGGCGGTCCCAATCGACCGATTTCGCTCTATGGCCGCCAGCCCAACTCGGGTACGTTCGTCTTCTTCCGCGAGATGGCGGTCAAGGCCGATTACGCCCAGTCGATGCGCCAGATGAACGGCAATGCTCAGATTGTCGAGGGTGTGAAGGCCGACGAGGGCGGCATCGGTTACGTCGGTGTCGGCTACGTCAAGGACGGCGGCATCAATGTACTCGAGCTGTCCGCGGACGGCGTGACCTACTCCTCGCCGCTTGACAAGAGCGCGGTCGAAAGCGGCGCCTATCCGCTTGCGCGGCCGCTGTTCCAGTATACCAACGGCAAGGCCAAGGGCGATGCCAAGGCGTTCATCGAATTTGAACTGAGCCCGGCCGGCCAGAAGATTGTCGAAGAAGAAGGCTTCTTCCCAATCAACAAGAGCCTGGTCGAGAAGAACAGGAAGAACCTGTAGCCATTCCGCTGCCTCCCGCGGTTTGCGAGGGGACGCCCGCCGCGTCCCCTCGCTGGGGCGAAGAACAATGGACCTGAGACGAACGTCGGACCGGGCGGTACGGGCTCTCTTCATGGGCAACGCGCTCCTCTCTGCGGTCGTGCTGCTCGGGATTCTCGCCTTCCTGCTGCTCTACGGAGTCCGGACTTTTGCCAGCACGTCGGTGCTTCGGTTCTTCACCGGCACGGTCTGGAACCCGGACGCCTATGGCGAGCCTTCCTACGGCCTGTTGCCCCTGCTGCTCGGCAGCCTCGTTACCACTGCCATCGCGCTGGTCATCGCGGTACCACTGGGGATAGCCAGTGCAGTCTTCATCTCCGAGCGGCTCAAAGGCTGGGTGCGGGTTACGGTCAAGACCCTGGTCGAGCTCTTTGCCGGCTTTCCTTCGGTCGTTATCGGCTTCTTCGGCCTGGTGGTACTTGCTCCGTTCATCGCCCGGGTGTTCAACGTCCCTTCCGGGCTCAACACGCTCAACGCCGGTCTGGTGCTCGCACTGATGTCCCTGCCGACCATCATTTCGGTCTCAGACGATGCTTTGCGGGTTGTGCCTCACTCCTACCGTGAGGCCGCCTACGCACTCGGCGCTACTTCCTGGACCACGGCGCTGCGGGTCGTGCTGCCTGCGGCGCGCTCCGGGATTATGGCCGCGGTCATGCTTGGGTTCGGGCGCGCCATCGGCGAGACCATGGCGGTCCTGATGGTCGCGGGCAACGCCCCGCTCATGCCCAGGAGCCTGTTCGACCCGGTTCGCACGATTACCTCGACCATTGCGATCGAGCTCGGCGAATCGGCCTTCGGCGACACCCACTTCTATGCCCTGTTCGCGCTCGGATTCGTGCTGTTCATTCTCGCGCTTGCCACAAACCTCATCGCTGAGTCGCTTATCAAGCGCGAGAAGCGGAGTTTCACGCTGTGAGCTCGCCATCCGGCTTTCCGGCCTGCCGCCCGGATACCTCGCGGCGCCGGCCGAGCCGCCGACGGTCCGGCGACACCGTCGGTTTCGCACTGCTGGCCCTGCCGCTGGCCCTGTTCGTGTTGTTCATCCTGTTCATGTTCTTCTACCTGTTCCGCAACGGGCTCAGCGTCATCAACTGGCAGTTCCTGACTCAGGCGCCGCTCAAAGGCATGACCGAAGGCGGTATCTGGCCCTGCATCGTCGGCACTGTGCTCGTGACGTTTGTCTCGCTCGTCTTCTCAGTCCCGGTCGGAGTCTGCGCGGCCATCTACCTGTCCGAGTACGCGCCCGCGAACTTCGCAACCCGCGCCATCCGCAGCGCCATCCGCAGCCTGGCCGGAATCCCGTCGATTGTCTATGGTCTGTTCGGAGTCGCGCTCTTCGTCACGATGCTCAAGCTCGGGCTCTCGGTGCTCGCCTCAGGCCTGACTTTGGGACTGATGAACCTGCCCTGGATAATCACCACGGCCGAAGAAGCGATCAACGCGATTCCCGGCTCTTTCCGCGAAGGCGCCCTGGCCCTGGGCACAACCAAGTGGGAAGCGATTCGGCACAATGTCCTGCCCTATGCGTTTCCCGGGATACTCACCGGCGTACTTCTGGCTGTAGCACGCACCCTGGGCGAAACCGCACCGATTCTCTTCACCGGCGTCACCTACTACACCCGGACCCTGCCCACCTCGCTCAAGCAGAAATTCATGGCCCTGCCCTATCACCTTTTCACCCTCTCGACCCAGCACGACCAGGTAATGGCCGTCCGGCCGATTGCCTTCGGCACCGCGATTGTCCTCCTGGTGTTTGTGCTGTTGTTCGACGCGGCTGCCTTTGTCATCCGTTTGCGGGTAGCCGGCACGAACAAATGGCAGGTATAGAGGAGCATCATGCCTGAAACTGACAAAATTGTCGTCGATGGTCTGAACCTCTGGTTCGGCTCGAACCACGTCCTCAAAAACGTCTGTTTCTCGATTCCGCCCAATGCCGTGACTGCAATCATGGGCCCATCGGGCTGCGGCAAGTCGACCCTGCTGCGAACCATCAACCGGATGAACGACCTGATTCTGGGCACGCGGGTCACCGGCCGCATCCTGATTGATGGCCAGGACATCCTGGCCGACGACTGCGATGTCATCGACCTGCGCAAACGGGTCGGCATGGTGTTCCAGAAGCCAAATCCGTTCCCCAAGTCGATCTACGAGAACATCGCTTTCGGCCCGCGCGTCCACCGCATGGGCAAAGGCAACGAAATCGCTCAGCGGGTCGAGCGCGCGCTGCGCCATGCCAATCTCTGGGAAGAGGTCAAAGACCGGCTGCACGATAACGCCTTCTCGCTTTCCGGCGGCCAGCAGCAGCGCCTGTGTACTGCCCGGTGTCTTTCAGTCGAGCCGGAAATAGTACTTCTCGACGAGCCGGCCTCAGCTCTTGACCCGCACTCGACCGCCCGGCTCGAAGAGCTTATCCGTCAGCTCAAGCAGGACTACACCGTGGTTATCGTCACCCACAACATGCAGCAGGCCGCGCGGGTCTCTGACTTCTGTGCCTTCCTGATGCTCGGCGAACTGGTCGAGTACGACCGCACCGAGCGCATCTTCACTAAGCCCAAAGACAAGCGCACCGAAGACTTCCTCACCGGCAAGTTCGGATGATACTACTTGCGCCGCCGCCCCAAATGTGCGATAATATTGGAGATATGACGAACGCCGCCGCGGCCGTTGCCCGTCTGGTCGGCATCAGGAGAACCATTTGACACTACTAGAAACCAAGATTGCTGAGCTGAAAGGGCAGCTCCTCACGATGGCCGCAATTGTCGAAGACATGGTTGGCAACAGCATGAAGGCTCTGGTCAACAAGGACCAGGCCCTGGCCGAGCAGGTCATTCGCACCGACGAGCCGCGCGTAAACCAGCTCGAAATCGAGAACGAAGATGCAGCCATCAACCTGATGGCGCTCTATCAGCCCGAAGCCTCCAACCTGCGAACCATCACGATGGTCATCAAGCTCAACAACGACCTGGAGCGCATCGGCGACCACGCCGAGAACATCGCCGAGGCCGCCCTGTTCCTGATTGACAAACCGCCAGTCAAGCCGCTCGTTGACCTGCCGCGCATGGCCGACATCGCCATCTCGATGCTCAAGGACTCGCTCGACGCGTTCACCCACGCCGACGCCGAGCTTGCCCGGTCGGTGTGTACCCGCGACTCTTCGGTCGACGAGCTGAACCGGGCCATCAAATCCGAGCTGATGGAGTACATGAGCCGCGACCCATCAACTATTGAACGGGCCCTGAAACTCCTGATGATATCTCTGAACCTCGAGCGCGTTGCCGACCTGGCAACGAACATTGCCGAGGACGTGATTTACATCGTCACCGGTGAGGATATCAAGCACGGCTCAACCGGACAGCCGGCATCGTGATGGGTCGATTCATCGCGGTGGTTGACGACGAGCCGGACATTCTCGAGCTCGTCTCTCTGCACCTCGACCGGGCCGGCTATGCGGTCCGCACTTTCCCAGACGCCGGCAGCTTCAATCGGTCTCTCACTGACCGCGTGCCCGACCTGGTTGTCCTTGACCTGATGCTGCCTGATGCCGACGGGCTCGACCTCTGCAAGGAATTGAAGCAGGACGCGAAGACCGCGAATGTGCCGGTCATCATGCTTACTGCCCGGGGCGACGAGTTCGACCGGGTACTCGGCCTCGAACTGGGTGCTGACGACTACATCACCAAGCCGTTCTCACCCAAAGAACTGGTCGCCCGGGTCAAGGCGGTCCTCCGTCGCCATGAGAAGAGAACTGAGACCCGAACAGTCGAACTCGGTCCGGATGCAACCATCGACCTGAACCGGTTCGAGGTTACGGTGAACGGCCGGAAGGCCGACCTGACCACCACCGAGTTCAAGATTCTCGCCATCCTTGCCGAGCGCCGCGGCTGGGTCTTTTCCCGGGACGAGATTCTCAGTCGTCTCTGGGGCACGGAGAAAGCCGTGCTCGACCGCACGGTCGACGTCCATATCACTAACCTGCGCAAGAAGCTGAAGCGGGCCGGAAAGCTCATCAGGAACGTCCGCGGCGTCGGCTACAAGCTGACCGAGTGAGACGTTACCTTTTCGGTCTGATGGCCGGGCTGTATCTGGCCGGCCTTGCCATTCTCACGATTGTCGCGCTGACCGCGTCCCGGGCCGGAGCTGCCACCGCCGCAATTCTTCTTGCGATTACCGGGGTTGTTGTCGCCGCGCTGCTTGCCCGCTCCTACACCCGGCCGCTGCGTGACCTGACCGAGGCCTTCCGCCGCATCAGCCAGGGCGACTTTGCCGTGCGCGTCCTGCCCCCGCGCCGCGGCACCGTCAAAGACATGGCTGACGGCTTCAACGAGATGGCCTTCCGCACCAAACAGATGATTGACCAGCTCGCCCGCCAGCGCGAAGCCCTGGACGCGGTCATCGCCTCAATCAGCGAAGGACTGATGGTCCTTGACCCGGACGGGCGCATCATTCTGACCAACGACAGCCTGCGCCGGCTGGTCGGCTCAGCTCCGGTCGACGGCCGGTACTACTGGGAGGTCATTCGCGAGTCCGCCTTCACCGAGATGGTCAAGACCGTGATGGCGAGCCACGCTGCCGCGGCCGTTGAACTCGAATACGCCGGCCGGGTCCTCAGTTGCAGTGCATCCTACCTGCCGGCCGCCGATGAAACCGTCATCACCCTGCACGACATCACCCAGATTGCCCGAGCCGCGGAGCTGAAGCGCGAGTTCGTCGTCAGTGCCTCGCACGAACTGCGCACGCCGCTCACCGCCATCAAAGGCTATGTCGAAACCATGGAAGAGACACTCGACGATACCAATCGGCGCTACCTCGAGATCATCAAGCGCCACACCGACCGGCTGACCAACATGGTCGCTGACCTGCTCACGCTCTCCGAACTGGAGGAGAAGGGATCGCGGCTGAGCCTCGCGCCGGTCGATGTCGCCGCTTTGGCCGCGAGCGCGCTGAGACTTTTCGCGCGGCAGGCTCAGACCAAAGGCATCGAGCTCAGACTGGAAGCGGAACCGGGTCTGCCCGCGGTTCAGGCCGACGCGTTCAAGCTCGAACAGGTGCTCATCAACCTGCTCGACAACGCGGTCAAGTACACCGACGCCGGAGAAGTGAAGGTCTCGCTCGCCGCGTCCCTTTCAACTCCTGACCCTTCGATCCCTCGCTCGCTTGTCCTTGCCGTCTCGGATACTGGCATCGGTATTGCACCCGAGCACCTGCCGCGCGTCTTCGACCGGTTCTACGTTGTCGACAAGTCGCGCTCTCGTGCCCAGGGTGGCACCGGTCTTGGCCTTGCCATTGTCAAACACATCGTCCGACTCCACCAGGGCGACGTAACCGTCGAGTCCACGCCCGGTGCGGGCACAGTTGTCCGCGTCATCCTGCCGGTCAGCCAGTAGCACACCAGCTTCTCTCCCTCCGCTTAGCCGAACTCTGACACCAACCTTATCGCCCGCTAGACCAACAGCAGTATCCTGCTTCCGTGCTCAGCCGGACAGTGCCTTCTACCGACGGAGGCGTTGGATTGACCGGTCCGGCGGCACTGGGACGGAACCGGGCTCACGTTGCCTGTTGCGGGGGAGTAGGGTCTCCTGCCTCCCCTTCTCCCCCGCTTGCCTGCCCGCCAACCGGACCTGTCCAGCATATGGAGAACAGGCCAGGCCGTCGTCAAATCTGCTTGACTCTGTGACCGAGGGCGGTATTATTACTTGTCCAGTTCCCTTTGTTGAGCCGTTAGCTCCGGACTTTCCGGGTTACGCAACGGCAGGCCGCTGGGCGGCCGGCCGTAACAACGTAAGGCAACTGGACAAAGTCATAAACACCCAAAAGGAGGCTTAGAGATGACGCGAAGAACGTCACTCATATTCCTGCTCCTCGTCCTGGCCGCGGGTGCAGCCTTGGCCCAGCCGATGAGCGGGACATACTATGTGAAGAAAGGTGTCAGTCAGGCTGACACCTTCCCGTCGGTCTATGCCGCCTGCCAGGCTCTTTCGACTCGGCAGACCAGCGGCAACGTGACCATCAACATCTTCTCCGGGTACTACGACGAGGGGTACATGTACCTCTATTACGTCAACCAATCCCGGCCCCAGGACACCATCACAATTCAGGCCCTTCCCGGCCAGGACGTGACGGTCTACTCACTATCGAGCTACGTGGTCTACTCCTACTACACCTACAACCTCAAGCTGAAGAATCTGAAGCTCATCTGCGCCAGTTCTTACGGCTTGTACATGTACTACGCCCAGGGCTGGCGGGTTGAGAACTGCCTCATCCGGGCGACCAGCTACTGTGTGTACGCGTCCTCCGGCTGCAACTACGACTCCTTCATCGGTAACGACCTGAAGGGCGGCTCGTACACCATGTACCTGTACAACTCAAGCTACGCCTATGGCCACTACCTTGCCAACAACTTCATCTACGGCTGGACCTCCTACGGCATCTACGGCTACTACGGCTACTACTGGAAGCTTCTTTACAACACCATCATCGGCTCCGGCTCTTACGCCCTGGCCTGGTACTATCAATACGGCGACACCCTGAAGAACAACATCCTTCAGGCCAACAGCTACGCGGTGTACCGGTACTACGGTGACAACGTGCCGGCCTACTCCAACTACAACGCCTTCTGGCTCAATGGCGGCACGACCTCCAGCCCGGTCATCTACTCTTCTACCTATGGCGCCCAGACTCTGGCCCAGTGGCAGTCGAGCTCAGGCCGAGACGGTAACTCGATCCAGCAGAACCCTCAGACCGGCGGCGTGATGAACCCGCACCTGAGGAGCACCTCGCCCTGCATCAATGCCGGTAACCCATGGCCCGGTATCACCAAGGACATCGACGGCGACACCCGAAGCACGTCTACGCCCTGCATCGGCGCAGACGAGTTCACCACAGTCGGCTCGCCGATGAGCGGCACCTACTACATCAAACTCGGCACTTCCGCGGCCGACACATTCCCGTCGTTTGAAAAGGCCAATGCCAACCTGGCGGTGCGCGGTCAAGCCGGGAACGTGACGTTTGTGGTCTTTGGCGGCATCTACAAAGAGAACATCGACCTGACCGGGCTTGAGAACGGCCCATACTGGGTCAACTACATTGCCCGCACCTCAGGCAGCCCGCCGGTCCCAGACGAAGTCATCGTGCAGGCCACCGGCTCTTACGGTATAACCCTGCGCGGTAACAAGCGCGTCCGGTTCCGCAATCTGAACCTGGTCGGCTGGACCGGATACGGGTTCTACCTCTACTACAAGTCGACAACCACCGGCGGCGGCTGCGACACCATTGTCATCGACGGCTGCAAGGTCTCGGGTGGTTCGTATCCGATCTACGCCTATAACTACTATGGTGGTTCTGATGACTCGATTTTCGGCTGCGAGCTGCGCGGAACCTCCTACGGCCTGTACCTGTACGGCTCATCCTCCTACCAGAACCAGCGCAACTTCATCGCCAACAATATCATCACCGGCTGGGGTAGCTACGGCATCTACGCCTACTACCAGTACAATGCCAAGTACATCTACAACACCATCCTCGGCACCGGCTCCTATGCGGTCTACAACTACTATCCCTACGGCGACACCTGGAAGAACAATATCCTTCAGGCCAACACCTACGCGATGTACCGGTACTACGGCGATGCCGTACCGGCCTACTCCGACTACAATGACTTCTGGCTCAATGGCGGTTCTTCGTCCAGCCTGGTCATCTACTCAAACACCTACGGGGCTCAGACCCTGCTCCAGTGGCGGACAAGCTCGGGCCGGGACGGTAACTCGATTCAGCTCGACCCGCTGACCGGCGGTGTCATCAACCCGCACCTCCGGACCGGCTCGCCCTGCATCAATGCCGGCAACCCGTGGCCGGGTATCACCAAGGACATCGACGGCGACACCCGGTCTTCAACCACGCCCTGCATCGGCGCGGACGAGTACACGACCGTGGGCTCGCCCATGTCCGGCGTCTACACGATCAAACAGGCGGGCGGCGGCGATTTCAGGAACTTCCAGGAAGCGCTCGGCCAGCTCGCTCTGCGCGGCTTCGGCGGCAATGTCCAGTTCGATGCCTACGACGGCAACTACTTCGGTATGTTGAACTTCAACGGCGTCGGCAACGGCGCAAACCGACTGTACGTACGTGCGTATCCGGGGCAGAACGTCGTTGTAACCGCTGGCTCCAGCTACGGTATTTACCTCTACAACAATCAGCGCATCCGGATTGAAGGCATCACCTTCACCGGCTACACCTCCTACGGCTGCTACGCAACCTCTTACTACTCCAACCAGAACACCACTGACTCTTGCGCCATCGTCGGCAACACGTTCAACGGCGCGAGTGGTATCTACCTGAACTACTGCGACTGGGATACAATTGCCAATAACACAATCAACGCTACGTCCTCCTACGGCATCTACGTCTACGGCTACTCCGGCGCGCCCTATTCGCTGAACAACGTCATCTCCGGCAACACGATCACGGGCTGGACCTCCTACGGTATCATGGCCTACTATCAGGACTCGCTCAAGATCGTCGGTAATACCGTCAGGAGCACCGGCTCCTATGGCATCTACCCCAACTACTGCAACCGGACACAGATTATCGGCAACATCATCGAAGCCGGGGCCTACGGCATCTACGACTATGCCGGCAGCACGACCTACGGCAACAAGGAAGTCTTCGCCAACAACCTCTGCCGTGGCGGTTCGTTCGGACTCTACACCTACTACCTCACCGGTGCCAAGATCATCAACAACAGCTTCTACGGCGGATCGTACGGCTGGTACGACTACTACAGCTACACCACGACCTACCCTGAGTCGGTCTACAACAACATCTTCCGCGGCACGAGTTACGCCTGGTACAAGTACTACGGCGACAACGTACCGACCGGGATGGACTACAACTGCTTCTACATGGGCTCGGTCGGCGGCAGTATCATCTACCACTCGAGCTACGGCATGCTGACCCTGGCCGGCTGGCGGAGTGCTTCGGGTCGCGACGCCAACAGTCTCGATGCCGACCCCTTGTTTGTGTCCGAGCTGGCACCCTATGACCTGCACCTCCAGGGAACGTCGCCTTGCCGAGACACCTGCTACCTCTTCCCGCCGTTCACGACCGACGTCGATGGTGACACGCGCGGTGCCTCGGGCAAGACGAACGACATCGGTGGCGATGAGTTCTACATCGACATCGCGGCCCAGTCGATCATCTCGCCGGCGAGTTTGATCCCGGTCGGCGCCACGATTCAACCGAGTGCAGTATTCAAGCACATGGGCGGCCCGCGGGCAACGTTCTACGTCAAGATGGTCATCAGGCGCGGAGCGATGCCGGCCTACACCGATTCGGTGCAGGTGACGGTCAACCCCGGCGACTCGGTCATCGCGACGTTCGCCAACTGGACCCCGAACATCGTCGCATCGAACTACAGCGCCACCGCGTTCCATCTGATCAGCGGCGACGCCCACCCCTCCGATGACACGATAGTCAAGAACTTCGCGGTCGGTAACGTCGACGCAGGCATGGTTGCCATTCTCGCACCGCCAGACCAAGCACCGCTCGGTGGGACCATCTACCCGCAGGTTGTGGTGCGCAACTATGGCGACTTCGAGGCGTCTTGCAACGTCCGGTTCACCATCACTGACCCGACCGACGGCGACCTGAACTCCGGCGAAGTCCCAACCGACGACGCCGCCCCACGGCTCGTGCGCAAGGTCGGGCTCGATGCTACGGTCTATGACACAACCGAGGCCGTCATCCTCGCGGTCGGTGAGCAAGAGACCCTTACGTTCACCAAGCCGTGGAACCCGGCGGTACTCGGCAGCCACAACGCGGCCTGCCGGGTCAGTCTGCTCTATGATACCGACCCGACCAATGACTATCTGACCAAACCGTTCACGGTTGAACGGATTGACTTCGGTGTCACTCAGGTGGTCGCGCCTGCAGGCAACGTCACTCAGAACACCCCGGTGGCACCGAGCATCAAGGTAAAGAACTTTGGCTCGGCCACCGCCTCATGTGGTGCGCGCGTCATCGTGCTCAGTGGCACAACTCCGGTCTACGACCAGACCGAAACCGGCATCAGCATCCCGGCCGGTGGCGAAGTGACCCGCACGTTTGCCACGCCGTGGAATGCCGCCCAGCTCGGGCCGTTCACGGTCACCGCGTACACGATGCACGACTACGACACTGACCCGACCAATGATACAGCATACGGGTCAGGTACGGTCGTGCCGAGCGGCGGCGGCTCCGGCAACTGGACCTGCGAGAGTCAGATGCCGTCCGGTGCCAAGCCGATTGGCGATGGCGGCTGGCTTGCCTATGCCGACCCGCTGCAGCGGCTGTTCGCGGCCCGCGGCAACAAGCAGCCCGACCTCTACGCCTTCGACCCGGTCGCCCTCGGCTGGGAGCCCAAGGCTCCATGGCCGAACGGTACCGAGGCCAAGCCGCCGAGCAAGGGTGCGGTTTCAACGCCGTATCCAGACCCGGACGGCAAGCTCTACGTACTCAAGGGCAACAACACCCTCGGGTTCTGGAGCTACGACGTCAACTTGGACTCCTGGAAGCAGCTTGCCGACATTCCGCAGGGAACCGGCAAGAAGATCAAGGGCGGAAGCGACCTGGTCTACCACAACGGCAAGGTCTACTGCCTCAAGGGCATCACCAACGAGTTCCTGGCCTATGACGTGGCCAGCGACTCCTGGCAGCCCCTCCCGGCCGTCACGGCCCCGAACACCAAGTTCGACAAGGGCTCATGGCTCTGCCTTGATGAGGCGGCCGGTAAGGTCTACTGCCATCAGGCCAAGTACCACGCGTTCTACGCCTACGACATCGCGGGCGGAACCTGGGGCGCGGCGCTCAAGGGCATGCCCACAATCAACAGCCTGGGCAAGAAGAAGAAGTCCAAGGACGGCGGTTCGGGCACGTTCCGCAACGACAACATCTTCGCCTTCAAGGGCGGGAACACCTGCGAGTTCTGGAAGTACGCCATCAACGGCGACTCCTGGAGCGAGCTGACCGAAATCCCGCTGACCGGCCTGAGCGGTGCGAAGAAGAAGGTGAAGGGCGGCGGTGACCTGGTGACCCTGAACCCACAGCCCAACCCGCTGATCTACGCCCTCAAGGGCAACAAGACGAACGAAATCTGGAAGTATGAGTCGTTCGCGGCCCTGAGCATCAATCCGCGGGCAGCTCGGTCCGGCGTGATGGCCGTGACCACCGACAACCGTCGGCTGTCACTCTCGGTCTCGCCCAACCCGCTCGCCACCGGCTTTGCGACCCTGTCCTACAACCTGCCTCAGCCTGGTGCCGCAACCGTGCACGTCTATGACGCTGCGGGCCGGGCGGTGCTGGTGCGGAGTCTGGCAGTAGGACGCACTGGCCAGGTCGGACTCGATCTGCGCTCACTGAGTGCGGGCGTGTATCTGGTGAAACTCTCAACCGAGAGCCTCACTGCCACGCACAAGCTCGTGGTCGAGCGCTAGTTCGACCCGATAACCTCACAGGGGCGGCCCTTGGGCCGCCCCTGTTTTCTTGGTGGAAACGATAATGCCGAACAGCTAGCCGGTGCAGACCAGCCGGAGAGTTGTCGTGGTTGAGCCGGTTCGGGCCAGGACAAGATATGCTCCTGGGCCGAAATGACGCGTATCAATGAGCAATGCGCCGTTCACCCTTCCAGACCAGACAACCCGACCGGAAGCGTCCGCGATACGAACCGTGACCGGCCCGGTCAGACGCGATGCGATTCGCAGGCTGGTCTGGCTGGAGAACGGATTCGGCTCAGCCTCAATGACCGATCCAACCAGAGGCCGCCGACTCTGCCCGGCAAGACCAAGCAGCAGCGAGTCTTTGAACATGACCCGCGACTCCTGGTCGTCGTCCGTCCGCGGCAGTTCATACCAGACATTCGGCTCAGGCGCATCAATCGTATACGACAACGATGTTCCGCCGACGTTGTACTGCAGCTCGGCCATCTCCGGCCAGGCGGCCAGCGGTCGGAACTGGTGGGTATCGGTCATCTGAGCCCGACCACCCCAGCCTGGAGTTGGCTCACGAACCGGCTCCGAACCTCCGGGCAGATACCAAACAACACTGTCAATCCTCGTCACGTACGCACCGGTCTCAAGAATCCCGGCAACCTCGACTCCAGAAGCCAGCGATGCCGCCAGCAGAACGAGCGCAGCACAAAACAGAAACTTACTCACGGGACTTCCTCCTTATGTGGTTGATTGTTGGTTAGAAGTGTAGCCCTGACCGTATCCGAGTCAAGCCAACTTGTTCACCGGTACTCAGCCGGTCAATTGCCCTGCAGTCCCAAAGCGACAGGGCAAGCGGCTCTCCTGACCACGCGAGAGCTGCCCGGCGCACCAGAAGGGGTAGTATCGTTAACCGCAACCCTGCCCGGCACCGGAGTAATGACCGCGCCCAGAACTGGACAAGCCAGGAATGCGTGTTACAATTTGGGTGCGTTCCCGTCCCTCTTTTCCCGCTGTCAACTAACCGCGTTCAACCCGGGAGGAAACCATGGCCCGCGCGCCGAATACCGATGCAAAGGGACGGCCGTTTGCCCGATACTTAGTTGACCGGGTCTGGCTCAAGGCCGAGCCCGTGTCCGGCTTCTACATGTTCCGCCGCGATGCATGCGGAACCGAAATTGCCAAGCAGGAGTTCGGCAAGACGACTCCGCTCGGCTGGGAAGTAGATCACATCAGACCCATTGCCTTGGGTGGAACCGACGACCTGGACAACCTCCAGCCGCTGCACTGGAAGAACAACCGCAGAAAGGCTGATACCTGGCCGGACTGGCGCCCGGCTACCTGCACAGGGAACACGTCCGGTCAAACACCATAACGCAACCTGATGCGGCCGCAGCTAGCGCGGCCGCCTGACCTTGACCCCGGCTTCGGCCAGCATCCTACGGGCCAGCCGATCCGGGTATGGCTCGCTCACGACGAATTCGCTGATCCGGGCATTCAGGAGCATCTTGGCGCAGGTGATGCACGGCTCGTGGGTGCAGTAAAGCGTCGCACCGGAGACGTTGATGCCGAAAGCTGCAGCCTGCACCAGGGCGTTCTGCTCAGCATGGATGCCACGGCAGACCTCAATCCGCTCTGCCGGCCTTATCTTCAACTTCTCACGCAAACACCCGACCTCGTCGCAGTGCGGCAGTCCATGGGCTGCACCATTGTATCCGGTGCAGAGGATGCGTTTATCGCGCACCAATACCGCACCAACCTTACGACGCAGACAGGTCGAGCGTTCGCTCACCAGTTGCGCAATGTCCAGAAAGTAGTGGTCCCAGGACTTGCGATTCCGGGCCCTGAGTTTCGGGTTCAGGACCGGAGCGGTTCGCGCCTGCGTCCTTCGTGCTTCGTTCTTCGTGCTTCTCCTCAGCGCCATCTAGTGGAGCAATACCGTCTTGGCTACGGTCGAACCGGACTCGTCTGACAGCCGCAGCCAGTAGACGCCGGCCGCGAGCCGGCGACCTGAGTCGTCGTTGCCGTCCCAGACCGCGTCGTACCGACCCGACTGGTGCGGACCGCGGGCAAGCTGGCGCACAAGCCGACCAGCCCGGTCGAACACGCCGAGGGATACATTAGCTACGCGTGGAATTGAGTAACTAAGGCAGGCGATGTCCCGTACCGGGTTCGTGGCGCTGATGATGGCCAGCCGGGCAACGCTGCCTGCTCCGACTCTAGGTTCAGCGATGCCGGTGGGATCAACCGTCGTGTACTTGACCGCGCGGCCGCTCGCGAGCGCGGCGCAGCCGCGGTTGTAGCTATTCTCATTGAGACAGGTTATGCCGATGGTGCAGGTCGGGTCTTCAATCCCGACCGTCGAACTGGTCCAGTCGTTGCACGAGTGATACTGTATCACCACCACGTTATCCCCGGTCGGCGTAGAGACGATTGTATCGTAGATGACAAACTGACCCTTGATGAATGATGTCCGGGGCGAGTACTTGCAGACCGAGTCGAACTCGACGATGAAACGGTGATTGTCTGCATCGTGATAGTACCAGACTCCGCCGCCCGCCGGCGGATACAGGTCGTCCCAGAACAGAGCGAGCTGGGCCGGGCTGGTGCCATCCGGCAGCGCGACATTGTTGTAGCCGGAGTTCGTCGTCGAGCCCGGAGAAATCCAGCCGTTGCCGCAGATCGAAACCTGGGTGAAAGTCGAGCCATAGTACCGCCACGGCCCGAACCCGGTCGGCAGACTGACGACAACAGTCTGGTCGTCGCTCAAGGTCAGACGCGTGCCCAGCCCGCGGATTTCGACCCAATCGTACTGAGGATGCTGGGCATAACCCGAATCAACGTCGTCGTATGCCCAGTAGAGTGGCGGCTGGCGCGGTCCGTCCGGAATCGGATCAATCGCCCGCAGCTCACCGACCGTGATCGTGAACCGGATGCTGTCCTGATAGTCTGCGCCCGAGACGTACATCATCATCTGGGCCACGTGTTCACGCGGGGTGTTGATGTCGGCCACAACTGCAAACCTGTCTCCGGTATTGATCCGGACCGAGTCCGGCTCGATATTGCCGTACGAGCCGACAGAATCGACAACCGTGACGTATTGGTCCGCAGTCGAGAGCACCGCGGTAACATTGGCGAGACCGACCCGGCCCGCATTCTTCAGCGTAACCAGGAATCCGGCGCTCTCGCCCGGGTCGAGCTTGCCGTCGTTGTTGCCGCCCGGCGGCGAGTCAAGCACGGTCTGACCCTGGTAGACGAGTGCCGGCGCATTCACTACCACTGCCTCGATCGCGTCGAGGTCGAACCCGGCATAAGGCCCGGTCGGTCCGACATTGTCGTCGGCAATCCGGACAAACCGGGCCGTCGAAAGCCCGGCAACCGACAGGTCATAACCTTGCGTCCCCATGCCGAACCCGAGATAGCGCCAGTTCGAGTTCCAGTCATTGGACACATAGACACTGCATCCTTCAACGTCCGCATCACCCTCGATCACGTAGAAGTCCGCGCCCGGCCCATTGATGATTGGACTCCGCTTGCCCATGTCGTACGTGGCCCAGCCGCCATTGCCCAGAGAGAACCGGCGGTTATCAGCCCGGCCCAAAGCCCACCAGGCATTCGTCGGGTTGGTGTTGGCCGGATTCTCTCTTATCTTGTTCGCAATGACCTTGAACGCGCAGACCGGTTCGGCCGTGTCAGGTGCCAGCGCAATATTGACGACCGTAAAAGAGTCGGTCGGCACGACCACGCCCGTAACTGTCTTCGACCTATAGCCGTTAGCGACCGCGGTCACGGTGTAGGTCCCTGCCCCGAGGTACTTGTGAAAATAGCCGATTGAGTCCGAGTACGTAAACCAGTCTGGCGGGTTTGTGACGATGAGGGCGTAGAGCGGCTGGCCCGAGACCGAGTCTGTGATATAGCCCATCACGCCCCGATTGACGCGCTGAATCTGCTCTTTCATTGCGGTCCAGTTCTTGCGGCAGATGGTATCGATCTCGCCAACCGGGCTGGGCTGGCCGTTACAGACCTCGTGGCCGAACCCGAGCGCACCCCGGGCTCCATAGTACCAGTCAGTCGAGCCGCCGTGCACCGAGTACAGACCGCGCGCAATCTGGTAGGCCGGGTAGTTGCAGATGCTGCCGTAACGCTGCATCTCCCACGCGTTCAGCACCGAATCCATCGTCGCCTTGGTCGTATAGCCCCAGCACCACATCGATGCCGTGGTCCCGGAATGATACTGGGTCCACATCGCCATCGGGTTCTCTTCCCCGAGATGATAGAAGCAGTTCGCCTCGGGCTCGCTGAAGACCGACGGCCCGCCCGCATCCCACGAGTAGCCGTAGTTGCGGTTGCAGTCCACGCCGTGACCGTTGTAGCGGGAACGGGAGACCAGGCCGTCCGGATTGTCCATCGGACAGAGCCAGATTTCCCGGTTGTTGACGAGGTAAGTGATAAGTGGGTCAGAGCCGTAGTCCGACACGAGCCGAATCAGCGCCCAGTGGGCAATCTCGCAGCCGTTGTTCTCGTTGCCGTGAATCGAGAAGTCGAAGCAGATTCTCGGCTCGCCTTCCATCACGGTCGGGTTGTCCGACACTTTCATCGCCAGAAGCAGCCGGCCGCCGGCCGAGATGCCGATGGTATCGAGCACGCAGATGTCCGGGTGGTTCTGGGCAATGACAATCCAGGTGTCACGTAATTGCTCGTAGGTGTGAAAGAATGCGTCAAGCTCCAGGGCCCGGGCCCGCACGTCCGGCACGATGACCTCGACGTCGTAACCGAGGCGCAAGAGCTCCTTGTAGAATGGCTCGTTGATTGCGCCGATGAACCACTCCGGAGTCACTTCGTAGAACTCCAGCACCTCGTCGGCCAAGCTCGGCAACTGGTCCAGCCGGGCATAGACCTTGACTTTCATCTCGACGATGTCCAGATAGCCTGCGGCAAAGGCCGGGACCAGCATCCCGGTCACAAGCAGCAGCGAAAGCAGAACCGACTTACGATTCACATGTACTCCTGTGTTTTGGGTAGGCAGAGATTCTAGCCTCGAACCCCCAGACGTAAAGACCGAATCTGACCGGCTATTCGACCACCACCAATCTGCCCGGCTGTTCCAGCCCGGCCGCACGCACCAGGTAGACGCCGGCCCCGGGCGCGCTGAACTCCAGTCGGTGCTCACCTTCAGGCAGCGGCTGCCGCGCGAGCACGGCCACAACCCGGCCGGCTCGGTCGAACACCTGAACCGGACCTGAGGTACCCTGCCGCAGTTGGATTGCCGCCCGGCCCGCGCGCACAATGCTGCCGTCCGGATAAGACCAGACACTCTGCCGCATCTCGACGCACGGCCCGGCGCTGATTGAAGACACCGGGGCCCTGAACCAGCCGGTTCGCTCCTTGTTGAACCGGAAGGTCGGGCACAGCATAAGGTTCGGCTGGAACCGAGCCGCACCGTCGAAAACATACAGCAGACCGTTTTTGCCCTCCATCAGTACCTCGACCAGACTGTCCCGGTCTATGTCGGCAAAGAACGGGGTCTTGGACAGCGGGATTACGCCTTCGATAAAAGCGTAGCTGCCGGCGTCTGGTATCCAGTAGGTCGAAAACCCGGTTCTGGGCCATCCCGGGCTCGAGGTACCATCGTGGTTGACGCAGTAGAAGTTCGAGTCGCAGCCCGCGGTCATTATCTCGAGTGTCGGGTCAGAGTCAAAGTTACCGATGCCGGGCGAGTACCAGATAGCGTTACGCGTGACGACCGGGAAGCCGTGCAGCGATGTTCCGTCGTGCTGGAGCGCATGCACCCGACCGGCCCAGCGGGTGTTCGTCGACTCACGACCGGAAGAGCCGATGACGATTTCGAGGTTACCGTCGTGGTTCAAGTCGGCAAACGCCGGACTGGCAAACGCCCGGGTGACTCCGGCTGATGGTAAATGGTACCGGGCATCGGTTGTCAGGTTCACCGGGAATCCACGGCGCATGTTGCCCGCGCTGTCGTAGACGTCAAGGAAACCCGGACGCCGGGCAACCACGATTTCGTACTCGCCGTCACCATCCAGATCCGCAACCGCGGGCGACGAATAGTCCGGCGTGTAGCCGGCACCCGGCCCCTCAGTCTGCCAGTGACGCCGGACCGTGCCGTTGCTGTTGAATATCCATAACCTCCGCTCGATAAGAGGGTATGGATACTCACGCTGAAACCAGCCGGAGTGACAGATGATTTCCATCTGGCCGTCGCCGTCCAGGTCGCAGACCGCCGGACTCGTGTAGGCGCCGTGCCGATCCAGGGTGTCGGTGTAAAACAGGTACTTCCAGAGCGAATCGCCATTCGGCCTGAGCACATACAGCCCGGCGCCCGGCTTGCGAATCGAGCCTAAGTCCTCGACCTGGACCACGACTTCAATCACGCCGTCACCGTTTATGTCGGCGGCCACGACTTCGGAGTGACTGTCATGATACGGATTCTCAGGCCAGCCGGGCAGGATGAACGGCCAGCCCGGTTTGACCCGACCGGTCATGCCATCAAGGGCGTAGATCCGGCACTTGTACGCCGGCGGGTCAGGAAAGAAAGTCTCGGCCATCGGGACGAGCAGGTCGTCACGGCCGTCATTGTCGATGTCGGCCAGAGTCACGGACGGCATCTCCGGATTGCCCGAATAGCCCCACGTATCCTGCCAGACCAGCGACAGGTCATGGTCAAGCACGACAATTTTCGTGATGTTCAAGTCATTAGGCGCAGGCCAGGACAGACGACAAACAACCTCAGGCCACGGGTCGTCGTCAAGATTGCCCAGATTCACGGCCACGCCCCAGCGACCCGACAGATTGACCGTCGTGTCGTCGAGCGGTGACTCAACCTGCTCGGTCTGAGTGCCGGTCGGCGTTACCGTGGTTTTCATCCAGACGCGGCCGGGAGCCGGTTGCCCGGCAACCAGCGCGAGCATGATAATCAGCGACATGTTACCTCCATCGGAACGTATCTACTACCTGCACGGTCTCGGCCTGGGACCATTCGGACAGGTGGTCCCGTTCATCGCGCGCCTGGGCCCGGATGGCGAATCTACCACCTCGTGAATAGCTGTATCGACCGACAACCGTCGTACCGGATGGGACAAATTCGCTCCACACACCCAACGTGTCGCCGAAGTCGAAGCGAATCTGGACAGGCTTGTTCAACTGATGGTACGACCATGTGGCCCAACCGAGCGTGTCGAACACAACCACGGACTTTGGTCCAGCCGGCCGCCTCGGCACCAAGGGTTCGAATTCCGCAACACGCACTAACAGGGTATCGGATGGCTCAGCAACAGCGCGACGGTTTCGGGCCAGTGCGACAACCGGATAACGACCGGTGTCGGCAAAGACGTGCTTCAGCCGATACTGGTACGCGGGCGTGAACCATGCGGACCAGACCGAGTCAGTACCATCCTCCCAGAGCATCTGATATGAAACCGAGTCTTGATTCGGGTCTGCTGCTTGAACCCAGAACTCGAGGGTATCACGCGGCCAGGCCATTGACGGACCAAACAGTATCGGAGGAGCCGGTGGTGTTCGGCTGCACGAGCCCCCGGCCAGCAGCGCGATGACGAAGACAAACCTTGGCATGCATCAAGCGTATGCGCTGCCGGGCAGAAGTCAACAAAGTCAACGGCGGCAGCACACCACTGACGTGTTCACCATCTTAACACTACCCTAACAGTCTCTTAATACCAGCCTGATTGTTAAGTTATAGCTTAGAGCTCTTGCGTGCTGTCTCGCTCTGCAAACGTGTGTACCTGCCGGCTCTGCTCGGGCTCTTGTCTGCTGCCTGCAGCACGAGTCAAAGAGCGACCGTCACGCTTGCCGGCTCAACATCGGTCGAGCCATTTGCCGAGCGCCTGGCCGAGCTGTACATGCCAACCCACCACGGACAGAAAATCTGTGTCCAGGGTGGTGGTTCGAGCGCAGGCATCCGCGCGGTCCTTAGCCGCATCTGCCAGGTGGGCATGTCATCGCGCGAACTCCACCCCGACGAACAGAACCTGACCCGCATACTGATTGCCCACGACGCCATCGCCCTGATTGTCAATATCCGCAACCCGGTACGCGGCATAACCCTACACCAGGCCCGTGACGTCTTCTCCGGTCGCATTCGGAACTGGCGCGAGCTCGGCGGCGATGACCGCAGGATAACCGTCATTACGCGCGAGGAGGGGTCAGGCACACGCGCGAGCTTTGAAGAGAAAGTAATGACCGCGGGCATGCCCAAAGGAACTGACGGCAAGGTAGAACCGGTCTCGGTGGCACGCGACGCGCTCGTACAGGACTCGAACGGCGCCGTGCGGGAAATCGTCGCCTCAGACCCGGCTGCCATCGGCTACATGTCGTTCGGTCTTGTCGACGACCGCGTCCGGGCACTGGCCCTGGACGGGATCATCCCGAACGAGAAGACCATCAAGTCCGGCCGCTATCCGGTCGTACGTGATTTCCTCTTTCTCACCAACGGTGAACCGGACAGCGCCACGAGCCAGTTCATCAACTACGTACTCAGCCCTGAGGGCCAAGAAGCCCTGGCCGAAGAGGGCCTCATAAGAGCCCGGTGACGAGCTGCCCAATCAAGCGACCAGCGCACTGTTCGGGGCATCGGCCACCGGAGCACAGGAAGTCCAAGCCTGATGCGTGAGAAGCTGGTCGAGAAAGGCCTCCTGCTCGTGGCGCTCTCGGCCGTCGCCGCCATCTTCCTCATTGCCGTCTTCATCTTCCGGGAAGGCGCGCCCCTCGTCGCCAAAGTCGGGGTGTGGAGATTCATCGCCTCGACGAGCTGGGCGCCGACCAAAGGCCACTTCGGCATCCTGCCGATGATTGTGGGCTCAATCGAGGTTACGATTCTCGCGGTCGTCATCGGTGCAGTCATGGGTCTCGCCTGCGCCATGTTCCTCGCCGAGTTCGCCCCGCGTTGGAGCGTCCGCATTCTGAAACCGATGATTGAACTGCTCGCCGGCATCCCGTCGGTCGTCTACGGCTTCATTGGCGTCGTCGTGCTCGTCCCGTGGATCCGCAGCACATTCGGCGGGCCGGGTTTCTCCGTACTCGCGTCGGCCATCATCCTCGGCATCATGATACTTCCTACGGTGATTGCAATCTCGCTCGACGCGCTTCAGGCAGTTCCACCGATGTACAAGGAAGGCTCGCTGGCACTTGGTGCCACGCGCTGGCAAACACTGCACCGAGTCATGCTTCCCGCAGCACGTTCCGGCATCATCGCCGGACTGATACTTGGCATGGGCCGTGCCATAGGCGAAACGATGGCAGTCATCATGGTCGCAGGCAATGCCCTAACCCTGCCCACTTCCGTCTTGCAGCCGGTGAGAACGCTGACCTCCAACATCGCACTCGAGATGGGCTACGCCTCCGGCGACCACCAGGCCGCCCTATTCGCCACCGGCATGGTGCTTTTCATCATCATTGCCATACTGAACACGATCGCTCTCTTGACCGTTAAGCCCAGAACATAGATGCTCGTCAAACCCGCGATCTGGCAGCGGATGGTTTGGGCCTTCCTGGGTCTAATGACGCTCTTCACCCTGGCCGTGCTCTTCTTCATCATATCCTACATCGTCAGCAAAGGTATCCACATCATCACACCGGAATTCCTGTTCGGCATGCCTGAGCGCATGGGCAAAGAGGGCGGCATCCTGCCGACCATCATCGCGACCATCTACATCACCGCAGTCGCTGTCCTCATCGCAACGCCTCTTGGCGTTGGCAGCGCGGTCTATCTCACCGAGTACACCCGCGAGTCGTTCGTCACGAAAGTGGTCCGGTTTGGCGCTGATGCTTTGGCCGGGGTACCTTCGATTATCTTCGGTCTCTTCGGGTTCATCTTCTTCGTTATCCGACTCAGGATGGGCTGGTCGCTGCTTGCCGGCGGCATCACGCTGGCGTTCATGATTCTGCCGACAATCATCCGGACCAGTGAGGAGGCTATCCGCGCCGTACCTCACAGCCTGCGCGAAGTCTCTTACTCGCTGGGCGGCGGTAAGTCACAGACCATTGCCCGCATCGTCCTGCCCAATGCCCTACCCGGCATTCTCACCGGCGTAATCCTGGGCATGGGACGGAGCGTCGCCGAGACCGCGGTGGTAATCTTCACGGCCGGCTCGTCGCTTGTCATCCCGAAATCCCTGCTCGACCCGGCCCGCACGATGTCCGTACACTTCTACATTCTGGCGCGCGAAGGCCTCTCAATGGAGCGAGCCTACGGCACAGCCCTGCTGTTGGTCATCACCATCCTTGCCATCAACGTTGTCGCCTACCTGCTAATGTACCGGCTCATGAGAAAGATGCGATGACCAGAAAGGAAACTCCCGATGCGCCGAACCGTAAGAGCCTGCCCGACAAGCTCGTTCTTGAAAACCTCTCGGTGTCTTTCGAAGGCCGCGCCATTCTCAAGGCCATCAATCTCTCCATGAGGTCGAACGAAGTCGTCTCCGTCATCGGCCCGGCCCACTCGGGGAAAACAACCCTGCTCCGAACCATCAATCGCATGATTGAGCACGATGCAGGCTTCTCGCGTTCGGGCGGTGTACTGCTTGACGGGACCGAGGTGCGCGAGCTAGACTGCGATACGCTCAGACAGAGAGTCGGACTCATCTTTGCCACGCCCGTGCCTCTGCCCGGCACGGTCTTCGATAACGTCGCCTATGGCCCACGCCTTAAGAGTCGATTACGCCGAGCCCAACTTGCCGAACGGGTCGAACAGAGCCTGCGCGCGGCGGCCCTGTGGGACGAAGTGAAAGACCGACTCCAGACCTCGGCACTGCGCCTCTCCGGCGGCCAGCAACAACGTCTTTGTATCGCTCGCACGATCGCCGTCGACCCCGAGGTCATCACAATGGACGAACCGACTTCCGGGCTGGATCCGATTTCCACTGCTCAGATCGAGAACGCAATGCGCGAACTCAAGTCGCGCTACACCTGGCTGCTCGTTACCAACAACGTCAAGCAGGCGGCCCGGGTGTCGGACAAGGTCGCCTTCTTCCTGGCCGGCGAGCTGGTCGAGGCCGGTGACACGGCTCAGGTTTTTACGCGGCCGCGCGACCGGCGCACCGACGACTACCTGTCGGGCAGGATCGGCTAGTCCATGACGCGGGTCCACAGTGACACGACCGGAATGCCCGACATTCCGGATCGTGTCCCGGGTCTCGAGGCACGGGTACCCGGCCCCGATTGCCCGGACGCAGTCGTCTCATCTCCCCACGCCAAGCTCGTAACCGAACATCTCGATGTTTTCTATGGCAGCTTTCAAGCTGTCAAGGACGTGAGCATCGCGTTCCGACCCCGCGCGATCACCGCCATCATCGGCCCTTCTGGCTGCGGCAAGTCGACGCTGCTGCGCAGCCTCAATCGGATGAACGAGCTGGTCGATGGCGCCCGCATCAGCGGCAAGATACTCCTGGACGGCACTGACATCTACCGTCTTAACGTGCTCGAACTGCGCAAGCGCGTCGGCATGGTCTTTCAGCGTCCCAACGCATTCCCGCTCTCGATCTTCGACAACGTCGCCTACGGTCCACGCCTGCACGGCACCCACAACGGCTCGGAACTACAGGCGATTGTCGAGCGGTGTTTGCGTGCCGTGCGGATGTGGGACGAAGTCAAAGACAAGCTCCTCTCCAGCGCACTCGGACTCACCGACGAGCAGCGCCAGCGCCTGTGCATCGCCCGAATGCTTGCGGTCGAACCCGAGGTCCTGCTGATGGACGAGCCGTGCTCGGCCCTGGACCCGATCGCCACGCTCCACATCGAGGAACTGATGCAACGGCTCAAGGAGCAGTACTGCATCGTCATCGTCACTCACAACATGCAGCAGGCCGCACGGGCTTCGGACTATTGCGGCTTCATGCTGCTGGGCGTGCTCAAGGAGTTCGGACCGACACACCAGATTTTCACCAATCCGAAACAGACCGACACCGAGAACTACATCTCGGGCCGGTTCGGCTGAAGCCCGCGGTCAGGACGGCCCCGCCTTGACGAACCGGAACCGCTCGCGGTCGAACTTGACAAGTCCGGCCATCTTGTTACACTTTTATGTCGGCAGCCATCTGGGCCTGCTACCGACAAACCGATTCACAAGGCCCGAAGAAACGCTTGTGTCCAGTTCCGGTCCATCGTCCGTGAGCGTCTTTCAGCCACAGCCGTAGACCCCGCAACGAAAACCAAGCACAACCAGTCCGGAGGTAGTATAAATGGCCACGCGCATTTTTGTTGGGAATCTTCCCTTCAGCGCAACCGAGGACCAGCTTCACCAGTTGTTCTCGCAGCACGGTGAGGTCTCGTCCGTCAGCATAGTGAAAGACCGCTTCACGGAACGCTCCCGCGGTTTCGCGTTCGTCGAGATGGCGAATGCCGATGCCGCGACCGCGGCGATTGCGGCCCTGTCGGGCCACTCGCTCGACAACCGTCCCCTGACCGTCAATATCGCCCGCGAGCGCACCGAGCGCAGCGGCGGTTCGCGCGGTTTCGGCGGCGGCCGGCCCAAGCGCGACAGCGGCTCGTACAACAACAAGCGCTGGTAGGACCGGTCCGCTATCAATCGACGGGCGGGATCACCCGCCCGTCTTCGTTTCAGGCCGTCAGGTCTTTTCTGCCAACTCAACGCGGCCGGAGCCAGTCGAGCGGGTCAACGCTCCTGCCGCTGACGCGAAACTCGAAGTGCAACGTGTCCCCCGCGAACCCGATGGTGTCGCTTCGGCCTATCCGGTCTCCAACCCTTGCCCGGATGTCGCCGAGTCTGGAATAGAGGCTGTGGCAACGCCGGCCGTGGTCAATTATCACCATCCGGCCATGTCCCATGAACTGGTCAGCAAAGCTCACGCGGCCGCTGTCCACGGCCGTGACCGGGACCCCACGCACGGTCGCGATATCAATCCCCTGGCTCCGGGTCGTAGTCTTGTACTTGGGGTCAACCCTGGGGCCGAATGTCCCGACCAGGACCCCGTGCACCGGCCAGGGCAGCTCACCGCGCCCGACCGGCAGTGTCTCGCGCCGTGGTGCAGTCGGCAGCACCGGCCGCTCAGGACGCTCTCTGCCGCGACCGAACCTCGGCTGCTCGGTCAGCAGCACAGCACAGCGTAACCCGGCAAGACAAACCAGCAAGTACAGCAGCAGGCGCGGCACCGGGACACGACTGAACACCCTACTTTCTACCGGAACTTGCCAGCCAAGTCAATGACAAGCTGGCGCCTCCCGCCGCTCCGAACGAAAAGGAGAGCGGCCCGAAGGCCGCTCTCCTCAAGCGCAATCGCTCTGCTGCTACTGGATGACAACCTGACGAGTTATCGTCTGGCTGCCCGAGCTCACCCTGAGCAGATACGTACCGCTCGCCAGACCGGCGACTCCAAGCTCGCCACCGCTCCGCGCACTCGTCAGTGTCTTCACCAACGAACCGGAACTCGTGTAAAGCTGGATGCTCACCGGGGCCGGCAGCGTGGAGTTCACGCGCAGCACATTCCGCACCGGGTTCGCAACCGTCACAGCCGACTTCAGCGCGCTGCCTGACGCCTGCACGCCTTCGGCGCCCTGGCGGGACGAACAGAAGTAGCTCTCCGGAGCATAGGCCAGGATGTACGGCGACTTCGCCTTCTTCACGAGAAGAACCGCGCCGTCGACCGTCGTCATCGCCGAGCCCGGACCGACTTTCTTGTTGTCCACTGCCTTGGGCACTTCCTGGAGCTGATTCCAGACGTTCATCAGCGGGTCGTAGCCGTAGAAGCTCGTGCCACCGCCCAGCGCCACATAGACGACGCCGTTCAGATAGCCGAGCACCGTGCCGGCCTTGGCTTTGGCCGGCAAATCTGCCAGCCGCTGCCAGGCACTGCCGTCGAAGGTGTAGAAGCTTGAGCTCTTGTTGCCCGGAACCGCATACAGCCGATTGCCGTCGCTGACAAGCGCCGCGCCGTCTTTCACCACGCCCGGAATGTCGGACATCGTCTCCCAGGTACCGAGCGCCGGGTTGAACCGGTACATCTCGCTGGTCTTGTTGCCCTTGAGCACGTAGATCATGCCATTGGCAACCGCCATCGAAGCACCGTTCCGCGCCGGCTTGCCCGAAAGCCCCTCAGGCAGATTGGCCAACTGCGTCCACTGACCATCCTCAAGGTTCACCGCGTAGAACCCGAAGGTCTTGTTCGCGGTAAGCACATAGAGGAAGCCGTCAACGTACGCAAGCTGGGTACCCAGACCGGCCTGCAGCGGCATGGTTCCAGCCACTGACGGCTGGTCCAGGTCGTCGGCAAAGCTGTAGACCTGGCCGTCCTTCTTTCCCTTGACGAGGAAGAAGTTCGCGCCATCGCTGGCCATCGCCGCGCCCTTGTTGACCGGCACTGTGCCCGGCACGCCATAGGAGACGTACCAGCCTTCGGCACCGGTAACCTGGAACGGCTGCTCGACCGTGTTGTTCTGACCGTTCGGGTCACCCTCAAGCTCGGTCCACGATTTCACTGTCCAGTCGCCGACCTGACGGAACCGGCGGTCCACAAAGGTGACTTCGCGGGTCTCGCCGATGCCCAGGTTCTCGACACTCTGGCTGTAGTGATAACGCCGACCATTGATGGTCAGTTCGCACTTGACCGGGAACGTAACCTCGGTATTGCCGAAGTTCTCGACGACCACGGTCACGTCCACACCTTCACCACGCGGGATCGTCCCGGCCGGCGAAGAGATGCGAACCACACCCGCGTCCTTGAGCACACCGACCGCGGTGAAGCTCTTAGACTTCGCGTCGTTGCTCGGGACCTGGTCGCCGGAAAGGGCCGTGTAGCACTTGAACTGGTAGTTGCCTGCGCTCGGGGTGAAGCCCGAACCGGTCGGCCACTGGTAGGTCTTACTTACGCCGGCCGGAACATCGGGCCAAGTGTAGGCGCCGTCCCACAGCTTCACGGTGTTGTCCTCGTTCCAGACCTCCCACTTAACCGGGATGCTCTGAGTGGTCTGCCCGTAGTTCTTGAATGTGACTTTGGGCCTGCACTCAACACCCGCAGTGACAGTCGCGGTCGGGATCGATATACCGGTGCAGCCGGCATCGATCAACGGATTGACGTTGAACGGGTCACTCCAGCCGACGTCGTTAGCTGTGAACCACTCGTAGCCGGTGGTGACGATCTGGACCTTGGCCTTGATCCCGGAAGTATTCTTCCATCCGGTCGGCACCGTGAAGGTCCAGGACTCGACAACGTCGAGCGCCGGGTCAAAATCGACAACCTTGTTCGTCAGGGTCACACCAGATTTGGTGAACGACGCCTTGACGGTCATGTTGCCGCGGTCGACTTCGTCGTTGTTCACGAGTCGAGCCTTCAACGTGACGGTCTGGCCAACGTTGTACGGCCCGGACGGCTCAAGCCAAACGCTCTTCACTTCGACGTCCTGCTTGACGACGTTGAGCCGGATCATCAGGTCGCCGTTGGGATTGGAACCGGTACCAAGTCCGGCATCCTGCACCGGATTATAAGGATAGGCTCCGGACATATCCCACATGTGCTGACGGCTGGCGTAGGCGGACTTGCCGTCGCTGTCGCGGATGATCATGACATTGCCGGCCGTGCCCGATACGAGACCGATTCTGGCCCAAATTTTGGTCGTACCCGAGGTCACCAATATGTTCTCCTCATCGAAGCATATTGTATGCCACCAGACACCGGTCATGATGGCGAAATCCTTGTGATACGGCCAGAGCCAGGAACGGTGGGCAGTCGTGCCCGCATTGCCAAGGTATATCTCGCACTTTCCGGTGTATGACGCCGGCGGCGGGCAGATTCTAACCTTGACGCAACCGACCTTCTGACGCTGTTCGCAATCGGTCCAGTCAGCATTGAACCAAGCCGAGTAACGGGTCTGGAGCGAACCAGAGCCAAACCGGTCGAACTTCGCCGGGTCAGTGCCGTCTATACCGTTGTCATAGGCCAGCTCGTAGGTCAGGTCCTGCTGTGCGGTCGGTGTGGTTGTTTGCCCACCAAAGGCAAGTACCGCCACCCCGGCCAGCAGCAGAGTAGTGATTGTGTACTTCACATAGCCTCCTTAGACTGGCTATCGTTACTTTGGCCTTATCCGGCTGTCAAAGCCCAAACAACCAGCATCAGCCCTCTTGCAGGTGGGTCGAGACTAACCCATATCTCCCTGCGGAGTAATTCTACCCCCCCCCTGCCGCGAGTCAAGTTTTTCATCGCTTCCTTCTCCGGCCCTGCTCATTGCCCGGCGACAACGACGACCTTTTCCGCTAGCGGCCCGGTATCGGTCAGGAACATCAGCACGTAGACGCCCGCCGGCAATGCAGCTATGTCCAGTTCCGCTCTCCTGCTGCCACGGGTCTCAAGACCGCGCCAAGCCATCACCGAACGCCCCAGCGCGTCATTGAGACAAATCTGCCTGACAGGGGATTCGAGCCCGGCAGTGTTCACCAGCAGCTTCCCGCGGGTTGCAACCACGCAGCCCCCCGGGATTCGAAGAATCGCCCTGCTCTGCACCTGCACGCCACCGCGGGCACAGACCTGATTCTGGGCCGCGCCGACCACGTACCGCCAGCATTCAAGTGTCTTGTTCCCTTTCAGGGCAAAGAACGCTCCGCGGCCGTAGCATTCGATATCGCCGCCGTACGACACCTTTCTGCGCCTGCCCGTTGAACCGATGCCCGGCATGGTGTCGAGTTCGTACCACGAGTCGGCTTTGGGGTCGTACCGCCAGAACTCCTGGGTGTTGCCCCCTTTCAGCGCGTAGATTGCGCCGTCATGCCAGGCTCCGTCTGCACCATCCTTCGACTTCTTGCGGCGGCCAGTTACCCGGCTCTGCATCGGCATCCCGGCCAGCAGTTTCCTGCTCCATGAGTCGGCATGTGCATGATAGCACGCGAACTCGTGGTACCTGGCCTTATGAGCAAAGATGGTCGTTGCGCCGTCGGAACAAAGCCAAGACCCGCGCTGCCAACGCTGGCCACTGCCCACCAGTGCCGGCGCCAGTTGCTGCCAGACACCGGTAACCGTGTTGTAGCGGCAGAAGTCGTCTCGATAGCCCTTGAGCAGATAGACGAAACCGGTATCGTTGATTACCAGATACTCAAGGTCACCACCGCCGCGCACCCGGGTTCGACCCGGCTCAAACGGCACGTCGGCCAGTTGCAGCCAGGAATCGGTCGCCGCAACATAGCACCAGAACCCAAGCATGTTGTTGCCCTTGACCGCATAGACTCGACCATTGCCATCGGCAACTCCTGCTGCTCCGCGATACGGCATCCTGCCTTCGATTCCGGCCGGCATCGGGGCAAGCGGCGCCCAGATGTCGGCCACCGGGTCAAACAAGTAGAAATCCGGGGTCTTGTTGCCTCGAGCTGCATAGATGAACCGCGTTCCAGGCATGTATGCGAGCCAGGCACCATGCTTGACCGTCCGGCCTGAGACTGTGGCCGGCATCGGTGCCACCTCGTGCCACCCGGCCGGCCACTCAAGCCCAACCAGGACCGAATCGCGCCGACTGTCGTTGCCGGGGTTCGCATCGGCCGCGAGCATGGTTGTACACCGGACTGAAGACCATCCTGGAACGCTGCCTGCTGTCCACGACTCAAAGCTGACAATCCGCTCCTGTCCGGGCAACAGGCTGGCCACGACCGAGCGTTGTGTGTAACCGGACCCAATATCTAGCATCACGTCGAATGTCTCAGCGCTGGTACCGAAGTTACGTGCCCTGACCCTAGGCGTGACCTCCTCACCGAAGCCGACCGCGCCGACCGGCGCGATGATGGCAGCGGTGCCGACGTCGTGCACCACCACGTCCACGAGCTCGGTGACAAGGTCGTTCCCGGGGTTCTGGTCCAGTACGTACTCGGTCGAGCACCGCACCAGATGCGGCCCGCGCACCCGCGCAGTCCAGACCGGAAACCCCACCGTGTCGCTCGCTCCCGCTCCCAGCACCTTGGCCCGCACCTGGTTGTATCCCTCACCTTCAATCCGCAGCCGGACATTGAAGCTCGCCGGCACCACGTTGTTGTTCCGCACCCGCGCCACCGGTACCGCAGTGCTGCCAGAGTCAATCCTGCCCACCGGCGCGAGTACCGCCTCAACTTCAACGTCCTCCTGCACCACCAGCACCGGCGCTGCGGCCAGGTCGTTGCCCCGGTTCATGTCTCCTGAGAGCATGGTCGAGCAGCGCACCGTGTACGTGCCCGCCTCAGGCTGCCAGACCGGAAAGAGAACCGTATCAAGCTGGCCACCGGTGAGTCGCACCGCCACCGTCTCGTCATAGGCCGCATTCTGTAC
>CBFGIT010000019.1:0-51564 GCA_965648905.1 Caldifarciminota bacterium
CACGGCGTAAGTATCCTTTCTGCCGGCCACTGCCGGCGGTTAACGGACATTGACCATGGAGCTTACGCCCTCTTTCTTTCCAGTCAAAACCACCCGCGAATTTACAGGAAGTATAGGACATCACCTATGACCATCCCCTGGCTGGTAAGGGGGACGGTTCCCCTTTCGGAACCCCCTGCCCCGACCCCGGCCGAAACCCATTGGGCAGCCCCAGGCGAAGCGGCTACGCCTTCCCCTGCCCCAGTCCTTTCGGCAACCCCTGTGCCTGCCGCCGCCCCGGGGGGTTCGGCGGCCCGCGCCCAGGCCCGATGCGTTCGCGGGTCCCAGACCCGGACCCAGCCCGGTGCCGACCCCCCTGCCCATCCGCCCGCGCCTCCCCTTGCCCAGACCACCGCAGTACCCCTCAGCCCGGCAGAGAAGACGACACCAGAGACCATCCGGACCATCCGGTTTGCCCGTAAGCATCTGATAACGGCCGATTCCGCAAGTGTGCCGCACTCCGAAGCCCATCAGACGACGACCCACTTGGTCAATTGGACTACCAACCGCGTGATCCCATCAAATCCGAGGCTCAATATCGGGATTGGGGGAGCCAGTTTGCCTTGACATCGGTCGCATTATCGCCTACAATGCCCTCCACCGTGCACAGCCTATCCGTCAACATCGACCACGTCGCCACGCTGAGACAGGCGCGGCGCGAATCGTTTCCTGACCCGGTCCAGGCCGCGGCTTTGGTTGAGCTGGGCGGCGCAGACGGCATCACGGTCCACCTGCGTCAGGACCGGCGACACATCAGCGACCGGGACGTGGAACTGCTGCGTCGGACGGTCAAGACCGAGCTGACGGTCGAAATGGCGGCAACCGAGGGGCTAATACGCATCGCCCGTCGGCTGAAGCCGGACCAGGTCACGCTGGTGCCAGAGGTGCGGACCGAGGTCACGACGACTTGTGGCCTCGACCTGACGCGGGCCGGGGCCAGACTCAGCCGGCCGATTGCTGCGTTGAGCCGGGCGGGCATCCGCGTGAGCCTGTTTATCGAGCCGGACCCGGTCCAGTGTCGGCTGGCCGCGGAGCTGGGTGCGAATGTTGTCGAATTGAACACCGACCGTTACAGCCGGGCCTGGCAGAGCCGGCCGCGGCTTCTGGACGAGCTGTGCCGGGCGTCAGTTGCCGCGGTCGACGTCGGCCTGAGCGTACACGTCGGTCATGGTCTGGATTATCGGAACGTGGTTCCGGTTGCCGAGCGCCGGCTGGCAACCGGGTACAGCATTGGTTTTGCGCTCGTGGCCCGGGCGGTCATGGTCGGGCTGCGTGAGGCGGTGAGTGAGATGAAGCGGATACTGGAGGTTTACTCTTGAAATACGCGCGTTTGAAGTTCGGAGCGCTCATCGTGCTGGTTGGCCTGGCGCTCTGGGCACTCTATCCGACCTACCAGCTCTATGTTCAGATGCCCGGGCAGGAGCGGGCGCTGCAGGAAGAGCTGGCCCGGGCCGAGACCCGGAACGACAGCGCCCGGGTTCAGGTCAAGCAGGCTGAGTTTGCGAACCGCAAGACCGGTGCGCACAAACGTGCCCTGCATCTTGGGCTTGACCTGGTCGGCGGCATGCACCTGGTGCTTGAGGTTGACAAGTCGAAGCTGTCGGCCGATGACGCCCGCGACGCGGGCGACCGGGCGCTCGAGGTCATCCGGAACCGCGTGGACCAGTTCGGCGTGTTCGAGCCGGTCATTCAGAAGGCGGGTCGGGACCGGATAATGATTCAGTTGCCCGGGGTCGACCGGGAGCGGGCCAAGAGCCTGATTGGTCAGACCGCTCAGCTCAAGTTCCAGCTTGTCTACGAAGAGCGGGCCGCCTACGACGTCCTGAGGACGGTGGACGACCGGCTCAAGAGCCTGTCCGCCGTCGGCGACAGCACGGCGCGTCTGGCCGGACACGCCGACTCGGGCAAGGCAGGAACCGACACGACCAAGGAGCTCCTGGGCAGCGACGCCGAGGAAGGGACGTTCCTCAGCTACATTCAGACGGTGGGGAACGACTTCGGCGTCGAGGAGTCGGACCTGCCCGAGTTTCGGGTCCTGTATGAGCGGTCCCGGGCTTTCTGGCCTGAGGGGAGTGAAGTCTTGCTCGGGCCGCCGGAACGACGCGAAGGCCGCACGGTCAGGCGGCTCTACGTGCTTAAGGCCGAGCCGGAGATGCTCGGCTCGGCCATCAAGGACGCGCGGCCCGCACCCTACCAGGGCGGCGAGCCCGGGCTGGCGAACACCTGGATTGTCAGCCTCAAACTGGGCCGGCGGGAGGCGAGCGTGTTCGCTTCGGTGACCGGCCGCAACGTCGGCCGGCGTCTGGCGATTGTCCTTGACAACGTGGTCAAGTCGGCGCCGGTGATTCAGAACCGGATTCCGGACGGCAACGCGATGATTACCACCAACGACGTCAATCCGGACGACGCGCGCGACCTGGCGATTGTACTCCGGTCCGGCGCGCTGCCGGCGCCTGTCAACATCGTCGAGGAGCGCTCGGTCGGGGCGTCCTTGGGCAACGACGCCATCAAGCGCGGCATCTTTGCCAGTCTGGTCGGTGCTCTGGCCGTGGTCATCTTCATGATTGTCTATTATGCGGTCGGCGGGGCCCTGGCCGACGTTGCCCTGACGTTGAATATCCTGTTTCTCTTGGCGGTGCTGGCCGGTCTGCGTGCGACCTTGACGCTGCCCGGCCTGGCCGGGATTGCGTTGACCATCGGCATGGCGGTGGATGCGAACGTGCTCGTGTTCGAGCGCATCAGAGAGGAGCTGCGGTCGGGCAAGACCAACTTGGCCGCGGTCGACACCGGGTATGCCCGGGCGCTGGTGACGATCATCGACTCGAACGCAACGACGATCATCACTGCCATCGCGCTGTACTTTGTCGGCTCGGGGCCGATTCGTGGATTTGCGATTACGCTGATTACGGGCCTGGTCATCAACGTCATCACCGCGGTGTTTGTGACGCGCTGGGTGTTTGACTGGTGGTTGTCCCGTTTTCAGGTCAGGAAGCTGAGGATATAACGTGAGACTCATTCCCGAGACACACATCAACTTTGTCGGCCGACGACGGCTCTTCTTCGGCATATCCGGCGCGCTGTTTCTGGCCAGCATCCTCGTGGTTGTGCTGCGCGGGTTCAACTATGGAGTCGATTTCACCGGCGGCTCGCTGCTCCAGGTGCGTTTTGAACAGCGGGTCTCGATTGAGGCGATGCGTTCGGTACTGGCTCAACTGGGCGGAGCCGGGGCAACGATTCAGCAGGATGAACATGGCGACTTCCTGATTCGTGTCGGGGTCAAGGACGCCGAAGGCGGTCAGTCATTCAACGCCCGGTTTCGCGAGCAGCTCAGCCGTTCATTTCCGGACAATCGTTTCGAGATACTGCGTGAAGAGATGGTCGGCCCCCAGGTTTCCAAGGAGCTGCAAAGCCGGGTGCTGCTGGCGGTGGCGCTCGGGCTGATTGGCATTCTCATCTATGTCAGCTTCCGGTTCGACCTCAGATTCGGCACGGGTGCGGCCCTTGCGCTGCTCCATGACACCATCATCACCTTGGGCGTCGTGGCGGCGTTCCAGCGCGAGGTGACGACCACGACCCTGGCCGCGCTCCTGACGGTCATCGGCTATTCGGTTAACGACTCAATCGTCGTGTCGGATCGCATCCGGGAGGATATCCGGAAGATGCGTAAGGAGTCGTTCAACGACGTCGTCAACCTGGCAATCAACCAGACCCTGAGCCGCACGGTGATAACCTCGCTCACGGTGCTGTTTGTCACCGTGGCTCTGCTCCTGTTCGGCGCCGGCAGTCTCCGTGACTTCGCCTTTGTGATGACGGCCGGCACGGTGGTCGGTACGTACTCGTCCGTCTTCATCGTGGCCAACACGGTGGTTGAGTGGGAAACGAAATTCCCATCTCGTCGCCGCCGCTAGGCCGGGTCCGCTTCTTTCTGGAAGCGCTGGTCGGAACCGGCTGCTTCACCGGCTACTTTCCGATTGCGCCGGCAACGGTCACGAGCTTCTTCATGCTGTTGCCGGCGTTCTTTCTCGCCCGGCTGCCGCTGCTGCACGCGCTGGTCACGGTTGCGGTCTTCTTTGTTGGTGTGCCGGTCGCCGGAGACCTGGAACGGGTCTGGGGCAAGGACCCGGGCCGCGTTACGATCGACGAGGTGGCCGGCACACTCGTCACTTTCTTCCTGAATCCGGTCTCGCTCTGGGGGCTTGGAGCCGGGTTCTTCATCTGGCGGTTCTTTGACATCGTCAAGCTGCCGTTCATCAACAAGTCCCAGAACCTGCCGGGCGGGTGGGGAATCATGATTGACGACGTGCTGGCCGGAGTCTGTGCCAATCTGGTCTTGCGCCTGGCATTGGTGCTGATGCCGGTGCTCAGGTTCGGTTAAGCAGAGCAGAGGAATGGTCGAGAAAACCCTGGGGAGTCTGCTCTTCTGCCGAGGACTGACCGTTGCTCTGGCTGAGTCGTGTACTGGCGGGCTTGTTGCTGACCAACTGACCAACGTGCCGGGCAGCTCGGACTATTTTGTCGGCGGGGTGGTGGCGTATTCGAACCACGCCAAAGCCACACTGCTCAAGGTCAGACCTGCCACTTTGCGGCGTTATGGTGCGGTCAGCAGTCAGACCGTTGTCGAAATGGCACGGGGAGCAGCAGAGACGTTCGGAACCGACGTGGCGATTGCGGTCTCAGGAATCGCCGGCCCGACCGGAGGCACGCGGTCCAAACCGGTCGGGCTGGTCTATATCGCGGTTGTGGCCCGAGACAAGACGGTCGTTGAGAAACACATTTTCAAGGGCACCAGAAGAGAGGTGAAGCAGCAGGCTGCGCGTGCGGCATTGGCGTTCTGCATCAGGGTGTTGGAGCAGGCATGAACAGGCTTACCCGGGCGTTCGTGGCAATCGAGGTTCCGGAATCGGTTCGGGCACAGGTCAGTGATCTGGTTCGCGGTCTCTCCAACCTGAGAAATGTCCGCTGGGTCAGGCCGGATGCGATGCACCTGACCCTGGCGTTTCTGGGTGAGAGGGAGCCGGGCTTCATCGAGGCGGTGAAACAGGCGCTGGCAACAACCAGCCCGGGACTTGTCCGGTTCGAGGCCCGACTTGCCGGCCTGGGTGCATTTCCGAACCCGAAGCGGGCAAGAGTGTTGTGGGTGGGCATGGCCGCGGGCCGAGACGAATGCTCTCGGATTCAACGCGCGGTTGTTTCGGCCCTTGTTCCGATCGGGTTCGTGCCAGAAGACCGCAAGTTCAGTCCTCACCTGACCTTAGGCAGACTGAGGACACCCGACGACGTCTCGGCAATTGCCGGGGTTGAGTTTCAGAGTGAGACCTTTCCGGTTGACCGCGTTGTTCTGTTCCAGAGCGAGCTCAGACCAGAAGGGCCGCGCTACACCAGGCTGGCAGAATATGCGCTGGCTGGCTGGTAGCCAGTTTCACTGGGCCAACGGGACTAAGATAGACGCTGAGATCAGGCGATTCGCTTGTTCAGGCGACATCCAGTGTTGCCACGGAGAGATCCTAACCTCTTAATCCGCAATCTGATACGTGAAATCCGGCCATCTTGCAGTTTCATTCCCCCGATGGTTCGGGGGACGGCTCGGGATTCCGATATGGTTGCGGCTGGCACCGCGGTTTCGGCCGCGGCCGGGGTCTGCGCCGCAATACCGGCTGGGGCAGGCGCGGCAGGTTCGGCCCGGGCAGGAGCAGTCACCGGCGTGGCAGGAGGGGAGGCCGGGGGCGCGGGCGGTTCTGCTCTGGCCTAGGCTCGGGTCGTAGAACCGCCTGTCGTTCCGGGCTGGGCTGGGGGCGGCGCGGCCGGTGCAGCGGCCGGATGCGATTGCGCCGGGGAACCGTCCTCGGTCAGGACATGGGTCAGATTGGGTCCGGACGATGTTTCCGGCAGTGGCCGACAAGCCACGGGAATGCGCCGATGATGGTCACGTCGGCGACGACCTGTTCAAGCAGCCGTCGCAGCGTGCGGTGGTTCCAGTGCTGGATGTGCTCCGGGTGGTCGCCGAAGCGTTTGAGGTACTTGCCACGGGCGAGGTTGCCGAGCTGGAACCAGGGTTCGTTGGGGACAGAGATGACAAGGTGCGACCCGGTGACGCGTACCAGCTCTCTGAGTGCGGCGGTTGGTTCTTCGAGGTGCTCAAGTACCTCCAGGCAGATAACGAGGTCGAATTCGGCATCCGGGTACGGAAGATGGTAGATGTTCTCGACAGTGAAGGTTCCTCGCGGGAAGCGCTGGGCAGCATAGGCAAGCGACTCGGGGTTCAGGTCGAACCCGACGACATCCGGGGGCAGCAAGTCGCTCAGGCGTTCGAGCGTCTCACCCTCTCCGCAGCCAGCATCAAGCACACTGCTCGGTGCAACGGACTTGACGAGCGATGACAGCCTATTGTAGAAGTTTGAGAACGTCCAGCGGGCAATCGGATTCCGGGTCTGGAACTTGCGGAAGTTGAGGGTGTCAATCCGAGGCTGCTGTTCGGGCATCAGGGTTGACTCTCTTGCGGTGTCCGGAAATCGAGTTTCATCGTCAATGGCATGGGATGGCAGTCAACTTCGGTCAAGGCCGTGGTTGCCTGACGGCGTCTTTGATTGCCTGTTCGAACTGGGGGTTGACCGGGCCACCGAACCGGCGTGCGGCTTCGAGCTCGGTCTCGGCCTCCTTGAATCGGCCGAGGTTGAAATATGCGACCGCCAGGTTATGGTGGACAACCGGGTTGGTCGGTGCGACCTGAACCATGGTGTCGTACTGGGCCAGCGCCGCATCGTAGAGCTTCAGACGCTGAAGCAAGGTCGCGAGTGAAAACCGATACTCGACCCGACCGGGTGCCAGTTCGACCGCTCTGGTGTAGGCGCTGCGGGCAGCAGTAAGGTCCCCGCGTCGTTCATACGTCTTGCCGATATAGTGATAAGTGACCGGGTCGGTCGAGTCGCTGAGCATGGCGTTGACCAGGTTGGCCAGCGCGCTGTCGAGGTTGCCACGGTAGAACTCGATGATGCCCAGAGTGCGCAGGGCCGCAGGATGGCCGGGCAGAACATCGAGGGCTTCCCGGAAGGTCGCAATTGAACGGGCGGTGTCGCCTTCAGTGTAGTATTGACTGCCCAAGTTGACCAGCGACTGGGCAGTAACAAGCCGGCCCTTGCCGCGCTCGACCGGGTAGGTGGTAGCAAGGAACGCGGCAGCGGCCAGAGCCAGACCCCCCAAGGCTTGACTCAGGCGGGTCCGATTCAAGCCGATTCGCACCTGTTCGCGGAGCCAGGAGACCATCCCGCCGGCAAAGGGGATGAGCGCGACCAGCGACGGAACGCGATACCGCGAGAAGACAAAGAACGCAATCACGCCAAGCGCGTAGACAAAGAAGAACAGCACGAGGGACAACCGGCTGCGCGTACGCCAGCCGGTGAGAGCCATACCGGCCAGACCCAAACCAAAGACCAAGCCGAACGAGAACAGGGGCAGGCGCAGTACCCGTGAGTAGCGGGAGAAGAAGTAGAGGTCCTGGTTATCCGGGACCTCGAAGTCATTGAAGTAGAGCACGGTCTTGCGCCAGAGCAGGCGGGCAAAGTCGGCCGGGTGCTTGCGCATCCAGTCAAACGCAGCCTTGAAGTAAAAACGCGAAATGCCGGCGTAGCTCAGGTGCTTGCCGCTCGTGGTGCGGGCGTACTCGGCAAAGTCGGTCTGCTCGAACCGCGGGTTGGCCCGAACCCAGGGTGGAGCCTGATACTGGCCGGTGTTGTTGTAGGGGTTGTTGCCGATGTAGAAGTTCTGACCAGCCTGGGTCGTGGTCAGGACGAATTCGCGGGCCAGTACCGAGTTGCGGATTGAGACTGGCGCGATGACAAGTACGAGGCCGAGAAGAGCAGCAAGAGAAGTCCGAAGTCCAAATGACGAATGACGTGCGGCGGACGATGCAGGACGAATGGCAAGCGCGACCAGGAGCACCGGCGCGAAGAGAAGCAGGTTCGCCCTGGTCAGGGTAGCAAGCCCGAGCGTGATGCCGGCCGCAAGGGGCCAGAGCAGGCTCCTGGTCTCCCTCAGCGAGCGCGTCATGAACCAGACGAACAGACCGACAAGGAACACGGCGAGTGCGGTCTTCTCAATCTGCACCTCGTAGAAAAGAAACGGCTTGTACAGCGCGGCAACAAGCATGGCTGTGACGGCAGCAAGCCGGCCGAAGAGCAGTCTGGTTGTGTCAAGAGCCAGAAACAGCAGACCGATGCTGAGCAGGAGCTGGATGGCATAGACCGCATGGTAGCTGTGGCCGAACACGCGGTAGACGCCGGCAAGGAAGTAGGGATAGAGCGGGTCCTGGTAGAATGGCTCGGCTGCGGACTTGCCGGCAATAATCTCCTGCGCCCACTTGTCATAGGCCTGACCGTCAATCACCGGCCGGGTGAAGAATGGCGAGTCCGCAGTATCGACCAGGTTGGCCACGCGCAGAGCAAGGCCGACCACGGCAACAGCCGCGACACACAGGGCGAATACCAGCGCAGCGCGATGGCTTTGGGGCGGTTCGAGCATCACACCAGTGTAGAAAGGGATAGTCGGGCTGTAAAGCGCGGCAGACTGCTCAACTGGTTGTGGTCTGCGCGGCGATTGTCACAAGCAGTTGTCTTGACTTACGTCCGAGCGGTTCTATAATCAGATAGCAGAAGTGGACCCGATGTCTTCGGTCAGCCGACGCGTTCACTGCCTGCGTTCTGGGTTACTATCCGCACAGAGGAATTCACATCAGCATAACCAGTACAGGAGGTCCCAATGAAGCTGAGTAGCTTGTCCTCCAGAGTCCTATGCCCGGGCCTGGTGTTGCTCGCCCTGGCCTCGACCCTCCACGCACAAGTTGAAGTATGGAAATCAGAATACAGCGCAGGCGGCACGACCTGCTTCGGTAAGCGCATCGCCTTGTCGCCGGATAGCGCCGTGGTTGTCGGGGTGACCTATGCTGACGCGGTCGGCAAGCGCAGTCTGGCGATGCTGAAATACTCGGCAAGAACCGGCGAAACGCTGTGGACCACGCGGTGGCTGGGTGATTCGACGGCCGATTCATCCCGAGTGTGGGCGATGGCTGTTGATAGCGCGGGCAACATCTTCGCTGCCTGCTACACCGCGATGGGCATGAACTGGGATTGGCTTACACTCAAGTATCTGCCGAACGGTACGTTGGCCTGGGCTGCGCGCTATGACAACGGGGGGTTCGACGTTCCGCTCTGTATCCTTCCGGATAACCGGGGCGGAGTTATCACCGCAGGCAGCAGCACGACGATGTCGGGCTGGGTGGACGCGACCGCGATTCACTACAACGCTTCCGGCGACAGCACCTGGTTCTTCAGAATCGATGGTCCAGCGCACGGCAGGGACCATTTCTGGGCACTGGCTCCAGGGCCCGACGGCTCGGTCTATGCGGCTGGAGACATCACGCTCACGACCGAGAGTGCTTACGACTGGTTCGTAGTCAGACTCGACAGTCTTGGTGATACACTCTGGACTCGAACCTACGACGGTACGTCATCGGGCAACCCGCTGATAGAGAACGACGTCGTCGTGACCCTGAAGACCGATGCCTCGGGGAACTGCTACGCGATTGGCAAGGCTGGCGAGGCGGGTGAGTGGGTGAATGCGGTGACCATCAAGTACGCACCGGACGGCACGCAGGCGTGGCGGCACAGCTTTGACTGGGGCAATGCCGGCAGTGAAGTCGCGTCTCATATCGGGCTCGATTCGTTCGGCAATGTCTATGTCGGCGGCTGTGTGGATGAAGGCGACGGCTGGGACATGCTGGTGTACAGCCTGAGTCAGGATTCTGCGCCCGCACTACGCTGGAAGCGGCGGTTCAACTACGTGAATGCCGGTGACGACGACAGCCTGACCGGGATGGCCGTGGACTTGAGCGGCAACGTCTATCTGACCGGGCTGTCGAACACAACCAATCTCGACATTGAGTGGTGGACGCTCAAGCTCTCGCCTTGGGGTGACACCATCTGGAGCGTGACCAACGGCCGGCTTGACACTGACAACTCGCCGTACGGTCTGGTTCTTGACGGCCGGGGCGACGTATACGTTACCGGCTACGAAACGCCGTCAACCAGCCGGCCCGAGCAGGCCGTGACCGTCCGCTACACCGAAAACGACGTCGGCGTGTTGAGGATCGCGATGCCGGCTGACAGCTTCCGGCTCGGCGCGACCGTGACCCCGCGTGCCTGGGTGCGCAACTACGGTGGCATGATGGAACGTTCCTTCACCGTGCGGCTCGACATCGGCAGTCTGTATACCGATGCGGAGAATGTTGATTCGATTCCGGCGTTCGATTCGGTGCTGGTCCGGTTCGCCGCATTGCGCATCGAGGAGCGGGCGCTCGGCACTCATCCGATGGTCTGCTACACGATGTTGACCCAGGACAAGGAGCGGGTCAATGACACGGCGCGCGGCCGGCTGACCGGCGTGGCGGTCTGGGAGCAACTGGCGTCGCTGCCGCCCGGCCCGAAGAACAAAGACATCAAGGACGGCGGTGCGCTCGGGTTTTCCCCGGATTCGCTTGTGTTTGCGTTCAAGGGCAACAACACGACCGAGTTCTACGCCTTCAACACGCTCCGTGGCACCTGGCGGGCGCGAGAGTCCATCCCGGCCATCGGCCGGTCGGGCAGCAAGAAACGCGTCAAGGCCGGAGGCCGGCTTGCCGGTGACACGATCGGCTACATGTACGCGCTCAAAGGGAACAACTCGCTTGAGTTCTGGCGCTACTCGGTGCGGGGTGATTCCTGGAAACAGATGGACGACATGCCGTTCGGTGCCTCAAACAAGAAGGCGAAAGGCGGAGCGGTTCTGGTCTATGTACCGGCCCAGAACCGGCTCTATGCGGCCAAAGGTGCGAGTACGCTTGAATTCTACACCTTCGATGTTGCTCGGGATACCTGGCTGGTTCGAACCAGCGTGCCGGTCGGCCCGGCCAACCGCAAACTCAAGGACGGCACAGTTGCGGCTTATGACGGACAGAACACGATCTACCTGATGAAGGGCGCCACCTACGAGTTCTGGTCGTACAACGTCTACTCCGATTCCTGGACCAAACGGCCTGACCTGACCAACAGCCGACTCTCAACCAAGAAGAAGAAGATGAAGAAGGGTGCAGGCATGGCCTTTGACCCGCAGTTCCGTCGGGCGTGGACCATGAAGGGCGGCAAACTCATCGAGTTCTGGTTCTTCGATGCGGCCGGTGACTCCTGGCATGAGACCGACGACCTGTTTCCGATGCCGCCTTTGGGTCGGGCGCCCTATGCGGGCGGGGACCTGTGCTACGGTGCGGGTAAGGTCTATGCTTTCCGGGGTAACAAGACCCGCGACTTCTACCGCTACCATGCTAACTTCCCGCTCACACCGCCCGATACCTGGGACGGCGCTCAGGCCCGACCGGTGAATCTGGCCCGGCTCAGCCTGTTCTGCGCACCCAACCCGGTGGTCCGACTGGGTTGGCTTCACTACTCGCTGCCCTCCCCCGGCCGTGTCCGGCTTGTGCTCTATGACGTTTCCGGCCGTGTCGTGCGGATCGTCCAAGAAGGCCGACAGACACGCGGCGAGCACGTTGCAGCGCTCCGGGCCGACGGTCTGGCTGCGGGCGTCTACGTTGCCAAGCTCTGGCTCGTGACCGAAGCCAAGACCGACGTGGTCACACGCAAAGTCCTCATTGCGCGGTGAGGAGAACCGACCACCAGGGGCACTGACGTTCTGGAGGTAGGAACGCTCACCACCAAGGACACAAAGGTCCCGGACATAGGAGTGTCAACCACCAAGGACACCAAGAGCACCAAGGTGCCGGAGCTAGGAGTGTTAGCTACCGAGAATCCGAAAAACCCATGGCGCGTGAGACGCGCAGGTCAAAGGTCAGAAGGCAAAGGTCGAAACGGCGTTCCTGGTGAGGCTGGCGGCCGGCTTGTTCCAAGAGACCATTCTCCCGGTCTTCGCGTGCTTGGTGGTCTTGGTGGTGAGTCTGTCCGGGCAGTCCGATCCGGCGCACCTGATGGTCGAGGCCTGACCGAACCTATTCTGAGCCGAGAGTGAGAACCTTCGTGCCCGTGTCGGCCGATGCTGACCGGATCGCAGGTGCCATTGTCGATGCTGTGTTCAAAGTGCACAGGACACTGGGCCCGGGCCTGCTTGAGTCGGTCTACGAGACCTGTCTTGCTCACGAGTTGACAGTTAGAGGACTGCGGGTTGAGCGCCAGGTCGTTCTGCCGATCAACTACGAAGGTGTGACGCTCGACGCCGGCTTCCGGCTGGACCTACTGGTCGAAGAGCAAGTGGTGGTCGAGGCGAAGGCGGTAGAACAGATGCACCCGCTGTTCGAGGCGCAACTGCTGACCTACCTGAAGTTGACCGGTCTGCGCGTCGGCCTGCTCGTTAACTTCAACGTCAGACTCATCCGAGATGGAATCAAACGCATGGTGCTGTGACGGTGAGTCTGCCACCAAGAGTACGGAAGATACAGGGCGTGAGGAGACAAGGATGCTAACCACCAAGAGCCTTTGGGTTACGGATACCGAGAGGTCGACCACCAGGGACATCAGGAGCACAAAGGTCCGGGACACCGGAATGTCAACCACCAAGGACACCAAGAGCACCAAGGTGCCAGAGCTAGGAGTGTTAGCTACCGAGAATCCGAAAAACCCATGGCGCGTGAGACGCGCAGGTCAAAGGTCAGAAGGCAAAGGGCAAGACGGCATTCCTGGTGAGGCTGGCGGCCGGCTTGTCCCAAGAGACCATTCTCCCGGTCTTCGTGTGCTTGGTGGTCTTGGTGGTGAGTCTGTCCGAGTCCGATCGTGCGTGCTTGGTGTTGTTTTCTTCCTGCCGGTGCTGGTCTTCGCCGCGCGGGTGGATACGATGTGGGTGCGGCATTATGAGGGTTCGGACGCAAACCGGCGCGAGTGGAACCAGGCTGCCAAGGTCCTGGTCGATACTGCGCGCAACCACGTGTTTGTCTGCGGCGTGGGCGAAGTCATCTACACCGGCAACAGCGACATGCTGGTGGCGATGTACAACCGCAACGGCGTGCTGCTCGATACGGTGGCAATCGGCGGGTACATGTCCGGCGGCATCGACATGGCCCATTCGATGGTCCTCAACGACTCGGGCAACCTGTACGTCGTCGGGTTCACCTACAACTATCAGCGCGGTGAGGACGTGTCGTGGGTCAAGGTGCCAATCCTGGGCGACACGTTCGGCGAGATAACGGTGCGCAAGACCTATTGGTGGACCGGCGACGACGTCGGTACCGACATAGTTGTCGGCAAGTCGGGCGACATCTACATCTGCGGCACGCGCAACGATACCCGGCTGGGGCTGAGTGCGTTTCTTGTCATGCGTATCAGACCGGACAATGCCGACACCATCTGGACCCGCAGTTTCTTTCTCGATACGATGGCCTGGCAGCGGGCCAGGCGCCCACGGCGGGACCTGCACCCGGAATTCCTTGAGTTCGACTACGACGAGTTCGAGAACTGTGCGACCGCAATGGCGGTCGCGTCGGACTCGAACATCGTTGTGACCGGATTCGGCACCCACTCAGAGCGGGCCCGGGACTGGTGGACGATGAAGCTCAGGCCCACCGGTGATACGGTCTGGACCCGGACGTTCCGCAACCCCAGTACCGCGGACACGACCGATGACGACGTGGCGTTCGACGTTGCTGTTGCCAGTACCGGCGACATCTACTGCGTCGGCTTCACTTACTATGACAACCTGAGCGGCACACGGGGCGACTATGACTACACCGTGGCCCGTTACTCCGGCTCGGGGACGCTGATGAACTCGCTGACCCGGAACTTCACCTCGGTGAACGGCGACGACATCGCATACTCGATTACGCTCGACGACTCAACACCCCAGAACGTCTACGTCACCGGCAAGCTCGAGAACAACAACTCAGACCAGGTCAACACACTTAAGCTCTCAGCCAGCCTGGCCACGCGCTGGGGCACGAGCGGAGCAGTGTACGACGGGCCGGGCGACGACCAGGGATACGACGTGCACTACAACTCCGGCAAGGTCTACGTTGCCGGCCGCCGTGGGGGCAGCGGCAGCGGGTCGGACGACATCATGCTGCTCTGTTACGACGCAGCCAACGCTTCGCCCAAGGACACGGTCTGGGGCTATTTCTACAACCACCCGGATGGACTTGAAGATTACGCGGCAAGCGTGACCGCGACCGACTCGAACAACATCTATCTTGCCGGTCAGTCGCTGCGTGCCGGCATAACCTACTGGAACAGCCTGTTCCTTGCCCGGCTGTTCAACCCGCGGCCGGACGCGGCAGTACGACGGATTGTCGCCCCGGTCGATACGGTCGGATTGCAGGATACGATTCGGCCCTGCTGCGTCGTGGCCAACACCGGCAACACCAACGCAACCTTTCGTACGTACCTGACCATCGGCACAACGTACCGGGACAGCTTCTTGAACGTGAACCTGGCCCCGGGCGACTCCGCGGTCGATACTTTTGCGCTCTGGGTCGCTCAGCCACTCGGGCCGGTGGTTGTCAAGTGCACGGTTGCGCTGGCCAACGATACGGTGCCGGAGAACAGCCGGCTTGTCGACACGGTGCTCGTGGCCGTACGCGATGTGGCGTGCAGTCTTCTGGTCGCACCGGTCGGCGAACTCGATTCTGGTACTCTTGTTGTGCCTCAGGCCTGGGTGAGTAATCAGGGCAGCATTGGCCTGGCATTCGACTGCCGGATGGCAGTCGGCGACTTCTATGCCGACACTCAGCGCGTGAGTCTTGGCCCGGGCAGCAGCACGCTGGTTCAGTTCGACTCGCTCCTGCTCCGGCGTCGGGGAGCGTGGGCTGTGATCTGTTCGACCATGCTGGATCGTGACCGGGCCGACTCGAACAACTTCCGGCGTGACACGGTTCGGGTTCACGTCACCGACGTTGGTCTCGTGGCAATCGTCGCTCCGGCAGACACGGTCGATTCCGGCGCATTGATTCAGCCGGCGGTGAGGCTGGGGAACTACGGCACGCGGGTTGCGAACTTGCCGGTGCGGTTCATGATGGGGTATGGCGCGGACACGGTCGCATACCTTGAGTCTCTAAATGTCGTGCTTGCACCGGCGGCAGAATCAGTGGTCGTGTTCAGCTCGACGCTGAGACCAGCCCGGGTCGGAAGATGGCGGGTTGCTTCCTGGCATCGTCTGACCGGAGACCAGCATCCGGAGAATGACTCGCTCGCAAGGCCACTTTTTGTCCGGCCGCCGGGCGGGATGAGCTGGCCCCCAGGCTGGCGCGAGGTGCGTTCGATGCCCTTGGGCGGAGGCAGAGATGTCAAAGGTGGCGGAGCTTTGACAGCCGGGCCGGGTGCAATCTATGCCACAAAAGGCAACAAGACAAGCGAGTTCTACTCCTACAACTACGCGCGTGATTCGTGGGCCACACTTGCACCGGTTCCGCCCGGCCGCGAGAACAAGCCCTGTGACAAGGGCTGTCGGATCGCGAGCGACGGCGGTAGCAATATCTACCTGGTGAAAGGCAATAACACGCTCGGGTTCTTCCGTTACTCTATTCCCGACTCAGGCTGGACTCAGCTTGAGGACGTGCCGGTCGGCACAACCGGCAAAAAGGTCAAAGGCGGAACCGATTTGGTCTATGTGCCGGGACCAGAGGTCAAAGGCCACAGTGTAGAAAAACGGCAGGATGACGAGAATAACCAAGCGCCAGGTGCTGATGGCCAATCCGCAGCAGACGGATATCTCTACCTGCTCAAGGGCTACAAGAACGAGTTCCATCGGTTCAACACGACGACCGGCCATTGGGAGACGATGCAGCCGGCTCCAGGCGCAATTCAGAAATGGGACAAGGGTTCGTTCCTTGTTTACGACAACAGCCATACGATATACGCCCACAAGTCCAAGTACAACGAGCTCTGGCGCTACGATTCTGACTCGGCCCGATGGGGAGCGCAACTGACCGGCATGCCCTTCTACAACTCTCAGGGCAAGAAGAAGAAAGCCAAGGACGGCTCGGCCGGCGCATGGTTCCAAGGCTCAATCTACGCACTGAAAGGTGGAAACACGCAGGAGTTCTGGCGTTACTTTGCCGGGCGTGACAGTTGGGCCGAACTTGAGACCCTGCCCCTGGTCGGCTCGTCACAGCGCAAGAAAAAGGTCAAGGACGGCGGTGACCTTGTTCTTGGGGCGTACGCCTTCTGGGCGCTTAAGGGCAACAAGACCCGCGAGTTCTGGCGCTACGGCATCGCACTCGACGCGACTGGGGACATGACGTCAGGCCGGGTACACGATCCCGATTGTCGGACAATCGGGTCATGTCCCCGTTTCCGGGTCGTGACCAGTCCTCTTGCCGAGAGGCCGGTACTGGTGTATACTCATACCGAGGCAACTGTGTTGACGGCAAGGGTCTATGATGCGGCGGGAAGGCTTGTTGCCGTTCCGCTGACCGGCTACAGGATTTCCGGACCGGGCTCAGTCAGGCTAAGCACTGGAAAGCTGGCCAGTGGTGTTTACCTCCTGCAGGTGACCGCTGGAGATGCAGTGCAATGTAGTAAACTGGTCGTCCGCTAACTGGCGGCGGCCCTGATTGAATCGGAGGTCATTGTGAGAGCTAGTATTGTCCTGACTGCAGTATTGCTGCTTGTTCCGGCGCTGGCCGTGGCACAGCCGTCGGTCCCGCTTGATACGTTCTGGGTTCGGCACTACGAAGGCGACGATACCACCCCAGGCTCAAAGTGCATGAACATGGCTGCGGATATTGTCCACGACCCGGCGCGACACATCGTCTACACTGGCGGCTCAGGCGAAGATAACTACCCGGGTAAGAACGACATGTTGGTTGCCGCCTACCTTGATGACGGCACATACCTGTCGGCGTTCTGCATGGGCGGGCTGAGTGCTGAGGACGCGGACATGGTGCATACGGTGGCGCTGGACGAGAACGGCAGCGTCTTTGCCGGCGGTTCGACCTACAATGTGCAGAATCGCTACTGGGACGCGTCGTTCTTCAAGGCAAACTGGCGCGTCGGCAGAACTCCCCCTGACAGCTTCATCAACTTTTTCAAGAGCACTTTCCCAGCAGATGACTATGCTTTTGACATGGTTCTCGGCACGCGCAACGACGTCTTCCTCTGCGGTACGAACGACACGCTGGTTGGCATCTACCGCGGGTTCGCGTTTTCGGTCACTAGGGTGTCACGAACGAGCTTTGCTCGCGTGTGGACCATGAACTTCGTTCTCGACACCTTGGCCTTTGGCTCGCAGCGTCGGCACGGGCTCGATTTGCACCCGGACTTCTGGGAGCTGGGCGAGTGGGGGCAGTTTGAGAACTGCGCGACAGCCATCGCCTTGTGCCCGGACGGCAACATCGCGGTGACCGGGTTCGGGTACTCTGATGCCTATGCCTATGAGTGGTGGACGATGAAGCTGGACAGCGCCGGGAACGTGCTCTGGCAGCGTTCGTTCCACGACACGCTCTCCCGAGGCGGGGACTCGGACGACGACATCGCGCTGGACATTGCGGTTGCTGCGAACGGCGATATCTACGTCTGCGGGTTCACCTATCGGGACCTGCCGGGCAATAACGACCAGGGCGACAACTTCACGGTCGTGCGCTATAGCTCTTCGGGTGAGCTGCTCAACGCTCGATTCATCAACATTGCCGCAGTGAACGGCGACGACTACGCCTACAGCATCTGTCTGGACGACTCAAATCCCCAGAACGTCTATGTGGCCGGCACAGTTGACTACGGTTCTTCGCTCAACTCCCAGGTCACGGTTCAGAAGTTCAACTCAACCCTTGACTCGTTGTATTGGGGCACGTCCGGTGCGAGCTGGGGCGGCTCGGGCGATGATGCGGCATACAGGGTCGTGTACCGCAACGGGCGGGTCTATGTTGCCGGGCGCCGGGGCTCGGGCACGATGGGCTCGACGAGCGACGATATCCTTGTGCTCTGTTACACCGCAGCCAACAGTACGACCAAGGATACACTCTGGGGCCGGTTCTATGCCCACAGTGACGGAGGAGAGGACTACGCGAGCGCGATTTTCGTTACCGACTCGAACAATATCTACGTCGGCGGTCAGTGCGAGCGGACCGGCATGACAAGCTGGAGCAGCATGTGGACCGCGCGCTACGGTCATCCTTATCCGGACGTGCGGGCCGTACAGATTCTTGCGCCGGTGGGCACGATTCCGGTCGGCAGCCCGGCAATCCGGCCGATTGCCCGGGTGCAGAACGTCGGTACAACGACCGCAACGTTCCAGACTCGAATCAGCATTACCGGGCCTTCGCCGGCGGTGTACGACACTTTCCTGAACGTCAGGCTGGCCCCGGGCGCGTACGCCACTGATACTTTTGCCCGGAGTTTCAATCCGACCACAGTCGGGATGCACATTGTCCGGTGCAGCACCGCCTATGACGGTGACATGGTCCAGACTAATAACCTCGTCGTGGACACATTCTACGTTGTGTCGGGCGCGGCTGACGTCGGCGTGTTCATGATTACCGCACCGACCGGCCCACTCGAGTACGGCACGAGCGTGGCGCCGGCCTGTTCAGTCCGCAACTACTCGGCAACTGCGATACCGTCGGTGCCAGTACGGATGACTCTGCCCGGCTATGTTGTTGATACAACCGTGGCGCTGGCGGCAAACCAGCGCATTCGTATCGTCTGGCCGAACTGGACCGCAGGCCCACCCGGCTGGGACAGCATCATTTCGTACACCTATCTGGTCGGCGACCCGGTGCGGAGCAACGACACGGCCCGAAACCGGGTTTGGGTGCGCGGGCTCGACGTTGCGGTCCGGGCCGTCACCCTGCCGCCGGATTCAGTGGATGCGGGGGCGTCGGTTCCGGTTCAGGCGCGGGTGAGGAACATGCGGAACGTGGCCGTGCCGGCGTTCCAGGTGATGATGCGGATTGCCGGCGGCTACTTCGCGACCGTGAACGTTACCGGACTTGCGCCGAGCGAGAGTCTGCTCGTCGATTTTCCGAACTGGGGTCCGGTCACGCCCGGTTGGGCGGCAATCAAGTGTTCGCTCTACTGCGCGGTCGACACGTTCTTCCCGAATGATACGTTGAAAGACAGTTCGTATGTGCGCGGGCCGGACGTGGGCGTGAGTGCGATTCTTGCGCCACTTGACACCGTGGATATGGGTGCGGTCGTCACGCCGCGGGCGATTGTGCGCAACTACCGCAGCGTGGCGGTCTACGGTGTGCCGGTGAAGCTGAACATCGGTGCGGCCTATGCCGACTCGCTGACCTGTGACCTGGCTGCAAACGGAACCGATACGGTTGCATTCCGCGACTGGACCGCGGCTCCGCTCGGGCTCTTGCGCGAGTCGTGCTACACCCGGATGGTCGGTGACATGACCCGCACCAACGACACGGCCCGGGCATGGGTCTTTGTCCGGGCACCGGACTGCGGGGTGAGTCAGATTCTTGCGCCGACCGGAGCAGTCGAGTACGGCGCAGTGGTTACGCCGCAGGCCGTGGTGCGGAACTATCGGAGCGTGGGAGTGAACGTGCCGGTGAAGTTCGCCATCCAGGGCGGGTACCAGGATTCGGTGACCGTCGCCCTGGCCGGCTATCAGACGGACACGGTCGAGTTCCAGGACTGGAACGCCACCGCGCTCGGGTTACGGCGCGAGTCTTGTTTCACGCGTCTCGCAACCGACGGCAACCGGGCAAACGACACGGCCCGGGCCACGGTCTGGGTGCGGGGACGGGACGTGGGCATCACCGCGATTCTCTCACCGCCCGACTCGGCCGACCTGGGCGGAGTCTACACCCCGCAGGCTGTGGTGCGAAACTATCGCAATGTGGCTGTGCCGGTTGTGCCGGTGCGGATGTACATCGGCATGGGGTACAACAACATCGTCAATGTCGCCCTGAGCCCGAACCAGATTGACACGGTTGACTTCCCGAACTGGAACGCCGCGGCGCTCGGGGCTTTCACCGTGCGCTGCACCCTGGCAGTACCGGGCGACAGTTTCCTGCCCAACGATACGATGAGCAAGGTCACGATTGTGCGTGGGCCGGACGTGGGCGCGTTCCGCCTGCTGGCGCCGGCTGGAACCTATGTGCCCGGTGCGGTTGTCACACCCCGGGCACGAGTGCGCAACTACCGGAGTGTAGCCCAGCCTTCAGTACCGGTCAGGATGCGCATCGGCGCAGGGTACCAGCGCGACACCACGGTTGCGCTACCGGCTTTTGACTCGGTCGAAATCGCCTTCGCTAACTGGACTGCGAATCCGCCGGGCATGCATATCGCCAAGTGCTCGACACGGCTTTTCAGCGACGTCTATCCGCCGAACGATGCGGTCGAATGCACCGTGTTCGTCGCGAGTCGCGACGTGGCCTGTACGCGCATCGTCGCACCGCTGGGCACAGTCGACTCGGGTGCGACCGTTACGCCTCAGGCCTGGCTTCGCAATTACGGTAATACCGGCGAGGTGTTCGACTGCCGGATGCTCATCGGCTCGTTCTACGCCGACACGGCAAACGTAGTTCTGGCTGCGGGTGACAGCGTTCTTCGTTCGTTCCGGCCCGTAACTTTGAGTCTGCTCGGCCAGTGGGCGGTTAACTGCTCGACCATGCTCGGGGCAGACCTCGTGCCGTCGAATGACCGGGCAATTGACTCGGTGCTGGTCCGGGTCTTTGACGTTGTGGCCCGGACCATCGTCGCACCGGTCGATACGGTTGACTCTGGTACTGTGGTCGTGCCGCGACTGCGCGTGGCCAATCTCGGCAGCACGGCCCAGACTTTCTGGACCCATTTTCTGTTCCAGCCTGGAGCCGGGCCCGTGTTCTATCGTGATTCGCTGCGTGTGACGCTGGCGGCTAGGGCTGAGTCGGTTCTGACCTTTGGGCCGAGCCAGCCGGTGAACCAGTTCGGGACCTGGCGTACCCTAGGCTGGTGTGCAGCCGGAGACCCGTATCCGCAGAACGACACCGCGCGCGGCCAGTTCTTCGTACCGGGCCGGGGCGGCATTAGCTGGCCTCACGGCTGGCACGAGGTCGCTTCGATGCCGCTGCCGCCGAGCCAGCGCATGATTCGGGACGGCGGAGCCTTGACCGTGATGGAGGATTCGCTGGTCGGACTGATTTATGCGACCAAAGGCAACAAGAGCGCGGACTTCTATTCCTACAACTGCATCGCCAATAGCTGGGCAACGCTAACACAGATTCCTACTGGTCGCGAGGGCAAGCTGACCGGCAAAGGTACCCAACTGTGCGCGGACGCGGCCGGCCATGTCTACATGACCAAGGGGAACAACACACTCGGGTTCTGGCGCTACAGTGTGGCTGATTCGTCCTGGACTCAGCTTGCCGACGTGCCGCTCGGGACAACCCGCAAGAAGGTTAAGGGCGGGACCGACATGGCCTACGTCGTCAAGAACGACGTCGGCTACGTCTACCTGCTGAAAGGCGACCGGAACGAGTTCCACCGATACAACACCGCAACTGACTCCTGGCAGACCATGGCCCCGGCTCCGGGTATAAGAATCAAGTGGGCCAAGGGGTCCTTCCTGGTGTATGACCATGAGCATACTATCTACGCGCACAAGGCCGGGTACAATGAGCTCTGGAGCTATGACACCGACCGCGATACCTGGGGCCCGCAACTGACCGGGATGCCGCTCTACGGCCAACTGGGCCGGAAGAAGAAGTCGAAGGACGGCGGAGCCGGAGCATGGTACCTGGACGGGTTCTACGCGTTCAAGGGTGGCAATACCCAGGAGTTCTGGCAGTACGTTCCTGCCCGCGATAGCTGGTTCGAGTCGGATACGATTCCCGCAGTCGGCTCGTCCGGCCGGAAGAAGAAGGTGAAGAACGGCGGCGACCTGGTCTACAATGCCTTGGCGTTCTGGGGACTGAAAGGGAACAAGACCCTGGAGCTCTGGCGCTATGGCATACTTGAGACTTCGGCTCGGGTGCTGGACCGACGGCCTGACCCGGGTGGAGTCTGGTCGTCGCCGGCAGCGCTCCGCTCTTCTGGGAACGCGATTGTCCCGAACCCCCTGTCAGACGGCATGGCCGTGCTGCGGCTCGACCGCGGACTGGCCCGCAGTCCGGTGACGGTGCGTGTGTTCGATGCGACCGGCCGGCTAGTTCAGTGTTCAGCATTCAGCACTCAGCGCGCTGCGGTTCTGCTTGACCTTCGGCAGTTGCGCGAGGGTGTGTATCTGGTTCAGGTTGAAGCGGGCGGCGCAGTCGTGCTGCAGAGCAAGCTGGTCCGACACTGACCGGCCCGGAGTAGTAATCGAGCGGCCGGGCAATTGCCCGGCCGCTCGACTAGTGTTGAGTTGTATTCAGTCGGTGACAATTAGGCGCGCTGAGGCGCGCTCGCTGTTGCTTGTGGCCCGGACCAAGTAGACACCCGGCCTCAACGAACCAAGGCTGAGGACGGTTTCGGAGTTCAGACTGCCGAAAGCAGCTTGCTGAACCAGTCGGCCCGCAGGGTCAAAGACCGAGAGGGTGATGAGTGAGGAGTGATGAGTGATGAGTTGAGGAGTGAGGAGGCGGACATTGACCGCGCCGCTGCGTGCCGGGTTGGGGGAGACGCGGAGTTGCAGGCGGCCGGATGTCACCGGGGGCTGCGTCGGCTGCTCAACTCCGGGCACGCGTTCGCCAAAGTACTCAAGGATACGCCGGACCAGGGTCCATTTCTGCAGGTAGCGGCTGGTGGCATGGTCAATCGCCTCAAACGGCACCGAGAAGAAGACCAGCCGATACGAGCCGGAGAAACGGATGATGCCATAGGTAGTTGTGTCCGGGTGATCCTTGAAGAACGCCGAGCCAAGCGCGCCGCCGAGCGGCCTGATGCCGTCGGTGTGGCGCGCGTTGTTCGCTCCGCCGGCGCCGGCAAGGACGATAGTCTCGCCCCGGGTTATCGGGTCAGGCCCAAGTCCGACCATGTAGGGCCGGCCAATTGACTCGGAGACGAGCTCGGCGTGGAGATACTCGGTAAGGAACGACTGGCCGGCCAGGTCCTGGGCGATGTTCTGGCCCGAGAGCATCAGACTGCGGCCCGAGTTGAGGAACGTGGTCAGGCCGGCGACGTCGGCACTGGTGAGCGTGGTCGAGTCGTCGTTGCCTGTGAACCAGAACACGACCGGGTAGTGCATCAGGGTCTCGGCTGAAGGGGAGCCGGCGGTCTGCACCGAGTAGAGGTGATAGAGCACGCCGTTCGAGTCGCAGGCAGCTTTGTAGTACTTCTCGAAGTCCGCGCCCAGGTCGTCGTCGATGATGAGCAGGCGCGGGTCAGAGCACATCACGGCAAAGGACGTGTCCGGTCGGAAGACGTCGGGTCTGGCGTGAACCGTAAGCTGGAACTGAAGCATCCGGGGCGGGACTTCAGGAGCAATGGCGATGACAAACGAGTCGGCCGAGCAACTGGCGCTCGAGCCGGCCGGGATATCAGGGAATGTAGCCCGCGATCGGGTAATGGTGACGCCACCGGCGTTGCAGGAAAGGTCGGCATAGACCCCGGTCGCATCGCGCCAGCCCGCGGTGTTGGCATAGGTGACGATGAGCGAGACGGTCTCGCCCGGGTCAGGCCGGCCGTTGCCCGATGGCTCGCTGAACCGCCAGTCGGTCAGACGCAGGTCAGCAAGGTAGAGCGGCATCACGACCCGGCTCATGCTGATGCGACCGTGGCCGAGCAGTCCTTGAGCATACATCGTATCCGGCATCGGCTCGCAGGCCGCGTACAGGGTGCTGCACACCTGGACATTGGTGAAGTGCCGGAACTGGGACCAGATCCACGCGGCCACACCGGCAGTGAGCGGCGTGGCCATCGACGTGCCGGACATAGTGGCGTAGCCGAGTTGCGGCACGGTCGAGAAGATGTCGACACCCGGAGCCGTCACTTCAATCCAGTCGCCGAAGTTGGACCAGTAGGGCCGGAGGTCGTTTCGGTCCGAAGCGGCAACCGAGATGACGTTCTCGTAGTTGGCTGGGTAGAAGGTTCGGTTCGTGCCGTCGTTGCCGGCTCCACCGCAGAGGATCAGACCTGATTCCCAGGCATACTGACAAGCGTCATTCAGGGGCTGGTACTGGCTGTAGCCGCCAAAGCTCATCGAGATGACCGAGGCACCAATACTGACCGCGTGGTACATCGCACTGATTGCTGCGCCGAGCACGATCATTCCGCCACCACCGCAGCGGTAGGCCGGGGCGCGACAGTTCCAGGGCGGGGCCGCGATGCCGGCGCGGTTGTTGGTGGCGGCGTTGGCGATGCCCCAGCAATGCGTGCCGTGTTCGTCAGACGGAAGATAGGGCCTGGGGTCAGGCACACCTGCGACCATGTCGAACCCGATGACGTCATCGGTGTAACCGTTACCGTCCTGGTCAATACCGTCGAGGTCGCCATCTGGCGCGTAGAGCGTGTCGAACTGGTTGTTGCCATTGATGTCCTCAGGATGGTTTATCCAGAGGTTGGGTTCGATGTCGGGATGGAACCACTCGCAGCCGTCATCCGCGACCGCAACCATGACGGTGGTGTCGCCGTGGCCCTTGGACCAGGCAAAAGGAGCGCCAATCTTGGGCAGGTGCCACTGCCGGCCGTAGAGTGAGTCGTTCGGGATTTCGTCAACCACGGGCAGGAGAACATTGGGCGTTGCATAGGAGACGAGCGGGCAGGCAGCGAACCGGTGGCACGCCTGGTCAACGTCCAGTTCTTCGGGAAACTCGACCAGATACTGCAGGTCGCAGTTGTGCTTCAGAGCGGCCGGGCTCGGCTCGGGCTCGCGCATCAAGGGCTGGATACGGCTGACCTCGCAGTCAGCACAGAGCTGGTCAAGCTCGGCCAGGCCGAACCGGCCGCGGCCCAGAGTCTTGTTCAGGCGGCCCCGTGCTTCAGGTGACAGCCTGACGATAAGCTGCCCGGCAAGGCGCTTACTGCCGTCAGGACTGGTTACAATAGTGCGGCCGAACGGGCCGGCCAGGAAAATCAGTGCGAGTAGGTAGTTCATTCAGTCTCCGTAGGTTGGGGGTTGAAATCACAACAGAGGAGAGTATCCTGAGCCAGCGTTATGTGTCAATTACGACCTTGCCCGGATGTGTCTTGTGGGTAGAGGCAACCGGAAGCCGCCGCGACCGTCTAAACAAGACGATAACCAGATGAACGCCACTGCCCAACCACGCAAAGCCTTGCCGAGTCAGGCAAGAGTGCCTGATTTCGAGGAGATATACCGCGAGTTCAAAGGCAAGGTGTTCAGCACCGCGTACCGGATGCTCTCAAACCACGCCGACGCCGAAGACGCGACCCAGGACGTGTTTGTCAAAGTGTTCAAGAAGCTCGGCTCGTTTCGTGGCGATGCGCAGTTGTCAACGTGGATTTACCGAATTGCGGTCAATACCTGCATCGACTTCCGGGCCAGGCGCACGAGGAATCAGACCCTGCCACTGGTTGAGGAGGCGGAAAGGGTGTCGGTGCCACTCAGTCTGGGCCGGCTGGTTGAGGGGTTTCTGCCCAAGCTGCCGCCCGGGTATCGAGAGGTCTTTGTCCTGCACGATATCCAGGGCCTGAAGCATTCTGAGATTGCCCGCGTTCTCGGGATTACCACCGGTGCGAGCAAGTCGCAGCTTCATCGGGCCCGGGCGTTTCTGCGCCGCGAGCTGGAGCCATTTGTGGACCGGACATACTGGCAGAGGGAGGATTAGTTGAGTGAACACTATGCTGATGAACTTCTGAGCAGTTATCTGGATGGCGACCTGACACCGGCTGAGGCGGGTCGGGTTGCCGAACACGTGGCCGTCTGCCCGGGCTGCCGACGGGCCCTGGCTCAGGTCAGGGAGATCCGTGATGCGGCCGGAGCTCTGCAACAGCTCGAACCGCCGGAGTGGGTGTGGGCTGCGGTTCAAGAGCGGCTGGCCCGACGCGGCCGAGTCGAGTGGCCGGCATTGCGGGTGACTCGATGGACCTGGCTGGGAGTGCCTGTGCTTGCGGCTGCAGCTCTGCTCGTGGCTTTCGTGTGGGGCCGACATCTGGTCGCGGGTCGTGACACCCGCACACAGACCGCTCGAGCTCCGGTCGAGGCCTACGAGGATTCGGTCGAGCTGGTCTGTCGCAGCTACGTTGCCGGAATCGACCAGGCGATTCGTGAGTGCGAAGCTGCCCTGGCAGAGAATCCGGGCAATGCACGCGTGCGACAGGCCTGGTTCGGGGCACGGACCGACCGGGCAAACGCGATGGACCGGCTGGTCTCTTCGGGTGACTGATGCTCAGGTCTTGCTGGGTTGCAGTTCTGACGCTGGCCTTGGGCGGCTCGGCACTGGCTGATTCGCTGGTCTTCATCCGGCCGATACACCGGGTAGTGCGCGGCCAGTTCAAGCGGGTAGCGCTGAACCATCGCTACGGCGACGTCCGTGTCACGGGCCAGTCGGACAGTGGTCTACTGGTGCTTGACGCGGTCGTGCGTGTTGGTGCGAGTACGGTTGAGGCAGCGCAGGGTTTTGTCGACGCGGTGGATTTCGAGTTCCAGTCGGATCAGGGAAGCACGGTCATTACCACCCGGTATCCGCGGCCGGCTCAGCCTGACCCGCGCCTGAGCTACGATGTTCATATCGACCTTGCCGTACCCAGCTCAGCCCGGCTTGAGGTTAACAACGCGTTCGGTGACCTGCGGGTTACCGGTGTGGTCGGTAGGTGTGACCTGGTCAACCGGTTCGGTCAAGTGGAGCTCGAGCACTGCGGGCAGTGCGCGGTGACCGGCAGGTACGGCGACGTGCGGACAAAGCGGGCCCAGGGGCCGGTCCTGGTCGAGAATGCGTTCGGCAACGTCGTACTCGATGAGGTCTCCGACGTGGCACAGGTGACCAACCAGTACGGCACGGTACAGGCGGTTCGGATGCGCGGGCCGACCAGGATTACCAACGTGCTCGGCAGCGTCCGGGCGCGATCAGGTTCAGGCCGAATGGTCATCGAGAACCATCTGGGTGACGTCTCGGCAACGGTCCAGGGCCCGGAACTGGATGACCTGCAGATACTGTCCCGGCTGGGACAGGTTGAGCTGAATCTCGCCCGAGGCGTGCCGTTCAGTCTCGGCGGCCGAATCAGGCACGGCCGGATTACGCCCCTGGTGCCGCTCAGGGTTGACGACCTGGGTGCGGTCGAATCGGTTTCGGCCCGGGCTGGCGAAGGCGGGCCGCTCATCAGGCTTGACGGGGTGTTCAGCGATTTCATCATCCGGGGCGACAGCGAGCCCGGAGAGGAGTAGTGTGATGAGAAAAGACCGCGTGGTGCTTGTTCTGGCTCTGCTCATAGCCCTGGCCGGGGCCGGGCCGGAGAACGACACGACCGGCTCGCACAAGGGCTGGCTTGGCGTCTACACCGAGACCCTGTCCAAGCCGATGCTCGTTGCGCTCGACCTTGACCACGGCGTGCTGGTGACCGATGTTGCCGACGGTTCGCCGGCAGCGCGGGCTGGAATCGAGATGGGCGACGTTCTGTTCAGTATCGACCAGACCCCGCTTGATGAACCGCAGGCCCTGCGTCGGGCCGTGCGCGAGCTGCCGGGCCGCAATGTCGAGATCGTCATCAAGCGCCGCGGCAAGGAGCGAAGGGTCAGGGCAACCCTGGAGTCGAGAAAGGTCGAAGACAGGCCCGGAGAGTTCGAATGGCGCAGTGCGCCGATCGAGGCGCTGCGCGAGGCGCGCAGAGCATTGAGGCAGTTCGGACCAGAGAAACGCAGCCGGCTCTATCAGGAGTCAATCGAAGCGCTGCGCAAGGAGATCGAGGGTTTGAGGCGCGAGCTGGACGAACTGCGCGACCAGTTGAGGAAGAAGGACTAGGCAAGCTCACATCTCGCCTCCTCAAAGGACGTGGGGGCAGCCCTCGGGTTGCCCCCACCCGATTTCTTCCGATGGTCTCAAGCTCCGATTACCAGAATCGCCTTTCTGCCCCAAGGAGTCGGACAAGGCCCGCCCCAAGGACATACCCTTTCGCTGTTCGACGGAGTCAGTCTGTCCTGGCCTTCTGTTGTTACTGATGGCGGGTCTACCTTTGTCTCGTGAGGACGGCGCAAAGGGTCTGGCAAAGCCTGGTCGGTTGAGTCAACCAGAGCACAGACCCGGTTTAGCTCTCGTGGCCGTTCCCAGGGCCTGCGTAAAGGCCAGACCACATGAACCCCCCAACGGTCCGGGGGATAACCCGGGGGGCACCTCCCATTGACACAATCGGCTGACTCGGCAGCTAGAGAGGCGTCAGAGTGCTGGGCAAGCCGCGGGGAGCCGGCAGCCGCACGCAGTCAGGGCGATGTATACGTGAACGAAAAAGGCGACAGCCGCTGCCCTTGATTTGACACAGCTCCAGGCCGGGCTAGACTGAAACTGTGTTGAGCGAGTCGGTCAGGTCGGCATCGGTTCGGCGGAGCCCGAGTGAGAGTTTCCCGCGACACGACGTTTGACGACCGCGACCCGTACCGGGTCCTGGGTGTGTCGAGCGATGCGACGCCGACCGCCATCCGCCGAGCCTACTTGGAACTAGCCAAGCGGACCCACCCCAATCTCTTTGCCACCGACCCGGAAAAGTACCGCTCATCGAACGCGTTGATGGCAGATATCAATGCCGCCTACGAGTTGCTCAGCGACCCGATGCGGCGTGAGTTCTGGGACCGCCGGCATCTCGGAACGCCGAAGCGTGCTCCACAACCGACCCCGACCCCGGCCAGCTCCTGCGAATCCGAGCTGGTGCACACCGTTATCAGGAAGTACAACCAGTTCGTGGCCTCGCTGCGCACGCCGGCCGAGCGTGCAGATGCGGTCCGGAGGATACGGAAGTTCCAGGAAAGCCAGGAAGGAACGGCGTACATCCGAAAACTGGTCGCCGGTCACTATCAGTCAATCATCGACCTGCTCACTCAGGACCGGCGCGTGGACCGGCCGGTCACGGTCTTTGATGACGGTCTTGTCGAGATAATGCTTCTGTACCCGGGTGCGCTGGAGGTGGCCCCGAGCGAGGTCTTCATTACCTATGCCTATGCTCTCTACCGTGAGAACCAGGACAAGGTCCAGGCTGGACCCGGCACGTCCGCGTCGCGCAGTCCTGAACCCGGCGGCCCATCAGCCCCGCTGCTGAGGCTGCGCCACGAGCAAGGTCCGGCCGGGTTTGAGCCCGCAAAGGGCGTCAGTGCCCGGATTCGGGACTGGTTTCTGTCCAAGCCGGGCCAGAAGAACCGCTGACCGGCGAGTAGTCGAGCTCCGGGGAGGACAGCGCCGTGGGCAACTGAGGGCAGCGTCTCTGGCCCGAGCCACGAGAGCCGCGCTCGGCCACGCCGGCCTGTGACATCGGCAGGACGTACTGAGGGGTAGTCAGTCCGTCAGTGATACCACATCAGCCCGGCACTCACCGCTTCGTTGCCGATGTATAAGTTCATGCGTGTCTGAGTGCTTGAGCCGTATGGCGGCTTGGAGACATTGAACTGCACACCCATGCGGGCATTGAGGTCAACCGAGAAATGCTCGCTGACAAAATGCTCCAGCCCGAACCCGAACGGAACCACCACACTCGCGTGAAGGCTGCTGGACGAAGACACGCGGCTGACGTCGAAGCCGAAACCCGCCTTGGCATACACGTTGGTCTTCTCGTGTGCCATCAGCGCATGAGCGAAGATGGCGGTCGCCCCGAAGTCGTAGCTGTTGCTGCTGCCGCTGCCGCCACTGTCTCCGTAGGTGACTGAACCGGTGCTAATCCGCAGCGTCGGTTCCAGGGCCAGTCTCTCGCCCAGGCCGATTTTCGTCACCGCATAGCTCGGAGCGAGTCCGGCTGACGTCCAGCCCACGCCCATTCCAAACTTGCCGTTCATGCTGACCGCAGATGCGGTAGCACACGTCAGGACCAGGACCACCAAAGACAGTCTGAACACGGTTCCTCCTTGGACTTGATTCCGACAACCCGGCGGTTATCGCCGTTGCGCTGTTCAGTACCAGCCGCGCCTCCCCTAGTTGTTCGGGAGACGGTTGCTCGCCGGCACAGACCGGGCCCGCACGGTTCGGCGAGGGGTCCTCGGGCGACTCCGCCCAGGCGCGCGGCCGCTGAGTTTTCTTGCGGTGATTGTAGTCCTGTGGCAGGGCGCGTCAAGCACGCCACGGGCGTGGTCGAGGGAGCATCCCGCCATTCCTGACATCCGTCGTGCGAGCACCAGTTGCTTCTCGCCTTTCGTCCTGCAACCGGTGCTTGATGTCCGGTCATTTCCATCGCGGCGCAGGCAGACACGTGACCAGCGAGCAGGTCTTGCCGATGGCAGTGGTTTGCGTAGACTGAAGCCCGGCCGCATGTTGCGGCTGGCAGCCGCCAGTGCGCGTGCTGCCCTGAACAATAGACTAAGGAGTCAGACAGATGAGTGAGACTATCGGCTTTCTTTTCCCAGGCCAGGGTTCGCAGTTCGTCGGCATGGGTGCAGACCTGTACGAGAAGTACGAAAAGGCGCGGCAGGTCTATGATTCGGCCGAACAGGTGCTGGAGTTGCCCATCAAACGGCTCTCGTTCGAGGGGCCAGAGGACGAGTTGCGCCAGACCCGGTATACACAACCGGCGATCCTGGTGCACTCGCTCGCGGCTCTGGCCGTGTTGCCTAGGATGTCGCCTGCACTTGCGGCCGGCCACAGTTTGGGCGAGTATTCGGCTCTGTACTCAGCCGGCGCGCTCGGGTTTGATGCGGTGTTGAAGCTGGTCAGGCGCCGGGGTGAGTTGATGTACGCCGAGGGTGAGGTTCGTCCGGGTACGATGGCGGCGATTCTCGGCCTGGATTCGGCCGCGGTCGAGGCGTTGTGCCGCGAAGTTCCGGGTACGGTCGTGCCGGCCAACTACAACGAGCCGAAGCAGACGGTTGTCTCAGGCGGGGTCGAGGCGGTTAAGGCCGCGGTCGAGCTGGCCAAGACCCGTGGCGCACTCAAGGCGGTGATGCTGCCGGTATCAGGTGCGTTTCATTCGCCGCTGCTTGAGGAGTCAGCACAGGAGTTCGCCGATTATCTCAATCGGTTCGAGGTCAAGGACCCGCGTTACCCGGTGATTGCCAATGTCACAGGCAAGCCAGTACGAACCAGTGCTGAGGTGCGTTCCTGCCTGTCCCGGCAGCTTACCAGCCCGGTGCGCTGGGTCGAGACGATAACAACTGCGAAGGAGCTGGGTTGCAAGAGGTTTCTGGAAGTTGGGCCAGGACAGGTCCTTGCCGGGCTGGTGCGGCGCATCAACCGTGAGCTTTCGGTCAGTCCGGCAGGCAAGGTTGCAGATTTGGCAGCACTGGCCGGGAGCTAAGGATGGATTGGCGACTCTTTCTGACGACGTTTGGCTCGATCTTTCTGGCTGAACTTGGCGACAAGACCCAACTGGCTACGCTCTGTTTTGCCTGCGGGAAGAACACGTTCTGGTCGGTATTCACCGGTAGCGCGCTGGCCTTGGTGCTGACTTCGTTTCTTGCGGCTCTACTGGGCAATTCGCTGGCGCGGTTTCTGCCGACCCGGTGGCTGCACCTTGGAGCCGGACTGGTCTTCATCGTGCTGGGCGTGTTGCTCGTGATACGGAACCTGCGAGCCGGGTGAAGCTGAAAACCAGGCCCGAGGACTTCCGCGTCGAAGAGAAGCTCGCGTTGCGGCTGAAACCTCGGGGCCGGTACTCAATTTACCGTCTGGAAAAGCGGCTGTGGAATACCCTCGACGTTGTCCGTGAACTGGAGAAGAAGCACCGGCTGCGCGGCATCAGCCGGGCAGGTCTGAAAGACCGGTATTCAGAGTCGGTTCAGTTCCTGTCGATTCCGGGCAGAGGGCCGAAGTTGATTCAGGAAACGAACTACCGGCTCGAACTCGTCGGCATGGCTGATGAGCCGGTCTGCCGTGATGTTCTGCTCGGCAACTGCTTCAGGGTCGTGCTTCGGGCGCTGACTGCGCCGGAGGCAAAGACCGTTCTGGATGAGCTGCCTCTGGTGAAGCGTTTCGGGTTTTGCAACTACTATGATGAGCAGCGGCTCGGCTCAGCCCGGCATGGCCAGGGGTTCATTGCCCGCCGGCTGGTGGATGGTCATCTGAACGGCGCGCTCAAGCTGTACCTGGCAACACCGTCAGGTGCGGACGACTCAAAGACCAGACAGGCAAAGAAGGCCATCGAGCAGCACTGGGGAGACTGGCAGAAGTGCCTTGACCTTGTGCCGAAGGAGGCGTGGCCTGCGGTCAAGTATCTGGTTTTTCATCCGCGTGACCTTGAGGGTGCAATCCGGTTGATCCCGCGCGCGATGCTTGAGCTTTTTGTCGGCGCGTACCAGGCATGGCTGTGGAACGAGGTTCTGGCCGGGGTGCTGGTAGAGTCAGGCATTTCCGTGCAGCATGTGAAGTACAACCTGGGTCGGTTCGCGTTCTACCGCGAGCTGAGTCCGGCTCAGCACAGGTACCTGGCGCGACTTGTGATACCGGCGTTTGGACCGAAAGCCGAGTTCGCAAGCGACCGGGTCGCACGGGTCAGCGAACAGGTTCTGGCGCGCGAGGGTTTGTCGCTTGAGCGGCTGAAACTGCGGGTGCGCGTGACCGGAGTCTACTTCAAGCCCTATGACCGGGCAGCAGTGGTTCTGCCCGAAAACCTGAGTTGGTCAAAGCCTGGAGCGGATGAGCTGTACCCGGGCTGTCTGGCGCTGAGTTTGTCGTTCTTTCTGCCGGCTGGTTCGTTCGCGACCATACTGGTGAAGCGGCTGGGAGCGGCATGGTCATGAGCTGCGGTCTTGTTTTCTGCTTCCTGCTCGGCCAGATACCGGGTGCGCCCAATTGGGACTCGCGGCTCTCATGGTATACGCTTGAGACTGAGCACTTTGCAGTTCACTTCTCCAGTCTGGGCAAGCTTGACGACGACCGGATCGAACTGGCCCAGGAAGTGGCAGACGTCTGTGAGGAAGTCTATGCAACCGTGGCACCGGTTGCCGGCTGGGCACCGCGTTTCCGAGTCCAGGTCGTCATCGCGGACTTCTACGACTACCTGAACGGCTGGGCCACACCGTTTCCGGAGAACACGATAACCATCATCCCGACACCGCCGGGCAGAAGTCTGGGGCGGGGCGATGACTGGCTCCGGACGTTGATTCTGCACGAGTACTCGCACATCGTGCAGATGGACCAAAGCCGCGGCCTAGCGTCCGGTTTGCGGGCAGTGTTCGGTCGTGTTGTGCTGCCGAATGCGCTCGCACCGGCCTGGCTGCACGAAGGCTACGCGGTCTACAACGAGACTCGGTTCAGCAGCGGAGGGCGACTGCGGAGCACTGAGTATGACATGATGGCACGGGCTGCGGCCGATGCGGAGCGACTGCTGCCGGTTGACCGCTGCGGGAGCTATGAGCTGCAACGCTACCCAGGCGGCAACGCACCGTACCTGTATGGCAGTTGGCTGCACCGGTATGCGGTAGGGGAGACCGACCCGGATGTCTGGGAGCGATACAACCGGAGTCGCTCTTGTGGCCTGCCGTACTTTGAGAACTGGTACGCGCGACGGGTATTCGGCCGCAGTATCTACCGGCTCTGGCAGGAGACCGGAGAGGAACTGACCCGACGTGCTTCGGCAGTAAGGCAGCAGCTCGGGCAGACAACGCGGCTGGACCAACTCACCCGTGATGGTTATCAGACGTCTTCGCCGCTCTGGTCCCGGTCTGGAGCAGAGGTGTACTACATTTCCCGAACCGGTCAGGAGTACCCGGCAATCAAGGCGCTTGATACTGCCAACAATACCGTGCGCGTGCTGGTGCGAGGACGAATCAGCGGCAGCCTGTCGCTTTCGCCCGATGGCCGGGAACTGGCGTTCACTCGTCTGGATGTGGTGCGCAACTGCTGCGAGACCCAGGATATCTTCGCGCTCGACCTTGTGCGAGGCACGGTGCGCCAACTGACTCGGGGCGAGCGAGCCCATGACCCTGACTTTGCGCCGGACACGAGCCTGCTGGTCTATGTCGCGAACCACAATGGCCGCAGCTCGCTGCGCCTGCGCGACCTGGCAACCGGGACCACGAGTGATTTGGCCGAGCCTGATGACCGGACGTCGTTCCAGCGCCCGCGCTTCTCGCCGAGCGGCAAGTGGATTGCAGTCGGGGTGAGTCGGCTGGACGGGTCGAGCGACATTGAGCTTGTTGACCGACAGACCGGCTGGACCGTGCCGGTGACCCACGACCGTGCCTGTGACCTGGACCCATACTGGTCGCGCACCGGCAGGTATCTGTTTTTCGTTTCTGACCGGTCAGGCGTGTTCAATCTCTATGCCTATCAGGTCGCAACCGGCAAGGTTCTGCGGTGCACCAACGTGCTGTACGGGGCGTTCGAACCCGCGGTTTCTCCGGACAACCGCCGCATCGCGCTGGTGACCTATTCGGCTGATGGGTATGACATCAGCACCATGGTGCTTGACGTCCAGCACTGGCATGAAGCAGAGTCATTCATCGACACGCTGCCTGAACCCGGGCCGGAGCCTGCTCGGGCCGACGGCCAGCTCTACTACTACAACCCTTTTCCGTCAGTCTGGCCCAGGTTCTGGCTGCCGTGGGTTGCGTTCGACAAAGGCGCGTGGGAGCTTGGGGCGTTTACCTTGGGCTGGGATGCGCTCCAGTTCCACCGGTACTGGGTCTTGGCAGGCGCACGTCAGGATACCTGGCGCCCTTTTCTTATTGCTGTTTACGAGTTCTGCCGCACACGGCCCTCGCTCTCAATCGACTTTGACCTCGACCCCAGAGTTCAAACCACCAGCTTTGGCAGCCGCCTGGCATTTCTCGGCACCCGAGCCGGGGCATGGTTTGACCTAATCGGGCGACTTAGTCATGACACTGCCTTCCGAGCGCGTGTCGGTCTTGACGGGTTGTTCTCGAATGCGTTCGTATATCGGTTCAACGTCGCTCCGACTGAAGGGCGGGTCTGTGGCTTGTCCGTGGATGGTGAAAAAAGGGGCTGGCTGTCTGAGCACGACCGTGCGCGTGTGCTGGGCCACTGGATTGAGTATTTTGGCCGCGCTCCGGCGTCATGGAGCCTGCGCGCAAGACTCGCGGCCGGCGCGGGTCTTGGCGACTCGACCGCGAAATCCAGCTTCATTCTGGGTAACAGGCCAGGTCTGCTTTCGGTCCGGGGCTACGACGATACCGTCGCAGGACGAACGGTACTCGTTGGCGGTCTGGAGTTCCGTACGCCACTGGTCTGGGTTGAGCGCGGACTGGGTACCGGGCCGCTGTTTCTGCGTAACCTGAACGCGGCTCTGTTTGCCGAGGCCGGACTGGTTTCTCGAAGCCGACTGCCGTCGGTCCGGGAACTGCATCGGTCAAGGGTTGGTGTGGGAACCGAGCTGCGGAGCGATTTTCTGCTCGGTCACTCGGTTCCGGTCAGTCTGGTCGCGGGGATTGGTTTTGGCCTGAATCCCTTATGGTCCTACCGCGGTTACCTGGGTCTGCAGACCGTGCTGCTCGATGGCCTGTTGGGCAGTGGTCCAAGTGACCGTCGGGCGGCGATGAACTGAACCGGGGCAGCGGCAGGGCTGCCCCGGTTGGACGCTGCAGGGGTGTGGATACTGAATGCGGGCTACCTGCCGCAGACCGGGCACTTGACGTCTGTATTCACGGGAGCTAAGGGGTGGTCGTCTTGTGCCAGACCGTCGGCGGCGTGCTTGTGATAGGCATAGCAGTGGTTGATGAACGCGTCGCGTGGCGATAACGCCGGCTCGTACCAGAACACCTGATAGTCCGGCCAGTGGGACTTGATTCGGTCACGCAGGTCGTGCTCAGCCCGGCCGACAAAGACAACCTGTCTGCCGGTCTTGGCCAAACAGTAGACTCCGCCGACTCTGGTCGGTACGGAGATATCAACCTGCAGGGGGCGAAGAAGGTATGGGCCGCGCATACTACCTCCAAAAACGAACGACGAGACCCAGAGGCCTCGTCGGTCCTGTTCGATGTTTCCCAACGTAACCCGTGCGTTTCAGTGTCTCGCTCCAAGGATAATTATACCGGACAAGACCCGGCCGGTCAATTCGTGCAACCGGTCGTTGACTTTGCCCGTTCCGTTGTCTAGACTTGGCCACTGTCTCCAGGGCGGCACGCAGTCCGACACCGCCCCGGATGAATCGCACAAGTCCACACACAAGAAAGGAGTCTTCGTGAGTCCGTACTTCTGGTTTGCACCGGGCGGCGCGGTCCTGGCGCTGTTCTTCGCCCTGTATCTGGCGGTTCGGAACCTGAAGCTGAGCGAAGGCACCGAGCCGATGAGGGAAATCGCCAAGGCGGTGCGCATCGGCGCGATGGCCTACCTGAAGCAGCAGTACAAGGGAGTCGGCATATTCTTTGCCGTCGTGTTCGTACTCCTGGGTGTGCTCGCGCTGCTCGGGCTGCAGTCGTGGTTTGTGCCGTTCGCGTTTCTGACCGGCGGGTTCTTTTCGGCCCTGTCCGGGTACATCGGTATGTCCATCGGCACGCACTCGAGTGCCCGCACAACACATGCGGCCAAGACCAGCCTGAACGCCGGTCTGCGGGTCGCATTCTCGTCCGGGATGGTGATGGGACTGACCGTGGTCGGCCTCGGGCTTGTCGACCTTTCCATCTGGTACGTCATCCTGAACGCGGTCTATGCGAACCTGCCCGCGGTCGAGAAGCTGACCGCCATCACTTCGACAATGATTGCTTTCGGCATCGGTGCATCGTCGCAGGCGCTGTTTGCCCGAGTCGGCGGCGGCATTTTCACCAAGGCTGCGGACGTGGGTGCTGACCTCGTGGGCAAGGTCGAGGCCGGGATTCCAGAGGACGACCCGCGCAACCCGGCGGTGATTGCCGACAACGTCGGTGACTGTGTCGGCGACATCGCGGGCATGGGTGCGGACCTGTACGAGTCGTACGTTGATTCGATTGTCGCCTCAATGGCGTTATCGGTTGTGGCACTGGCCGGTTCCGGGTTTGAGGTGAACGGCGTGCTGCTGCCGATGGTTCTGGCCGGGGTCGGGATTGTCTCATCGATACTCGGCAGCTTTCTGGTCCGGGCCGGAGAGAAGGCCGAGCAGAGCGTCCTGCTCCGGGCGTTGCGTTACGGCATCTACGGCGCAACGGCGCTTTCCGCAGTGCTGGGTTTCTTGGTCGTCCGCTGGCTTCTGCCCAATCATCCCCAGGTGTACTGGGCAATTCTCTCGGGCCTGCTCGCCGGTGTCATCATCGGCTACTTCACCGAGCGGTACACCTCTGATTCCTACAAGCCGGTGCAGGGAATCGCGAACGAGGCGAAGACTTCTGCGGCCACGGTCATCATCGAGGGCCTGGCGGTCGGGATGAACTCGACGATTCCGATTGTCATCACCGCGGCGGTGGCGATCATCACCAGCTACTACATGGTCGGTGGGGCCTCGAATCCGGGTCTTGGCCTGTACGGCATCGGCATCTCTGCGGTAGGGATGCTGGCGACGCTGGGCATCACGCTCGCGACCGATGCCTATGGCCCGGTCGCGGACAATGCCGGTGGCAACGCCGAGATGACACACCAGGACCCGATAGTACGCGAGCGCACCGACGCGCTTGATGCTCTGGGCAACACCACCGCGGCCACGGGTAAGGGTTTTGCCATCGGGTCCGCGGCCCTGACAGCATTGGCGCTGATTGCTGCCTACCGGGGTGAGACAGAGCATGTCAGCCACAAAGTCCTTGGTTATGTCAAGGAGCTGAATCTCACCTTGATGAACCCACGGTTGATTGCCGGGCTTTTCTTGGGCGCGATGCTGCCAATGGGCGTGTCGTCGATGATTCTCCGTGCAGTGGGCCGAACCGCATCCAGGATCGCCGACGAGGTGAGACGTCAGTTCCGCGAAATCCCTGGTCTGATGGAGGGGAAGGCGAAGCCCGACTATGCCCGGGCAGTGACAATCTGCACCAAGGCGGCGCAGAAGGCGATGGTGGCGCCGTCGCTGATGGCAATTGTCACGCCGATTGTAGTCGGAATCCTGCTCGGCACGGACGGCGTGGCCGGATTCCTGGCCGGCGGACTTGCCGCCGGGTTCTGCTTGGCGATGTTCAGCGCGAATTCGGGCGCAGCCTGGGATAACGCCAAGAAGTACATCGAGAAGGGCATGTTCGGTGGCAAGGGCTCGCCCGCACACCACGCCGCGATTGTCGGCGACACGGTCGGCGACCCGTTGAAAGATGCCTCCGGGCCCTCGCTCAACATCCTCCTGAAGCTGCAGTCGATGGTTTCGATTGTCGTGCTCGGGCTGGTGATCAAGGTCTCGTCCTGGCTGCCCTGGCTCAGGTGACAATTAAGGCATCATCGAGGGCCGGGAGTCAGCTTCCGGCCCTCTCGTTTGTTCAAAGCCGCGGGCACGGTTTGACGGCGCTGGCGCAGTTGCTATACTGCGGCCCATGTCATCACAATCGAGTAGTCCAACCTGGCCAACGGGTGAGGTCGAACTGCTGCGCGAAGAGATCCGTGCCGCCTACAACCAGATACACCGACGCGGTGCGATTCAGTCCATGCCCGGACACCAGACGCGTTTGCTCTCGATGTTGGAGCCTCGGACCGGAGCCCGGCTCCTCGATGTGGGCTGCGGCACCGGCGACATGCTTCAAGCAGCGGTTGATCGCAACCTGTCAGCAGTCGGACTGGACGTATCTGACGTCGGAGTCGAGTCTGCGCGCCGACGCGTGCCGAAGGTCGAATGCGTGGTCGGAGCAGCCGAAAACCTGCCTTTTGCTGACGCAAGCTTCGACTGCGTAACGTGCATGGGTAGCCTGGAGCACTTCGTAGACATGGAGCGTGCGCTGGCCGAGATGATCCGCGTGACCAGACCGGACGGCCGCCTGCTGATTCTGGTGCCGAATAGCCGACACTACTGGATGCCAGTGCTTCGTGTCGTCCGAGCGGTTTTTCCAAAGCTTGCGCAGCCGGTTGAGCGACACGCGACCCCGCAGGAGTGGGAGCGGCTGCTAACGAAACAGGGGCTTAGAATCCTAGCCGTACACAAGGACAATGACTGGTACGTACCGGGGCGCCTGCTCCAGGCAGTTGTCCGGGCACTCGGCCGGGTGACGCCCAAGGCAGTTTCCTACTCGCTCGTGTTCATCTGTTGCCCGAACAATAAGTGAACTACCGGCGGATGACCGTATTGGCCACGCCAACATTGCCCTGAGCGTCTGCGACCCAGACGGCAACAACGTTCTCGCCCGGAGCGAGCTGGACGTCAACGCTGAAACGCTCGTCCGACGAGTCGAGCAGTCCGTCTTCTGGGCCGGCTGCCAGCCATTCGCCGGCATTCACCGACAACCGACCGAATACAATCGGACTGAGTGCATCGCGGGCGGCAAATGAGACCCGATGCCGATCGTCACCCAGGTGTCGGACGGAAAGGTCAGGAACTTGGGGTGGTGAGTTGTCGACGGGGAAGGCCCTGCTTGTCCGTTCGGCAAGAAGCGCCATGTCTTGGGGCCGGTCGACCCGGTCGCTGGCCACGAGTCGCACCAGGTACCAGCCGTCGGCCAGGGTTCGGGTGTCAAACTCATGCCGGTTCTCGACGACATCGCGAGCCAGCAGTTTCCACTGGGTTTCGTTCTCGCCTTTGAAGTAGAGATCGAATGAGAGCGAGTCCGAATCAGGGTCAGATGCCTCCCAGGTGATTGCGCGCCGGGGTCGGGCAAGGCCTTTCTTCGCATCGGTCAGAGGCAGTTCAGCGACTTCGAGCTTCCGTATCTGGGGTGGCCGGTTGACGGAACCGAAGAACAGGTCGGTACGGGCAAGGGCTGGAGTGAGATTGGGAAAACGGGATGAGAATCGTGCCCGCCACTGAATGAAACGGGCTGATGGGGAACGGACAGTGCCCGGTGCTTCGGTCCACTCGCTCCAAGTCGAGTCAGGCCGTTGCGACGATCCGGTTCGGGTGTCGAAGTTGAGACCAGTTCCTGCCGGCACGGTTCCGCGGAAGGTAAGGCGGCCGAAATGAACCGGGTTGTCGCAGTCCTTGGGTGGTGATACGAGGTAACCAGAGTCGGGATAGCCGGTTCCTAACTCGTAGAGCCGTGCGTTGTTGCCAGTGGAGACGATGAACGGACTCGATGTCGCTCCGGGCCGTGAGGCCCGGGGCAGAAAGCTGAGGGCCTGAGATTCGGTAAGCCGATGTAGGATTGAGGCCCGACCCATTGTGTCGAGCTCGTAGACCAGTCCGCGCTGGCCAGTGCCGACAAGCAGACCGAGGCCCGTGGATGGGTTCTGGCGCAGAGCCAAGGCGAAGACGAGCGACTCCGGACAGGTCCATGACCAAGCGAGATTCGACGAGCGCAGGGCATAGACCTGGGCCGGGCCTAAGTCGGTGCTGGACCCGGGAGAACTATTGGCGGCAACGTAGACTTCTCCACCCGGGCTGGAGACGATGGCCCTGACTTCATCGAGCGGAGTATCATACAGAACTGAGACGTTGGGCTTGTTTCGGTCTGCTGAGAAGTCAAGACGGTAGACGATTCCGTCGGGCGACGTGCCGACCAGCAGTTCCTTGTCAGGGACGAGCCAGTGCATGGTTGTCAGGTGAGATTGCGGCGCAGTGAACACGGTGCGCATCCTGCCGTCAGGCGTGATGGCGATAAGCCGGCCCTGGTCGCCGGTGGCGCAGTAGAGCGTGCCCTGGCGGTCGGCGAGCAGACAGAAGATGTAGCTCTCGCCGGTGGCAAGCAGAGATTCCGGCTGCGCACCAGGCCGGCAGCGGTAGATGGTTCCGGCCGGGGTGTTGCCGAAGTAGATTGCCCCGTCGGCCCCGACGGTAAGCGCGAGGATTTCGCCGGTGGTGCCATCGTAGACAAGTTCGGGAGCAGCGTCGGGCCGAGCCAGACGAAAGACCCGGGCCGAGTTGCCCGTGCCGAGCCAAAGCGCTCCGGAGCGGTCCTGGCAGACCTGCCAGACCGCAGCCTCAGTGAGCGTTGCCAGTTCCTTCAGGGCCGGGGCGAGAGTGACGGTGCCATCGTGACCGAGGCTGACATTGCGGAACTCCAGACGGTCCAGGACAGAGAGCAGGTCATCAACGCCATCTACGGTCCAGACTGCAGCCCGGGCCCCGCCTGCTAGGATGAGCCAGAACGATGCCAGGGTGACGAACCATCGTGCGACGGACTGCGGGTGCTGCATTACTATCTCCTTACCTCCAGCTCGAAGCGGGCTGAGCCGGAGACGGCCCGCCCGATTCGGAGCCGCTGTTTGAACAGGATGCTCGACGTGGAGACGGCGGGCCTGTCCCCGCGGTCGGCAAGCAGAACGGCGCGGACGCTGGGCGGCGGTGCCGGCAGTTCGCGCTCCTCCAGCATGATGCTGCTCGCAGGGACGTAGCCGGTAACAATCAGTTCGTCTTCCTGACCGGTCGCCGCGAGCAGTTCCTTGAGATGGGCGAGCGAGGCGGGCGTGCTCCGTCCCGGGGCGCGCATCGCCTCGTTCATCAGGAATGAGTCGGGCTGGACAAAGACGACCTGGACGCTGCCTTCGCGTGCGGTTGCCGGGATAGCGACGGTCGCGTTCTGGTCCCACTCGTCGCCGCGATAGTCGCGCAGTCGGAGCACAACGTTCACGGTTTCACCCGGCCGGGCCAGTCTGCGGTCAGGTCGGGCGGAAAGCAGGTAGGAAAGCGCCTGCCCACGCGTCAGGTCCAGTTCAAACTCGACATGACTGATTCCGGGGTGTGCGAAGCGGTTGTCATAGAGCATGGTCAGTTGATCCTGCACGGACTTGAACAACTGGGCAGCCGGGTTCACACCGCTGAATACGTGGGCCAGCACGAGCGGCTCAGCCGCCCGGGTCGCACCTCCGGCCGGACTGAAATGGATGGTCATCTTCGACCGAAGTGACACTTCCTCCAGTGTTCCTTCGGTTTCGTAGACGACGTCGGCCAGGCCAATCGCAACGAGGAGCGGCGTGATTTCGTCAAGCTGGGCGACGCGAAAACGGTAGGTGTCAATTGCGCTCGGGGAGGAGAACACGACACTGACCGGAGTCATCTCGGCGACCGGCCCGATGGTTCCGCCGATGCCGCTGATCCGGTCTTCAGTGACGGTGCCAAACGGCGCGGTCGGAGAGAAGAACTTGAAGGAGAGGGCGACCGACGGCAGCACGCCGTGAATCGTGCCGCCGGTCATCGGGAGGTTGACCGCGCCGGCTTGAAACATCGGATGGCCGAACGCAAGGATACGGTTTCCCTCGCGCCAGGTGAGCGTGCCGATGCCGGCCATCTGTACGTCTCCGTCAATCAGCGACACGCCGACCGCAGCACCAGGTACCAACCCTGCCGTGTCCGTGGTTGTGGCTGTCTTTCCGGCAGCAGCAACCGGCGTGAGGTTGTGTTCGGCCAGCATCGGGGTAATCAGGTCTGCCAGCCGGGGCGACAGACCGGACAACGCCACCGGCACGGGTAGTTGACTCAGGCCCGAGTGAGTCGCAGTTACCGGGGTACGAGACTGCCCTGAACGACGCGCCCGGCCTCCGGAGCGAAGAGGTCGGTCCCAGATGTCAAGCATCTGTCCAATCGGTGTGACGCCGGCAATGGGCTGTTTGGCGAATCCCCAGGCGTAGGCGACTGCCCCGACCAGCCTGCCTTCTATATAGACCGGGCTTCCGGACATCCCGGCAATCACGCCCGATTCCTCAAGACCATGTCCGGAAAGACGGCAGAGAATCAAGTCACTGCGCGGCGATACCCGACGCATCACATCAATTACCTCGACCTCAAAGTCCTCAACCGTTCCGCCGAAGAAGACCGAGCGGCCCGTGCCCTTCATGCCTGGCCTGACTTCGCTTACCGGCATCGTCGGAACCGGTCCGGCCAGGTTGACTCCGGGAACCAGCAGGAGAACGATTATGGGAGATAACAGACGGCCGACGGCGTTACCCGGGCTAGCCTTCAACTTCGCCGCCGGCGTTCTGCAGGGCCGAGTTGACTGCCTCTCTGACCTCGGGCAGCTCCCTGATGTTCAACAGGGTCACGCCGATGCCGAGGCAGGGCGAACGCCAGCGCGCGCCGGAGAGCACGTTCATGACTTCCACGCGCTGGATTGCCGGGTTGGCGCTGAGGAAATCATCGGTGAGCAGGTCGAAGAGATTCTGCCAGCCGACCGCGGTCAGGCGAACCGTTGAGCCGAGCAGCATTACGCCTCTGGTCTTGAGTCCCAGTGATGTCGCGTCCCGGAAGTAGTTTGCCAGCGCAACACGGTTCTGGGCATCGCCGATAAACCAGGCGGACTTGGTGTTTGGGTCATGGGCCATGTAGACCTCAACGTGCCCGTAGACCGTGCGGAAGTTCTGGCGCAGCGGCGTCTTGTGAGTGAAGGCGTTGTCGTAGAAGCCCTTGAGCAGTCCCGAGTTGTCGACCAGTTTCCGGCCCGGCTTGTCGCCGTGCAGGTTGGTATATCCATAGTTGGACATGACGCTGGTGAGCGGGTCGGAGAACTCGACCCGGGGCATGTTCTTGAGCATCAGGCCGCAGCCGTAGAGCGGGCTAAGCCGCGCCATTGACACTTCGAGTGAGCGGTGCTGTTCGAGTCTTGATTTCGCCGGCATCTATTGTCTTTCGTCAGCGCGGCATGGCCCTAGCGGCTTGCCTGGACCGTGTTCGGTCCCGGTGTCCTGCCACGCGAAGAGGTGATGCTACCGTGTTGCCGACGATAGTCAACTCTGACAGCGCGGTCCCCCTATACCCCGCGCACGCGGCGCCGGAAGACCCGGGCCTCGAACTCGTCGGTCGCCAGGTGGCTGACGAACTGGTTGAGCCCGGCCGAGCGCAGGCAGTAGTTGCCATTGCCGATGACAATCAAGCCCCGACCAACCCACTCGTAGACCGTGCGTTCGTCCTTCATCAGACGAACATAGGTCCGCAGGTCGTCCACCGGCCGGTGGGTGTCCGGGTCGAGCACAAAGGCAATCAGAACGAGGGGAAATGTCTTGATGACGATCTTGAAGCTTGGAGGAAAGCCGTTCTTTGCCGGCAGGACCTCGATGCCGATGACGTTGTTCGGCCGGAGCAACCGGTTGAGGTTGAACTCGGGCGTGAAGCCGAGCCGGTTGCCGATGACGCCGATGCCGACGTTCTGAAGTTCGATGTTCCGGTCGGCCGGTTTCATCAGCCGGATCATCCGGATGCGAAACGTTCCGATTCGCTGGTGAGCGAGCAGCTCGCGGAAGACGCGGCAGACCATGATTGAGGCGATGCCTTTGCGGCGGAAACCCTCTTTGACCGCCACGTCCCACAGAATGATGCCTTTGTTCGGCGGGTCGCGTTCAACATAGGCCCGGCCAACCTGTTGACCATCGAGCAGCGCGTAGACCTGTGCCTTGGTCGGCAGCATTTCGGTCGTCAGAACAAGCTCGCGGTCGGCAAGGTCGCCATCGAGGATCCGGATGAGGTCCGGGCCCAGTACCCTGTACCGCGGTCCGACCCGACCGGGTCGCCAGACGAATCTCGGGGTCCGGCGCAGGGCGCGTCCGACAAGGGAGCCGACCGCCCGAATGATGCCGGTCACCAGCAGTGAGGTTGGTGCGCCGATGCTTCGACACCAGTCGCATGACGTTGGCCAATCGGCAAATGGTTTCGGCGGTTCATCTCATCAGGTTCGGGTTGAGGGCGACGGCCTGTTCCAGTGCCTCGACTGCGCGCGTGGTCATACCCTTGTCCCGATAGGCGATGCCGAGGTTGTACCAGGCACCGTAGTGCTTGGGGTTGAGTTGGAGTGCGGTCTGGTAGCAGCGGATTGCGGCGTCGAGCTCATGTTTGTCGTAGTAGGCACGGCCCATGTTGTAGTGGGCCGCGGTGAAACCCGGCTCGATGCGGACCGCCGCACGGTAGTGCTCGATTGCCCGGTCAATCTCCTGCTTTTCGAGAAACAGGTTGCCGAGATTGAAGTGTGCCTGGTAGTAGTCGGGCTGGTGCTCGAGTGCGGCCTCGAAAGCCGCTATGGCCTGGCTGGTATCGCCCATGCGTGTGTAGGCAAAGCCCATGTTGTTGTAGACCTCGGCTGAGTCAGGACGAAGTCGGAGGGCATGACGGAACGAATCCATTGCCCGGGGCCAGTCAGCAAGCACGGTGTAAGCGTTGGCAAGCAAGTGCCAGGCTTCGACCGAATCACGGTTCTCGGCCAGTGCCTGTTTCAGGATGCGGACCGCCTCCTGCGGTTCGTCATGGCGCAGTCGACAGGAGGCGAACTCGGTCATGACCTCGACACTCTGGGGCTTGAGCTCGAGTGCTCGTCGGTAGGAATCGCAGGCTTTGTCCCAGCGGCCTGTGCCGGCGAGGAAGCCGCCGAGGCGGCCGTAGCTGACGGCAAACAACTCGGCCAGGTCGAGGTCGCGGCAGTTGCGGGGCGCTTCTTCGTACAGGGGAGCGCTCGTGGTTACTTCCCAGTAGAGCGACTTCTCACCTGCTTCCACCGCCAGCGAGAGTACGCCGTCAGCAATCAGGAATCGGGTCTGCAGTCCGAGGCGGTCGAGCATAATCGCATCGAACAGCGCCAGTCCGAGTGAGCAACCCACCGGCCCGCTGTCCGAGAGATAGGCATCAATGACCTGGGTGAGCAGGAACTGGGGCCCGGCTCGTTCAGGCCGCATCTGCCACAGCGCGGCCCGGGCGGCAAAAACGAGCCCGGCAGCAAGCGCGGGACTTGGGTCCAGAGTGCGTTCAGGTTCATGGCTAAGCCACTGCGCCACGGCCGGCGTTGAGATGATGCGGGTGAACAGGGTGTCGAGACGCTCGCCGTAGCGAACCAGTTCTTCTTCTTCTCTAAGACCGGCGATGATGAACTGGCCGTAGGCGAGTGCGGTCGAGAGGCCATAGGTGCGCGAGACCTGCTCAACAAAGGTGACGAGTTCGGCCGCGGTATGGTTGACCGCGCGCGGGCGCGCTTCCGGACATGCGAAGATATCCCGGATGCGGCCCGCCTCGGTGCCGGGGAGGATCCCGAGCGCACGTCGGGTGAGTTCGTCGCGTTCGGCCGCGCCGAGCAGGGTCTCGTTCAGCCGCTCGCTGACGAGCAGCGCCTCGGCATGGCAGCGTGATGTTTCGACGTGGCGTTCGATATTGGGGCGCTGGCTGAACCCGTAGGTGCACAGGATGTCCGCTCGGACAATGGCCTGACTCGGGCGCTGGCGCCGGTGTCGGTCATGATGGTCAATCGGGAGGTCGGCCGGGTAGTAGCGGGCAGTGCGTTCGAGCAGGGCGGTGACTTCGGCAATGGCTTGAGCAAGTCGTTCGGGCGAGGCAGTGGAACCGGTCATCCCGCCCCCTGCTGGAGCGAAAACCGAACGTTGCTACGGGATGGTGGTTTCTTGACTGGTGCGACGCGACGTCCCAAACTGACAATAGTATAACCCAAATCGTGGTCAAGGCCAAGCCGGGCGTCGGCCGCTTTCGGCCCGGGTCCTCGGTCCGTTCCTCAGAACCGGCCGCCGATACCGATCAGCGGCATGAGCGGGATGCCGTCGGAACGGCCGGTGACGATTCGTCCATCCCGGTCTTCGAACTGCACCAGGTAGTAGGCGTTCTGCTGATTGTAGACGTTCAGTAGCTCTACGTAGAGATGCGGGCTGAGCGGCAGCCTGGGCAGTTCTTTCGACAACTTCAGGTCGAGCCGATGGTACATCGGTACCCGGGCCGAATTCTTCTCACCTTCAATCACGTAGCGCGAGTGACCCCGATTCAGGTCCGAGCTTCTCACTTCCTGGGGTGAGCGGGTGTAGAGCAACGGCGTATAGGGCGCGCCCGAGTGCAGGTGGAAGGTGGCAGTCAGGGTCAGGTCGTGGGCGAATCGCCGCTCGAGCAGGAGGTTGACGCTGTGCCGACGGTCGTTTCGGTCCCAGTAGAGCATGGTGTCTTCGCCCTGCTGTTTCTGGCACCATGCCAGACCGTAGGTCAGCCAGCCGGTAAGACCGGCCAGGCGTACCTGTTCGATGGTCAGCTCGACTCCCTGGACACGGCCCTGACCCTTGTTGCCTACGTCGAGAAATTCGCCCTGGGATGTACGCCACGTCGGCAACGCGGAGTAGTTCTTACGATAGGCTTCAACCGTAATCCTGCCCGCGTTCCCGAGCGCAAATTCGCTGCCGAGCGAGTAGTGGTTCGCTGCCTTGGCGCCGAGCGCGTCCGACTCGAAGAGCCGATACTCATCATACTGCCGGTCGAACACGAACGACGCGCACGAACTCCGCAGGAAACTGTAGGCATGCTGGTGCACGGTTCTGAATCCGGCCCGGAAGGCAACGCCTGAGCCGGCGCGCAGGTTCAGCAGCGCCCATGGCTCGAGCACGCGGTCACGGGCCCAGCGCACGTCCTCGTATCTCAGTCCCAGGTCGAGCCCGACCCGGGCAATCGGAGAAAACCCGGCGCTGGCAAACACTGCCCCACCATTGTCGGTCCGGCTCAACTCGTGTGGCGACAGGAGACTGCCAGTGAACCAGACCCGACTCAGCTCGGCACCGGCGTTCAGTTCGAGCAGGTCAACAGGCCGGCCCGAGCACTTGAACCGGATGCCGGACTCGTGCTGCGCGGTCCGGGCCGTGCCGGGCCAGGAGGCCGGGGTCATGCTGAAGTCGTGGGAGCCGGAGAAGACCTGAACGTTCGTGCTGGCTCGACCCAGACTGGACTCGAACTCGAGCGCGAGCGATGACCCGGCCTCGTCGACCTCCCGGGTCTCACCGTGCAGGTCCGAGACAATGTGGTCGGTTCCGTTCACGACGGTTGCTCTGAGCCGGCTCTGGTCTTTGAAAGAGAACTCGGCCTGGCCGGTGAAATCGGAGAAGCTCGGACGATTGTACGAGCCGCCGCCGAGCGGGCCGAACAGGACATAGTAGTAAGTCCTTCGATAAGAGCCGAGCAGGCGCAGGTCGCCGAGTTCGGCGAGATAGGCAACCTTGGCATTCATCGGGTCATAGGCCCAGAAGCCCTGACTCTGGTTCAGCCGGCGCGGCTGAACGACAACGATGCTTGACAGCGCGCCGCCGTAGCGGACCGGGAAACCGCTCGGGTAGAACGACATCCGCTCCACCAGGTCTGAGTTGATGACCGACGAAAACCCGAGCAGATGATAGGGCCAGAGCAGCTCCACGTTGCCGAAGAAAACCGAGCTCTCATCAGGGTCGCCGCCGCGCACCGCATAGGCTCCGCTCCATTCACCCCGGCCCGAGTGGCCGACCCCGGGCAGAAAACTGAGGCTCCGAACCGGGTCGGCAACGAAACCGCCGGCATTTCGGGCCAGTTGTTCGCCTGAGAGTTCCCGGGTTGTTGCCGCTCTTTCGCCGGGCATGCGGCGCGACTCGACCGCCACGCCCGGAATCGCGATAACCTCGGGCATGAGCCGGAACACAACCCGCGCCACGCCGCGGGCCGGGACTTCAACTTCAAGGGTTTCGCTGGCAAATGCTACGTGGCTCGCGGTTATCGAGTACCTGCCGGCCTTGGCCGGACCAAGCACAAAGCCGCCGTTCGACTGGGTCGCGATACCCAGGCTCGTGCCGATGATGACGACGTTCGCTCCTTCAATCGGAGCGCCGGAAGCGTAGTCGGCCACAGTCCCGGAAACGAGCCCGGTGTGTACCGCGACGGCAAAGATTGTGATGAGGCTAGAAAACAACCACAGGAGTTTGCTCGATAGTAGAATAGATGATACCCGGTCGGTGCCCGGTTGTCAAGGTATGCCCGAACTTACAGCGTGGTTGTTCCGAGGGCGAGCCTAGAATCCGAGCACGACCACAGAGGTGTTGCCGGTGGTGATGTACGCCCGACTGCCGTCAGGCAGGAACGCAATGCCGTACCACGAATAGTATCCGCCCACTCCGGCGAGTTCGGTCATGACCCGACTCGCGTCACGGTCGATGACGTAGGTGCATGCGCCGTCGCCTGTAACGTAGACGAACCGGCCGGCCGGGTGTATGGCGACACTTGTTGGCATGATGTCGTCGAGATAGAAGAACGAGGTCATCTGGTAGTCTCGGGTACTGTATGAGCAGACGGTCTGGTCATTAAGGTTGGCGACATAGAGGTCCTGCCCGTCCGGAGTCAGGGCCAGGTGGTATGGAGAATAGCCGGTTGCAACAAGCCTGAGCTTGGCAAAGTCACCGGTCCGGTAGACGGCAATGAAGTTGCCGCTCATCTCACCGCCAACAGTGAACAGCCGTGCGCCGTCAGCCGAAACGGCGAGCTGAATCGCGGCATGGTCGATGCGCCGCTTCCCCAGGATTGAGTCATTCTCGGTACTGACCACGGCGACAAGGTCATCGAACGAGTAGCCGCACGCGTAGAGATACCGGGCGTCGGGCGAAAGAGCAATGTCGTGAGTCTCAATGGCGATGCCTACTGTGCGCCGGATGCTCCAGTCGCTGGTCCGGATGGTACTGAAACCACCTGAATTCTGAGCATAGATGCGGTCGCCGTCAGGGTGCACCAGGATGCTCTGGCCGCCGCAAGGAAGCGAGGCGACGAGACTGTGGTCGCTGGTGTTGAACACCTTGAGCGATTCGTTGTCGCCCCGTCTGATGCCCACGTACAGGTAGCAGCCGTCAGGTGACACCGCAAGTCCACCGACTTCGCTGCCGACCGTGATGCGCTCGATGACCCGGCCTGGATAACCTGGTCTGGGCAGGACATGAACCGTCTGAGCGGCTGACCACTCGGAGACGTTTTCCCGAATGTCGCGGGCCTGAGCTCGGACACTGTGGTTCCCGGAAGTCTGCCAGCAGTGGGAAATTGTGACCGCAGTGCCGCTTGTGACCGGTTCGGTCCAGGCCGAGGTATCGCCGTCGCCCCAGTCAAGACGATAGCACAGGCCTTCTGCTTCAGGGTCGCGGGCCTGAGTGGTCCAGTCGGTTGTGTCGCCGACCACAGCCCACTTCGGGCCGGTCGGAACTGCGGGAGCGTCCGGGTTCAGTCCCCCGCTGCAGCCGGCCAGACCGGCGCAGGCACATGCCAGGATGAAAGCAGGCGTCCTCGTCATCGCTGCACCAGCTTCATCCCGGGGGCTCGTGCGCAACTGCCGCCCGTTGAGTACCCGAACACCGTGACGTAGTCACATTGCTCATTCGCAACATAGACCCGGCCGTCAGACAGACAGACGACGCCGTATGGTCCGTACTCGTCTTCCACGTTCTCCCAGTCACTAACCCACGCGGCAAGGCGGTTGAAGCGTGTGTTGATGACGGCAACGGTCGGGTTCTCAAACAGGCCTTCTTCAATGAGGGCGAAGACGAATGCGCCATCGGCAGTTGCGGCCAGTGCTCCGGGAAGGGCATCCGGCCCGACCAGGATAACGGTATCCACGACCTGAAAGTCACTCAGCCGGACAACGCAGACGCCGGGCATTTCGGTTGCGAGGTCCTCACAAACCGAGACATAGGCATGACTGCCGTCAGGGAGAACCGTGATGTACGTCGGACAGTTGCCCACCGGCACGGTTTCGAGGATGGTCAGACTGCGCACGTCGACTGTTACCAGCCCGTCATAGGTTGAAACCAGGACTCGTGTTCCGTCGGGCGTCACCGCGATTCCGCCGGTGCCCTCGCCGACCCAGAGCGTCGCGACCAGGGTATTGTCTGCGGTCCGGATAACGTGAACGACCCCGTCGTCGCACTCGATAACGTAGAGGTATGAGCCATCAGGCAGAATGGCAATCTCGGTGGGGTCCTCGCCGACCTCGATGGTGTCAATGACCGAGTAGTCGGAAGTCCGAATTACGTAGACTGCTCCCGCTCCATTCTCAGCGGTTACATAGACGAGGCTGCCGTTCGGGTGGACAGCTATGCCCCAGGGGCGTTCGCCGACATCGAACGTGGCAATCACCTCGTTTGACGCCGTGCTAATCACCGACACGGTGTTGTCTTCGTAGTTAGTGACGTAGACGAAGCGCTCGTCCGCCGACGCGGCAATCTTCTCCGGAAAGGACCCGACGGCAATGGTCGCAATCACGCTGTCGGCAAAGCGCGGGCCCCCTTCGAGCGGCATCAGGTGGGCTGGTGACCAGTCTGAGAGCGCGCCGTGGATGTCCCTGGCCTGGGCTTTGACCGAGCAGGCGCTGACGCTGTGCCAGGCACAGGAGTCGCCGACCACTGTGCCGGATGGGACAAAGACGGTCCAGGCCGAGGTGCGGCCGTCGCCCCAGTCGAACCGCAAAGCGACACTGTCGGAATCCGGGTCTGCGGCCGAGGCGGTGAACAGATACAGGCTGTCACACCGGCCTGAGACCGGGCCGGTCGGGGTCGTCGGGGTTTCGGGCGGATTGTCGACAAGCGGTTTCCTTGAGCAGGCGGGCATGGCGACCAGCGCAGTTGCAAGCAGAAGCAAAGTGCGGTTCAAGAGATACTCCAGAGCAGCCCGGCACAGAACATCGTCCGGCCCGGCAGTACAAGTATGCCTGGCGCCAGCGGCTTGTCAACTCGGCGCCCGACTGACTTACCCCCACTGAATCTGTGTAGCCAAGCCCGGGAGAGTACGCTGGACTGTAGCCGTGCGGAGTGTGTCCCGCACTGTCCGCAGGTTGCTCAAACGTCGGTTCGGTTCTGCTCTCCGGTTCACACAACTGACCAATCTGACACTGCTCACCCTCGCCGCGCTGCACGGTGAG
>CBFGIT010000020.1:0-48303 GCA_965648905.1 Caldifarciminota bacterium
GTCTCCGGTAAGCACAACTAGAGAACCTCGGTAGCAGGCGCAGTACACGTAGTCTGAGTTGGGAGCCCATATCAGGGAGTTGGGGGGGCTCCCGACGTTCAGCACGCTCACAACCGAATCGTTGTCGGTGTCCACTGCGAGCACGACTGACTGGGTCCCGTAGACGCCGACCATCACCAGCCGCGACGACGGCACGTCCACCATGGAGTACAGCGCGCTTCCGTGCGGGAACGGTATATACCGGACCACGCTGTCCGTCGTGCCATCAACAACCACGATGTCCGTGCGGCCAGTGCAGTATAGCTTGTCTGCGCCCGGGGAGTAGCATGCCGCGTCGGAGATGCCGCCGGTACGTATCGTGCGCGTCACGCTGCTTGTGGTTATATCGATAACAGAGATAGAGCCGTCGTCGTAGTTCGCGACATACAGCTTGCGACCAGGGACGTTCAAGTAGGCTCGAATCGGGCAGTCGCCCACTGCAACGCGGGCGATGACCGAGTCAGTCCGGCAATCGACGACAAAGACCTGGTTGAGCGTCTGGCTGGTCACGAAGACCCGGTTCGAGACTGGGTCCCAGACCGGCGTGGTCGCGCCCGGCATCTCGATTCCACGAAGATATGTGTGCGTATTCCCGTCGATCACAGCCAGGGAATCCTCGAGGTCCCCGCAGTGCGCGACGTAGCATTTGTTGTCGGTGGAATCGTAGCACATCTGGCGCGGCCAAGACAGAGTCCAACGCGCGACTGTCTTGTTACTGTCGGCAGATATCGCGAAGAATACGTCGTCCTCGGACCGGCCGTACACGACGTTGGCAACCGAGTTGAAGCACATGCTGCCGACCCACGCGCGTCCGACATCTACGCTGTCCTCCACATACGGTTGGCCATAGCTCACTCCGCCGGCCAGCAGGAAGCAGGCCAGGAGCATCAATCGGAATCCAGGGGCGTTCACGGTTATCTCTACACGAGATAGTCTACCGTCCAGCAGCGCCATATCAACCTCGCGCGTTGCCTCGCTTCCTGCTCCACCGCTGCATCACCAGCTTTCCGAGAATCCCGCGGGCACAATTCCTAACTATATGTTGTCAATATGTCGCAGGGCGACCAAAGCCGGGTTGCAGGCAGACAGCGGTGGTTGAGGCCGTGCGGCGGTCTTGCTGCCGGCTGCCAGAGAACCGGCAGGACGCCCGAAGGCGCCCCGCAATCTGGCCGACCGACGCGTCAGGCCACGTCGGCGAATGGAAACGGAGTCCTAAGTTCGGGCCGGCGGTACTCGGGCAGAAGCATCGGCGACCGGCGCCCTTTCGGCACACCTGCCGACTTGAGTTCGGCTTCAAACGCGGCGACGTGCTTGAACCCGCTGCCGTCGACTTCAGTGCCCTTCGCTGCCTCGGCCGCAGCCGCTCCCGCGCGCCGGCCGAACACGAGGATATCGAGCAGCGAGTTCCCCATCAGTCGGTTCCGGCCGTGGATTCCGCCCGCGACTTCGCCGGCCGCGTAGAGGTTCTTCACCCCGGTCTCGCCGTTATCCTTAATGAGGATGCCGCCGTTCTGATAATGCTGAGTCGGGTAGGTGAGAATCGGCTCTTTGTCCATGTAGATGCCGAACCGCTCGTACTGGTGGTACATCGCGGGCAGGTTCTTCTTCACCGCGCCCGGACCCTTGAGGACCTCGATGAGCGGCGTGTCAAGCCAGACCCCGAGCCGACCGGTCGGCGTAACGACACCGAGGTTGCGGCCTTTGCATTCGCGGATAATGGCCGAGGCGGTGACGTCGCGGCTCTCGAGCTCATAGATGAACCGATTCCCCTCGGCGTTGACGAGGTGCGCACCGACGCCGCGGACCTTCTCGGTAATCAGCAGGCCGAGAATCTGCTCAGGATACACTGCACCGGTCGGGTGGTACTGAATCGTGTCGATGAACGCAAGACGAGCGCCCGCGCGGTAGGCAAGCACCAGACCGTCTGCCGTTGCGCCGTAGTGATTGGTACACGGGAAGCCCTGAATGTGGAGACGACCGCAGCCGCCGGTGGCGATAATCGTCGTCCTGGCCCGGACCGTGAAGTGCTCCTGGGTCTCGAGGTTGACGAATGCCGCACCGGTGCATGCGCCCTGCTCGTCAGTCAGCAACTCGACTGCGGCGCAGTACTCGACCAGCTCCAGGTTCTGATTGCGGAACTCGTCGCGCAGGGTGCGCATGATTTCCGCGCCGGTGTAGTCGCGGGCTGCGTGCATCCGTTTGCGTGAGGTGCCGCCGCCGTGAATCGTAATCATCGTGCCGTCGGCCTCTTTGTCGAACATCGTACCCAGTTCCTCAAGCCACTCGATGACGCCGGGCGCGTCCGACACCAGCGCGCGCGCCAGCGCCGGGATGTTCTTGAAGTGACCGCCGCCCAGGACGTCAAGGTAGTGCCGCTCGGGCGAGTCGTTGGGCTTGTCCGCGGCCTGGATACCACCCTGCGCCATCATCGTGTTGGCATCGCCGATGCGCAACTTGGTCACGGTCAGCACTCGGGCGCCGCGCGCCGCCGCGGTCAGGGCCGCGGAAACGCCCGCTCCACCCGCACCGATGACGAGCACGTCGGCGTCGAACTTCGGATGTTCGGCGTCGAACTTCTTTGGGTCGACAAGGGGCCAGGCCTCAAGCACGTCGGCCAGCTCCATTGGAGTCCGGTCGCCCTTGTTCGGGCCGACCAAGAGCGCACGCATCGACGAATCGATGTAGTCGGGGTGAAACCCCTTGAGCAGTTCCTTCTTCTGGTCGGCGCCAAGCAGGGGAATCTTCGCCTGCTTGATGCGCGCCTCGCGCGTCGCGTCGAGTCGCCTGATGGAATCTTGCATGCTTTGCGGGTACATCATTCCTCCTCAGGGCTCAACGTCACGTACTTTGGGGTCATAGAAAAGAGCCGACAGCTCCGTCTCGGTCATCTGGCACAGTCGGTCGAGGCCGGGTTCGAACTTGCCCGCCTTGATTTCCTTCATCCGCTCAGCCAGGTGCGGTGACTTCGCCTGCACCTTGGCACCATACAGCCGCCGGGCCAGCAGCCCGACGTTATAGTGGACGATTTCTGCCGGGCAGCGGCTGGCGCACAGCCCGCACATGATGCAGTCGAACGACATGTCCGCGACCTTCTCAATGTCGCCACGGATCGCGGCGTTGATGTAGCCCATCACGTCGATGTCCTGCGGGCAGATCTTAGTGCACGAGTTGCAGGCAATGCAGCGCATGACTTCCGGGTAGAAACGCACCAGCACCTGGGTGTCGGCCGGTTCCCGGGCGATATCATACTGCTTCTTGTTCGCCGGGTAGAAGGGAATCTGGGTCAGGTACATGCCGTCTTCGACCACGGTCTGGCACGCGAGTCCGACCTTCAACTTGTAGGAGTCCTTTGTACGGTATACCGTACCGCACGCACCGCAGAACCCGCCCCGACACCCGCAGCCGCGGATGAAGCGGAACCCGGCATACTCCATTGCCTTCATGATGGTCAGCTCTTTGGGCACCTGGTACGGCTCGCCCATCACGAAGATGGTAATCAGGTCGGCGGGGACGCTGTTCGCCTGGTGTCTTTCGCCCTTTGCCGCCGGCTTCTCAGTCGCGACTTCTGCCTTCTGCTTCCTGCCTTCTGCCTTCTGACCTCGTCCCTTGCCTGCCATGTTTCACTCTTTCCGGTACTTCGCCACGCCCTGCTCGTACAGGTCGCCGCCGTACACGTCGTTGATGACGATTGCCGGGAACTCTTCGACCATCAACTCACGCACGGCCTCAGGCCCCAGGTCTTCGTAGGCGATAACCTTGGCCTGCTTGATGGTCTTGGCGATGAGTGCGGCCGCGCCGCCGACCGCGGCGAAGTAGACCGCGCCGTACTGCTTGATGGCGTCGAGCACCGGCCTGGTCCGGTTGCCCTTGCCGATCATGCCGCGCAGGCCATGTTCCATCAGCAGCGGCGAGTACGCGTCCATGCGGTAAGACGTGGTCGGGCCGGCTGAGCCGATAACCTGACCGGGCTTGGCTGGCGACGGTCCGACGTAGTAGATAACCGCGCCGGCCAGGTCAAAGGGCAGCTTCTCGCCCGCCTGGATGGCGTCGACGAGCTTCTTGTGGGCGAGGTCACGGCCGGTGTAGATGGTGCCCGAGATGAGCACCGAGTCGCCCGCGCGCAGGTCCTTCACGGTTGCTTCAGTCAAGGGAGCAGTAATTCGCTTTGCCATGGTGTGCTCCTACAGGGTTGCGGACTTGTGCCGCGCCGCGTGGCAGTTGATGTTCACCGCACACGGCATCGTCGCAATGTGGCACGGAAACGCCTCGATGAACACGGCCAGAGCGGTGACGCGCCCTCCAAGGCCCTGTGGCCCGATACCGAGTTTGTTGATGCGGCCTAAGATATCCTCCTCCATCACCGCGTAGTACGGGTCCGGATGAACCGAGCCAATCTCCCGGAGCAGCGCCCTCTTGGCAAGCATCGCGCACTTCTCGAACGTGCCGCCGATACCGACGCCGACAATTACCGGCGGACACGGGTTCGCCTTGGAGCGTGCGACCCGGTCGACCACGAACTTCTTGATGCCCTCGGCACCGTCCGACGCCGAAAGCATTCTCACTTCGCTCATGTTCTCGCTGCCGCCACCCTTGGGCTGGACTACTATCTTCAGCTTGCTGCCGGGCACGATGTCGGTATAGATGATGGCGGGCGTATTGTCCTTGGTGTTCACGCGCCGCAGCGGGTCGTTGACAATCGACTTGCGCAGGTAGCCTTCGGTGTAACCCTTGGCTACACCCTGCTGAACTGCGTCGTAGAGCTCGCCGCCCTTGATGCGCAGGTTCGAACCAACCTCAAGCCACACCACGGCCCAGCCCGTGTCCTGGCAAATCGGCATCATCTTCTCGCGGGCAATCTGCTCGTTCTCAAGCAACTGGTCAAGGATGACCCTGCCGGTCTCCGATTCCTCGACCTTGATGGCGTTCTTGAACGCCTGCACCACGTCGTCACCGAGCAGACAGTTGGCATCGATGCAGAGCTTCGCGACCGTATCTCGCACCCGCTCGAACTGAATCTCGCGCAGCTTGGGACTTCCGGTCTTGGCTCTCGGCTCTCGGGTCTTGGGTTTCGGGTTCCTGGCCTGTGCCTTCTGCCCTCTGCCCTTTGGCTTGACTCTCTTCACGCATCCTCCTCGCTAGAGCGCGTGTTCTAATACCCAGATTTGCGGGGATTCGGGCAGGCTCGCAAGCGTGACCTCAACCTCCGAGGCGCCTACGAGCCTCACATTACCCTGTCCCTTTGTGAATTGGTCCACACCCGCAATGGGCATGTTCGTCTTCTCGGTCGCGTAGTGCATCGGGATAATGACCCGGGCGCGGAGCAGTGCCGCGGTTCGGTGTGCCTGGTCCGGACCGACCGTGAAGTGACCGCCTACCGGCAGGAGCACCACATGTACCGTGTCGATGGCCTTGGCCTGTTCATCCGGCACATGACCGAGGTCACCAAGATGCGCGAGCCGCAATCCCTGGTCTTCGAACACAAAGACAATGTTGCCCCCGCGCTCCCGGCCCCGGCTCTCATCGTGGAAGGTCTCGAAACCTGTGACCCTCACCGCGCCGGCGCTGCCGCCGCGTGCATTATTGATTACCCGGGACGAGCCGGGCAGGTCATGGGTGTAGCTATGGTCGAGATGGTCGTGGCTGATCGTCACGAAATCGGCCCGCTCCCTGATAGGCTCGTAGTTCACGGCGCCGTTGAAGCAGCCCGGCTTGTACGGGTCGGTAATGATGCGCGTCCCATCCGAAGCAGTCAGGAGAAACGCGGCGTGGCCAAGGTATTTTATGCGCATTTTAGCGCTGCGAAGCTCCAATTGCCAAGTCCCAACTGGCTGGCCATCGCGATCCGGACATTGATGTCTTTGCGCGTCCTACGCAGATGGTACGACCGACACTCGACGCTTGTCCTTGCTCACCCGCTCGAATTTCACCTTGCCTTCAGCGAGAGCGAAGAGTGTATCATCCTTGGCCCGGCCGACGTTCATTCCGGGCAGGATGCGCGTGCCGCGCTGACGGATGAGCACGCTGCCGACCGTGACGGTCTCTGAGCCATAGGCCTTAACGCCCAGCCGTTGTCCCGGGCTATTGCGGCCGTTCTTACCTGATCCGCCGCTCTTCTTATGCGCCATACAACAATCTCCTTAGGTTGCGGATTCTAGATGAGGAAAAGAATTATAGCCCGTCGTACCGCTGAGTCAAACGCCGGGCACTCGTGCCGGGCGTGGCGTCATGCTACCTGGCCAACCCGACGAAACCGACGTACCAGGCAGAGACCACCTGGCCCCAGAACAACCCCAGTAGCCCCCCGAGCGCAAGAAACGGTCCGAACGGCATCGGCTGACCCGCCTTGCTGCGGCCGAGAAGGCGCGCGGCCAGCCCGACCAGCACGCCGAGCGCGACGGCAGAGAACAGGGCGACAGCAAGAGCCTGCATTCCAATGAACGCACCGATCATCGCCGCGTAAGGCAGGTCTCCACCGCCCATTCCTTCTTTGCGGTCGACGCCCAGTCGACGAAACAGACCGGCAAGCACGTAGCGCCACATGAACCACGCGATGCCGATGAAGACCGCTCCGGTCGCGGCCGCGGCCAGCGAATCGCGCAGCACCGGCGGCGGAGCCACGACCGAACCGGCAAGACCGAGCCCAAGTCCGGAAACGCTGAGTCGAAAGGGGATGACCTGAAGGTCAAGGTCTATCAGAGCAGTCACGATCAGCAGGCAGATGAACACCAGATTCTTGACGGTCTGGACGGTCCAGCCGAACCGCGCCAGCGCCGCAACGAAGAGCAGTGCGGCTAGAACCTCAACCAGCGGGTAGCGGATCGATATGGGCTTTCGACAGTAATGACAGCGTCCGCCCAGCAGCAGGAAACTCAGGACCGGGATGTTGTCGACTGGACGAATCGGCTTCCGGCAGCGCGGGCAGTGTGATGGTGGCGAGACGATCGACTGGCCCCTCGGTATGCGCCAGATACAGACGTTCAGGAAGCTGCCGACTGCGAGACCGAGCAGGACGAGCAGTACCCAGGTCACGGCCCGGGCAGCTTCGCCTCAAGCTCTTCGGGTGAGACGAAAAGCTTCTTGTCGCTGGCCGCAGCGTGGGCAGCCTCTTGAGTAATCAGACCCTTACGCAGCAGCATCGCCAGACACTGGTCCAACGTCTGCATGCCGAACTGCGAGCCGGTCTGAACCAGCGATTGAACCTGATGTGACTTGCTCTCGCGGATCAGGTTCTTCGCCGCAGGCGTGGCAATCAGTACTTCCATCGCCGCGATCCTTCCCCGGCCGTCCTTCCTCGGCAGAAGAGTCTGAGAGATGATTCCGCGGATGACATTGGCGAATATCTGGCGCACGTAGTCATGCTGGTCGGCCGGGAATACATCGATCACCCGGTCAACAGTCTGTGCGACGCTGTTGGTGTGCAGGGTCGAAAGCACCAGATGCCCGGTTTCGGCCGCAGTCAGGGCGAGCCTGATGGTTTCAAGGTCCCGCATCTCGCCGACCAGAATGACGTTCGGGTCCTCGCGCAGACAGGCCCGCAATGCGGTCGCGAATGACCGGGAGTGCGTGCCGATTTCGCGCTGGCTGATGAGGCAGTTCTGGCCGCGGAAGATGTACTCAATCGGGTCTTCGATCGTGATAATCCGGGCCGTGCGTTCCTGGTCAATCCGGTCAATCATGCTTGCCAGCGTCGTCGACTTCCCGCACCCGGTCGGGCCGGTCACGAGCACGAGTCCGGACGGACACCGCGTCAGCTCGGCCAGGGACTCCGGGGCCGGCAGTTCTTCGAGCGACCGGATCTTGGCCGGGATGATGCGGAACGCACCGCCGACTCCGGCAAGGTCAAGAAACGCGTTCACCCGTGCCCGTATCCGCTCCGGTGTAACGTACTCAACCGACAGCGCCGCTTCGCCCGCCGGCGTCGTACCCCAGGTATAGGACAGGTCGAGCTCGCGCTTCCGCTCGAGCGCGGCGCGCTGCTCGTCGGTCAGTATCGAATAGACCAGCGCCTGCGCATCTTCCGGCGCAAGCGCTGGCCCGGGGATTCTCTTGAGCTGCCCATTCACCCGGATGATGGGCGGGTTCCCGACCGTTATGTGAAGGTCAGAAGCACCGTACTTCGCGGCATAGCGCAGCAGTTCGTCGATATTCATGCCCGACCACGGGCCGACTCCTAGCCTCCGGCCGGCACGATGTGCGGAATGATGAATATCACCAGTTCGCTCTTGTCGTGCCGGATCGAGGTCTTCTTGAACAGATGTCCGAGCAGCGGGATGTCGCCGAGCAGAGGGATCTTGCCGACGTTACGGGTCTCCTCATCCTTAAGCAGACCGCCGATAACCGCCACCTCACCATCTCCCACCGTGACCTGCGTCTCGGCCGAACGGCGGGCGACGACCGGACGCTGGTCATCAGCCGGACCAACGTATCCGGTGATCGCTTCGACCGTCGGCTTGACGCTCATTGTTATCTTGCCGTCCGACGTCACCCGGGGCGTAACCTCAAGCTTGACCGGCACCGAGCGGCTTCGCCACGTTGTAATCACCAACCCGGTCTTGGGGTCGCTCGATATCTCGCGCACCGGGAAGTCGGTCGCAGTGGTCATCGTGGCGGTCTGATTATCGAGGGTCATCGTCTTCGGTGAGGCGATCACCCGGGAGCGCCCGCGCGAAGCCATGATTTCCATCGAGGCATTGAATCGGTCGAGACTGACCTTGCCCAGCACCAGATTCGGCCCCGGATTGAGCCAGCTCGGCACCCCCTCGGGCAGCCGGGGCGTAACGATCGGCACGCCGAAGTCTTTCTCGGCGTCGAACGGTCCCGAACTCGCGTTCGCGGCCAGCGTCCACTGGATACCGAACCGGTCCTCGTCGGTCTGGGTCGTCTCAACGAACTTGGCCTCAATCATGATCTGCGGAATCGGCCGGTCGTACTCGGCGATGAAGGCCGCCGCGGCCTCGAGCGCCTCGGGAATGTCACTCACGACAACGTAGGCCATCCGTTCCGAGCCACCGCCACTGGCCAGCCGGCGGTCGGCGGCGATAACCTCACCGGCCGGCGAAAGGACTCTCCTCATGACCTTGACGATGTCGGATGCCTCGACATAGTCAAGCCGGAACAGCCGCGTCTGGGTCTCGCCGTACATCTCTTTCTTCAGCGGCTTGACAATCAGAATGCCGCTCCGGTCTTCAACGATGTTGGCCAGCGCCGCCTTGACCAGCGCCTCCAAGCCAACCCGAAGCGGGACGTCGCTGAGTCGGACGGTAATCACCGACTTGACGTCCTGAGTCGTGAGGATGTTCAGGTTAAACTGACTGGCAATCATCCTCAGCACGTCAGTGATTTCGGCATCCTTGACGTAGATCGTCAGGCGCTTGCCGGCGAACTGGTCCGGTGTCTCCACCTTCGGCATCGAGACAACCGGGGTTGTGCCGACGTCGACGACGACCATACCCTTCTCGGTGGTCACGCGATGCGTCATCAGCTCCCGCAGCTTGACGGTCACCCGCACGCCGTTGGTCGCCTCACTTGCCTTGACCGTTACCCCGGCCACCGGGTAGTACTTCGACTCGATCTGCTCGACCGCGACCCGGGAAGCCACGCCCATCAGGTCGATGACCACGGCTGGTGGTTGGGCGGTGACGAACGAGCTGACGTTGGGGTCACCGTCACAGGCAATCGTCACCCGCACGCCATCGAGCAGTTTGTCGATTGCGACGTCGGTCACGTTGATCGTCTCCTGGGCCGTCAGCGCTGCGCCCAAGCCCAAGATGGTCAGTAACGTAATGATTCTTTTCGTCATGTCTTACTCCCCCAGCATCAGGGTGAACGTTCGTCCGCCCTGTTCTAGTGTTACCTTATCGGTTTCGATGTTGACAATCCGCTTGCCGCTGATGTAGTCGCCGACCTCGAGAATCTGGTCGTTGATGAGCGCATAGGCACGCTCGCCGCCGACCGTAATCGCCTTGAGCGAGAGGTTGGCCAGCTCGTTAACCATCACCCAGTCGCGCACAAACGGGTCACCGCCCCAGACCTCGGGAAGTATCTCCCGCATCTCGGTAAGCGGTGCGCTGGCCGTCGTGTCCTTGGGTGCCACCGGCGCCGCCGGCTTCGCGGCCGCAGGCGCCGCACGCCGGGACTTGGCTCGCCTGCCCGCCTGCGCGGCAACCGAACCGCCTAGCTCACGGGCCGCACCATCTACCTGTGTGCTGAGCTCGGGAACGGAACTCCGTGCCCCGAAGAACAGCGTATAGAGCGCAAGCACTGCGACTGCCGTGCCGAGTACAACCACAATCCGCTGTCTCAAGGTGCTCCTTTCTTAGCCGGCATCATCCAGCCTCGTTACCAAGATCCTACCTGCGCCTCCGCGACCGTGGCTCGCGACCGCCGTATCCGGAAGGAAGCAGACTCTCTCCGACCCGGACCGTCGAGCGCCGGCCGAACGACTCGACCTCGATCCGATCCGGTTCAATCGCAACCACCTTGCGCCCCATGACGACGTCCCCGACCTGAACCCGGCGTCCGTCAATCAGCGCATAGCTTTCGCTGCCCAGTGAGACGATCGCCTTGACGACATAGAACTGCCCCTTCCGACTCCGCGTGCCCTTCCGACCCCGGCGCGACCCCCGGAGCATTCGCCGACGCTCGCGCTCCTGCCGCTTCAGCTCGCGGCGGCGCTGTTTCTCTTCAGCGCGGCGACGCTTCGTCTCGGCGCGACGCTCCTCTTTGGTCATCGTCTTGAGCGAACCGCTGGTTCTGCCTCTTGAACGACCGCGCCGGCCGGAAGACGAGGTCATCCGGGCACCTGCGGACTTCTTGCCTGCGGTCGAATCCTGCTCGGTCTTCCGGGTACTCTTACTCTTCTTCGCCGTTCCCTTCGGCCGCAACAGCATGTAGCCCGCGAACCCAAGAACGGCAACGAGGATGAGTACCAGGACAATCCGTCTCACAACCGTCCTCCCGCGGCCAGGCTCGAGGCGTAGAGGTTGACCAGCAGCTTCGCTTCAATCTCCGGTCTGATGTCCTCACGCGCGTTGACCTCGAAGTCCGGCACGCGCACGAAGTAAGGAAAGTCCTTGAGCGACTCGACGTACCGACCGACATCAAGATATCGCCCCTGCACGGTAATGAGAAACGGCACACTGCGCAGCGGCTGGGCGGGCGATTCCTCCTGCAGCAGAGTGTCCAATCCGGGCGGAGCGATCTCAAGGAACCTGACCTTCCGGGCCGTCGCCTCATCCGCCAGCCGGCGCAGCATCGTCAACATCTGCGAGCGCGGGACAACCCGGGCTACGAAGGCGGCGTTCGCCTCCTGCAGCTCGCCGACCCGTTGCCGCAGCCGACCGATGTTCTTGACGCGGGCCCGGGTCTCGTCAAGCTGCTTCTGCAGCTCGACCACCTGCGCCGCGGCACGCTGCCGGGACTGGAGTCGCGGCTGGTACAGCAAGAACCAGGCGGCAATCGCCAGCAGTCCATACACCACCAGTCCAATCAGCAGAACACGACGTTCAAGTAATGCCATGGTTCACTCCGTAACGCACTGGATTTCGAACTCGAGAACCGATTCGCCCTGCAGCATCCCGCGAGACTTCGAGACCAGCATCACCTGCTGGAATGCCGGGCTGGTTTCCAGGTCAATCAGAAACTGCGACAGGTCGATGTCGAGCAGGAAGGGCTCACCCGACACGGCCCCGGCCAGCTTGACATTGCGCTGACCGGTGAGCGCACAGGTGTTGAGCTGGATGTTGGGCGGCACGATGCGCGTCAACTGAGCCATCACCGGCACTGAGATGATCTGCTCGCCGACCACATCGCGCAGACTGCGCTGCTTGGCTTCCAGCTCCCTGACCTCGGTTTCAAGGGCGAAGTACTCCTTGTTGCTCTCTTCGGTCGCCTTCAGGTCGCGCCTGAGTCGGTTGGCCCGGGCAGTGTACGCCTGGGACCATCCGGCCAGAACAATGAAGATGAAGATCAGCAGGCCGACCCAGACGATGCCGCCAGCAACTGCCAGCCGGATGTCGCGGGCGACAAACTTGCCCGTCTTCATCTCGACCGGCAACAGGTCAACCGCCGAGTGGTCGTATAGCAATCCGAGCGCGGTGACCAGCCGGTACCCGACCTCGTCTTCCGGGCTCGAACCCTTCTTGTACAGCCCGGCGCTCCGGAACGGATCGAAAAGCTCGGTCGGGATGCCGAGATTGGTCTGAATGTACTCCCGCATACCTCCCATCGCCGCGGTACCGCCGCAGATCAGCAGCCGGTCGATCTTGGTCTCGCCGAACTCCCGACGGTAGTAGTCGATCGAACGGTTGACCTCGGCGACGAACCGCTCCAGCGCCGGCCGCTGGAGCGTGGCCAGCCGTTTGACCATGATCCCGGAAGGAAGCCGTTCGGCGTCGTCTTCGCTGGGAATGCCGTGTTTCCGCTTCAGGTTCTCGGCATCGTAGGCATCGAGCGCCAACTGCCCTTCTTCGGTGGTAATCGCGACCGTCATCGCTTCGGTAATCGCGTTACCCGCGGTCGTAATCGTCCGGGCCAGGTCCAGCCGCTCACCCTTCATGAAGACCATGTCGGTGAACTCGGCCCCGATGTCAAGCAGGCAGACCGACTCATCCGGCCGGACGTTGCCGAACTTCTTGACCACGGCCTGCAGCGCGAACGGGATGACGCTGATTGACGTCGGTTCGAGTCCGGCCTTACGCAGGGTACTGATGTGGTCCGAGACGATATCCTTGCGCGCGGCCACGACCATGACGTTGTCCTTGATTGCCCCGGCCTCGCGCTGTGGACCGAGTGTCTTGAAGTCGAGTATCGCCTCGTCGAGCGTGAACGGCGAGTACTTCTCCAGTCGCAGAAGAATTGCATCCTTCAGCTCGCGCCGGTTCATCTTCGGGAACGGCGCCTGGCGCAGGCTGACCGACGGCCCGGAAACGAAGCTGTAGACTTCACCCGGCTTGTAGTCCTTGATCAGCTCGCGCAGAATCGAAGGGACGTCGAATGCCTCGCCAATCTCCTTCAGGCCGTAGTCAACTACGCGCCCGCCCTCCATCTTCACGAACTTCACCGAGTTGGAACCGATGTCAATGCACAGCGTACCTTTGCCGCCGCCACCGCCGAAAATGCTGCCTAAGCCGGTTGCCATGTTCCTCCTTAAGTGCCTGCTCTCATTGGGGCGTGACCGTAATCTCGGAGCCGTCACTGAATCGCAGACGAAACTCCGCACCGCTCACGTTCACCGGACTGCCCGCACCGGTCGAATCCTCGTTCCAGTACAACATCTGAAAATTCGCCAGTTCAGCCCGGCTGGCGGGAACGACACAGGGTAGCGTAAGCTGAACCGTACCACCCTGCCCCACGCCGAACGGACGCAGTGAGTCGGGCGGGGCACCGTTGACCGAAATCGCCCGGACGTACGCCGGGGTCGGTGCCCGCACCACAAAGATCGAGTAGACCGTGTCGTCGGACGAACCCTCGTTCACGACACTGAACCAGAAACTTGAGCTGTCATTCAGGACAATCGTCGGCGTCCCGACCAGAACCAGCCGGTTCCGGAACGTTCGACTGAAACGGAAATCTACCACCGGGCGTGAACGCGGCGCGACCGTGACCCAGCGGGATATCGAGTCGCCGCCGGCCACACTCGCAACCAGCCGGTGGGTGCCGGCCGGAACCGGACGACCGTTTGCCGGCCCGAACTGGTAGAAACCACCGGGGTCAGGCGACACGAAATAGGGAGTTTGCCCCGAACTCGGACGCAGCACGATTGAAATTGAGCTGGCCCTTTCTCCGGGTGTATTGCCCTCCCAGTCGGTGACCGTTCCGGTCACGGTGTTGCTCGTCAACTGAGGCAGCGAGTCGGCAACCCGGACCGTCATCGGATACTTACCCTTGCCCAGACTGGCAATTGTTCCGGTAGCCTGGTTATAGGTGTAGAGGTCGCCCCATGCGTCGTAGAGGAATCCGACCGTGTCACCCGTCAATCCACGCCGGACATAGGGCCCGTGCCAGTTCGTATCGCCGGTCGTATTGGCCACAAGCTCGCGCAGGTCAATGGGCAGACGTCCCATGTCGCCGAAGAACCCGAAGTCCACCCGGCGGCCGTCATAAGTCAGGTCCGGATTACCGGTCATCGCCTGAACAAGCTCGTTCAGCTCCTTTGCGGTCTGGTCGAAAAGTCCCCGGTCACGGGTTGCGTCTATCGTCCGCAACGCCACCGTGCTCAGGATGCCGATAATCAGCAGAACAACCAACAACTCCATCAGAGTAAAACCGCGGCTCCGGTTCGTCGCTAGACTCATGGTTCGTTGTTCCAGTCAACGTTCAACTGCAGTCTTACGTCTTGTGCCCCGAACCCGGGATAGACGGTTACATTCATGGTCGTCATCACGCTGTCCCGCGGCGGAGCGAAGTGAATGTACTTGCCGAGCAGCGTATGGCTGCCCTGCGGTATGTTGGCAAAATTGAACTGGCCGTTGCTCAGTTGGAGCCCGGTCAGAGAAGTGGCATAGGTTCGCCCCTCAAACGGATACTCCAAGGTCACCCTGATTCCCCCCAGGATCGTATCATTGGCCGGTGGCGTCACACCGCGGGCATCAACCACTCGACCCTGAACAGTGTTCTGGAGTAATGCCCGGCGCTCGAATCCCAGACTGCGGGTCATCCAGCGAGTCCGGTCGGCCAGACCCCGTCCGCCGTAGCTGCGCAGGAAAAGGCTGTCTTTGCTGTAGAGAATCGAGTCGCCCCAGCCGTCGAACAAGAATGCGGTCGGCGATTCGTTGAAAGGTGCTCGCAGATACGGCCCTTTCCATCGACTGCTCTCCGGCGGCGACACCGGCGGCGCAATCGCCAGCTCGGCCAGGTTCTCAGGCAACCGGCCCATGTCACCGACAAACCCGAAGTCCGCTCGCCGGCCCGCGACCACGTAGGCCGGGTCACCGGTGATCGCCGTGGCAATCTGCTCCAGCCGCTTCCGGGTCGTTTCGTAGCGGCCACGCTCCAGTGTCACATCCCAGGCCTTGACCGCGGCGGTAAGAATAAGACTCAGAACCATCAGGACGACAAGCAACTCAAGCAGCGTCATGCCGGCCCGACGGTCTGTGTTCACCTAGAACCTCACGTAGATGTCGTCGCTGTCCTTGGCTCCGGGCTGGCCAAGGAACAAACCGTCTGCTCCGGCACTCCACAGCCCGACCGTGTCGTTGTTCTCAATCAGGAACCGGTAGAAGACTCCCCAGGCATCGCTGCGGTAGCCCATCTGACCGTCTTCCCTTATGTACGGACCGTTCCAGCCCTTCTTGATGTAGGGGTCCCATGCCGGAATCGTCTCTTTGCCGACATAGTCCACCCGCTCGTAGATGCCCTCAAATGGATTTCGGGTTGCCAGTTCGAGCAGGTCGCGCGGGTAGCGACCAACGTCGGCGCGGAATCCCGCCGCAACCAGCTCGCCCCCAATCTGAATGTCGGGATTGCCCGCAATTGCGTCGCGCAGCGCCCGCATTTCCTGCATCGTGGCAACTCGACGGGCGTTGGCGACAACTCGGCTGATGATCGTCGGTACGAAGAAGGCAAGGATTATCCCGATCACCGATATGACGACCAGCAGCTCGACCAGCGTGAACCCACGGCTGGGGCGTGAAGTGACGTTCACTGAATGTATTATAGGAATCCGCCGCACCGAAGTCAAGGAAGGAAGACCGGCTCTTGCGGCTCTAGTTGTGCAGCAGGAAAATGACTGCGTTGTCATCGGCGTCGTACTCCCGGATTGCAATCCCGTTCGTGCCGATCGCTACGAGGCCATAGCCGACCGGCGCCTGAGCACCCTCCGGCTCCCAGACCCCATAGACAATCTCACCTGGACTGTAGCCGTCGATATCATTGGGCCCGTCCTCCTGGTTGTTGCTCAGGTCGGTTTCCTTCTCATAGTCCTCCGGGTTGAACTCGTCCGGGTCCATCTGCCGGTTGCTCCACGGATTGGTCGGCAGCCGACCCAGCTCCTCATTGAACGTGCCTCCCGGAAAGAAGGAACCGTAGCCGTCCTCATAGAAGTCGTCGGCGTAGTAGCCCTTCTCCATGTGGAACGCCTCAATCACGACCTGGACGTTATGCAGGTTCATCTTCATTGCGGCGCGCCGAGCCTGCTCACGGGCGTTCCGGAAGTTCGGCACGGTCATTGCCAGCAGGATACCGATAATCAGTATCACCACCAACAACTCGACAATCGTAAAACCTTTGGGTTCACGCATATATCACCTCATTCAGTTATAGTTCAACTCGTGCCGGGTGTCAAGGAAAACCCTCCTAGTCTCGCGCCCCGGGCGGCGTCGTTGTTCTCACTTTGCCCCCATCGAGAAAGTACCTGCCGCCGTAAGGGTCGCGTTCCGGAACCCCGTCGATGTAGCCGGTCGCGGCCAGTTCGTGCAGGCCGGTCGGCATCCGCCGCCGGTCCTCCTGAAAACGGTCAACCGCACGCTGCAGCCGGTCCAGCGTCTCCATCAACTTCAAGTTGCGTAACTGCCGCACAACCAGCTCGCGCAGCCGCTTGTTCTCCGTAGCATTGTACATCTCGACCCACATCTGACGGGCGGTCTCATAGTCTCCGGCCTTGGCCCGAGCCACCGCCGCCCACCGGCGGGTAACAAACCAGGCACCCGGCAATCGGGAAGCGATATCGAACAGCACGCCGGCGGTCTCGTAGTCCCGTGAGACCATGTAGCTGATGAAAGCAGCGTCAAACGGCAGTTGCCATGCCATCGGGTTCGCCTTCATCCCGGAGAAAATCAGATTCAGAGCCTCGGTCGGCTGACGCGCATCCCAAGCCAAGGTAATCGCGCCGAAATGGTACGCGCCGATGAAGCGCGGGTCAAGGGTAGTAAGAATTTCGAACACGTGCCCCAGCCACTCGTACTTCCGGTCGGTCATCAGATGATGGCCGTAGTACTGAATCGCCCTGAGCCAGACCAAGTCGGCCGCCAGCTCGCGGTACTCAATTGCCACTTGACGGATGAAGCGTCCGGAAGGGAAATAAGCCAGTTCCTGAATGACCTTCTCCCGCATCCGGCCTTCACCGGCCCGGTCCAGCGAAAGCTGCAACAGGTAGGCCCCGACAAACCCCCAGAGCACCAGCACAATCGGCAGCAGTCGTGCCAACGGGCCCGGTGCAGCCGGAACCGGTCGCCCGGTAACCTCTTCAAGCACCGCCTAGAACTCCTTGCGGTTGAAGATTGCTATTGAGATGAAAAGCAGGGTGGCGGCGTAGACCACCGCGTACAGCAGTGCCAGCACCAGCGCGCTCGGGTCAAGCAGAGCATTGTTCACAACCTCGCCCCGGATGTTGAAGTTGGCGAAATTGGGCAGGACATAGTAAAGGAACTGAGCAACCACCTTCACCACCGGCGAGGGGCTCATCGCGGCGAGCAGCCGCAGGTCACGGGTCAGATGGCCGACGAAGTAGACCGCAAACGTGAATACGGCGCCGGTAATCGGCGTCGTGAAAGCCGAGAACAGAACCGCCACCGCGGTCAGCACGGCCAGCTCCGCAAGCGTCATCAACACCGACCAGAGCAGATACGCCGAACCATCGACCCGCAGCACGAATAGAATAAGGTAGAACAGCAGCGTCATGACCGAGAGGCTGACAAACAGCACCGCGAGCAGGCCGAAGTACTTGCCGAAGATGAACTCCCACCGGCGCACCGGCTTGGCGAGGACGATGTAAATCGTCCGCTTCTCGACCTCCTTGTAGACAATCCGGCCTCCGACCAGCACCGCAATCAACACGCAAAAAAGCGCAATCGCCGACAGACCGAGGTCCTTGATAATCTTGCTCTCCTCGCCCAGCGCCAGTGGCTGAATCACCCGTGCGCTGCCCATGACCACCGCAGCAAAGACCAGCAACGTCACGAGCACCTTATCGCGGATTGACTCCCGGAAGGTGTTGAATGCCACCGCCACGATTCTGCCCATCGTTACCCCTTTGCCGCCTGGCTGACCTGAGTCATGAAATGGTCCTCCAGGGTCTTGCGTCTGGGCACAATCGCCACGACCCTCGCCTGGGCCTCGCGTGCAATCGCCGTCACCTTGTCAACATCTTCCTCATTCCGGAGCGTAAGCAGCAGCTCATCGCCCGACTGAATTGAACGCTCGGCCACCCGCTCCATTGCCTTGCGGAACTTGCCGGCTGCGCCCCGAACCGTGACATCAATTGACTCGGTGTTCTCGCCCAGGATTTCGCTCAGTTGCCCGACATTCACCATCCGGCCGCCGATGATGATCCCGACCCGGTCGCAGACCATCTCGACATCGGTCAGGATATGAGTTGAGAAGAAAACCGTCTTGCCCTGGTCCCGCAATCCGGCAATCAGGTCCCGAAACTCGCGCCGCCCAATCGGGTCCAGTCCGCCCATCGGCTCGTCGAGCACGACCACAGCCGGGTCGCCGACCAGCGCCTGCGCAATCCCCATTCGCTGCAACATCCCGCGCGAGTAGCCGCGCATCTGCTGATTCGCTGCCGACTCCATCCGCACCAGCCGCAGCAGACTCCTGATTCGTTCATCGGTCTCGCTCTTCGGAACACCGGCCAGGCGTGCGGCAAACTGGAGGAACTCCCGTGCGGTCAGGTACTCGTAGAAGTAAGGGGACTCGGGCAGGAATCCTATCTTTGCCTTGACCCGGGCATCATACGTCGGCCGTCCCAGCACCTGGGCGCGGCCCGAACTCGGCCGCGACAGTCCCATCAGTATCTTTATCAACGAAGTCTTACCCGCGCCGTTTGGCCCGAGGAATCCAAACACTTCCCCCTTCTCGACCCTGATACTGACATCGGTCAAGGCCTGGACGCGCCGCATCCGGAAACCGGAGCGGTAGGTCTTCGACAGCCGGACCGTCTCGATGGCCGGTTCGATAACTGCCGTCATGACCCTGCGATTATAGAAGAGGCCTAGCTCGTGTCAAGCAGGCCGAAGCGACAGCAGCACTCATCCCGAAGGAGACAGAGTTCGGCAGGCCCGGGCTGTGCGAGCATATGGCCGATGCATCATCGCCGCACCCATCCTGTGCAGACGTCCGCACCCGCTCGCGTGTAGCCGCAGACCCCTTCATCTCATCTTCCAAATGCTGACTTCGCTGATGAACTCACCCGATGTCAGGAATCTCGTATTGCCCACCAGCGATTCCTGTAGTGTCTAACTACAATCACATCAATGAATTACGCATATGAACCAAGCCCGAAATACCCGACCGTGCACGCCCGGTGGGCCGTTCCCCCAAGCATTCCCATTGTTACTCTAGTTGGGATGACCAGTGTCCTTGTTCGATTCCACGGTCTCGGCCATCCTGAAGACATGCCGCGCGGTCTTGCACAAGTGCAACCAGTCTGCGACTAGCGGTGAATTGCCATCGGCGCAATCCATCTAACGCCAGCCGGCACGACCGCCGTGCTCTCGCACTGCCCGCTTCCCGGCACGACCGTCGGCATCTCGACAGGCCCGACCACAGGCATTGCTCAAAGCCAGACCAGCAGCCCGGCTCAAAGCCTGGCAAGCTGCCAACCCTTTGGTATCCTGGTTTGGTATTCGTCTGCACCTTCTCCTTTCGAAGCCACCGGATCTTGGGCGAACATCCCGCGGCATCTTCTCTGAGGTCCTGATGGGACTGCAGCATCGCAACATCATTGCCAGACCTGCTGACGCGTCAACTTCACGGTCCATTGTCCCGCGCACCATCTTGACTGATGGGGCAGCAGCGCTAGGATTGTCTGCAGCGCCGCGGCGCTACCTGGTCGAGCTGTCCTGGAACTTCCTTTCGCTGTGAGGCGCTGGCAGAAGACTGGTCGAAAACAGGAGGCAAAGATGCACGGATTGACCGTGGTGGTTGTGCTTGGCTTGTTTTTCGGTCCGACTCATGGCGGCAGCAATGTTGCCGCGCTGGAACAGGATGTTATCTGGGACCCCGAGGTCCGGCTGACCTACAACAGCCTGTACGAGTACACCGACTACTCAAACCAGCGCAATGTTGTGGTTGACCCGGCCGGCCGGGTTCATGTTGTCTGGTATCGTTCCGGAACCGGGACGTTCGGCATTCAGTTGATGTACAAGCGCTACACGCCCGGCTCGGGCTGGTCCCAGGATACCTGCATCACCCAGGAGAACACGTCGCTCTACCACAGCCGGTATCCATCGCTGGCCTGCGATTCGGCCGGCGTGCTGGGTGTTGTCTACAACTGCGGCAACGCAAGCAATCCGAGCCAGTATGTCTTCTTCAAGCAGTGCGTGCCTCAAGGAACGGGCAATGCCGGCTGGGATTCGGTCGGTACGCTCATCTCGAACGACATCCAGTCCCAGTACAAGTATGTCCCGAGCATCGCCGCGTCGCCGGACGGCCGCTTTCACACGGCCTGGACCCAGGACCGCTCGCCGGATTTCAGTGTCACCTACCGCGAGCGCATCGGCGCGACCTGGCAGCCGGAAGTCAACATATCGGCCAACGTCTATTACAAGAGCGGCACATGCATCGCCGCGGGCCGGGACGGAACCGTGCACGTTGTCTGGCACGGGACGTTGAGTACCAATTCGTACTACCAGGTGCAGTATCTGGGTCGGTTCGGCGGGACCTGGATGACAACGCCCCAGAATGTCTCCGCCGGCGGAGCACAGCACTGCTACTATCCGTCGCTGGCGGTCGACCCGACCACGAATCGGCCCGCGGTCGCCTGGTATGTGGCACCGGTCGGCGTGCCGTATCAACGGGTGGTCTACAAGTCGCGCACCGGCACGACGCCATCTGACCCGTGGCAGGCAGTCGGCGACACGCTCTCGGACCCGGGCAGCAATTTCTACCAGTACGGTGCACACCTTACGTTCACGACCATGGGCTCAGCCCACGTGGTCTGGTATGCGAACTCGATCCACTCGCCTTCGTGGTATCAGCTTCGCTACAACGAACTACTTCCCGGTCGCACTTGGGACAGCCCGGTCAGTCTCACGTATCTCTCTTCGCACCGCTACATGCCGTCACTCGCGAGCGGCGGTGACAGCACTCACCCCTATGACCTGCATCTGGTATGGTATGACTACCGGTTCGGTGGTGCGGGTGAGATATACTACCGTCGTGCCCAGCCGGCCGTGCCGCTGGATGTCGGCGTGGCCAGCTTTGTGCCCAATGGGCTCTATCTGTTGGACAGCATGGTGCCCCGGGCATGGGTGAAGAACTACGGCACAGCCATACCTGATTCGTTCGACGTGCGGCTCAGCATCACACCCGGCTACTCGAACACGGTCCGCGTGGCCGGCCTGGCTCCAGGCGAAAGCGCGCAGGTCTTCTTCCCGGTCTGGCAGCCGGCCGGGACCGGTGTCTATGCCGCCACATGTTCCACGCAACTGGCCGGCGACGCCTGCAACTCCAACGATGCCCGGGTATCCACTTCGATGATTGCAGACTTCCTTGACACCTTTGACCCGGACGACGGCGCCTATCGAGCTGGACCGCCGACCGGCGGCTGGGCCTGGCGCAGGCCGGCTGCGCCACGACCCGGGCCAATCAGTCCGCCCAACGTCTGGACCCTGCCCGACTCGGGTAACTACGGGACCAATGGTGACTGGTATCTGTATTCTTGTTACTACCGGGCCGAGCAGGACTGGCCGACGCTTGCGTTCTGGCACTGGTACAACACCGAGACGGCGCGCGACGGCGGCAATCTGCAGTTCAGTACCGACCGAGGCGCTTCATGGCAGCGGCTCGCGCCCTGGACCCTGTACTCGCTGCCCTACTACGGCTACGTCACCGCCCTGGCCGACACCGGCTGGTCCGGTTCTTCGGAGATGTGGCGCATCGCCTGGTTCCGCGTGCCAGTCTCGCGCGGAACCGTGTTCAAGCTGCTCTGGCGGTTCCGCAGCGATGCATCGGGTCAGTATCCGGGCTGGATGATTGACAACGTTGCCGGTCTGGGCGCACGCCACGCGGTTGATGTTGCCGCGGTCAGAATCTTTGCGCCCCGTGACACGGTCGACTATGCCTCGAGCGTCACACCCCGGGCCCGGGTGCGCAACTTCGGCTCAAGAGCGCAGGTCTGTGACGTACGTCTGACGATTGGAGGCAGGTATGCCGCGGTCGAATCAGCTCGAATCGGACCGGACGACTCGACGGTCGTGGTCTTTCCGGACTGGGTGGTTGACACCTCGGGGGCGACAGTCGTGACCTGTTCGACTGCGCTCGCGAACGATGACGTGCCGGATAACGACCGGATTGAGCAGCCGCTTTTCCTGCGCCGGATTGACGTCGGTCCGACCGCGATTCTCTCACCCTATGACACGCTGCCCGGTGCGGTCTTCGCGCCTGCGGTCAGGCTGGCCAATTTCGGCACCGGGCCTGCGGTGTTTGACCTGCGCCTATTGATTGATCGGGGTGGCGATGTCGTGGTCTACGACACCACTGAAACCGGTATCAGGCTTGAGGCTGGAGACACCGTAACCCATGTCTTTGCCAAAGCCTGGCACGCCGACTCGGTCGGGGTCTATGCTGTTACCGCCCACACCATGCTTGTCGGAGACCAGGTTCCGGCCAATGACCTGGCCCGTAGGGACGTGCGGATTGCCAAGCTGTACGCTCGGGGCTGGCGCGAGATGAAGAGCGTGCCGAGTCTGCCTTCAGGCAAGGCGGTGAAAGATGGTGGATGGCTTGCCGGCTATGACGGGCTCATCTATGCGGCCAAGGGAACGAAGACCGGCGACTTCTACTGCTACCATCCGTTCGGCGACTCATGGCGAACACTCACGCCGATGCCTGCGGGCCAAGAGAACAAACCACCGGCCAAGGGCGCAGTTGGTGCTGCTGGTCCGGGCCTCGTGTACGCGACCAAGGGTAACAACACGCAAGGGTTCTATGGCTATGACATCGCGCAGGACTCGTGGTATCAGCTTGCTGACGTGCCGCTCGGCACGACCGGAAAGAAGGTCAAGGGCGGCACCGACCTGGTCTACGTACCAGGGGCAGATGTCAGAGGTCAGGATGACGGCTCGGGTTTCGGATTTCGGACTTCAGCCTTCAGGCTTCCGGCGTCTGATGAAGCCGGCGGCTTTGTCTACCTGCTCAAGGGCTACAAGAACGAGTTCTGGCGCTACGACGTTCTGACCAACTCCTGGCAGTCACTGGCTCCAGCTCCACTCGGCGTTTCGGGCCGAGGCAAATACGACCGTGGGTCATGGCTGGTCTGGAACCAGGCCGGAGCACTCTTTGTCCACAAGTCTAAGTACCACGAGCTCTATGCCTACTCAATCGAGCAGGACTCCTGGTCCGGGCAACTGACCGGCATGCCGCTCAATAGTGCCGGCGGCAAGAAGAAGAAGGCCAAAGACGGGTCATGCGCGGTCTGGCTCGACAGCCTGGTCTATGCGCTGAAAGGCGGCAACACCCAGGACTTCTATTCATACAACCCGGCCACCGATTCCTGGACTACGCTCGAGACGATTCCTGCGTTCGGCACTGCCAACAGCAAGAAGAAAGTCAAGACCGGTGGGGACCTGACCGTTGCTGGGCCGCTCCTCTACGCGCTCAAGGGGAACAAGTGCCTTGAGTTCTGGCGCTATGTGCCGGCCAGCGCACCGGTCGATGCCCGGTCGCGGTCTGCGACCGGAGTACAGGCTCTCGTCATAGACAACCCTCGTTCACGCCTGACCATTGCCCCGAACCCGCTCCGTGCCGGCTTTGTCACCATCAACCTGTCTTCGGCAACGGGCCGCCTGACCGCTGGGTTGCCTGACCAGGTCAGCATCAGCATCTACGACGCCGTGGGCCGAGAGGTGATTCGGTCGAGCTCGCAGTCATCCTTTGTCTCGCCTGTCACGCTTGACCTTCGGTCATTGCGGGCCGGCGTGTACCTGGTCCGACTGGGCGACGAGAGCACACGCAGACAAGTGGCTGCAACCCGAATCATTGTCGTGAGATGATTCATGGCGAAGATGGTGGCACCGGCACTGACTTTGTTCATGGCCCTGGCCGTGCTTGCTGCGAAGCCGACTCAGGCATCATTCCCTGACCCGTTCCTTGTCACACCGGGACTTGCCTACGGCCCAGCTCTCATGTACCAGAGCTCCGCTGCATCGGCCGCAGGCGAAGACCAGTACCTTGTTGCCTGGATTGACGACCGCGACGGCTACTACTCAGGCCAGCACCTTCTGGTCGCGGCGCGAGTTCGCAGCGACGGCGTCCTGCTTGACTCTGCCGGCATAGTTGTCCATGAAGCCGCCGGTGAACTCGGGGAGGAAGGGAGCGTCGCGGTCGGCTGGGATGGTACCAACTTCCTGGTCGTCTGGGAAGAATGGCTTGACCTACACTTCGACGTGTTCGCCCGCCGGGTAAGCGCATCAGGCGTTGTCCTTGACTCGACGCCAATCGCGATTGTTCGCGCGCCTGACCAACAGTCAATGCCCGGGGTCGCATTCGATGGCACGAAGTACCTGGTTGTCTGGACCGACTACCGTGAGGAGCCCAGCCATCCATTCGGGGTCTGGGGCACTTTTGTCAGCACCGACGGCGTCGTGCTTGATACGGTCGGCTTTCTCATCACTGGCGAAGAGGTTGAAGACCCCGGGTTGCCGTTGCTCTTTGACGGTACCAAGTACTGCCTGCTGTTCACGCTCTGGCAAGGCGCGACTCGACCCGACATCGGCATGGTCAGAATTACGACCGACGGCCAGGTGCTCGACTCGGCCCCTCTGCCGGTCTGCGTGGCCGAGAGCAGCCAGTACAGCCCGTCGGCCGCATTCGACGGAACCAACATCCTCGTGGTCTGGACCGACCGCCGCAAGTGGCAGCATTCAGGCGCAGACATCTACGGCCGCCGGATAACGCCGAACGGAGTAATTGTTGATACCATACCGATCACGGTGTGCGATGCGGGCGGGAATCAGTTCCAGCCACGTGCTGTCAGTTGCGGGAACCGCTTCCTGGTCAGTTGGTGCGACCAGCGTAATGGGGATGACGACATCTATGCCAGCCGCGTCTCCAGCCAGGGGGCAGTCCTTGACCCGGGTGGATTCGCCCTTGCCACCGGACAATGGACCCGCCAGGAAGAACCGGTCCTGGCAACGGCTGACAACAAAGTGCTCTGCGTCTGGCGTGGCGAGGACCGGTATTTCTGGGGCGACATCCGTGGACTGCTGTTCGACCCCCAGACGCCGCCCGCCGACACCTCCTCCTGGCTGGTTTCCAGTTCGGGTTGCAGTCAGAACACGCCGGCAATCGCCTTTGACGGAACCAACTACCTTGTCGTGTGGCAGGAGTGGCGTGGGCCGACCTACACCGACATCCACGCCTGTCGGGTGACGCCGGACGGTAGAATCCTCGACTCGGCCGGTATCGCGATTGCCGCGACCGAGGACCACGACGAGCTGCCCCGGGTCGCGGCCTGCGGCGACCGGTTTCTCGTGGTCTGGACCAGACTGAGCACAGACTACACTTGGTCGGTACGGGGTTGCCGTGTGGCGAGTGACGGCACCGTGCTCGACCCACAGAGCATCGACCTCGCACCGGGTCAGCTTTGCTTCGACCCGGCGGTTGCTGCCGATGGGAACAACTGGCTTGTTGCCTGGATTGACCCGCGGCTTGGTGGCGGTGAGACGCGGGTTTTCGGAACCCGCGTGAGCCGTGACGGTGAAGTCCTTGACCCGCAGGGCGTGCAGCTATCATTCTTCACTGGTCGGCAGTGGACCCAGCCGGCAATCTGCTGGAACGGTACGCACTACCTTGTTGCCTGGGACCATGACACAAGGCAGGACGAGAGTTGGCACATCTGCGGTACGCGCGTGACCCCGGAGGCGACCGTGCTTGACAGCCCGGAGGTTTCCATCTCCCGACCAAGCTCTCAGACCTACTGCCCGGACATTACCAGTAACGGCCGCGAATGGTTCGTTGTCTGGCAGGACGGCGGGTACGAGTTCCGCGCGATTCTCGGCGCACGGGTCACCGCTCAAGGCACGATTCTTGACACCGCGCCGATCGTTGTTGGTTATCGGTACCAGTGGTTCTACTCGCTGCCCACGGTCGCACACAACGGCAGCGAGTACTGCGTCGCCTGGGACGGATGGACTCACTACTACCACCACAGCATCTATGGCGCGCGGGTGAGCGAGGCGGGTGTGCTCCTGGACACGTTTGCCGTCTGTGACGAACCACGCGGCCAGTACCAGCCAGCGCTGGCCCACGGGCCGGGGAGTCAGATTGCCTGCTGCTGGTCCGGCTGGACCACGCGTGTCAACGGCCGCGCTGCCAATAGCCGGCGCATCTGGGCGGTCTTCGACAGCGTGCTGTCCGGAACATCCGGAGCTGCCGCCCGGCGTCAACCAGTTTCATTCTCGATTCAACCCAATCCGATTCGGAAGTGCCTCGCGACATTCGCCCTGAGCGGACTGGCCGAACAGGAAGCAAGCCGCCCGCTGGAACTCAGCGTGTTCGACGTCTCAGGCCGCAGGGTGCTTCATACGTCGTTCGTCGTCGCCACCACGTCATTTCAACTTGACCTTCGCGGATTGCCGGCCGGAGTCTATGCCGTCCGTCTGTCAGTCGGTAACTGCTCGGCCGTGCGGAAACTGGTTATTCAGCGCTAGTTCAGGGACTGCTGCAGAGCCTCGGGTTCAGCGTGAGTGCTTCTTGAAGAACTCCCAGATTGCCCGGGTCGCGTCGATGTTTCGGCTTGTTCGGCCGAAACTGCGCGGCCGGCGAGCACCGGAAGGCCAGGTGTGACCTCCACCAACAACCGTGTAGAGCAGTACCTCGCTGTTGTCGTGGCCGCCGCTCCAGTGCGAACGCACGACCTTGGTTCGGTCAGTCGGGTCGGCGTCGGGCAGGGTCTCGACCGCGGCCGGTTGGGTGCAGCCATTAGCCCGGACCCAGAAGTCTGCTGTTGCCGGCGCGGACAGCACACGGCCGCGCTTATGCAGTAGACCGACTCCGCCACCCGCATACGGCACAAGCGGGTCAGCGGTTCCGCTAATGGCGAGCATCGACACGGGATGCGCCGGGCGAGTCTCGACCAGCGGTTCAGGCAGACCCGCAGCCACCGGCGCGATTGCGGCCAAACGGTCGCCAAGTTCGATTCCCAGCCGGTGGCACATCATGCCGCCATTCGAGATGCCGGTTGCGTACACCCGCTTCCGGTCGACCCGTCTTTCCCGTACCAGTTGGTCAATGAGGAGCTCAATGAAGCCGACATCGTCTACCTGCTCACGCTGCGCCTTGAACCGGCGCACGTTCCGTCCGTCGTTCCAGTGACGATTCACCGCTTCCGGGTAGGCGACCACAAACCCGGCAGTGTCTGCCAGTCGGCTGAAACCGGTCAGTGCTTCTACCTTGGCCGCGTCGCCCCCACCGCCATGAAGCACAATCACTAACGGCAAAGGCTGACCTGAACTGGGATTCACTGGCAGGTGAAGCACATAGCGCCGTGCGGTTCCTTGGTGGATGATGGTATCTGCAGCCATTGTGCTCTCAGCAGCCAGAAGAACGGCTGCAAGCAGGAAAAGTGCTATCGTCGGTGCCGGCATTGGAGGAGATTGTAGCAGATTGGTTTCGTGATGCCAGGAACGCTCAATGTGACCCGAACAAACGAAAAGAAGGCCGAGTCCCCCGGCCTTCCTCGTTCTTCAAGAGTGTAACTTAAAAGCGTGCTCGGGTCATGCGAATCTCGTAGAAAGGAGGTGATCCAGCCGCACGTTCCCGTACGGCTACCTTGTTACGACTTCGCCCCAGTCATCCGCCCCGCCTTGGGCCCCGAACAAGTCGGAGACTTCAGGCGTTGCGGACTCCCATGGCGTGACGGGCGGTGTGTACAAGACCCGGGAACGTATTCACCGCTGCATGCTGATCAGCGATTACTAGCGATTCCATCTTCATGCAGGCGAGTTGCAGCCTGCAATCCGAACCATGGCCGCTTTTGAAGGATTGGCATCACCTCGCGATGTAGCTTCCCTCTGTAACGGCCACTGTAGGACGTGTGTAGCCCTGGGCATAAAGACCATGATGACTTGACGTTATCCCCACCTTCCTCCTCCTTGACGGAGGCAGTCCCCATAGAGTGCTCCATCACTGGTTGGCAACTATGGGCAGGGGTTGCGCTCGTTGCGGGACTTAACCATACACCTCACGGCACGAGCTGACGACAGCCATGCAGCACCTGTCGAGGCTCCAGAGATAAACCCCGGTCGCTTCCCTTTCGGGTCACTACCACCTCGATGTCAAGCCCAGGTAAGGTTCTTCGCGTAGCATCGAATTGAACCACATCCTCCACCGCTTGTGCGGGTCCCCGTCAATTCCTTTGAGTTTCAACCTTGCGGCCGTAGTCCCCAGGCGGTTCATTTAACGCGTTGGCTCCGGCACGGGGAAAACTCCCCACGCCTAATGAACATCGTTTACAGCTAGGACTACCAGGGTATCTAATCCTGTTTGCTCCCCTAGCTTTCGTGTCTCAGCGTCAGGTGCGTACCAGAGACCTGCCTTCGCTATCGGCGTTCCTTCCGATATCTACGCATTTTACCGCTACACCGGAAGTTCCAGTCTCCTCTTCCGCCCTCAAGTCTGGTAGTTTCCACAGCAGTTTCCCGGTTGAGCCGTGAGCTTTCACCATGGACCCGCCAGACCGCCTACACACCCTTTACGCCCAGTGAATCCGGACAGCGCTTGCACCCTACGTATTACCGCGGCTGCTGGCACGTAGTTAGCCGGTGCTTCCTTTGGCAGTACCGTCACCGTCCGGTCAGTTACTACCGTACGGCATCGTTCCGCCTGTCAGGAGTTTACATCCCGAAGAACTTCATCCTCCACGCGGTGTCGCTGGGTCAGGCTTTCGCCCATTGCCCAAATTTCTAGACTGCTGCCTCCCGTAGGAGTGGGGACCGTGTCGCAGTTCCCCTGTGGCCGGTCACGCTCTCACGCCGGCTACCCGTCTCCGCCATGGTGGGCCTTTACCCCGCCATCAAGCTGATAGGACAAGAGTCCGTCCCGAGTCGGCACCTTGCAGCGCCTTTCCTGCACGAGAGATGCCTCCCGCGCAGCACATGGGGTATTAGCCCACCTTTCGGTGGGTTGTGCCCCGCCTCGGGGATGGTTACCCTTGTATTACTCACCCGTTCGCCGCTAGACATACCACTGTATTGCTACAGCAGCATGTCCCGCCCGACTTGCATGTCTAAGACACACCGCCAGCGCTAGTCCTGAGCCAGGATCAAACCCTCCAAGCAATAATCTTGAAAGGGATGAATAATGGCACAACCCGAGCACGCTTTGGGTTACATCCGAATTATCAAAGAGCGATATCTCTGTGAGTAATGGTACAGTCAAGAGTGCTGTTTGTCAAATCGTGCGAGAGGTTACGCTGTCTGGCTATGTGCCCACTGAATCTTGAGTTACGCCGCAGACCGAACAGTCAGTCTAAGCGAATACGGAGGGGGTTCCTGGAAGGTGAAGCAAATCGACCGTTCGGGCAATCAGCGTACAAGCACGAACTTGCGGCTCTGCGTGCTGGAACTCGGCGTCCAGACCACGTACACGCCGGGCGCCAGCTCACCGCCTGACAGCAAGCGGCATTGCCCGTCTGCGAGCCGAGCCACGACTCTACCGCTCATGTCAAACACGGCTGCTCTGAGGCCCGGGAGCAGACTCAGGTCGGCGGCGCTCAGTGCGCGGACGGAACTTGAGATGACCGACAAGCTGTGCCTCCCAGAAAATGGCAGGGAATGAGAACTCATGGGCCCATCAAGGGCGGAAGGAGTGAAGCGCCAGAATTCCGCGGTCTTGCCGCCCTTCAGCACATAGAAGCTGCCACCCAGGTAATCCAGTCCGGCTCCGTCATTCACCTTGCGGTTCATATCACCGGGTGGCACTGGCGGCAGCTCGCGCCATGTCGAATCGGCTCCGTCCAGCTTCCAGAACTCGAGTGTCCCACCGCCCTTGATTGCGGTCAGCAAGCCGTGACCCCAAGCGATTGCCCCTCCCTTCTTCACCTTTTTCTTACGACCTGAAGCTCCGTGAAAAGGTATGTTGGTCTGATCGCTGCGCCATGTGCCGGTTCTCAAGTCAAAACTGAATACTTCGTTATAGTTCGCCTTCAGACAATACAGGATGCTGTCTGAGCCAACTGCGATTGCACTGCCGTCCTTGTACTTGGACTTGCCGCTGGTGCCTGCTGGTGCATCGGGCAGCGCCTCCCAGGTGTCGCCGACGACGTTGTAGCGATAGAACTCAGCCGTGCCAGCTCCTTTGAGCAGATACACGTAGCCAGTGTCGTTGAGCACAGCGAAATCCATACCTGTGCCGCCCTTGAGGGTCTTGTTTCTCGGACCAGCCGGGACACTTGCCAGCTCTGCCCAGCCGACCGTTGAATCGTAACGGAGAAGGTCGTTAGTCTTGTTCCCTCTGACAACATAGACCAAGCCATGACCACCCGCACACAATGCGCCGCCAGCGGAGACCGGTCGAACACTCGGACCTGGCGGCAGATCGGGAAGGGCGAACCAACGGCCGACCCCCGGGTCAAAACGAAACACCTCCCTCGTCTTGTTCCCTTTGAGCGCGAACAGCTCGCTGCCATTCCCGGCAAGTGAACCACCTTTTGACACGACTCTGCCCGATGCGCCACCGGGAACGTCCTGCATTCTGGTCCACTCACCGGCCGGCAGGTTTGCGACTCCAAATCGGAACGTGAGCGTGTCGTTCGTGGCAACGCCGTCGCCAACAAGCGCGGTCGAGCACTTGGCGGTGAAGTATCCGACCCGGTCGGCAACCCAGGCTGGGAACTGAATTGTTGTATCCCTGCCATTTGCGGCCAGTCGCACCACGCGTGCCTCGTTGTAGACTCGACCGGCATCGCCGTCAATGAACATCAGGGCCGTGAAATCCACCGTGCCCGCGCCGAAGTTGTGCCACCGTGCAGTCGGGACGACCGCGGACTGGTACCGAACATTGCCACTGGGCGTGACGAGTCCGCGTACGCCCACGTCGGTCGCAGGTCCGGCGACGTACACCATCGTGTCCCGGGCATCGTTGGCACGGTTGTAGTCGAAGCTGGCCATGGTCGAGCAGCGGACAGCCCAGTATCCGGGCAACTGCGGGGTCCAGTCCGGAAAGTTGACCGCGGTCTGCTCCCCAGCACCCAGCGTCATCGACACCTCGGACTGGTAGCCGTCGGAAACCCTCATGTGACAGCGGAACGTAGCTCCCTGAAAGCTGTAGTTCCTGACAAGTGCGCGCGGGATCACCGGACTTCCGAGAACAACCGTGCCCGTAGGAGCCTGGACAGCTTGGACACCGACGTCCGGAACTTCCTGCAACCTGAGCAGCGTCGGGTCGAAATAGTTCGGAAAGCCCCAGTGCGCGTTGCCCGAGAGGAAGACATCGGTGCCAGCACATACAACCGCAGTGGCGTTGTTTGCTCCCTCGCTAGTGGCAGGTCGGAAGAAGAACGCCCAGCCGAACGTTCCATTGCCTGAGTACTTGACCGCAGTCATGTCCGGAAACGTGGCAGTTGTTGATTCGTAGGAGTAGCCGGCCAGCAAGATGTTCCCGGCCGCATCAATCGACATGTCAAACGCTGCATCATGTGCGGCATCACGGTCGTGCTGCCGCGACCACTGCAGCACACCCGAGCTGTTGTACTTGAGGAGCAGCATATCGTTTCTGGTCGTAGCGGAGGTGGTCACACCGCAGGCCAGTATTCCGCCGTCAGCGGCAAAGTCGACATCGTAGCCGTATTCAGCCAAGTGCGCGGGTCCATCATACTGCTGCCACCAGAGCAGACCACCGAGATCGGTGCGTGCGATGAGCAGCAGGTTGGCGTTGCCTCCGGTCACCGTCGTCCCCACAGCAACGACCATTGTCCCGGAGATTGCGAGCCTGCGGGCATAGTCCAAGCTGCCAGTATTGTCGAATGTTCGTTCCCAGAGCAGGGTGCCGGATTCGCTATAACAGGCGACGGTCGCATCGTAAGAGCCGGCAACGAGTGGATCGGCGACTTGACCGCAGATGAAAACCCTGCCTGCGCCGTCTGTCAGGACGTCCAGTCCAGCCTCCGACGCATTGAAAGAGGTAGAGCGGGACAGAGTCCTTGTCCAGGATATCGCCCCGGTGGCTGCGTCAAGACGCGTCAGCGCAAGGTCCTGCCCGCTTGCGCGGTTACAGATGGTACCAGTTACATACACGCGGTCATTCTGCACGGCTATGGCGTACGCTCCGCCGTAGGGTGGGGTCGTATCGCCGTAAACCTTCTGAGACCACAGCAGCGAGCCGGTTGAGTCGAACTTGGCGATGATAATCGCGGCAGCCGGGTATGAGTACGTACGCCCGGCAACATAACTGCAGTCGTCCCGGTCGGTCGCAATGGCGTAGGCCGCCTCGTCTGCGCCGCCGTCGTACCGCGCCGACCAGGCGAGCCTGCCGTCCGGTCGGTACTTAAGCACAATCATGTCATGGTCAATCGCACCGTACTGACCATAGCAGCAGAGCAGGACATTGCCCGCCCGGTCCAGAGTTGTCGAACGGTAATTCGTCATGTATTGACTGGAGAAACTGGGTGAATACTGGAAGTGACGCACCCAGCTCGTGTCGACCTGACCGAGAACCGGCACTGCCAGGAAGAAGGTTGCAAGCAGAACTGCGCTTCGACTCATCGCACGCTCCTATAAACACCATGCGGCAGAACGACAAAGTTCGGGCCCGGGCCGACCAGCAGCCTGGGTATAGAAAGAAGCGACGCCCGAGGTCTGCCGTAACCCTCAGGCGTCGCAGCGGTAATATTGTACCCGACCAGTCGGCAGAATCAAGCCGAGGGTCGGCGGCTCAGTTCTTGGTGTCCGCCGACTTGGGACTTGTCTCCTTCGGTCTGCTGTCGGTCGCGGGTGGCTGGCTATTGCGCTTGTAGTCGGTGATGTAGAATCCCGAGCCCTTGAATATCAGGCCCGAGCCGCCGGAGATGAGCTGCTCGACACAGTTCTTCTTCCGGCACTTCGGGCAGTTCTTGATGGGCGGGTCAACGATGCGCTGGAACTCGCTGAACCGGTGGCCGCACTTTGTGCACTGGTACTCGTAGGTGGGCATATCGGAAACTGTTCAAGGGGTCCAGTGGTCGAGTGGTCCTGCGAACCGAACCCGAACTCCGAACCCCTTGAACTTCTGGATGCTATGCTCTAGTAGTCGCCGCCGTAGCCGCCGCCGCCAGGCATCGGCGGGGTCTTCTCTTTCTCCGGAATCTCGGTGATGGCACACTCGGTCGTAATCATCAGGCCCGCCACGCTGGCCGCGTTCTGCAGGGCGACGCGGGCAACCTTGGTCGGATCGATGACACCGGACTCGAACATGTCTTCGTACTCGAGCGTCTCGCAGTTGAAGCCGACGTTCGGCTTCTCGGCCTTGACCTTTTCGAAAACAATCGAGCCGTCCACGCCGGCATTCTCGGAGAGCTGACGAATCGGCTCCTCGAGCGCGCGCTTGACGATGTTGGCCCCGATCTTCTCGTCGCCTTCGAGCTTCAGCTTCTCGACCGCCGGGATGCAGCGCACCAGGGCAACACCGCCGCCCGCGACCACGCCTTCCTCGACCGCGGCCCGGGTCGCGTGCAGAGCGTCTTCGACCAGCGCCTTCTTCGCCTTCATCTCGACCTCGGTCGCAGCGCCGACGTTGATGACTGCCACACCACCGGCCAGCTTGGCCAGCCGTTCCTGCAGCTTCTCTCGGTCGTAGTCGGATTTGGTCTCCTCAATCTGCTTCCGGATCTGCTCAATCCGGGCCGTGATGTCGGCCTTCTTGCCCGCGCCTTCGACAATCGTTGTGTTCTCTTTGTCGATGACCACGCGCTTGGCCACACCCATGTCGGACATCTGCACGTTCTCGAGCTTGATGCCCAGGTCTTCGGAAATCAGCCGACCTCCGGTCAACACCGCGATGTCCTCAAGCATTGCCCGACGACGGTCGCCGTAACCCGGGGCCTTGACCGCGCAGCAGCGCAGCGTGCCCTTGATGTGGTTGACGACCAGACCGGCCAGGGCTTCGCCCTCGACCTCTTCGGCGACGATGAGAATCGGCTTACCCCGCTGGGCGACCTTCTCCAGAATCGGCAGGATGTCCCGCATCGAGGAGATCTTCTTTTCGAACAGCAGCACAAGCGCGTCCTCAAGAATCGCCTCCATCTTCGGGGTCTGGGGCGTGGTCGTGCCCGGCTCAAGGGCGAAGTACGGCGACAGGTACCCGCGGTCGAACTGCATGCCCTCGACGACCTCAAGGGTCGTGTCCACAGCCTTGGCTTCCTCGACCGTAATCACGCCTTCCTTGCCCACTTTCTCCATCGCGTCGGCAATCAGCTTGCCGATTTCCTTGTCGTTGTTCGCGGAGATGGTGGCGACCTGCATGATTTCCTCGCGGCCGGTCGTCTTCTTCGACATCTTCTTCAGCTCGGCGACCGCGGCTTCGACCGCGGCATCGATGCCGCGCTTCAAGGCCATCGAATTGGCACCGGCAGTGACGTTCTTCAGTCCTTCGCGGTAGATCGCCTCGGCCAGCACCGTTGCTGTGGTCGTGCCGTCGCCGGCAACGTCCGAGGTCTTAGACGCCACTTCCTTAATCATCTGGGCGCCCATGTTCTCGAACTTGTCTTCGAGCTCGACCTCTTTTGCCACGGTCACGCCATCCTTGGTCACGGTCGGCGCGCCCCACTTCTTGTCGATGATAACGTTGTGGCCGCGCGGCCCCAGTGTCACTTTGACTGCGTGCGCCAGCTTCTCGGCCCCGCGCAGAATCGACCTTCTCGCTTCCTCTTCGAACCTCAAGTCCTTGGCAGGCATGTCTTTCTCTCCTTACTTCTCTTTCTCGACGACCGCAAGCACGTCATCCTCGCGCATTATCAGGTGCTCTTCGTCGCCGATCCGAATCTCATTGCCCGAGTACTTGCCGAACAAGATGATATCGCCTTTCTTCACTTCCATCGGAATCCGCGTGCCCTTATCATCGACACGGCCTGGTCCGACGGCGATCACCTTGCCCTGCTGGGGCTTCTCTTTGGCGGAATCAGGAATTATTATCCCGCCCTTTTTTACCTCTTCTTCGATACGCTCTACCAAGATACGGTCCTGCAGCGGTCTTATCTTCATGACTCCTCCTTAGGATGATTGTCACGTGAGTATCGCGCTGAGCGGCCAAGTTCTGACCTGTAGGACCTTCGCAGACCAGACTTTGCGGCTTCATGGGACAGACCAAAGAAGCCGCACTCACTCAGCAAGCCTTCACAAACTTAGACGCAGCAGTCACTTGCCGGATTCGGTCGAACCTCTCACCAACGACCTGGCATGACGGCAATGGACGACTGCTTAACTATTGTATTCCGCGATACTTAGGCCAAGGATGGGCGATATCTGAATTGAACAGATGACCTCCTCCTTGTAAGGGAGGCGCTCTAGCCAACTGAGCTAATCGCCCGCGCCTGATTATAGGCTTGGGTCTCCTGATGTCAACAGCAGTTGGCGAGAAACGCGGGACAGCCATGGAAGGCCCAGTCCCAAAACCATGAGCAAGCGGCAGAGCCAGGCGCTGGGGCTGATACCGACGCGAAAGCCGCGACAAGCGCCAACTAAGCCGCGCATTCAGCAGCCCGGCAAACTGCCGTGCGTTCTGCTGGAATTGCTGCTTGAGATTGCGCCTTTGGCACCGGACACGGCGTCAGTCGAGACAGCACTCAGGGCAACACCTGAAGCGAAACCTCAGCGACAGCGTGCGGCACAAGGCGAAACAGGACCAATGCTGACGCGGATTTGGCCGCACTCTCAATCGCAGACGTGACTACGGCGTGGGGTACGGCCTCTCCCTGACCCAGGTATCGGGCAAGTCGTCACCAGTTCAGGACTTACATCAGCGAAACCTGCCGCGAGCGCCTAATTCATTCAGGCAACGATAGTTAGCGCATAGAGTCTAGGCCTGACAACATCCTGTCCCCAGAGAGGGTCATTCCCTCTGGGCCATAGCCCTCGTTCTAGCGTAAGGCCGGAAAGTGGCAGGCAAGGCAGACGGCCAATGTCCGCCCTCAGTCACTCAGCAGGGCCAGACTGAGCGCCTCTTCAGGAGTGGCTGCTGGCTGGATGCCCTTGATGTCCCAGGTCCCGAGACCAATGACCCTCTTCCCCATCTTCAGGGCGAAGCCGATCTCCGAGAGAGTGCCGTAGGACCCGCCAATTGCAATCAGAACATCCGACGTGCGGATGATGGCGAGGTTGCGTGCCTCGCCCATGCCGGTCGCGATGACGATATCGACGAAGCTGTTGGCCTGGGCGCGGTTCGTGCCGGGCAGAATCCCGATGGTCAGTCCACCTGCCTGTCTTGCTCCGCAACAGGCTGCTTCCATCACTCCACCCATACCCCCGCAGACCAGAGCCGCTCCGGCCTGAGCAATGCCGCGGCCGACCTCCTCGGCCAGGCGCGCAAGCTCCTGGTCGCATTCGCCCTGACCGATGACGCCGACGTAGCGCGCCGGTCTATTCAAACAGTGAAACAATCTCAAACCGGGCCACGTCCACGAGTCCGCGGTCAGTCAGTTTGAGTTCCGGGATGACCGGCAAGGACAGGAACGACAGAGTGATGAACGGATTGGCAAGGCGCGAGCCCCAGACATGGGCCTTCTCCAGCAACTTGTGCAGGTCAGCCACAACCTCGTCTGCTGACGAATCCGACATCAGCCCGGCAATCGGCAGCTCAAGCCGGGCCGCAACCTGTCCGTCGGCAACTGCCACATACCCGCCGCCCATCTTCTTCAGCTCTTTCGCAGCCTTGAGCATGTCCGCGTCGTTGGTGCCGACGATGACAAGGTTGTGCGAGTCATGCGCTACGGTCGTACCCAATGCACCCTTTTTCAGGTTGAAGCCGGAGACCAGGCCCAGTCCGATACGGCCCGAGGCTTTGTGCCGCTCGATGACCGCGAGTTTGAGCAGGTCGCGCTCCGGGTCAGCGACAACCATCCCTTTCTCGACCTTGGGGCGAACCAGATGCCGGTCGGTGATAATCTGGTCGGGCACAACTCTGATTGCCCGCAGCATGCCGCTCTCTGCCCTGATGGCAAAGCTCTTTGCGGCCAGCGTGCCGATGTTCACGGTATCCAGCACCGTCTTGTCCTCTACCACCGGCAGCCGGGTAGAGACCTGACCCCTTTGAGCGACAAGTCGACCGGCCTTGAACACGGCCAACACTTGGAACGAAGCCAGGTCGTGGCAGACCACGATATCGGCACCGAACCCGGGCGCGAGTGCACCCCGGGCTTTCAGACCGAAGTACTCGGCCGCATTGAGCGTAGCCATCTGGACCGCACCAACCGGGTGCATGCCCTGGGCAACCGCCTTGCGCAAGATCGCATCCATATAGCCGAAGCGGACCAGCTCTTCCGGATGGCGGTCGTCCGACACAAAGAAACAGCGTCTGAGCCTGAAGTCGTTGATGACCGGGAGCAGGGCCACCATGTTCTTTGCGGCCGAGCCTTCCCTGACCATCAGCCGCATCCCGGCCCTGAGCTTCTCGGTCGCCTCGTGCGGCCCGACGCACTCGTGGTCTGAGCCGACGCCGGCAAGCACGTACGCCTGCAAGAGCTGGCCGACCACTCCTGGCGCATGGCCGTCAATCAACTTACCCGCCTCCTTTGCTGCGGCCAGCTTGGCATGCACGTCTTTGTCCTCGAACACAACACCCGGGTAGTTCATCACCTCAGCCAGGCCGATTACTCGGTCGAGCTTCAGCAGTTCCGTCACCTCTTTCGCGCCGACAACTGCCCCCGCTGACTCCATTGCCGTTGCCGGCACGCACGACGGCGCAAGGAAGAAAACATCCAACGGCAGGTTCTCGCTTGCCCTGAGCAGGTACTTCACCCCGGCCATGCCAAGCACGTTGGCGATTTCGTGCGGGTCAGCCACAACCGTGGTTGTGCCGTGTATCAGGGCCAGACGGGCAAACTCATGCACCGGCAGGAGTGAGCTCTCGATGTGAACATGGCCATCAATCAGGCCCGGGAGAACGTACTGACCACCCAAGTCGATCGTCTCGGCGGCGTTACGGTACTCATGCCCGACACCACAGATGATGCCGTTCTTGATGGCGATATTGGCTCGTGCCACCTCGCCGGTGAACACATTCACCACTTCACCGTTCAGAAGCAACAGGTCGGCCGGCTCTTCGCCTCGGGCTACGGCCAACAGGCTCCCCCGCGGTTGGATGCTGGTTCCGGTCTTCTTCTTTCTCGCCTCAGCCATCGCTCTTCTCCTCGACGTAGCCGACGTAGGGCAGGTTGCGGAACCGCTCGGCACAGTCCGCACCGTAGCCGACCACGAACTTGTCCGGCACCTCGAACCCGACGTAGTCTGGCTTGATCTTCACCTTACGCCGCGCCGGCTTGTCCATCAGCGCGACGATTTTCAGACTGCGCGGCTTCCTCAGCTTCAGATTCTCAACGATGTACTTGAGTGTCAACCCGGTATCAAGGATATCTTCAACCACGACCACATCCCGATTCTCAAGCGGGCACTTCAGGTCGAGAACGATCTTGACCACGCCCGAGGTCCTGGTACTCGCGCCGTAGCTTGAGACCGTCATGAAATCGATAATGACCGGAACCGTCATCTGGCGCGCAAGGTCGGCGAGGAAGACCCATGAGCCTTTCAAGATGCCAACCAACAGCACCTCGCGGCCCGCGTAGTCGGATGAAAGCTGCTCGGCCAGCTCCTTGACGCGCTGGGCAATTGCTGTCTGAGTGATAAGGACCGGCGGGAGTTTCTCTAGGTCTGTCATTTCGCCTCAGGCGGCTTCGCTATCGGAAATCGGGGCGACTGGATTTGAACCAGCGACCTCTTGGTCCCGAACCAAGCGCGCTAAACCAACTGCGCTACGCCCCGGACAATCTGCTGGTCACCCGGCGTCTGCGGCCTGACCCAGCGACCAACGCGGCATATGATAGGTCAAAACCCGGCCCAGTCAAATAATGCCCGCTGGAACGCAGGGCTGTGCCCATCCTGGCATCACTGGCCGGTCCTGGCCGGACGCACAAACGGCACGAACGCGACGCCCATCAGATGACGCTGGACCAGTTTCTTGCCGTGCTTGACCCCAAGTGTCAAGGTCTGGGCCCCTTCAGACCCGATTGGAATCACAATCCGTCCCCGTTCGACCATCTGCTCAACCAGACGCAGCGGCACGATCTCGGCCGCGGCCGTGACCATCACCCGGTCATACGGAGCAAACTCAGGCCAGCCCAGGTTCCCGTCGCCGACCCGGAACCGCACGTTCCGGACGTCCAGCCGTTGCAGCGTCAACCTCGCCTGCACCGACAGCGGCTCATGCAACTCCACGGTGTAGACCATCGCGGCGAGTTGAGCGAGGATTGCGGTCTGATAGCCGGACCCGGTGCCGATTTCCAGCACCTTGTGAGTCGATTCAACCTCCAAGGCCTCGGTCATTGCCGCCACGATGTACGGCTGGGAAATGGTCTGGCCCATGCTCAGCGGCAGCGGATGGTCCTCGTACGCATGATGCCATTGACTCTCGGGCAGAAACAGATGCCGGGGAATCGAGCGCATCGCTTCGAGCACGCGCGGATCGCGCACTCCGCGCTCGACGATCTGCTCCTCGACCATGCGCCGGCGTGCCTGCACGTAGTTATCCATCGGGCAAGTATAGAAGAAGCCCTCCACCGGTCAAATCACCGCTATGCCGGCCCGAGACTGCCATTGACAGCCGGGGCAATCACCCTAACATGATGTCATGCCAAAGCCAACCGTGCCCCGGTTCGACGAGGAATTGGGCAAAGTCGAGTATCAGGAACTCCAGCGCATCCGACGCGGACCATCCAACTTCTGGTTCGTCGTCATGCTGCTGCTCGTAGTTGCGGTGGTGGTCTGGTACTTCGTGAAGGGCAGGCCGGTAGTCCATCGGATGCTGCACCCGCCGGCCAAGGCTGAGCCGGAGTCACTGCCCGAGCCCGACCTGTTCATCCCGGGGATTGACTATCATCCCGAGGGTGATGACGGCGAGTGAGCGGCGGAACTCAGGACGGTCTGGCCCGCCGCAACGCCAGCCTGAGTCCGGTCTCGTCTGACCCGGCCGGCTTGTAGAGCCGGACCGCGGGCATCAGATACTCGGCGAAAAGCAGGAACAGCCCCACTGCCAGGATGATGCGGCGTGCCAGTGCCGCCCACGGTTCCCGCAGCAGCGGCAGGCCGAGCGGGTCAGCCCAGGCAAACAACCCGACGACAAGAATCACGACCGCCGCCACGTTGGCCACGGTGCGCAGCGTGTTCCAGAGCAGTACTTTCCGCGCCAGTTCCTCATCGGTCACGACGATTTCCGGCACACCGGACTTGACCGCCTGCTGCAGTTCACCCGTTGTCGCGACGTTCACGAGCTGCTCCCGTGCTGCGGGTTCTCTGCCCGTTCGGTAGCCGGGCTGCGAATGGCGCGCCGTCGGGGCTTGCGATTTTCTGCTGCCGGCTCGGGCAGGGGCCTGGGTTCAGGCAGTTCGAGTCTTGTGACCGCGGGTGGTCGACCGAACAGCTCCTCGTAGACCCGGGCGTAGCCGTCTTTGCCGCTGGCCAGAGTAAGAGTCAATGGCATGACGTGCCTTGCCTGCTCCATCATGCGGGTGGCGATATCTCGGATGTCCCACTGGGCCGCCGCGTCCTCGCGCAGCCGAGCGATGTGGTACAGCTCACGTGCGTTGACCGTGACCAGGACCCGGCGCTGATGTGAATTGGTCAGGACATACTGGGCCGCGGCCGGGTTGTGGGCCGCGATGCGGTCGAACGTCTCTTCGGTCCGAGCCAGCATCTCTTTGAAGCTGCGATGTTCTTTTATGTCGCCGACCGATTGCGGTATTGTCCAGCCGTGGTTCGGGCTGTAGGGTTGAGCGGTGATTGACGCCAGCCGGTGGCGCTTGAGCTGAGCAAAACACGAGGCCGAGATGACCAGTTCAAAAGTCAAGCTCAGATGCTCGAACTCCCGCAGCACCGCATCGTAGGCCTGAAGGTCCTGACAGGCGAGTTTGAAGACCTCTTTCTTTCGGGCCAGCGTCTGACGCTCGACCCGCGCCAGGCATTCGGCAAACGATGCTCTTGACGTCACGTGCATCAGTGCGGCGAGGAGCTTGTTGTCGGCGTTCTGGGTGTAGTCCACCAGGATGACATCCGAGGCCGACAGCGCAATGAAGTTACGCGGACGCCTCGGGAACGCCGAGACCATGAACGTCTGGGCGAACTCTGCCAGCCGGTGATAGGTGTTGCGTTCGTAGTCAGTCGGCTGCTGAAAGATGATGAGCGACGGCGCGACCGGCGCAACCTGCTGGTAGATTTCCTCGGCGAGCGACCGGACCTCGCTCCGTTCGTCCGCGGCCAGCCGGCGCAGCATCAGTTCGAGGTTACGGGCGTTCGCGGTCAGGCCAAGCTGGGTCGTGGTGGCCAGACACAGAATGTAGCGGGCGTCTTCCTTGGCCCGGTTCTCAATCCGGACCGGTTCGTCGCGCCACTCCGGATACCGGGCCTGAAAGTAGTTGACGAGTTTGGCATACAGCTCATGGTAGTACCGGTTCTGCATCCGGACAACCGAAGTGAACTCATCGGCGAAATCCGAGCTGGCAATCTCGGGCGGAACAACGAAGCTGTCGTCGCTCGCAACGTAGCGCTGTGACTTCTCAGTGTAGGAGTTGAGGCGGTGGTGTTCGATCGCTTCGGCGGCCAGCCGGGAAGCACCAACGATATCGAGGTTGAACACGGCGTGCTCGGCGATCGAGTGATGCCCCATCTCGAACACGATGGTCATGTTCGAACGGCGGGCGCTTTCGAGTTCGGCCCGGGCCTCGGTCCTGAGCTCCTCAACCGACCGGTTGCTGCGGCTGATGCGGGCATAAGCCGCGGCAATCGTCTCGGGTGTGTACGTTGGACGCCGGCCCCGAGCCGCCTGCTTGAGCAGCTCATGCTCAACGTTGAAGCCGGTCAGATTGACTCTCATCATCTGGAGAGTATTGAACCTGGAACCAAAGTCAAGCCGACGCAGGCCGGCCGGTGCAATCAAGCCGGAGTTGACCAGCCAGGGCCCGGAAGCGAGAATAGGTGTTCACGATGTCCCCAGCCCGACTCTGCCGCACACTTGCCGTCGCTGCTTCGCTTGCGTTCGCAGGTCTGCTTCAGAACCCAGGCTTCGAGCAGTGGACCAACGACAGCACACCCGGCTGCTGGACAGTCGAGGCCCGAACCCGCACCGGCGTCTTTCGAGAGACCGACACCGCAGCCGCAGATACGGCTGCCTGCCGGCTGGTCCGTCGGGTCAGCGGCACCGGCAGCAACGCCGGTGTAGTCCAGCGCGTGCCGGTCCTGCCCGGCGTCCGGTACGAGCTATCGCTTCGGGCGTGGGATGACAGTGATGAGGTGCTGCTGGGATCATATGTCACCTGGCGGACTCAGGACTCGTCCTTCATTCGCTCGAAGAGCCTCACGTCATCGCGCGACACTGCCGGCTGGCAGTTTCTAACCGGCTCGGACACAGCTCCAGTCAACAGTCGATTTGCCGACATCATCCTGCGCACCTATGGTACTACGAATTCTCGACCTGGTAACCGCGTGCTGGTCGACGAAGTCTGGTTCAAGACACTGTCCCGCGCGCCCGATTCGGTTCGGCTCTGGTTCACGCCGGACAGCTTGGCGCGCCGGCTTGTTGCCTTCTTCGATTCAGCCCGAACCTCGATTGACTACTGCTGCTACAACTCATCCCGGCCTGATGTCGGTCTTGCCCTGATTCGGGCGCACAACCGCGGAGTCAGGGTCAGAGTCATCACCGACAACGCGCGGCTCAGCGACCCATGGGTTGCTTATCTGCGCGGGTCCGGCATCGTGGTCTGGTCGGATTCGGGCAGCAGCGGCTCCTCGAACTACATGCACCACAAGTTCGCACTCCGGGACCTGGCTGACTGCGACTCGACCAACGACTGGCTATGGAACTCAAGCTACAACCCGAATGACGGTGAACTGAACGCCGACTACGCACTTGAAATCCCGAGCCGCGACCTCTGCCGGGCTTTTCGACTGGAGTTCGAACAGATGTGGGGTGATACCGGTCCGGTTCCTGACCCGACCCGGGCCCGGTTCCACCGCGCCAAGACCGATGTCCTGCCCACCCACGAGTTCACCGTCGATGGCCACCGGACACGGCTCTACTTCTCACCCCAGGACCGGGTGGTTGACACCATCACCTCGGTTGCTGCCGGGGCCGGCCGCGAGCTGGGCTTCGCGGTTAACGCCTTCACTCATGATGAACTCGGCTCGGCGATGCTCAGCCTGCACGGACGTGGCACCCGCGTCTTCGGCACGTTTGACCGCGCCAATGCCGGCGACCCGGCCAGTGAATTCTGGCGTCTCCGCCCGGCCGGAGTCCCGGTACTCATCGATTCCTATCCGTTCGGCTCAGGCACGGTGCACGAGAAGATCATGGTGATGGATTCAACCGTCACTATCTGCGGCTCAGCCAACTGGTCGAACAATGCCAACAATTCCAACGACGAGAACACGCTCATCATGTATGATTCAGACTTGGCCGCGCGGTTTCTCGCGGAAATCATCACCCGCTACTGCGAGGCCGGTGGCACCTATCCGCCCGCAGTCGCCGAGCCAATAGAGCCTGCACCCATCCTGCGTCAGGTCGCTCGTAGCTCACCGGGCCAGACCGGGCTGCCCGGTTCCGTGTCGGCCTGGGACGTGCTTGGCCGGCGTGTCACCGGTCGAGTAGCAACCGGCGTCTACTTCCTCGCCATGCCGAATCGCCGCTTCCAGCCGGTCGTCCTCCTCTGCCGGGCCTGCGGCGCCAATGACTTGACACCAGCGGCTCCGGCTATACACTGAAGCAGATGTTCATTCTGGTCATCAACCCCGGCGGTGGTTCGACCAAAGTTGCGGTGTTCCACAAGACCAGACCAATCATCGCCGAGACGGTTGAGCACCCGCCCAACCAACTGGTGCGGTTCGGACATGTGCTCGACCAGTACCAGCTTCGTAAGTCCGCAGTCCTCGCCGTGCTCAAGAGGCACGGTTTCGAGCCTGCCCGCGCTCAGGCGATTGCCACCCGTGGTGGCCCGCTCTTACCCCTGCCCGGTGGTGTCTACCGGGTGACCAAACGAGTTGTCGCTGACATCCGGCATGGCCAGTATCAGACTCTGCATCCGTCCCTGCTCGGTCCGCTCATCGCCCATGAGGTGGCCGAGGAGTTCTCGATTCCCGCCTACTTTGTTGACCCGGAATCAACCGACGAGTTCTGCGACGAAGCCCGGGTCTCCGGCTTTCGCGGCATCAACCGGGCGGCCCTGTCACACGCCCTCAGTTGCCGCACGGTCTGCCAGGCCGCGGCCCGTCGGCTCAAGCGACCGTATGCGCAGAGCCGCTTCGTAGTCGCCCATCTGGGCACGGGCATCACGGTCGCGGCCCATGTCAAGGGACGACAGATTGACTCCTCTAATGCCAACGATGATGGCCCGTTCTCGCCTCAGCGCACCGGCACCCTGCCTTTGTCCGCAGTCGTGCGCACCTGCTACTCGGGCCGCTACACTGAGGCTCAGGTCCTCGCCCTGTTCCAGACCCGGGGTGGGCTGCTCTCCTATCTTGACACCGACGACATCCGTCGGGTCGAGGCGATGATTGCTGCCGGCAACAAGATCGCGGATTTGGTCTACCGCACCCTGGTCTATCAGGTCGCCAAGGAAATCGGCGCCTACTGCGTAGTCTGCGGCTGCACGCCGGATGCCATTGTCCTGACCGGCGGTCTGACCCTGTCCCGGAAGTTGGTGCGCGACCTGAAGAAGCAGGTTGGCTTTCTCTCCCCAAGAATCCTGGTGTTCCCCGGTGAAGAAGAAATGAGCGCGCTGGCCGGCCGCGTGCGTGCGGTCCTGTCCGGCGAAGAAAAGGAGCGAAGCTATGAGCACGAAGTTGCTCTCCGGCGATGAGGCGGTTGCCCGGGGTGCATGGGAAGCCGGCTGCCGGGTCGCTGCAGCCTACCCGGGCACGCCGTCAACCGAAATCCTCGAAAGCCTGGCGACCTATCCGGACGTCTACTGCGAGTGGTCAACCAATGAGAAGGTGGCGCTCGAGGTGGCGCTCGGCGCTTCGATTGCCGGCAGCCGGGCAATGGCGGCAATGAAGCACGTCGGCCTGAACGTCGCTGCCGACCCGCTCTTCTCGGCCGCCTACATCGGCGCGCGCGGCGGACTGGTCATTGTCAGTGCGGACGACCCCGGCCTGCACTCGTCTCAGAACGAACAGGACAACCGTTTCTACGGCCTGATGGCAAAGGTCCCGGTGCTCTGCCCGTCCGACAGCCAGGAAGCCAAGGACTTCACCCGCCAGGCGTTCGACATTTCCGAGAAATTCGATATCCCGGTTATCGTCCGGCTGACCACACGCCTGGCTCACTCCCACACCCCGGTCCGGCTTGGCGACCGAACCGCACCGCCGGGCAAAGGCTATGAGAAGCAGATTGCCAAGAACATGACCCTGCCGGCATTTGCCCGGGTTCGACACGTCGACCTGGAGAGCCGCATCGACCGCATCCGCGCCTGGAATGAAGCTAGCGGCCCGAACCGCATCATCGCGGGAAAGAGCGGCCTCGGGATTGCCTGCGACGGTGTGGCATACCAGTACGCCCGCGAGGTCTTTCCGGATGCAGCGTTTCTCAAGCTCGGCATGGTCCACCCGTTCCCTAGCAAGCTGGCCCTGGACTTCGCCGACTCGGTGAAGGAGGTCGTGGTTGTCGAAGAGGTTGACCCGTTCATCGAGCTCCAGCTCCGCGCTCTGGGCATCAACGTAACCGGCAAGGACCGGTTGCCGCGCACCGGTGAACTCGACCCGGCCCGGGTGCGCGCTGCCTTGGGCAAACCCGGAGCAGTCCCCGAACCCGAGCCGGACGTACCCAACCGGCCGCCTGCGCTTTGCGCTGGCTGTCCGCATTCGGGAATCTTCTACGCCCTGCAGAAGCAGAAGGTAATCATCGGCGGCGACATTGGCTGCTACACCCTGGGCGCGCTGCCGCCGCACAGCGCGATGGACACCTGCATTGACATGGGTGCCTCGATCACTTTCGCCCACGGCTGCGACAAGGCACTCGGCGCTTCCGACCCCCGGCGCCGCGTCGCGTTCATCGGCGACTCGACGTTCTTCCACTCCGGCATCACCGGGCTCATCAACACCGTCTACAATCAGTCCGATGTCATCACCATCATCAGCGACAACTGCACAACCGGCATGACCGGTCATCAGCCCCATCCCGGGACCGGCCGCACCCTGATGGACCAACCGAGTAGAACCATCAGTATCGAGAGCATCTGCCAGGCCTGCGGCGTGGAGACAGTCGTGGTGGTTGACCCGTATCAGGTACGCGAGACCCGACGCCGGGTGCGCGAGGTTCTGGCCAAACCCGGCCCTGCAGTTATCGTCTCGCGCCGACCCTGCGCCTTGCTCATTCGGCTGCACGACCCGGTCCGGCACGTCGACCCGGAGAAGTGCGTCGGCTGCAAGACCTGCATCAGCATCGGCTGTCCGGCCATCGCGGTGTCGGGCGACAAGTCGGTCATCAGCGAGACGGTCTGTGTCGGCTGCGGCATGTGCGCCGACATCTGCCCGAGAAAGGCGATATCATGAACATTCTCGTCTGTGGTGTCGGCGGCCAGGGTGTGTTGCTCTTCTCCGACTTGGTGGCCCAGGTCGCACTCACAGCCGGGCTTGAAGTCAAGAAGAGCGAGGTCCACGGCATGGCTCAGCGCGGCGGCAGTGTCACCAGCCACATCCGCTACGGCCCGGTCGTCTACTCGCCCCTTATCGAAGAGGGAACCGCGGACCTGCTCGTCGCATTCGAGCAACAGGAAGCGTTGCGCTACATTCACTTCCTTCAACCCACCGGCCGACTGGTCTATGACCCGCTGCGTATCGAGCCCCTGCCGGTCCGACTCGGGTTGGTCGAGGGTCTGACCGATGCTGAACTTGACGAGCGCCTTGCCGCCCGCGCACCGTTGCGGCTGAGCGTGCCGGCGTTTGAGATTGCCCGGACCATCGGTACGGCCCGAGCCCAGAACGTCGTCATGCTCGGCGCAGTTGCCAGCTTCCTTGAGTTCCCGGCCGACGCGTTCCGCCGCGCCCTCCGCACCGCGCTCAAACCCGAGCTGGTCGAGCTCAATCTTGCGGCCTTTGCCGCGGGCCAGGCCGCGCTTCAACCGACAGCCGGGGCAGTCTAGCTGCCCCGGCTGCACTGCTGAACTAGTTAGCTAGTACTTATAGTCGATGTCCAGGTCGCATTCCTCGACCACGCCGTTGTACCCGGACGGGTTGTTGCGTACGAACTTGAGCTTCCAGGTTCCAGCTACCGGCTCGCCGGCGAACCCGTCAATCTCCTCCAGCGAAAGCTCCAGCTCGGTCAGCGAAACGCCGTCATAGACCAGCACCGCCGTGCCCTTGGGCGACACTAGATGTACGGTGAACTCCTCTATCTCCAGGGAATCGGCCTCGTCAACCGAAATCGAAAGTGTCACCTTGTCAACAATGGCACCGGGCTTGAGCGTATCCGAGACGTCCCAGGTGAACGGTATTTCCGTTGTTCCGGTGTTGGGTAGATAGGTCGAATCCGGGGATATCCCGCTGACGTTGCCCGTCTTCCAGGCACGCACGGTCACGACCATACTGGTGTCGATCTCTTCCTCGCCGTCGCTGCACTTCACCGTGACCGTGCAGCTCTTGGCTGCGTTCGGCGCGGTCCAGACCACGCTGTCACCGGTTGCCGTGGTCGGCGTGCCGGCCGAGAAAGTCCAGGAAAACGTCAGTGCATCTCCGTCGTCGTCGGTCGCGGCGACCTTGAACGTCACCTTGCTCGTCGGCGCTAGCTCCGCGTCGGCCGGGCTGCGGGTGAAAGAACTGAACACGGGCGCGCTGTTCTTCTTCCCGCATCCGCCCATTATCAGTATCCCGCACATCAAGAGTACAACGAGCACTGGCGCGATTACGTTACGCTGCATTTGCTTCCTCCTTGGTCGCTGTTACGCTCCCGGCCTGACCGGTCCTCGACTCGCGCCGGACTCGCAGGCCCGGACCAGGCCAGAAGCAGACTGAGTGTAGCCTAACTTCCTTGCTTGTCAACTACTTCGCGCTGCCGTGTGATAGCACAGCGATAATGTCATAGGGTAATGGCACAAGGAAAATGTCAGTCTTGACAAAGGTGATGCAGTTGCTGGCCGGCACGCTATGATGAGCGCACTATGGA
>CBFGIT010000021.1:0-45537 GCA_965648905.1 Caldifarciminota bacterium
CTTGCCCGGGCCTGCAAGACCGCTGGCTGCGCGCTGGTTGGCGGGGAGATTGCGATGATGCCTGATGTCTATCGGCACGGCGACTATGACCTGGTGGGATTCATCGTCGGCACGGTGGAGCAGGGCCGGATTGTGAACCCGAATTGTCTGGCCCCGGGCGACCGGTGCATCGGGATTCCTTCCACCGGGCTGCACACGAATGGTTACACGCTCGCCCGCCGCGTCCTCTTCAACAAAGCTGGTCTTGACATTGGTTCTCGTCCGGCCGGACTGAAGGACACATTGGGCAGGGTGCTGCTCAGACCCCACCGGTCCTACCTGAAGACGGTCTACCCGCTGCTGGGCCGCATCAAAGCCCTGGCGCACATCACTGGCGGCGGATTCTACGACAATATCAGAAGGCTCCTTCCGGCCGAGGTGGCCTGTGTCATCAACCGTCGGAGCTGGCGACCGCCGCCGGTCTTCCGCCTCATTCAGGAACTGGGCGACGTCCCTGAGCAGGAGATGTACCGCACGTTCAACATGGGCATGGGCATGGTGCTGATGGTTTCGCCGAATCAGGCAAAGCCGGTGCTGTCGGCAATTCCCGGTTCACGCCTCATCGGCCGGCTGGTCCGAGGCAGCTACGGCGTTGTCATTGTCTAGCCGCCGGCGGTCCGTGTCCGGTTGACAACGTCCGCCCCCGAGTCTATGCTTTGACGTCATGATGCTTCTGTTTGTACCGTGGCTCGTGATGGTGACGTCGGGAGACCGGTATGCTATGGCACTATAGCTGCCCTGAGTGCGGTCAACCTCTCCAGGTAGAGTGGGACCACTCCCGAACCGAGCGGACCTGCGGCCACTGTCACAAACGTCACTACCCGCCTACTCCGGCCGAGGACCATCTGGCCTACGTTGGGTCTGACCGCTGGCCCAAGGAAATTGAAGAAGCCGTCATCGCGCTCCGGGGCGACGCTTGCTCGGTGCCCGGTTGCTTTCACATGTACACGACGCTCGTACACCGCAAGCCCGAGTCGCAGGGCGGCCACACGTCGGTTGACAACCTGTTGCCGATGTGCGCCCACCACGCACGGGAGAAGGGCCAGCAGGACTACACCGAGTGGCTGCGGACGCTCGCCAAGGCCGGAGACTCTCAACCGACCGTGGAAATCACCCTCACCGCGCTCCACCGGGACGAACCCTCGACCGCGACCCGGGTCGAAGTCCGGCGCGGCACCAACTTCTGCCAGACGATCGCCGAACACAATGAGCAGGATGTTGATGTTCCTCCAGACTCGCGTCTCGTGTTCGACCGGCTGTTCATCCCTGGCCCGGCCCACTGGCTTGTATTCAAGTACGACTGGCATTTCATCTCAGGTGAGACCTGCGGCGTTATCCTGACCGCGTGGCCGGCCAGCGAGAAAGCCGGGCCGAGGCATGCCTTGGCCGCAAACAGCCACCAACGCCGGGATGGCGAATCCGGCTCGTCACGCCTGGAGGTGCGCATCCGGCCCGAGACCGAGGAAGTCTGGCATGTCGCCGTGTTGCTCAAGTGCTCGGACGGAGTTCTGAACCTCAACCGGTATGTCCTAGCTGCCGCCGACTGATGAGCAGCACGCGCCTTGGCCGGCCCTCGTCCCAGATGCCATGAGGCTGTTCTGATGCGCATCGTCGGGTTCATCGAAACTTCGCTCGTTGACTGGGACGGCAGACTCGCCTCGGTCATCTTTGTTGGCGGCTGCAACTTCGTCTGTCCATTCTGTCACAACTACCGGGTCGCGGATGACGACTCCGGTCTGACCGCACTCGACTGGGAAACGATCCAGGTTGCGCTCATCCGCAAACACAACTGGATTGACGGTTTAGTCGTGTCCGGGGGCGAGCCGCTCCTCCATCCCGAAGTTTTCTCGCTCTGTGCCCGGGTCAAGAGCCTCGGGTTCAAACTCAAGCTCGATACCAACGGCTCGTTTCCCTATCCGCTCAAGCGACTCATCGATGCCGGCATGGTCGATGCAGTAGCAATGGACATCAAGACCACGCTTGACGATCGGTATACACTTGCCACCGGCCGCACGGTTGACCTTGCCCCGATTCGTCGCACCGTTCGGCTGCTGCTTGAGACCGGTCTTGAGCACGAGTTCCGCGCCACGCTCGTCCCCGGTCTTCTCAACCCGGAAGATATCCCGATGATCGGTGCGGCCTTGTCAGGAGCACAGAAGGTTGCACTCCAGCACTTCGAGTCCGCCAACGCCCGCGTCCCGGGAATCGCCGGAGGCCGGAACTACACCCGCGCCGAGGCCGAAGCAATGGCCGAAAGCCTTAGGCCGTTCGTCAAGAGCGTGATACTGCGCGGCAAGTTCGCCTGAAACTGCAGTCCGAAAACCCTCTCGAAGGCGGTGACCACTGCGGGCCGGACTCGGTCGGCTCTCCCCTGCTCCTGTTCGACCGAAGTCATCGTAACCTGCGCCATCCCGCAAGGGTTTATCAGGCGGAAGCAGGTCAGGTCGGTCGTCACATTCAGGGCAAAACCGTGCCGTGTGACCCAGCGTTTCACCGCGATGCCGATTGAGGCGATCTTGCGGTCTTCGACCCAGACACCGGTCAGGCCCTCCCGCACATGAGCTGCGACACCAACCTCGGCCAGCGCGGTAATCAGAGCCCGTTGCAGACCATCAACAAACGGCTTGACTCCGGCAAGACCCCGGGTCAGTTCGAATATTGGATACCCGACGAGTTGTCCGGGTCCGTGAAACGTCACGTCTCCCCCACGCTCTACCCGGTGCAGCGCCACCCCGGCCCGTAACAGCCATTCTTCCGAGACAAGGACATTCTCTGGCCGGGCCGAACGACCTAGGGTGATAACCGGCGGATGCTCGACCAGCACCAGGGTGTCTGAAATCTCACCGCCGACTCTCATCTCCCACAAGCGGTGCTGGAGGTCAAGACCGCGACCGTAGTCAGTGAGACCAAGAAGGTTGACGAGGAACCCTGCTGGCATGGCGCGCCAGGTCGGTTTCGTCTATTGCCGGTTGATGACGTGCACCGCTCGGCCGCAGGCGGCCTCGGCCGCCTCCGAGAGCAGCTCGCTCATCGTTGGATGCGGATGAACGACCCGGCCCAGTTCCGCGGCAGTCAGTCCAAGCTCAACCGCGACCGCGGCCTCGCCAATCAGTGCGTCAGCCTGCGGGCCGACAATCGACACACCCAGGACCTTGCCGGTCGGCTCTTCCACGACCATCTTACACAGACCCTCACTGCGGCTCAAAGTGAGCGAACGCCCAACCGCGGTCAGGGGCACGCGCCCAACTCTGACCTTTCGGCCCTCGGCAGTTGCCTGTGCCTCGGTCACGCCCACGGACGCGACCTCAGGGTCGGTGTAGACGCAGGACGGCACGGCCTTGAACTTCCACGGTCGGCCCGAGCCCAGCGCGTCGGCCAGACTCGTGGCCTCGGCCATCGCCTTGTGTGCAAGAAGCAGACCGCCGCGCACGTCGCCGATGGCATAGACGGATGGAGACCTCGTGCGGTACCGACCGTCGGTCTTGATGAAACCCCGCGAGTCGGTCTCGACCCCGGCCGCTTCCAGATTCAGCCCGTCGGTGAGTGGCGTCCGGCCGACCGCGAGCAGGACGCGGTCCGCCTCAACCGCCTGCACTTCACCGTTCTGAAGATAGCGCACCGTGCCATTGTCAACCGCCTCAACTCTGACACCAAGATGGAACTCAATCCCCTCACGCACTATCGAGCGCTGCAGACTGACAGAGACTTCACGGTCCATCCCAGGCAGAACCTGGTCAAGCAATTCAAGCACGACGACTCTGGCGCCCAGGCGGCTGAAGATAGTGGCAAACTCCAGTCCGATTGCTCCGGCGCCAATGATGACGATGCGGCCGGGCAACTCAACCAGATTCAACGCACCATTCGAATCGATGACGAACCGGTTGTCCGGAACAATGCCGGGCAGCACTGCAGGCTTCGACCCGGTGCAGATGACAACGTTCTCGGTCTCAAGCTCAAACTCAGACCCGCCCGGCAACATGACCCGGAGGTGGCGTTCGTCCCGAAAGCTCGCACGGCCGCCCACGGTCTCGACCCGATTCGACTTGAGCAGGTATTCGACTCCGCGCACCAGTCGCTCGACCACCCGCGCTTTCCAGCCGTACAAAGCAAGAAAGTCTAGTTCCGGCGGAGCGAACACCATGCCCATGGACCGGGCCTCGGCTGCCGCTCGCTTGATGCTGGCCGCGTGCAGCAGGGCCTTGACCGGGATGCATCCCCAGTTCAGGCATACACCGCCGACCCGGTCCTGTTCGACCAGAATCACCCGCTTACCCTGCTGTCCGAGTCGGATGGCGGCTGTGTATCCGGCCGGCCCCCCGCCGACAATCGCGACGTCACACAGTCGGCCCATAATCAAAGCCTGGTTCCCGCCGGCCGACTGCTGCGACCGGCTTGCCCGGCGCACCCGGAACCCGGCGCTACCACGCCGTCCCCTTGATAAGCTCGGAGGCAATGACCAGCCGCTGAATCTGGTTCGTCCCTTCGTATATCTGGGTGATTTTCGCGTCGCGCATCATCTTCTCGACCGGATAGTCCTTCATGTAGCCGTACCCGCCCAGAATCTGCACCGCGTCGGTCGTCACTTTCATCGCCGTGTCCGACGCCAGAACCTTGGCCATTGAAGCGATGGCTGAGATATTCTTCATGCCTGAATCCGCCGCCCGTGCCGCCTGGTAAATGAGCGTGCGCGAAGACTCGACCGCGATCGCCATGTCGGCGAGCATTAGCTGCACGGCCTGGAAGCTGGCAATCGGCTGGTCGAACTGGACCCGCGTCCGGGCGTACTCCAGGGCCTCGTCTAGTGCTCCGGCCGCAATGCCCAGTGCCTGAGCACCGACTCCGGGCCGGGTCCGGTCGAAAGTCTTCATCGTATGTACGAACCCGAGCCCTTCCCTGCCGCCGACGAGATTGGCCGCCGGAACCCGGCAATCAGTGAAAATGAGCTCCGCGGTCTTGGAGCAACGGATGCCCATCTTGTCTTCAATCTTGCCGAAAGTGAAGCCGGGGGTGCCGTCTTCGACGATGAAGGCCGACAGGCCGCGCGCGCCCTTGGCCGGATTGGTATTGGCGATGACCGTGTAAACCTTTGCCACGCTGCCGTTGGTGATGAACTGCTTGGTTCCGTTGAGCACGTAGTAGTCGCCCTGCTTTACCGCGCGCGTCTTGACGTTGGAGGCGTCGGACCCGGCACTCGCTTCGGTAATCGCGAAGGCGGCAATCTCGCCCGCGGCCAGACGCGGCAGGTACTGCTGCTTCTGCTCCTCGGTTCCACCGAGAATAATCGGGAACGTCCCCAGCCCGCATGCCGCATAACACAGCCCGGCAGCCCCGTCCACGCGGCACAGCTCCTCGACGACCAGGCACATTTCCATGATACCGCCGCCCAGTCCGCCGTACGCTTCCGGGATGTAGACCCCCATCAGTCCCAGTTCGGCCAGTTCCTTCATAATCGCGTGCGGAAACTCGCCGGTCTTGTCCAGCTCGGCTCGCACTGGCTTCATCTTCTCCTGGGCAAACCTGCGAGCCAATTGCTGAATCTCCTTCTGCGTATCGGTAAGAAAGTAGTCCACAGTTCTCTTCTCCTTGGTCCGGGTTTGTGCTTCTGGTGGCTAGCTGCCGGTCCGACCGAGTCTCATCTTCACGTCCGTCGCCACTCGCTCGAGCGCCGGCAGCATCCGCGCCGCGGTACAACGGTAGAACTCAAGCGAACGGCCAATCGGGTCATCGACCTCTTCGTCGGCGCTGCCGGCGAATGACCGGAGCAGACGAGTCCGGGTTGCAGCCTCAGGCAGAATCTCGACCACGCGCTCTCGATGATACCGGTCCATGACCAGGACGAGGTCAGCGGCTCGAATCAATTGCACGGTAAGCTGCTGGGCGCGGTGCCGGCTGATGTCGGCGTCGTGCTCACCTGCGACCTGCACTGCCAGGGCGGTCGGGCTGTTGCCGACCGGCGCGTCGGTACCGGCCGAGTAGATGAAGACCGGTAACCCGGCCAGCATCCGGCTCAACATGCCGGCGGCCATCGGACTGCGGCAGGAGTTGCCGGTGCAGACAACGAGTACCGAGAACGCCACGCCCGGCCCGAGGCTGACCAGTCGTCCCAGTTCATGTTCAATGTCCAGTATCGCCGACTTTCCCCGTCTGTCAACTCTGGCAGGTGAACAGGTCAGGTCGATCACGGTCGGCCCGGGCTGCCATGGCTCGCGCGCACTCACCACAACTTCCGCATCGTCTCCCAAGTCATCAATCACTTCGGTGAATTCGACGTTCTCGGGCGCGAGACCGAACCAGATCGACCCCAACCGACGCAGCAGTTCAACTGAGAGCGGCTCGGTTGCCAGGCCGACACGACCCGCATCCAGCCTGCCGACCACCGGACCGGCAAGAATTCGCCGCACCGCCGAATCCGTCGGTGCAGTCAGTTGGACCAAACTCGGTTCGTCAACAAGTCGGCAGGCCGGGCCAAATCTGGCGAATCCCGGTTCTGTGTCCGGGTTCCGGGTCAGTACGCAGTAACCGCCCAGCATAGGCACAAGTGCCAGACCATCGGACCAGCGCCGGGCGACCTCGGCGGCGACCCGGGAAGCGTTGTCAGACTCAAGTCCCAGGAACCTGGTCAGACAGCCCTACGCTTTCTTCATTCTCAGAGCGCGCGCACCGATGTCTCGACGATAGAACATACCGGGAAAGCTGACTTTCCCGAGCGTCTCGTATGCCCGGTCCCGAGCCTGCGTAAGGGTCAAGCCGAGACCGGTGACTCCGAGCACACGGCCGCCGTTGGTCACCAGTCGGCCACCATCGGCTCTGGTTCCGGCGTGGAAGATGACCACTTCCGCAGGCTGGTCAGGCGGACACGTGACTGTGTCGCCCCGCTGGTAGGAGTCAGGATAACCCTGGGCAACAGCCACCACGCAGAGCGCGTGCCGGTCTGACGTTCTAATTTCCTGACCCGCCAGTCTGCCCTCGATGCACGCCATGCTCAGCTCGACAAGGTCGGTCTCGACCAGTGGTAGCACTGCCTGGGTCTCCGGGTCGCCGAACCGGCAGTTGAACTCAAGCACCCGAACGCCCTGATTCGTCATCATGATTCCGGCGTAGATGGCCCCGCGATAGTCAATCCCTCGGCGCTGTAGACCGGCAAGCAGCGGCTCGAACACCTGCTGCTCGACCTGACGGGCAACCTGCGCGGTCACCAACGGCGCCGGCGCGTATGCGCCCATGCCACCGGTATTGGGTCCCTGGTCGTCGTCAAGCAGCCGCTTGTGATCCTGCGACGGCGGAAAGAACCTGAAGGTGGAGCCATCACACAAACCGATGATTGACGCCTCCTCGCCCTGGAGATACTCCTCGACCACGACCGTGAGTCCGGCCGGACCAAACCGGCTGCCGGAAAGCATCCCGGCCAGCGTCTGCTCGACTTCTTCGTGTGTCCGGCAGATGACCACGCCCTTACCGGCTGCCAGTCCTGCGGCCTTGATAACGAGCGGCAGCGGCTGAGTCCGCGCGTAATCCCGGGCCCGGGCCAGGTCATCAAACACCTCGAACCGGGCGGTTGGTATACCCTGTTCCTGCATCAGGTGTTTGGCAAAGGCTTTGTCGCCTTCAAGCTGCGCACCGGCCCGGTCTGGCCCAAACAAGACAAGGCCGTGCTGGCGGAACCGGTCAGCCACGCCCGCGACCAGTGGAATCTCAGGACCAACGATTGTCAACTCGACCTTTTCCCGACGGCAGAAAGAAACCAGCGCCGGGGCGTCGTTGACATCGAGAGGCTCACACGAGGCGATACGACCGATGCCGCCATTGCCCGGGATGCAGAAGACCCTGTGGCCGTGTCGGGCGAGATGCCAGACCAGGGCATGCTCTCTTCCGCCCGAACCGAGAACGAGGACTCTCATCGTTCGCTGGACCGGCCCAGTCCGGCGCGCTGGACCGCAGCGGCCCAGCTTCCGAAGTAGCGGACGCTGGCCGCATGCAGGGTCCGATACCGCCGGCGCACCTCCGCGGTGGTCTGTAGTGACATACCCTCCTTGTGCATTCGTCTAATTTCGTCAAGGATTGCTGCCCGCGACCATTGACGCTGGCATCTGATCTTGGAGTAGTCCAACCCGGCGGCCTTGATTGCCCGGGCCCATGACCCGATGTGCTCGGTCGCAGCCCCAGCCAGTCCCCCGTGATTACGCTCGACCCGACTGACGTTCAGCGGCTCACCTGCTGCGTACAATTCCTTGATTCGGGCGATGACCTTGTCCCGGTTCCAGACGTACTTGCGGCGGTACTGCTCGTAATCCAGCCCTGCGGCCGACACCGCGGCGTCCCAGCCGCCGGCATACTTCCGGCCGGCGTAGATTAGTGATGGATAATGCCGGGCAACGAACCCGGCATTCAGCGGCTCACCGCGCCGGTGCATCGCTTTGATTGTACGGACGACCTCTTCTTTCGACCATTTCCTGTAAGGACGCGACATCGTTACCTCCCAGAGAACTCTACACCAGGCTCGGGCAATGTCAACCTGTTCATCGTCATCCGAGCCGGCGCGGCTGCGACCGGACGACTGCGTCGCGAAGTTCACCAGGCGTACAGAAGATGCAAGCATCCACAGAACAGCAGACATGGTCCGCGTCGGTCTAAGCTCAGGCTGCGAATCGGAAGGCGGCCCGCAGAGCGGCCCTTGAAACGGAGTGGCAAGCGACTCGCAAAGCGACTTTGACTGCGCACCTGAGAGCGCAGTGCTGAGCCAGGAGCAGAGCCGGAAGGACTGCACCTCTGGTCACGGCAGTCACCGGGCCCTAGGCCGCGCCTGCCTGAGCCGCAGCGCAAGCCGTAGGCAAAGCGACGACGATAGCGCTTGAGAGTTCGCTCAGGATAGCGCTTTCGGGGACGGTATAGGGAACCACTCCCCCGGTGGGTTCTGGATTCTGCCTCTCTTTCGACTAACTTCATGATACTCAAATGGTTGAGTTCAGATGCCGGCCAAGCAGCCACTATGTTGTTTGGCTAAGTGACCCGTGAGTCGCTATCTGTGAGCCATGCCAAGACTGCTCACAGCCAGACAAGGTCGCCGCGTCTGTCCTGTTGTCAGAGTCAGCAGAGTCGGTTACTCAATCCACTCGACGTCGGTAAGGCCCAGGTCTTCTTTGGTCACGTTGCCCATGATGACCATGACGTAGTTGCCCGGAAACAGCCGCTCATGGGCAGCCTGGTTGACCTGTTCAAGCGTGACCGCCCGGACTTTGTCCGGGAACTTCTCAAGCCAGTCGATGCCGTAATGATAGAGCTCGACCGTCTGGGCTGACTGGAGCTTGCCGCGGTTGGAGCTGTAGGTAAGCGGGAAGCTGCCGGTGTAGTAGTTGTGAGCCTTAAGCAGCTCGGCCTTGTTCGCGCCCGCATCGTGCATCAGCACGATTTGGGAGAACATCCTTTGGATGGCTTCCCTGGGTCTTGCGGTCTGAACCGAGGCGCGGAACGCACCGGGCAGGAGTCGGCGGTCAAAGTAGCAGCGGACGTCATAGGCAAGCCCGGCCTCCTCGCGCACCGCGAGTCCGAGCCGAGAAGACATTGCTCCGCCGCCGAGGATGTACGACATCAGCCGAGCCGGAATCAGGTCAGAATCAAGCGCACTGATACCGGGGTGGCCGAACGTAACATACGTCTGATTCATGTCCGGCCGGGTAATGAGTTTCACCCGCAGGCGCGCAGGTATGGCGGGTGAGCCGGACCCAGGCGCCGGTATTGTGCCCGGCTGCCAAGCCCCGAACCGCTTCTCAACCTCATCCAGCAGCACCGCACGTTCAACGTCGCCGACCGCGACGACGAAGCAGTTGTTCGGTCGGAAAAAGGTCTGGTGAAACGCCACCATGTCTGCGACCGTGATTCTGGGCAGAGAAGACGTATCGCCACCTGACGGTCGTCCGTAAGGATGGTCCCCGAAAAGAAGGCGGTTGAACTCGTCATCAACCACTGCGCCCGGGTTGTCGAGTCGGCGCCGTGCACCAGCCAGAGTCTGGCCGCGCAGCATTGTGAACTCGGCCGTGTCGAAGCGCGGATAGAGCACGGCCTCAGCCCCGATGTCCAGGCCCGCGGCGAGGTCTTTGGCAAGCAGGCGCAGGGACACGCTGGCCGCGTCATAGTCAGCACCGCCGTGTAGTTCAGCGCCAAGGTACTCGATGAGCGCGGCCATCGAGTCCGCCGTCATCGTGCGTGTACCGCGGGTGAGCATCTGGGCGACCAGGCCGGCCGTGCCAGCCTTGCCCGGCGGGTCGAAAGCAGCACCGGACCGGCAGACCAGCGACAGGTCCACAATCGGCAACCGATGGTCTTCATAGGTGATAACAACGAGGCCGTTAGGCAGGGAATCACGGTACAGAGGAAGGGCGAAGGAAAAGTGCAGAATGCAAAGAGCAGAAGGCAGAACGACGAGTAGCGAACGGCGTGTCATGGCTGCTCCCTTCGCTCAGATACGAGCAGACCGACGGTGCGGTTGTCCTCATGGAGATGGGCGCGGCAGTAATCGCGCACCTGCTCTTTGGTAACCGAGGCGAGCAGCTCCCGCTCCTTCAGGAACCAGCGCCAGTCGCCGTGCAGGATGTAGGACGTGGCCAGAAAGTAGGCCATGTCTGAAACGTCATCGCGGCTGAAGACCTCGTCGGCCGCAAGCTGGTTGCGGACCCGCTCCATCTCCCGATCGGTGGCGAGTTCGGTCTTGAGGCGCTCGACCTCATCGTAGACCGCAAGCTCGACTGCCGGGATAAGGCTCTCAGCTTTGGGAACCACGTAGACCAGGAAGATACCCGGGTCCAGGCTCACCCAGGTCCAGGCGTTCACCGAAGTAACAAGTCCGTCCTTGACCACGAGCCGCTGATACAGACGCGAGTTGCGGCCGCCGGCAAGGATGCTGGCCGCAACGTCGCCAACCGCATAGGTCGAGTCTCGCGTACCAGGTATGGGGAATGCGATGGCAAGCAGAGGAACCGACACGCGGCGGCGCACAACCACGCGACGCTCACCACGCTGCTTGGGTTCGACGTCGTAGAAGTCAGCGCGCTCGACCGGGCTGCCCTTGAGCCGGCCAAAGTATTTCTCAGCCCGGGAGCGAACGTCAGCCGGGTCAACGTGGCCGGCCACGACCAGGACGGCGTTGGCCGGGTTGTAGTACTTGTGGTACCAGTCACGCACCGGGCCGATGGTGTAACGCCGCACGTCATCGGACCAGCCGATCGTCGGGTTCCGTTGCGGGTTGGCGAGATATGCGGTCGCTTCGAAGCTCTCCCAGAAGACCGAGTTCGGGCGGTTGTCGTGGAGACGCCGCTCCTCGGACACGACGCCGTGTTCGGTCGCGAACTCGGAGTCAGGGAAGATGCAGCGCATCCGTGCGGCCTCGAGTTTGAGTCCGATGTCGTAGCGGTCGCTGGCCAGGTCCTCGTAGTAGCCGGTGTAGAATGTCGAGGTGAAACCGTTGTTGACTGCGCCGACCGAGTCGAGGATACGGTCGAAGTCGCCCGGCGCGTAGATGTCCGAGCGCTTGAAGGTCATGTGTTCGAGCATGTGGGACAGTCCGGTCTTGCCGGTCGCCTCGTCGTAGGAGCCGACCTTGTAGTAGACGTTGACCGACGCAACCGGAGCCGACGAGTCAACATAGACGATGACCTTGAGACCGTTCTTGAGTTGATACTCGTGAACCCGCGACTCGACCGACGCGGCTACAACCAGGACAGGGAGAAACAGGATTGCTGCGCTGGCTTGGATTCTCACAGGTTACCTCACGACCAGGAATCGGGATACGCCCGACTGCTCACGCAGAAAGTAGACACCCGGTGACAGGCACGAGATGTCGTTCAGACCGGCATGGAGACTGAGCACCCTGCGGCCCGCTGCATCGAGCAAGCAGGTGCCCAAGGTTGACCGCTCACCGCTCGCGGTCTCCAGCAAACTGACAGCACCGCGTGTCAGGGTCTGCCCGGAAATCTGACGTCTGGCGACTGGCGCAGAGCGTTCCTGAATCCCGGTGAAGTTGACGCCTTCGACCGCGTCGAGGTAGAACGTGCCTGAGGCGGTCAGCCGGACGAATCTAACGCTGTCCAGCCCGACCGAGCCCAAGTCAAAGCTGGTCTGGGCGCTATTGGCCGTGCCGAGGTTGGTCCACGGCCCCTGCCACGAGTTTGCGCCCTGGACGCTGGCTGTCCCGGAGCCGGACGACCGGTAGACCACGAGGTCGGTGCCGTCGCCGTTACGCACCGGCCGGTCCATGTCCAGACAGATGGTCTTGGTGTTGTCGAGCTGGAACGATACGCCGTCGTTGGGTCCAAGTGCGCGAACCGGATAGGTATGGTTGGAGGTTTCGTTGACGTAACTGCACCAGACCAGCCGGTAGGCAAAAAGCGGCGCACTCTCGTTCGCAGTCATCTGGACGTCGAGCGTGGCCGATGAGTCGCCCGAGTTCGGAACAACGACGCCGGCGATGGTCGTATCCAGGTATCCGGGAGCGCGAAATGTGACTGAGTACGTGCCTGGCAGGTAGAACCGGTGAAAGTCGCCGAGCTCAGGATGGTTGTAGCTGGGCCAGTTGGCCGGACCGACCCAGACCTGGCAGTGAACCGGCAGGCCGGTCGCGGCATCGGTTACTGTTCCATGGATGCCCTGGCCCGCGCGATGAAAGAACTCAAGCATCGCGGTCCGGTTCCGGTTGAAGGTCGGGTCAATCTCTGAGGCGGGCGGGGTCTTCTGCATGTTCACCTCAATCGACCAGCCCATCATGCCGCAGCCGTAGTCAAAATCCTTGGTCGAGCCGTTTATCGGGTACATCCCCTGATAACCCTGCCCGTACTCGTAGCCGTTGGGCACGCTGTAGCGCTGAGAAAGGAAGTTGAGCAGTCGTTTCTCGGGCGCCGAGTCCGGCGAATAACTCCACGGGAACGAGATGTACTCGGTACCGGCGTGAAACGAGACGAACATCACCATCGGATTGCGCCCGATATGCGCCAGCACTGAGCGGTTCTCCGGCTCGCTGAAAGCCGATGCGCCCTGTGCGGTCTCACCGCCCCACATCCAGCCCCAGTTCCGATTCAGGTCAACGTTGTTGCCGTTGTAACGCATCGCCGCGACGTACCCGTCCGGGTTGTACATCGGCATGAGCCAGATTTCCCTAGTGTTGATGAGCCGGGTGACGAGTGTATCGTTCCCGTAGTTGTTCAGCAGGTACTTTGCCATCTCAAAAGTCACGGCCCAGGCGATCTTCTCGTCACCGTGGATTGCCCCCTCAAAGTGAACCGCGGGCTCGTTCTCATGCACCTGGGGATTGTCCGAGAACTTGAGCGCCAGAAGCAACCTGCCGCCGTACGACGTCCCCAATGTCTCCAGCCGACAGACTTCCGGGTTGTTAAGGGCAATAGTCTGCATGCTGTCGACAAACGCCTGATACGCAAGATACTGGCCGAAGTCGCAGCCGGTCTCGAAGTTGGCCTGGTAGACGTCGGTGATGGCCGGAGTGATGACCGTGATGTCAAAACCTCGGGCGGCAAGCGCGGCCTGCTCCGAAACTGCCACCTCAGCCACGATACCTTCAGCACTGATGTAATCGACAAGTGCGCCGCTCGACTCGACCGTACGCACGTCCGTTCTTGTTGCGTTTCGAATCAAGACGAGGTCACGCGGAGTCGCTGCTAGAACCACACCGGACAGGAACAGCCAGAGAATAAACAACCTGTTCATCGTTTCTCCTCGCCGCGGTCGCCGGGCACGTCCGACAGGCGGACGCGCTCGACCAGCGGCCGCTTCTGCCGCTCTACTTGCCGAGCAGCTCGTCAAGTTTTCGAAGCAGTTCGTCCCGGGTCAGCAGCTTGGTCAGATAGGCATCAGCGCCGGCCGCCATCGCGGCATCCAGATTCTCCCAGTCGTCCTGGGCAGTAAGCATGATGACCGGAGCGTTGAACGTCTTGTCGGCTTTGAGCGCGGCCAGGACTTGATGGCCATTCATCCCCGGCATCTGAACGTCGAGCAGAATCGCGTCCGGTCGATCGACCTTGACCATGCTGAGTGCGGCCTGCCCGTCGCCGGCCTCACTCACCCTGTGGCCTGCCGGCTCCAGCAGCTTCCGCACCAGCAGTCTGATACCAGGTTCATCGTCAACTACCAGGATATGTTTGGGGCTCATGGGTCAAAGTGTAGGCGGTGAACCCGGCACAGTCAAGCCGGTCAGACCGGTCTCGAACGACGAGGAAATGCCGAAGGTGGGAGTCGAACCCACAAGTCCATCGCTGAACGGTGGATTTTGAGTCCACTGCGTCTGCCAGTTCCGCCACTTCGGCCCATTGGAATTGCGCCCGGCCCCGATGCCGCCGGCTGGATTGTAGACCCGATGTCTCAGTCAGTCAAGTCCGCGTTGCCCTTTCTCCAACGTTCTGTTGACTGCCCGAGTCCGGGTAGTAAACTCCTCCAAAGTGATCCTGCAATGAACGAAAACTATCTTGACTTCTTCATCGACCGGTTTCGCCGGCTCGACTGCCCGCCCCGGACTCTCGCCGAATACTGCCGGCCTCGGCCCTATCGCAATGCGATTGTCCGGTTCCGGCCCTGTGCCATGGGCGACTTCGATGAGCGACGAGCCCTCCTGCACCAGGTCGGGCTGAATGTGTTCGGATTTCCGGCTCACAAGATTCCAGGCTGCGACCTGCTTTCCGACTCCGGGACAACGACGATGACGATGGAACAGTGGTCCGAGCTGCTGCTCGGAGACGAGGCCTATGGTTCGAATCAGGGGTACTATGAACTGAAAGAGCAGGTCGTGCGCACGTTCGGCCCATCATGGCAGGAAGCGCCCGGCACCCACGAGACCGTGTTTCTGTTCCACCAGGGTCGGGCTGCTGAGCACGCGTTGGCGACCGTCCTTGCCCAGGACCTGCTCCCCCATGTCGGCCCGAAGCAAGCATCGGGTCTGGTTGAGCAGCTCAGCCCGGACTTGCGTGACCAGGTTCTGAAGAAGGTGTCCCGACCGAAAGATGGCTTCCTTATCATCCCCTCAAATTCGCACTTCGACACTACTGAGGGCAATTTCGAGGCTGCCAACATCGTCCCTTTGAACCTGCCGTGCCCTGAACACCGGAACCGGGACAAAAGCTTCGGCTTTCGCGGCAACATGGACCTGCCCGCACTGTCTGAGATTCTGAGCAAGTGCCGGCCGCTCGTGCCTTTGGTCTATCTGACCATCACCAACAATACCGGCGGCGGACAGCCGGTCTCGATGGAAAACATCACCCAGGTGGCAGCTTTAACCCGCAAGCATGGCATACCGTTCTTCTTTGACGCCTGCCGATTCGCCGAGAATGCATGGTTCATCAAACACCGCGAACCAGGCTACGAGACCCGACCGGTCCAGGATATTGTCCACGAGATGTTCAAGCACGTAGACGGGTTCCACATCAGTTTCAAGAAGGACGGGCTGGCCAACATCGGCGGAGCACTGGTCGTCAAACCCGGAGCCGGATTCATAACCAGGTACCCGGCCCTGATCGGCAAGCTCACCGACCACCAGATTATGGTCGAGGGCCACCCGACTTATGGCGGCCTGGCTGGACGGGACCTGAAAGCAATCGCCCAAGGCTTGCGTACGGTGGTTGACGAGCGTTATCTGAGCTACCGCATCGAACAGGTGCAGCGGTTCGGTGCCCGGCTGGCCGCGCACGGTGTTCCAATCGTCGAACCGGTCGGCGGCTCAGCCGTCTACATCGAGATGGACGAGTTCTTCGGCACCAACCCGGGATTCCGCGGCATTGCTTTCACCGCCCTGCTCCTGCTTGCCGGTCATCGACTCTGCGAGCTTGGCGCCTATGCGTTCGGCAAGTTCCGCGCTGGTCAGGAAATCGGCCCTGACCCGCGCGTCAATAACGTTCGGGCCGCGGTACCGAGGCTGGCCTACGAGGACCAGGACCTGTTCTCTACAGCCGAAGCAGTCAAGGTCCTGCTTGACCACCGGGACCGCATTCCTGATGTTCGGGTCACTTATGGCCGGGAATTGAATCTGCGGCATTTCAAGAGCCGCTTTGAGTTCTGTCCACTGTAAACCAAAGGAGGCAGCATGTTCGAGATTCTGGCATTCCTCTTGGTCGTGATACCGACCCGCGGCATGGTGATCTCGGTATCAGATGCCGGTGCTTCTGTTCCGAACGAGAACCGCCTGCATGACACGGTCGTGTCCGTCGCCGGCCCAGCGGCCGACGAGTTGCCCCTCATGCCCGGCTGGCCGGTCAAGGTCTCCAGCGACCCGCAGTTCGGGCCGTCGCGTGGCGTGGCCCTGGCCGACCTTGACGGCGACGGACGGCTTGAGGTCATCCGCGCTTCAACTGCGAATCAACTGCATGTCTGGAAGTACGACGGCACCCCCTTCCCAGGCTGGCCCAAGACCCTGACCGGCATGGGTCAGTACGCTGCTGCCGTGGCCGATGTAGACCGCGACGGCCAGTATGAGATCGGCATCACAACCCGGGGCATGACCAGCGGCGGCCGGGTCTATCTGTTTGCCCCAAACGGAACCGTCAAACCCGGCTGGCCCTACTCTGGTCTGGTCGGTGGCAACTTTGAAGACGCCCCGACATTCGCCGACCTTGACGGCGATGACACCCTGGAGGTGATTGTCGGCGAACGCAACTACCCGATCGGCCACCTGCATGTGCTTGACCACCGGGGCCGACCCTTTCCGGGCGCGTGGCCATGCTCGCTCGACCATGTACCGGCAACCGGAGCCGCGGTTGGCGACATCAACCTCGATGGTGTGAAGGAGATCGTCTACTGCTCGTACAGCTCAATCTACGTCCTCCGGCCCGACGGCACGAATCTGCCCGGCTGGCCCCAGGTCAACCCCACGGGCCGCTACTTCTCCTACCAGTCGCCGGCTCTGGCCGACCTCGACGGCGACGACACGCTTGAGATTGTCGCGGGCATGCACCGCAACGGCGCCTGCTGCGTCTGGCGCTACGACGGCACCATGCTTACCGGTTGGCCCCGTCCGTTCTCGCGCTGGACCTACTGCCCGCCGACCACAGCCGACCTGTACCGCAACAGTGACCTGAAAGTGCTGGACGGCCTGGCCGGAATCATGGGTGCGTCGGCTGACGTGCTCTATGCGTTCGACGATGACGGTTCGGGTCTGCCCGGATTCCCTTATCGCGACCCGGACGGCGGCTCAGCCGAAGGCGACATTGCTGTTGCCGACCTCGATGGCGACCACGACATGGAGATTATCATTACGAGCAACCTGGTGACCAACGCGGACACGGCCGGATATCTGCACGCACTGCACCACGACGGCACCGTGGTTACCGGTTGGCCCCTGCGGCCCCGGGGATTCACCTATCTGAACGGCGCGAGTGTGGCAGACGTAGACGGTGACGATTCGCTCGACATCATCGCGGTTTCCGCGTACGGCAACTTCATGTGGGTTCACATCTGGAAGACAGGCGTGCCGTTCGACCGCATGACCTGGGAGTGGCCGACCTATCAGTTCGACATGTGCCGGACCGGGCTGTACCGGTCAGCTCAAGTCGGCCTTGCCGAACAACCGCGCAATCCAAGGCCTGCCGGGTTCCTCCCGAGTCCGAGCATCGCCCGACCCGGAACCCGGCTTGCCTGGCCGAAGACGCCGGAACAGGCAACTCTCTTTGACCATGCCGGTCGGTGCGTCGCTGAACTCGAAAGCAACGCCAGCCTGCGCCTGCCCGGGACACTGAAAGCCGGGGTCTACTTCGTGCGGGCAGACAACCGGACTGCCAAGCTCGTAGTCAGGTAGTGCCACAGACGCACAGGCCCGAGCGCGCTTGACTGACCGCAGACAACTGCTGCTTGTCGCGCTGCTGGTCAGCGCTGCCGGCCTTATCTATCTGCCGACCCTGAGGTACGAATTCACCTGGGACGACCAGATGCTCATCACCGAGAACCGGAACCTGCGTACGGCCAATCCTGCTCAGCTCTTTGCTCAAACCTTCTGGCCTGACCCGACCGGTGAAGGTTACTATCGGCCGGTCGTCGCTTTGTCGTACTGGGTCGAGCGCCGGCTCTGGGGACTGAATCCGCTCGGCTTTCATCTGACCAACCTGCTGCTCAACTGCCTGGTTGCCGGTCTTGCCGCCCTGGTGTTGGCGCGACTCCTGGGAAAGGCCCTTTTGGCACTGGTCGGCGGCCTGCTCTTTGCCCTGCATCCGGCCCATGTTGAGTCGGTCGCGTTCGTCTCAGGCCGCACCGACCTGCTGATGTCGGTCTTCCTGCTCACTGCATTCCTTCTTGTCCTCAGGTTCCGCGCGACGCAACGCCCGATAACCGGTATCGGGATTCTCGCCGGGTTCAGCCTGGCCCTGCTCTGCAAAGAGGCGGCAATCATGTTCCCCCTGCTCGCGTTCCTGGCGCTTGCTCCCTCAATACGACGGCCAGGCACAACTCGCCAGACCTGGTTTCTCCTCATCGGCATGATTCTCATTGCTGCTCTCTATCTTGTTGCCCGCTCGCTCATCCTCTCTGGCAAGACCGCAGGCTGGAGCGAGGAAACACCGGTTCAACGTGTGTTCCTGGTCGTGAACGGATTCGGCCGGTACCTGTACCAGGCAGTCTGGCCGTTCGGACATCGCCTGCTGTTCTCAGATGTCGAAGCGTTTGCTGCCTTCGGCTGGCCGACTCTCGTCGGGCTGGTCGGGTTCAGTGGGCTGGTCTGGCTGGCCTGGCGCTACCGCGGTCAGGCCCTTGGCCTGGGCAGTACCTTATTCATCCTGTTTGTGCTTCCCGGGTGCAACCTCTTCCCTATCGGCCTGACCTACTTTGCCGAACGCCTGCTCTATCTGCCGGTCCTGGGTCTAGTCATCCTTGGAGCCGCGGCTGCCGCGCACGTCCCCGGACCCGGCCTTCGACGCCTGCTGCTCATAGCAGCAATCATCTATGCTTCGGCAATGGCCTGGGGCACGTTGCGGCGCATGCCGGTCTGGCAGAACAACGCCACGCTCTACGCGAAGATGGTTCAGGAAGCACCAGACTCGCCCAACGCCCACTACAACTGGGGAACCGAACTGGACAGACGCGGCGATATTCCGGGAGCCATGGCCGCCTACCGCCGGGCGCTCGAAGCGTCGCCTGACTTTGCCCCGGCCTACAATAACCTTGGTGTCCTGCTCGAACGCACTGGTGACCGGGCTGGTGCATATCTGGCCTATCGCCGGGCCATGGGCCTTGACTCGACCTATGCCACAGTGCGCTACAACTATGCCGGCGCACTCAAGAGTTCAGGCGACCTGGCCGGCGCAACCCGGGAGCTGCGCCGGGCACTCGAACTGCAACCCTTCCTGACTCAAGCCCGGCGCCAACTGGCCCGGCTCTACCTTGATATGGAAAACATAAGCGCTGCGGTCGAGGAGTATCGTGTCGGACTCGCGCTGGAACCGGACGACGCAAGCCTTCACTACGGACTGGCCGCAGCTCTGCGTGCCAGCGGTAACCTTACCGCGGCGATTCAGGAGTACGGCCGGGCAATCGAACTCGACCCGACCATGGTCGCGGCTCATAACGACCAGGCCATCGCTCTTGAAGAAGCCGGAAACCCGGAAGCGGCCCTGCGCGGTTTCAAGCGTGCGGCTGAGCTTGCACCCAATGACCCTTATGTCCACGCCAACCTTGCTGCCATGCTTGAGCGCATGGGTCACCATGAGCAGGCCGAAACAGTCTACCAGCGGGTGCTTGAGCTCGCCCCAGACTTCAGCCTTCCCAAGAACTCGCGCGGAAAACCGTGACCCGCCTGCACCCGGCGCTTGTCGTCCTCATCCCGGCACTTGCCGCTGCTCTGCTCTACGCTCCAAGCCTTAAGTTCGGGTTTGTCTGGGATGACCGGGCCCTGATTCTTGAGAACCCCGAAATCAGAAGCCCCAACCCTTTCCGGCTGTTCGCTCAGAGCTTCACCCATTCCTGGGCGGTTCGCGGGCTCGGCCCCCATGCTTACTACCGGCCAATCGTGACCCTGAGCTTCTGGGACGACCATAAGCTGTGGCGTTTCAATCCATTAGGGTACCATCTGACAAGTACTATCCTGAATGCCGTCGCCACCGCCGTGGTTGCTGTGCTTGCTCTCCTGCTCTTCCGCTCATTCTGGCCGGCTCTCTTTGTCGGACTCGTCTTTGCCCTGCACCCGGCTCATGTTGAGTCGGTCGCGTTCGTCTCCGGCCGCACCGACCTCCTGATGAGCCTGTTCCTGCTCATCGCACTGATACTTCTGATTCGTGGCCGAAGCCTGGTCTGGGCTGCCGTTCTGTTCGCGCTTGCCCTGCTCTGCAAGGAAGCAGCAATCCTGTTCCCGGCGCTGGTGCTGGTCTGCAACCCGGGCCAGAGCCCGCGGCGCAGACTGTTGCTGACTGCTTTTGTCCTTGCCGCAGTTGCCACAACATATCTTGCAGCACGGACCATGGTCTTGCGCGGCCCTCAGCCAGCCTGGGGTGACGTGACCGCAGCCCAGCGCGTGCTGCTGTTCCTGAACGCGGTCGGCCGCTACGCATTCACAACAGTCTTCCCCTTCTACCACCGGCTCACGTATCCGAACCTGGTTGAGTTCGCATCTGCAGGCTGGCCCACGCCTGTTGGCCTCTTGACCCTGGCTGCAACCGTGTATGCCCTGTGGCGTGAGCGTAATAGTGCGGTCGGGCTCGGCTCGGGGCTATTCCTGTTGACGCTCCTGCCCGCCAGCAACCTGTTCCCGCCTGGACCATCGTACCTGTCAGAACGTCTGCTCTATCTGCCGACTGCAGGTGCAGTGATTGCCATTGTTGCCTTGGTCTGCCGTCTACCCAAGGCATGGTCCCGGCCGGCCGCGATTGCCGGCCTGCTGCTCTGCACAGCCATGACCGCAAGTGTGCTCTACCGTTTGCCCATATGGAAAGACGAACTTAGCCTTGCCGAGACCATGGTCAGAGAGCGACCGCACGACCCTCAGGCCCGAGGCCAATTGGGCCGGGCTCTGCTCGAACGCGGCCAGACCCGGTCGGCAATCGACGAACTGCGTACTGCCCTGCAGTTGGACCCGGGCGCGACCGACGCAAGATACGAACTGGCCCGCTCCCTTCGAGAGTCGAACGACCTTGCCGGTGCTGAGGCTGAACTCAAAGAACTCCTCCGCCAGAATCCCGACTTCCCCGACGCACACGCTCTTCTCGGCACGGTCCTGCTCGAACAGGGCGATAACCAGGCGGCGATCGAAGCTCTGAGCGTTGCGCTCAGACAGACACCGAATGACGCCATGCTCCACAACAACTTAGGCGTTGCCCTGGACCAACTGGGCCGGGTTGACGAAGCCGAGCAGGAGTTCAGACGGGCACTCGAACTCGCCCCCAACCTTGCCCTGGCTCATAACAATCTCGGCGAAGTTCTCCTCCGCCGCGGCGACCAGCAGGCAGCCCTGGCCCAGTTCCGACAGGCGCTCGCTTCAAACCCGGACTACGGATTGGCGCTCTTCAACCTTGGCCTGCTACATGAAGCCCAGGGCAACCGGGAAGAAGCCTTGCGGGCACTGCTTCGCGCTCAGGAGTTGATGCCCGATTTTTCGGGCGTTGCCGAGGCGCTCCGGCGCATCCGGTCCCAAAAGCCTTGGGAAAACTGAAAGCCCGGACAAGCCGGGCTTTCGGTATGCTGATGCGTCCTATTCGACCAGAACCAGCCGCGTGACCTGCTGGTGAGGTCCGGCCGCAAGGCGCAGGTAGTATGCACCGCGGCCCACAGCCTTGCCGTCCTCATCGCGACCGTCCCAGACCGCTTCGTGCTGTCCGGTCGGCTCCAGCCCGGAACGCAGGGTCCGTACCAGGCTGCCTGAGGCCGAGTACACCCAGAGATTGACAAATCCCGGACCAGCCAGAGAGTACTGCACTGCCACCCGGCCACGGGCTGGATTGGGCCGGGCCGAGAACCGTCCCAGGGTCAGCGCCCGCCGCTCCTCCAGCCCCGAGACGCGCACCACGCGCACCTCGCCGGTCAACAGGTTGTTGGCCAGATTCATGTCCGGCCGGTACGTGCCGACCGTACAGCGGGTTGCAAAAGTACCCAGCTCCAAGGGAGTCCAGGCCCGCAGCGACGCCGTATCACACCGCCCGGCGGCGAGCACAACAGTCGTGCTCTCAACATAGCTCGTGCCGATGAAGAACTTCACCCTGGCCATGTCCTGCAACGTGCCGTTGTTTCGGACCTCAACCATGGGCACGACCGCAACACCTGAGTCAACACTGTCCACCGGTGCCAGAATCGCGGTCACCGCCACGTCATAGACGTTCACCGTGATATTCAGGCGCTGCCGGTTGTTACTGCCGACCGCGTCGCCGGCAAGCTCGGTTGTGCAGGTCACAACCGACTGACCGCGCATCCGCGGACTCCAGTCCGGGAACTGCACGTGTCGAACCGTACCCGGTTCGTGGTTCGTAACCGTGACGGTCGTGTCGTACTCGGTGCCGATGCGCATGCGTACCGGATAGGTCTCGACGTTCGACGCGTAGTTGTACACCGAGCAACTCGGCGTAACCACTACGCCTGAATCGAGCGTGCCGGTCGGCGCGGCAATGCCCATCACGCCGACATCATGCTCAATCTGACCCGGCAGGTACTGCTCGATTATCTGGCGGATGAGCTGCTCGTTGAAGCCCTCTTGGAAGAACCGAATGACCCCTTCCGGGTCTACGACATAGTTCAACGGGATGTAGCCGTTCTGCCGGTAAATGCCCCAGACCGTGCCGTTATCCCGCAGATAGGGATTGGTATTCTGCCGGGCATACGACCGGACAATCGACATGTCTTCCGACAGATTGATTGCCAGAGCAACAAACCCCTGATTACGGTAGTCTTCATACATTACGGAAAGGCGCGGTAACTCCGCGCGGCACTGCGGTCAGCTCGACTGCCAGAAGTTCAGCAGTACGACCCGGCCGGCGTACTCGGTGAGCTGATGGTTCACCCAGGCAGTATCAGGCAAAGTGAAGTTCGGCGCCTGGTCGCCGACATTCAGCACGGCCAGCGCGGTCCCGGGCAGAAGCCCGGCCAGCGCCAGCACAGCAATACGGACTCCGGTTCTCATGTGTCCTTCTTTCGAGCTTGATTATCGTTCGCAGTCCTGCGTCTCGCAACTATTCTAGCGCCAGGTGCGAGCCGGTCAAGTCCGCGCAGCCGCCGGAACCCGAACGTGAACCACCAAGCACACCAAGGGCACGAAGAGGAAGAAGCCGAATACAGAATGCAAATTGCAGAATGCAGAAGGCAAAATGGCGAAGAGCGAAGAGCTAACGGCGGGCGGCGCTTACGCGACGGGTGTCAATAATTTCGGCATGTGTCACCGGAATTCCGAGAAGGCAGAATACAGAGTGCAGAAGGCAAAGGGCAGAATGACGAAGAGCGAGAAGCGAAAGGCGAAGGACGAGTGGCGACCTTGGCGGTCTTGGTGGTTAGTGGTTCGCCTGCGCTTACGCGACCGGTGTCAATAATCCCGGCATGTGTCACCGGAATTGTCCGACCGCCATTACCCTGCTATGCTGTCCAACGCCAACGACTCAATCCTTGTCGGTGCCTAGTACAGAATGCCAACTAGACCGATGCCGACGTGTAGCGTCAGGCCGTCCTCTGTTTCGTCGTAATGCGTGAAGCGGTCGAAGACCAACCCGAACTCGAACGGGATACCCACGTGCGGAACAACCTGCATCATCACTCCGCCCGATGCCTTGAACCGCATGCCGTTCAGGTCATATGTGGACGAGTATTCATCACTGGTGTGCAAACGCGCATAGCCGAAGCCCAGTCCGAAGAACGGCAGGGACTTGCTGCCCGCATCTCCGAACACCGCCACCGCCTTCGGACAGATCGCGAAGCCAGTGTATGTGGCAGTAGTAGCGTAGTAGCCGCCGTAGCCGTAGCGCTCATAGGTCACCAAATTGACACTTACCGAGAGGTCAGCACCCAGCCCGATTCCACGTGATACGAACATCACGTAACTGGGTGCGAGCGCGAAAAGCACGATCGGGTATTCACCGTACAACTGCCCTGAAAATAGTGCGAACTCCATGGACCCGCCTATCAGGCTGCTGCCTTGGCCGGAGGCGAATCTGGCCGGGGTCAGCCCTGCCGCCGGACTCACGAACTGCGCCGGCGATGTGACAGGCTGCATGCTGCCCTGACCGTACTCGACCCTCACGATGTTTGCCATTGGGACATCCAGTCGGCCGTAGCTGGTCTCGAGCAACAGCATGCCTTCCTGCTGCCCTACGATCTTGCCCCGCAGGGTGCTACCGTCCTTCAGCACAATGGACTGCACCTCCTGTGCGACAAGAGAACTACAAACTAGCACGAGCACTGCCGCGAGTCGGATGCGAGTAGACATCGTACCTCCTTGTTCCTGCAATCGCTAGAATCTCACCTTCAAGCCGACTCGCGCCGAGGCCTCGCCAGCCGGGCAGTCGAGCGCTAGCGCGGTCTGCAACCGGTCATGGTAGGGTGCAAAGCGGTACTCAGCGTAAGCCGACTGTGTAGCTCGGTCGAAGTCGAACGCCCAGCCATAGCGCTTGTTGTAGGCATTGAGGGAAGCGTACGTGTGGACGTACTCAATCAGCCTGAACGGAGCTAGTATGAGTAACGGTGGGAGGTCCGGCGAGCCGTAAGGACCGGCCTCGGCGATTTCCACCGCGGTCCATATCATCAGCGGCATGCCTACGCAGAAGTAGCCTGCCGCCCAGCCGTACTCCTCTGCGTAGACCATGCCAGCTCCGGGGATGAGCCACGCGAAGAAGCACCCCAGGCACGGCTCCTTCTTGGGTTTGACGTGGAACTGGCTTGCCTGCATCTGCTCAGGCGCTGCGCCCGGGAACGCCGTCTGTGGCTGGACGGCGCCGCCGGTGGCGTACTCAACCCGGAGCACGTTGGCCTTGGGCACCTCCAGCTTGCCGTAGTCTGTTTCGACCAGCAACATGGTCGCGTCCTGGTGGACCACGTTGCCACGGATCGTGCTGCCGTCCTTCAGGTAGATGACCTGCACTTCTTGAGCCAGTGCTGCTGTAGAGAGTATCAGCAGCGTTAACAGACTACAACCCCAGGTCCCGAGGCTTCGTCTCATGTTTTCCTCCTTAAGCGTTTCAAGCCTCACAGAGGCGCGGATACGGTTTGTCTCGGTAAGCCGGCCGCGTTACCGGCGTACCGGTCATCTTGTCTCTCGCCGACCAGTCCATGCCAGCCCAGCAGCTCAGGTGCCCGACTCTTCCGAGTCGACGGAAGGAAGTGGAACCCGCTTGCAGGAGACATTCGCTGAATGAGTACGGGTCTGACTATCGGGCTGGCATGCGCGCACGGTCTAGAACCATGAACCTAACTGACACGACCTTACACTTCCACTCGGGAACTCTGCCGCAGTGTCGATGGCATCCTTGACTGCTCAGTGACATCAGTGCAGCCAATCGAAAGAGCGCCCCTCACTGAACTCCTGCACCAGCCCGCCGATGTTGTTGAAAGCCAGCGCGACTTTGACGTTGGTCGTGCTGAAATCGTATATCGCGGCGTCGCTCGAGAAGTCCACCCGGAGATAGTCCTTGTAAGAGAGGGCGCAGCCTACGCAGAGACCGATGCGTCTCAACCTGCCGAGCCCGGGCCCAGTGAGGACGTCGCCGAGTCCGTAGTGATACGTCTGCCCTGCGTCGTTTTCGAAGACCAGACCGCCACGCTGGCCGGTGAGGTCTTCGAAGTACCCGAGCCGAAAGGTTAGAATCTGGAGGGCCGTCACCTCGATCGCTACACTCTTCCACATGTCGCGCAGCTCCTCTCCCAGCTTCCGTCTCAGCGGTTTCTTACCCGTCGAGTCGTAGAACATCCCGACCAGGACCTTGTCCAGTTCCAACACCGGCCGCATGCGTACAAACCTGTCGCACAGCGTGAAGGACGCGCCGATGCGCAGCGTTCGGGGCAGCGGGTCGCTCTCGCCGTGCTCGTAGTATGAGATGTTCGGACCAATGTTCGCGAGGGTTATGCCGAACGAGAGAAAGTGCAGAGGTCTGTACAACACCCCAAAGTCCGCCGCCACCGTGTTCCCGGTACCACCACGCTCAATACCCAGTTCGGGCATGACCTTCCAGACCCACTCGGGAACGAGGAAACTGCGGATGTACTTGGCGTTGAGCCCAACGCCAAGGGTAGGGTGCACACGGACGCCGCCGTGGATGCCGGCGAAGAGGTCGTAGGTTGTGTAACGTCCGAGGAACTCGCCCCGTTCGTTTATCACGTCAGTCTTGCCGGTCGAAAAGTACATCCAATCCACGCCTGCATTCAGATTCATCTTACTGACCGGCAGTCCGAGGCCGGCACTGCCGTAGTAGTAGTACATCCCCGGGTAGAGACCAGGGAGCCATTGGGCGAAAGTCGCGCAGCCGCCAAGGCTCTGTTGGAATCCCAATCCGCCCGCATTCCAGTATGCCGCATCGGCGTCATCGGCCAATGCGGTCATCGCGCCCGCCAGCGCGGTAGAGCGGGCGGTCGGCCAAACCATCAGGAACACGGCTCCGGGATTCTGCCTGGCGTGCAGACCCGGCGCACTCAGACAGACGGCCATTGCGACGAGCGCGGCCATTTGACTCAGCCTCTTTCCCATATGCATTCTGCCTCCTCAGTTCTGGGGTCGCATGATAGCAGCACTTGCTTCATGGCATGTCAAGCAGTATGGACGGACATGTGTGATCGCGATCCTGACGATGCAAATCGAAACCGTTGACAACGCCGGAACTGCCGAACTCGTCTGCTGTCGGTCACGCGGCGATTATAGATGCCCGGGCCGGAGGTGTCAAGCAAGGAAAAGGAAGGTGTATTCTTGGACTTGCGCGGACGCCAACTGTTATCGGTGTTCCCGTCGAGGCCGGGCGGAACATGGCTTCCATTGCGGTCATTGTAGTAGGCCGGGCCGGCGTGGCTTGACGACCCGGACCGGGCGAGCTAGGGGCCCGGCCTTCACCAGGTAGCAGCCGGCCGAAACCTCGGCCGGCCAGACCACGACCCCGGTCGCCGACACCTGCCGGTACACCACCCGTCCGGCAACGTCAGAGACCTCAACCGCAGTGCCGGGCTCGACCTGGATGTGCAGCGGCCGGCCAGCAGGCAGCGGGTTGGGAAAGCAGCCCGGACGGCGGTCCGGTGCGGGCGCAGCGCCGGGCTCAGCCGCCCCGGTGCTGTCGTCGTAGTAGTGCAGCGCGACCGCGGCGCCGGCAGGCGTGTACCCGAACGCCCAGCCGTTGCCGGCAGAACTGAACGAAACCGTGAACAGGGGCACATAGGGCGGCGTGGTCGTGAACGGGTCGAGCTTCCACGAATCGCGTTCCATGTGCAGGATTGTGCCGGAGTCGCCGACTGCCCATGCCTCGTCCGAGGTGCCGGCCATGCTCAGGCTGTACAAGCGCCGGGTGGTGGGTGAGGGCGCAACTGCCCAGGTGTCCTTGAAGCAACGCAGGATGGTGCCGCGTTCGCCTGCGGCCCACCCTTCAGTGTTCGATTCCATGTCAAGTGACCGCAGGTGTTGGGTCGTGGGGCTGCGCATCTCCTCCCAGGTGCCCTCGCGCCAGCAGAAGATGGCGCCCGAGTCTCCGACCGCGATGCACTTGCCCGGGTAGGTCGCGTACAGGTCGAGCACGACGCGCCGGGTGGTAAGGGTCGTATCGATGCGCCACGTTCCGTTCTCGAATATCATCACCGGGTGGTGCTGGACCGGCGACGCGCCGCCGGCGAACCCGAGCGTCTCGCACGGGAAGCTGACGCCCTGGAGGGTACGGTCAAACGGGTCGGCCTGCTGTTGCCATGTTCCCTCGTGGCGATAGACCACGCCGTCCGGAAAGTTGAACTGCTCGCCCACGGCCCAGGCCGAGCTGCCGGCGAACGCAAAGTCATAGATAAGCTGGTTGCGGATGGTGTCGGTCAAGATCCAGTCCCTGCCGTCGTAGCGCAGGAAACCGGTCAGGTACGAGCCGACCGTGGCCGAGGCCCAGCCCAGCGTGTCATTCGCCAGCACGGCACAGCCGACCCGGTAGGCGCAGGGAACCTGATGCCAGCGGGGTGCGGCCACGCCGATGCCGAGCAGCACCGCCAGCGCGGCAAGCAGCCGGCGGCAGAGAGGCAACACCGTGTCGGTTCTCGCTGTCATCGTCTTGATTGTAGGACACGGTCCCGGCTTGTCAAGACCGTGAGGGCTCATGGCCGGGGCGGAGTCAGGACACTGAGAGCGAGGAGCAGAGGCAGAAGAGAGCAGAGAATGCAGAATGCGGAGCGCAGAACGCAGAGTGCAAGATGGCGGAGAACGGACGGCAGGGCGCGATGGCGATGCGGCTGGCCCGGCTTTGGACTCAAGCCGGTCTTCAGGGTGTAATATTCGTGGTGGCTGGAGTCGATGTTGGAAAGGGCCACTTGTTGGCAGCCGACACCGGGGTCGGCGCGACTCTTGACGTTCTGCCCGGCCGGTACCGGGCGGTCTGTTTTTCCGGCGGTCTTCACCGCCGGCCGGTCTGGGAGGCCGACCGGTAGCCCCACCGGTAGCAGGGCCGGTGACCGGAGTGCGGGCCGGATTCCTGACCCCAGTGTTGCCAGGATTGGGCGTAGAATTGGTGCGGGGGCTGGTCGCAGGTTGTTGCGGAGACTGGTCGCAGGATTGGTACGGAGGCTGGTCCCAGGGTTGTTGCGGAGACTGGTCGCAGGATTGGTGCGCGAACCGGTCCCAGGGTTGGTCCGGGAACTGGTGGCAGGACCGGTAGCAGGACCGGAGGGCCCAGGGGGCCGGGATTTTGGCCGGGTGAAGAAACGGTGCAACGTTTTCGGCGGTTGTTGCAGACTATGTATAGGAGCAGAAGGAAACAGGTATGCACGATTCATCCGCAACCGCCCTTCTGGCCGAGTTCCTGGCCGGAATCAGGCTGACCCATGTACTGGCTCCAATGTTTCGAAAGTTGTCCGGGCCGGAGCTGGCCCGCGAGCTGCGGCGCATCTGGCGGAGGTTCCGAGAGACGGGCATGGAGTCGGGGCTGGCTGAGGTGCTTTCGTGCGGTTTGTATCGAGCGCTGGCAGCGCGAGAACGATTGGGCGAAGCGGCCGCGGTTGAGGCCGAGCTGCTCATTGTGAAATGGGTGGCCCGGGGTCTGGCCCGCAGCGTGCTCGAGAACATCCGCACCGGCGTGTTCAACATCGTGCCGCCCTCAAGTCCGTGATTCAGCTTGACAGCACCGATACCAAACCCGGGAGGCGGCAGAGCCGCCTCCCGGACTTCCATCGGGCACTGCTACCGGATGATGACCAGCTTGCCTTTGTCTGGTGTCGAGCCTGAGGCCTGGAGTCGGTAGTAGTAGACGCCGGGCGCAAGACGCCGGCCACGTTCGTCCGCGCCGTTCCATGTTCCCATGACCCGGGCCCGGGCCCAGAGCCGACCATCACTCCCGAATACGGTCAATTCCTGTTCCTGACCGGTTGCGAGCGTCCAGGGCCAGCGCGTGACGATTGACGACTGAGTCTTTCCGAGCGAGCCGACCGGTTCGGCAACCGCGGGCGGCGGCGGTGTGCCCTGCCGGACCACCAGGGCAAACGGCTGGCGGGAGCTGAACACGTTACGGGCATAGACGCGCACGGTCCACGGGCCGGCCATCGGATAGGCGAGGCGGCAGACCTCTTCGACGTTCAGGGTGTCGCTCGTGGCCGGGTTCGGGATTGACTGGCCTTCGTAGAACCGGTTGCCGCGATAGCGGTTGCGGTCCGGGCTTACAAGCTCCAAATCGAGGTCATTGACAATCGCAACCGCAGCACCGGGCGCAGCCGCAGTATCGGTCCAGGCCAGAGTGACGAGCAGCGGCAGGCGGCGCTCGACGTCAAGGCGGTACTCATAGTATTCGCCGGTCCCAAGGCCGAGAGTCTCGTCCACGACCGCAAGCTGCATCGAGTCTTCTTCAAAGTGCAGGATGCCCGAGAGGTTGACCCGGCCCCAGCCGGAAAGCCGGGCCGGCGGCAGTTCGGTCGAGACGTTGGAGTCGGCCGAGGTCACGGCCAGGGCCCGCATCATCGCCGAGCTTAAGAGGCAGATGCCCCGACTGGTGTCGGGCGTGCCGGTGGGATGCCAGCCTTCCTTGAAGTACTGACGGGCAAGGACCATTGCGCCGCTTGCGGCCGGAGCGGCAAAGCTCGTGCCGCTGGTCAGGACGTACCGGGACGGCTCAGGCCCGCTTGCGGTATTGACCCCGTCGCCCGGCGCGACGACGTTCGGCTTGATGCGGCCGTCCCGGGTCGGCCCGCCCGAGCTGGACCGGGCCATCGTGTTGCTCGCCGTACCGTTGCCGGTCGCGCCGACCGTCAAACAGTTCTTGGCACAGGCCGGATGACCGATGTTGTACGCACCCTGACCGAAGTTGCCCGCGGCCCAGGTCACGAAGAACCACTTATCGCGCCAGCAGACCGCGTCCAGAGTCGCCTCCTCAAGCCGGTAGTAGCCGAGCGACGTGCTGGTGCCGAACGAGCCGGAGACCTGACGCACCGGCTCCGGCATCCCCTGGCCCAGCCGAACCGTGTCGAGCAGCTCGGTCATGTCCGACTCAAGAACATAGGTGCCGTTCTGATTGGCAAGGTCTACGAAGTAAATCCGGCTGTCCGGAGCCATGCCGTCAAAGCGGGTCCGGTTGCCGGTCACCGAGTCGTCGCCGGCCAGGGTGGCCGCAACTCCGGTGCCGTGATACCCGGCCGCCCCGACATCGCCGAACCGGGCGGTCTTGTAGACCTTGTAGGCCGCGACCTTACGGTGCTGGGGATAGATGCCGGGCTCGGTCATCGGAAACAACGGGTCGCTGAACATTTCGTGGACCATGTGAATCCCGGAGTCGAACAGGCCGACAATCATGTTCTGGCCCCGAAGTCCTTTGTACCAGACCCGGCGGCCCGGCTCCTCACCCGGTGTCAGGGGCTGCCAGCCCACCTGGGTCACCCACTGCACGTCACAGTTGAACGGCTCGAACCGGCCGGCCTGCTGTATCCAGGCAACCGCGTCAAGCCGAACCACTGCCTCGAGCTTGTCCGGGTCAAGCCGGAATCGAATCGAGCGGGAGGAGACATCCTCAATCAGACCGCCCAGTGCGACAATCGACTCGGCCACAGGTTCAGGCTCCTCTTCCGGCCACAGGGACAGGATCAGCTCTTCTGCGAGTACGCCCCTCCCCTGTGCCTCAGGCCCGGCCAACTCAGGCGCGAGCTTGTGAGCGGGAAGAATCGGGGTCACAACCCCGAGCCGGGTGTCGGCTCCGGCCCGGGCCCGGCAGATGACGTTCTGGTATGCGACGTACCCGACCGGCTCAAACCCGTCGCCGCGCAGTTGGGCCAGACCCTCGGCCCGCACCGGCTCAGCCAGATGAACCAGAACATAGCCTTTCCCCGGTTGAGTTACCGCGTCCTGGACCTTTGTCTGGCCAGGGCCTGGCGAGCCGTAAGGCTGAGTAACGTACGGACGGGCTGGCCCGACCCGGCTGAGGTTCAGGAAGCCGAACACCAGCAGAGTCAGCACCAGCCCGTCCTTCCTTTACTGCTCGCGGCTATCCGTACCGGTCCATAAGCCCGAGGAAAGTTGGCAGCATCAGAGCTTCAAGATGTCGACAATCGCGGCCGTGACTTCCTTCATGTCGGCCATGGTCAGGTCGCCCATGTGGGCGATGCGGAACGTCTTCTCCTTCAGGTCGCCGTAGCCGTTCGAGATCTGCATGCCGCGCTTGCCCAGCTCTCCGTTCAAATCCTTGACCGAGATGCCGCGCGTGTTGGCCACTGTGGTCAGGGTCACCGACTCATAGCCCGGCTCAGGGAAAACCTTGAAGTACCGGCCTGCCCAGTCGCGGGTAAACCGGGCCATCGCCAGATGCCGCTGGTACCGGTTCTGCATCCCCTCTTTCAGGATGGCGTCGAGCTCCGCATCAAGCGCCCAGAACAAAGACACCGCAGGTGTGGTCGGGGTCTGGAAGTCTTTCTCGTACCGCTTGAGCATCGCGTCGTAGTCAAAGTAGTAGCCCCGGTCGGTCACGGTCCGGCACTTGTCGAGCGCCCGCTGAGACACAATCGCCACTGCCAGCCCGGGCGGCAGGGCAACCGCCTTCTGGGACGAAGCAACTACGACGTCAAGCCCAAGTCCGTCGATGTCGAACCAGTCACCCATCAGACTGGAGACCGCATCGACCAGAATGAGCACGTCCGGATACTTGGCGCGGACGAGTTTGACGATCTCCTCAATCGGGTTGCGCACGCCGGTCGAAGTCTCGTTCTGGGTGATGGTCAATGCCTGATACCCGCCTTTGGCCAGCTCGGCATCGACCAGCTCGGGCTTGATTGCCTTGCCCCACTCGACCGCAACCGAACCGGCCTGCTTGCCGCACGCCTTCGAGATCTTGAACCAGCGGTCGGAGAACGCACCGTTGACCGTGTGCAGGACCTTGCCCGTAACCACGTTCCGCAGCGCGCCTTCCATGCAGCCGGTCCCTGAAGAAGTGTACCAGAACACATAGTTCTTTGTGGCGAGGACCTGCTTGGTCTTCTCGACCACGCGCTTGTTCAGCTCACCGAACTCCTTGGAGCGGTGGCCGATCATCCACTGGGCCTGGGCTTTGAGGATTTCTTCCCGGACCTCGGTCGGGCCGGGAATAAAGAGCTTCTTGTGCATCTAACCTCCTGTTGGGGGTTTACGACTATCTGGACTCATGACCGACCTGGGGTCGGCAACTGGCGAATCACCTGTAACCTTGACCAGTACCTGACGCCGGCGCGGACCGTCGAACTCACAGAAGAAAACGCCCTGCCAGCGACCAAGCACCAGCCGGCCGCCTTCGACCGGAATGGTCAGGCTCGCACCGACAAGCACGCTCTTGATATGGGCATCGGCATTGCCTTCGGCATGAGCATACCCGGCCCGGTGCGGAACCAGCCCGGACAAAGAACCGGCAGTGTCTGCGGCCACGTCCGGGTCAAACGCCTCGTTTAGGGTCACACCTGCGGTCGTGTGCGGCACATAGACAAGGCAGACACCGGCAACTACGCCGGTTGCGGCCACGGCATTCTGAACCTGAGGCGTGATGTTCACCAACTCGACGCGGGAACGGGTCGCAACCTCGATACTGACCATGAGTTCAGGCCTATCTTAGCCACGGCCTGACTGGGTGTCAACCCGCGGCCGCCGCAACGGTCAGACGTGGAACTCGACGATGTCCTGGTCGGCCAGGACATGGGCGCGTTCGACCCGCTGGCCGTCATGGCCCTGGTGGTTCCAGAGCCGCGCATACTGCAGGCCGGCGGCAAAGTCCTTGTGCAGGTGATAGGCAGCATCGACCACGGTCGAGCCGGACTTGAGAATCACCGGGTCGTTCATGTCCGCGGGCTTGCCCGGCTTCTTGGTGTAGACCCGGATGATACTGAGCGCGGCAAAGACCTGTCGCTTCAGTTCCTCCAGTCCCGCTTTGGTCTCGACCGATACGAGCAGTACCGGCACGTCGCCCACCAGCTCTCTGAGAACGGCAAGCCGGTCCCGGGCCTCAGGGTCGTCAGCCTTGGTTCCGACCCTGATGGTCGGCTTGAACGTCAGCTCCGGGTCAGGCGCGACCGCAATGCGGGCGTTGCGCAGCAGCTCTTGAGCCTGCTCGGTAGTTTCAAGCAGGTTGTCATCTGCCAGGTCAAAGAGCCAGAGCAGGACATCAGCCGTGCGCATGATGTGGAACAGCCATGCCGGCGACTCAGGTGATACCGGCGGCGTATCCACCAGTTGAATCTGAATGTCCTCAAACGGCATCATCCCGGCTGCCGGGACGGTCGTGGTGAACGGATAGGCCGCAACCTCAGTCGGCAGACCGGTCAGCTCCCTGACCAAAGCCGACTTGCCGCAGTTCGGCGCACCAAAGGCAATGACCTGACCTGCGCCCTGTTTCTCAACGTGGAACCAGTCACCGCGTCGGGCCCCGGCTTTGGCTCCGCCCGAGAGCTCTTTCTTGAGCCGGGCAATCCGGGTCTTTAGGTCGGCCTGCATCTTCTCGGTTCCTTTGTGCTTGGGAATGGTCTGAAGCATCTCTTCCAGGCAGACGAGCTTCTCTTCCGGCGCGACCGCGGCGCGGAACTTCTCTTCGGCTTTCTTGAACTCAGGTGATAGGTTGGCCGGCACGGTTATATATAGCTCAAAACCCGGCCAAAAGCAAGAGCCCTGCCAAAGCAGGGCCCTGCTGTCTCGCACGAGGAGCTAGTCTTTCTTTCTGCGCCTGCGCTCCTGGTCCATGCCGCCGAATGCGACGTTGACGTTTGCGAAGACTGTGCCGCTCGCAATCTTCGGGCCGTTCAGGAGCTTGTTGCCGTCAGCCATGGTCCAGTCCTGCCCGGTCGGCGCATAAGTGTACCCGGCCTTGAGCTGGACCCCGACAAAGCTGATTGGCACGTGGACGATGATTTCAGGCGTGAGGGTGAGGCGGGACAGAGAGACCTGGCTGGTGCGGCCCGGATGAGCAAGCAGACTGTCGAGGTTCTGGACGTCACCCGCCGTCGGCTCCAGGGTCAGGCTGTAGCTCCAGCCGCCGATGCCCAGGGCCGGACCCAGGAACAGGTGCTTCATCACCAGGGGCATGTAGCCGACCTCGAAATGGCCGCCGCCGATCTCAAGCCGGCAGCGCGTGTTGTTCGACGCGATGCTCTGGGTGCCGCCTGCGCCGCTGCCGCCGATGACCACCCGGTTGATCAGCGCATACCCGCCCCCGCCCATCAGCCAGTGCATCGAGCTGAACTCGCTGATGTAGCCGTTGCGGCTGAACACCTGGTTCAGGCCATCGACATCGGTCATGCCCACCGTCGGGCCGAAGTAACCGAATCCGCCGCCCCAGGTGCGGCCGAAACAAACAGCCGGAGCCGCGACAAACAGAACCAGTGCCAGTGCGGCAAACGAACGTTTCATGATGAGTCCTCCTTAGACTCGTTCGTACCTGCCGACATCGAAGAAGACGAGACCAGACACCAGCTTGGGATAGAAGTCGGTCGACTTCTGCGGCATCCGCTCGCCGTGGGCCGCCACCCTGCTCACCTGCTCGGCACGGGTCGGGTTCAGGAGCAGGGCTGCCTGGTATTTGGACGAGTTGACCGCGGCGAAAGTTGCGGCCGCCTTGCGCTCGTACGCAACGTGGTCCTCGATTCTCTCCGCCGGCACGCCGAACACGTGCTCGATGATGAGCGAATGCAGGATGGTCACGTCCAGGCCCTTGTAGTCGGCACTGCGGTCCTTGACCAGTCGGTCAACTGTCTCCGGGCTCGTCAGCCTGAGCAGCCAGGTCTTGCCCGGGCCCAGGTGCATCGCAAACGTGTGGTCAACTGCGCCCCGGGCCAGTTCCTGCTCGACCGAGTCTGCGGCAATCGGCTGGATTGAGAAGAACTGGCCGAGCTTCGCCAGGGTCGCCTCCGCGTTGAAGTCGCCCAGGTTGTACAGCAGCCGGTGCGTGGGCAGAATCAGAAGTCCCGGGTCCGCGATGTTGATGAACGCCGCGGTCTTGTACCTCAATGCCGCATTCTGCTCGACCGGGATGGTCGCTTCCATCTCTTTCCGGTAGTTGAGTGCGGTCTCATACCGATGATGGCCGTCGGCAATCAACATGGTTCGGTCGGCAAGGAACGACTGCACCGTGCTGATTCGGTCCGGGTCGGTGATGGCCCAGACCTGCTGGTGCACGCCGTACTCGTCGGTCGCTTCCATGGTCGGCACGCCCTGGGCCGCGAGCGCCGCGTCAACCTTGCCCTGCGGGTCGTCATAGAGCAGGAAAATCTGCTCGAAGTCCTTCTCGGTGGCGCGGGTCATGTTCAGCCGGTCGGCCTTGGGCTTGGACAGGGTTCGCTCGTGGGGCAGGATTATGCCTTTCTCGAACTCCTCGACACGAACCACGCCGATAAATCCCCGGCGCACCAGTTTCCGGCCGCCGGTCTCGAACTCCTGCTTCAGGGCGTAGAACGCCGGGGCCTGGTCGCGGTACAGCGTCCCATCTTTGAGCCAGGCTTCGCAGGTGCGCTTCGATTCGCCGTACGGGTCATGCCCTTTGGGCAGAATCAGCCGGACAAAGCTCAGATGATGCTTGTCATAGTACGACTTCTGCATTTCCGGGGTTATCTTGTCGTATGGCTGGGTGATGACCACCGAGAGGTTCGGGACCTTGGCCGGGTTGTAGCGGATCCCGCGGAACGGTCTGACGTCTGCCATGGCGCGGTCTCGTTACCTGCCGAGCAGGGCCTTGCGGACTTCTTCGGCGATGCCGATGCCGGCCCGCTCCTGGCCTTCCTTGGTCTGAGCGCCGATGTGCGGCGTGCCGATAACGTTGGGCAGCGAGAAGAGCCGGAAGTCCTTGAGCGGCTCAGTCTCATAGACATCAAGTGCCGCAGCCCGGACATGGCCCGACACCAGAGCATCGTACAACGCCGCCTCATCCACGACTCCGCCCCGGGCGCAGTTGATGATGACCACGCCCTTCTTCATTTGGGCAATCGTGTCCTTATTGATGATGTGCGCGGTCTTGTCGGTCTTAGGCACGTGCAGGGAGATGTAGTCGGCCTGCTTGAGCAGTTCGGGAAACTCGCACAGCCTGCCTGCGACGCACTCCTTGATGAACGGATCGAACACGACCACGGACATACCCATTGCTACACACCGCTTGGCAAGTTCGCTGCCGATGCGGCCTGAGCCGATAAGCCCGAGAGTCTTGCCGTAAAGCTCGGTGCCCTTGAACGCCTTCTTCTCCCATTTGCCCTCGCGCAGCGACTGGGTTGCCTGGGGAATCGAGCGGGCAACCGAGAGCATCAGGCCCAGCGCCAGCTCAGCCACTGTGACCGAGGTTGCAGCCGGAGTATTGACGACCTTGATCGACCGGGCGTCGGCGGCCTTCTTGTCCACATTGTCGAGCCCGACGCCGGCGCGGCCGATGACCTTCAGACTGGTGCCGGCATTGATGACATCAGCCGTCACCTTGGTTGCACTGCGCACAATAATCGCATCATAGGCGGGAATCGCCTTAATCAGCTCATCCGGGGGCAGGCCGGGCCGTTCGTCGACTTCCAGTCCGGCATCTTTCAGCATCTTCACGCCTTCGGGCGCGATTGGGTCGGTGATAATGACTTTCATAGTTTGCTCCTTTCCGGGTGGTTCCGGTTGCTCATCCTAACCAACGCGCAACCAAAGTCAAACACCGGCGACCGACTTTGACCCGGCCGGGTCTTTCTGGTATCGTTAGACCATGGAAACAGTGCTGTTCAGCCGCATCGCCGCGCTTCTCTGCCTTGTCTCGCTGGCTGCCGGCGTCCCATTCCGTCCTGGTCTTGCCGGCCCGGAGCCGCAGTTCCCTCCCGGGGTTGAGGTGCCGGGCCCGAACAAGCTTGCCGGTTTCGACTACTGCGAGACCGTCACAATCCTGATGCAGTTCCCGGACAACCGGGCCGATACCATTGCCCACTCTCCGGCCCGGTTCGACTCGATGCTCTACTCGACCGGGGTCTATCACGGTCTCCCCTACCGTCAGGGCAGTCTCAATGACTTCTTCCTTGAGAACTCCTACGGCAACTATGACGTGCGCGGCGCGATTGCCGGCAACCGCTGGTTTCTGTCCCAGTACAACTACTCGCGCTACTACGACGGCAACTACATGCTCTCGACCGGCAGCCAGTTGGCCCGGGAGAACGTCCAGCAGGTAGATGCGGTGATCGACTTCCGTCAGTTCGACCTGAACCAGGACGGCCACATCGACGCGATGTTCATGGTTCATGCCGGGCCGGACGGTGCCGACAACGGCAACGTCAACTGCTGCTGGTCTCATGCCATCCCTTACTTCAACTACACGACCAACGACGGCGTGGTCATCGACGGCGTAACCAACGTGCCCGAGTTCGCGATGGTCACCGAGTCACGCGACACCACGCTCTGCTGCATTGCCGTGATGTGCCACGAGCTCGGGCACCTGGTCGGCCTGCCTGACCTGTATCAGAGCGGCCGAACCCAGTGGGGCGTGGGCTACTGGGGTCTGATGGGCTACGGCGCATGGGGCGCGGGCGGCAACACACCCTGGAGCCCGTCACACATGGAGGCCTGGTCCAAGGTCACGGCCGGGTTCGTCACTCCGACGGTTGTGACGACCAACCTGTACGACGTGCGCATCCCGCCGGTCGAGACCGACCCGGTCATCTACAAGGTTTGGCGCAACGGCGCTAATCACGACACCTGCTTCTATCTGGAGAACCGGCAGCAGAAGGGGTTCGACTCGCCGCTGCCCGGGCCCGGACTCGCCATCTGGCACATCGACCCGTCACGCAGCGCCTGGTACGACCGGGTTGACATGGAAGAGGACTCGACCTTTCATCTCGACCACGGGAACGGTGTCCGGCCCGACCCGCACGTCTATCACCAGGAACTCGGCGACACTTCAGATGTCCTGCCCGGAAACTGGAACCGGGTCGCGTTCGACTCCTCGACCGTGCCCTCGAGCCGGGACCGGAACAGCCGGTCAACCGGAGTCTGCGTCCGAAACATCCGTCAGGTCGCCGACACCATAATCTGCGACATCATCATCCGACCCGAATCGGTCGGAGTCGAAGAGGCATGCCCGGTTCCCGTGCCACATCTCGCCCTGCGGCCCAACCCGGCCCGGCCCGGCATGACCCGACTCGAACTCGGCCCGATAGGCTCTGTTTCCCCGGGAACCAGAGCAGACCTGGCCGTGTTCAACGCCACCGGCCAGCAGGTCATGGGTGCGGAAGTTCTGCTCAGCGGCCGGTCGGTGCTGCTCGATTTCCGGTCCCTTGCACCTGGAGTCTACCTGGTCCGGGTCAACTCTGGCACTACCTGCGCTTCAACCCGGCTGACCCTGCTGCGCTGATGCGGTTCGTCACGGGTTGACAATCGCGTTGCTTACCCTACAATTCCCTGCCCTGCCGGGATAGCTCAGTTGGTAGAGCACGGGACTGAAAATCCCGGTGTCCACAGTTCAATTCTGTGTCCCGGCACCTTGTGCTAACTACTGGAGGACTATTGGCAAAACGTACCCCATCAGCCCAGAAGCAGGCTCGCAAGAGCCAGCGCCGCCGGCTGCGCAACCGCAAGCAGCGGCTTGCCCTCAAGACGGCCGTGAAGAAGATTGCTGCGGCCTCGACCAAGGAAGAGGCGCTCAAGCTCCTTCCTGAGGTCCAGTCGGTCGTGGACCGGTCGGCGCGCCGTCGCATCATCCACCCCAAGGCTGCGAGCCGCCTGAAGTCGCGGGTCACCCGGGACCTGGCCTACCTGAAGTGAGCCGCGCGGCCCGGCCGCGGCCCAAACACTAGGGAAACGATACCGCATCGTATCCCGCCGACCCAGTCTTGAAAGTACTCTACATCTGCACCGCGTACCCGAGGTCCGAGCAGGACGTTATCACCCCCTGGCTGGTCGAAACCGTTGACCGACTCCGCCGGAAAGGCATCGACGTCACGGTCTTCACGTCCTCGTATCGAGGACTCGGGTTCCAGCGTCTGCACGGCACGCCGGTCCATCGGTTCCGCTACTTCTTTCGGAACTGGGAAGACCTGACCCACGACGAAACCGCAATCGACCGGGTCAAGAAGGGCCTGCGCTACAAGGCCCTGGCCCTCTGCTACCTCTTCTTCGGCACGATTGCAGCCTGGGGTCTGGCGCGCCGTGAGCGGTTCGATATCATCCACACCCACTGGCCCCTGCCCCACTGGCTCTTCGGCTGGGCTGCGGCTCAGGCCTGCCGAGGCCGCACTGTTATCAGCTTTCACGGGGCTGAGTTGATGGCGGTAAGGCACGGCATGAAGCTGCTCCGGCCCCTGCTCTACTGGGCAATCAGGACCTGCGATGCGGTCACGGCCAACTCAACCCACACGGTCCGGGCAATCCAGGAAATCTACAACCGGCCTGTGACCATTGTCCCCTATGGCACGACCGCGGGTGAGTCCGCCGACGAGCCTCGTTCTGGCTCGGGCCCGGTGCACCAGTTGCTCTTTGTCGGTCGTCTGGTCGAGCGCAAGGGCGTCCCCTACCTGGTCAAGGCAGCCCAAATCCTGTCTCGCGACCTTCCGGTCCATCTAAACATCGTCGGCACCGGCCCGGACGAAGACGCGCTGCGCCGCCTGGTTGCCGAGTCCGGCATTGAGTCGCTGGTCACGTTCCACGGCTTTGTCTCTTCGGCCGACCTGGCTCAGTTGTATCAGAACTGCGATGTGTTTGTCCTGCCTGCGGTCTTTGATGCCAAAGGAGACACTGAAGGACTGGGCGTGGTTTTGATTGACGCAATGAGCCACCGCCGGCCCGTGGTTGCATCCGGGGTCGGCGGCATCGTTGACCTGGTCATCGACGAGAAGACCGGGCTTTCCGTGCCGCCGGCTGATGAACAGGCCCTGGCTGCTGCCATCCGGCGCGTCCTCACTGACCGTGACCTGGCCGACCGTCTGGCCCAGGCCGGGTTCGAGCACATCAGAAAGAACTACTCCTGGGACGCAATCATCAACCGCCTGGAGCGAATCTACTCCCGACTGACCACAGGACCTGACCATGCCTGAACCCGAGGCCCGGCCCGGTCTCACTCTTCCCCGCTGGCTCAAATACTCACTGGGCGTGCTCGTGGTCGCGCTCGCGTTCTACTTCCTGCTCTCGCGTCTGCTGCGCGACTGGAGCCAGATTCCCTTCAGCGAACTCCACTTCTCGCCCTGGCTTCTGGCCCTCTCCCTTGCCGTGCTCATCGGCACTCATCTGCCCCTGGCCGGCTCAGCCTGGGGCCTTATCCTCAAGGGCCTGGGCGAGCCGCTCGGCCTGGGCCGGGCCATCGCGGTGATGAGCGTGACCCAGCTCGGCAAGTACGTCCCGGGCAAACTCTGGTTCACGCTCGGCCGCATGTCCCTGCTCAAGAGCGACTCTATCCCGGAAGCCAAGACCATGGTCAGCGTCGTGGTCGAAATCGTCCTCTCGCTCCTGGCCGCGCTGGTTCTGCTCGGCTGCGCGGTCATCCTCACCCCGCGTGCGCTTGTCCCGGACGCGCTCTATCTTGCCTTCCTGCTCGTGCCGGTCTGCATCATCATCGTCTATCCCCGGGTTCTGAACCGGGTACTGGGCTACGCCCTGCGCCGACTCAAACAGCCGGTCTTCGAACTCCGACTCACCTACCGCCAACTGCTTGCCATCACCGGCCTGTATCTCGCTGACTGGACCCTGCAGGGAGTGGGCAGCTTCATCCTGCTCAACTCCTTCTATCCTTTGCCCATTACCCATCTGCCGGTCGTGCTCGGCGGCTATGCCATCTCGTGGATGGTCGGATTCCTCGCGCTCGTGGCTCCGGCCGGGCTCGGGATCCGCGAAGGCATCTTCACCCTGATTCTCAAGATTGTCATGCCCGGCCCGATTGCCATTATCTTCACCCTGCTGACCCGGGTCTGGATGACGGTCAGCGAAGCTGTTGTCGCCCTTGTCTGCCTGCCGCTGCTCAACCGAAGGAGAAGGAATGAAACCGAAACACAAACCCGGTAGACCGACCCAGAGCCCCAGGCCCGAAGCTCACGGCTCCGGCATCCCGGCCCTCGGCCCTTCCCTGCCTGAAAAGACCCTGCATCAGGCGATTGTCGTCCTGCTCTTCCTGCTTCCGTTCGTGTTCTACGGCAAGTACCTGTTCGGCGACCGGATGCTGTTCGGCACTGACTGGATTGGCGCGGGCGGCTACATGATTCGCGAGTTCATGGCCCGCTACATCAAAGGCCATCACTCGCTCGCCTACTGGATGCCGGCTATCCTCTCAGGCCAGCCCACCGGCGCGGCGTTCTTTGCCGACATGTTCTACCCGACACTGTTCCTGCGCCTGGTTCTGCCGGTGCACGTGGTCTGGACCTGGACCTTCACCCTGCACCTTTCCCTTGCCGGCCTGGGCGTCTACCTGTTTCTCAAAGAGCTGAAGGTCGCCGCCATCCCGGCCGCACTTGCCGGCGTGGCCTACATGTTTGCCGGCAGCCTTGTTACTCTGACCTATGCCGGCCATGACGGCCGGCTTATCGGCTCGGCCCTGGCTCCGCTTGCGCTCTTTTTCCTGCATCGCGGCATGGCTCGGCGCCAGTTGGTCCAGTTCCTGCTCATGGGTCTGGTCATGGGCCTGCAACTGCTGTCCGGCCACATCCAGAAAGTCTACTACACCGGCCTTGTGGTCGTCGCCTGGTTCCTGTTCATGCTTATCTCGACCCTGCGCGCCGAAAAGTCGGCGTCGCTCGGCGTGAAACTGGCCGTCTACTTTGTCTTGGGGCTCGGGTTCATGACTGCCCTGTCCGCGATTCAGTACCTGCCCATCTACGCCAACATGCCCTATGCCTCGCGCGGTGCCGAGCGCGGCTACGACTATGCGACCTCATGGTCCATGCCGATAATCGAGACCTTTGACCTCCTCACCCCGCGATTCTCCGGCGGTCTCGAATCGTACTGGGGAAAGAATCCGTTCAAGCTGCACAGCGAGTACTTAGGAATCCTGCCCCTGCTCTTTGCCGCAATCGCCGTGTTCCGACGCTGGAAAGACCGGTTTGTCCGGTTCTTCACGTTCAGCCTGATTGCCGTTCTGCTCATGGCCTGGGGCGGCAACACCCCCTTCTACTACATCCCCTACTACCTGTTCCCGGGTGTTTCCAAGTTCCGCGGTCCGGCCATGATATTCTTCCTTGCCGCGCTGATGATTGTGGTTCTGGCCGGGTTCGGACTCGACCATCTGCTCCGCGAGCTGCGCCACGACGAAGAGAAGAAGACCCGCCGCACCGCGCTCATCGCGGCCGCGGTTGTGCCCGGGCTGTTCATCCTGTTCGGCGCATTCCGAGGCCCGCTTACCCAACTGCTCCGCTCCGCCACGGTCCAGACCGACCAAAAACTCGCGGCCCTTGAGGCAAACTACCCTCAGCTTGTCTCCGGCCTGCTCTTTGCCTCGGTCCTTGCTGCCATCGGATTCCTGCTCGCCCATTTCCTGCTTGGCCGCCGCGCCAGACTGCTGCCCCTGGCCGCAATCACGGCCGCAGTCATGGTACTTGACGCCGGGGTGAGCCTCAAGCTCTGGGACGAGTCCCGAGGCTATATCCGGGGCATGGCTCAGCCGAAAGAGTACTTTGCCGCCGACGACGTGGTCGCTGCGCTCAAGCCCGACACCTCGCTCTTTCGCGTCCTGCCCATCTCCTTCGAGCGCTCGGACGAAGGTCTGCTCATGTACCACAACATCAGCTCCACCGGCGGCCAGATGCCCAACCCGCTCCAGAGCTACCAGGACTTTATCGGCGCCGGCCAAAGCGTCATGTTCCAGCCCGGCAACCTGATGCTCCCCGGGTTCATGAACCTGGCCAATGTCAGGTACGTGGTTGGGCCCAGCCTGCCTGAAGACCTGTCCCGCTACGATGCCCGCTCGCGCCAGTACGCGAACCAGCTCAAAGCCTACTTCAGCCAGCCGATGTTCAGTCTGGTCCATGCCGGGCCGCGTTACTCGGTCTACCAGAACTCCGATGCCCTGCCCCGGGCATTCGTCGCCACAGGCTACGAAGTCGTCAAAGACAAAGACGAAGTCATCGCCCGGCTCTCAACCCCCGGCTTTGACCCGGCGGCAACTGCCCTGCTTTACGAGACTCCCGGCGCTGTGCCGCCGGTCTACCAGCCTGGCGTCGCGCCCTCGGCGACCATCTCATCCTACGACGCCAACCGGATTGCCGTGCGCGCCCGGTCCTTACAGCCGGCCGTCCTTGTGCTGTCTGAGAACTGGCACCCGGACTGGAAAGCCCTGATTGACGGCAAACCAGCCCCGGTACTCCGGGCCTATCACACCTTCCGGGCAGTTGCCATCCCGGAAGGCGAACACGAAGTCGTGTTCTTCTACGACCCCCACCACTACCGCACCGGCGGCCTGCTCACCGCGGCATCACTCCTGTTCCTGATTCTGGTCGCTCTTGCCACGGCGAGGAAACAGCGGAGACATGACCGGACGGTCCGACAATCCGGACCGTATCCCCCGACAGAGGGAGCGGGCTCCTGACCGACCGTAAGCCAACCGAGCAGGACATCAAAGCCTGGTATAACCGGCGCTATGCCGACCGGGGTGTCAACTCGATGCGCACTGCCGACGCGTACCCGGTCTTCCTCGACATCCTCGGAGTTCAGCCCGGACGGGCTTTGCTCGACATCGCCTGCGGCTCCGGCTATCTGGTCAAAGCTGCGGCTGAACGCGGACTTGCCACTGCGGGGATAGACATCGCCGAAGAAGCGGTCAAGCTCGCCCGCCAGGTATCGCCCTCATCCGACATCCGGGTCGGCCGGGGCGAACAGCTCCCGTTCCCGGACAACCGATTCGACTACCTCACCTGCATCGGCTCACTCGAACATTTCCTCGACATGGAACGCGGCCTGGCTGAAATGAAACGGGTCACCAGGCCCGACGCGCTCCTCTGCATCCTTGTGCCCAACTCCAATTTCCTGTACTGGAAACTCTCTGGTCACCCGGGCACCGAGCAACAGGACATCAACGAACACCTCATGTCGCTCAAGGAATGGCGCGACTTCTTCGAAAAGAACGGCCTGGCTGTCGTGCGCGTGCTTCAAGACCGCTGGCCCATCAAAAAGATTCGGCCCTTTGCCAGTGCCAACCCGCTCAGGATTCTCAGGGGTCTTGTGTTCAAGCTCGTCTGGTCCATGCTGCCGCTGTCCTGGGCCTACCAGTTCATCTTCGTCCTCCGCAAGCGCGACTAGGCCGGCAGAGCCGACCGACAGGAACGCCGCTCGCTGCTCGCCATTCGCCATTTTGCACTTTGACATTTGCACTCTGCACTCTGCATTCCGCACTCTGCATTCTGTACTCTGCACTCTGCATTCTGTACTCTGCACTCTGCATTCTGCAATCTGCCTTCTGTCTCTGCCTGCTCAAGCTCGCAGGCTAGCCTTTGGGTGTTCGACTGCGCTATTTCACCAGCACAATCCGGGTAATGCTGCCGGTCTGGGGCCGGACAAAGTAGACTCCAGGCGCGAGTGCGGCCAGGTCGTTTGCGCCGGGCCGAAGCTCCATCACATTGCGACCGTCGGAAGTGATGAGTGATGAGTGATGAGTAATGAGCGAAGCGGGCAGATGCAGTACGCCGCGGACGACCGTCGGCGCGGGGTTCGGCATTCGGGGTTCGGGGTTCGGCGTCTCCTCGACCCCACCGCCGAGAAACTCGATGATGCGCAAGCCGGCATTGTAGTCCGCCACATAGGCATAGTTCCCGGACACGGCCACGCCATAGGCATCGCCCGGCGTGTTGTAGTACCCGGCCTCATCCGGGCTTTGCGGGTTTGAGACGTTGATGATCCGCAGGCCCTCCCAGACGTCTGCCACATAGGCATAGTTCCCGGACACGGCCACGCCACAGGCATAGCCCGGCGTGTTACGGTGCCCGGTCTCAAACGGGCTTTGCGGGTTTGAGACGTTGATGATGCGCAGACCGGAATCGCCGTCCGCCACATAGGCATAGGTG
>CBFGIT010000022.1:0-43292 GCA_965648905.1 Caldifarciminota bacterium
TTCACGGCGTAAGTATCCTTTCTGCCGGCCACTGCCGGCGGTTAACGGACATTGACCATGGAGCTTACGCCCTCTTTCTTTCCAGTCAAAACCACCCGCGAATTTACAGGAAGTATAGGACATCACCGAAAAACAGACCGCCCGGCACCGGCCGGGCAGAACGTCAACTACCGCGCCGACCTCGGTCTCGGCGGCAAACCGGCGGCCATTTTCAACATCGACTCCAGCCACCACAGATATTATACCGCCAAGACCGGCACGAGTCCAAAACCGGGCCAGCCATATCGCCGCCTTTCGCCATTCGCCACTCTACACTTTGCCTTCTGCACTCTGTATTCTGCCTTCTAGTGTCTGCCTTCTGCCTGTCTCCGTACACTTGATTCTGCCCCGGTCTGGCCTAGAATAACGCCGATGGCAGTCGAAGACCGACCGGCATGGACGAACAGAAAATGAGTACTGTGTCGCCGAAAGTCCAGGCAGTATAGTGAGTTGGAAGCGACCCAGTTCGAATCCTATGAGTTCAGCGAGAACGAGCTCAATTCCCTGGGGTATCGGCTTATGGCGAAGAAGATGGCCGCAGCAGCACTCGAAATCCTCAAGCTCAACGCCGAGGTCTATCCGCAATCGGCCAATGTCTATGACAGCCTGGGCGAAGCCTACCTAGCGAACGGTGAAGTGGAACTCGCCATCAGGAACTACGAGAAGTCACTTGAGCTCGACCCCAGGAGTTCAAGCGCTGCCCGGCAACTAAGGAAGCTCAGGTCGGAATAGAATGGGATTAGGGCGGCGCATTCTGGTTCTGGGCACGTCAAAGACCGGCGGGGACTGGCCACCGGTGAGGTGTGTTGCCAAAGGGCTACGCAGCCGGGGATACGACGTCTGTTGCTTTGCCGACTCGCGAATCAGCGCAGCCGGAAACATGCTGGACATTCCGGTCGTTTCCGCCACGGCCGGACGGGACATGACGAGCTTCTCGAGCCGCTACGGCTCCGACCGCGGGGCCGACGAGAGCGTGATAGAGTATCTCCACCGGAACCCGTTCCTGACAGCGTGGTCGAACGAAGTCCTTCCGGAACTGATGGAACTCACAGAACGGTTTCAGCCCGAACTGATTGTGAGCCAGTTGTTCTGCATGGAGTTGGCATCAAGGCTGTCCGGTCAGTCGCGGCGGCCATGGTGCCTCGTGAACCCCGGCGTGTACTTCGGTCCCGGTGCCCGCGCCGTGGACCTGGACTATGTCGGGCTGGACCGGACCTACTTCTTTCCGCTCTTCGCGTCTCTGGTTGAGACCGCCTCACTGGTGCTGCACGGGACTGACCCGGTCTTCGACCCGCCGCCGGCAGCTCTCCCACCGCACCACCGGTATGTCGGGCCACTACTCGACGACACTGCGGCGCCTTGCCCTCTCTTTCTTGCAGAGCCCGGGCCTTCGTGGGTGCTGGTGACCTTGAGTACCTACCCGCAGCGGGGCGAGACGACGCTGGCGCGGTCGGCGCTTCACGCTCTGGCCGGGCACCCAGTCCGCGTGCTCCTTACAGTTTCCGAAGGGCACTCTCGGGACGAGCTTGGCCCGATTCCTGAGAATGCCCGGGTTGAGTTGTTCGTACCGCATTCCGAGGTATTGCGGCGCGCATGTCTCTCGGTCAGCCACGCCGGTCATGGTATCGTGGCTCGCTCGCTTTACCACGGCGTCCCAATGGTTCTCGTGCCTTGGACTAGTGACCAGCCGGGAGTGGCTTACCGCGCGGCGAAAGTCGGCGCGGCCGAGGTCGTGACGAAAGAAGAGCTGACCGACGAGCGACTCGCCGAGGCCGTCACAAAGGTACTGACGAACCGGAGCTACGGTCTGAGTGCAGCCGAGTTTGCACGACGGCTCCAGTCCGAGGATTCGGTCGGTGCGGCCTGCGATTTCATCGAGCAGTTGCTCGACAGGTGACACGGGCCGTACTCGACCCCGTCGGCGCGTCACGAGGAAACGGACGCGACTGTGACGAAATTCCGACGACACATGCCAAGATCATTGACACCAGTCGCGTAAGTGCTGACGGACCGGAAACCAACAAGTATGCCGCTCGCCTTGCACCAGCCATGGTCCGCTGACCGCTCACCACCAACCGCTGGTCTGCATTCCGAGTTCAGCTCTCTGTTCTCGCCTCATCCGAGGCTCAACGCCCTGCTTGACATATTGTCCACCATATCTAGTCTTGGCTGATGCGTCCCTCTGCGGCTCTTGCCGTTCTTGTTCTACTGGCAGCCTGTGAGCAGCCTGAGCCGGCCGACTACTTTCCGCTTGCGCCCGGCGCTCAGCGGGTGATGCGCGTCTACACCCGGCTGGTTACCGGACGCGACACGAGCGAAACCACGCTGACCAGACTCGTCGAGCTGGTGCACGGCGAACGCGAGCTACCTCAACTGGGCCGGGTCTGGGTCGTGGAAGCGCCGCGCGACTCAGGCCGCTCGACGTTCACCTTTTTCCGCAAACGTGACGATGGTATCATCCAGGTGCTGCCGGTGTCGGACCGGCAACCGGTAGAGATGCTCTACCTCGCCCTGCCGCTTTCGCGCGGCCTGAAGTGGTACGACTCGCGCGACCGGCGCGAGGTGATGGAGGTCACGGCCCGCGACACTGTCCGGGTCGAGGCCGGCACCTTCCCGGACTGCTACGAAGTAAAGGCCCGCAGCACCAGGCAGGACTGGACCTTACGGCAGTGGCTCGCCCCGGACGTCGGGCCGGTGAAATGGGAAAACCGCTCGGCCTGGACCGACCGGGAAGGGGTTCGGCACGAGATCTACCGCCGGGCCGAGCTGGTCGAGTACCGTACGCCTGAGCCACCCACCGAGTAGACCGCCTGTGCCCAGGCTCCGCCCCGGAGAAACGCGCCGTGTGCTCGCGGTACTGGCCGTAACGCTGGCCGCGCTCGGTGTCTATCTGCCGACGACCCGCTTCGGGCTGGTCTGGGACGACCTTGACGTCGCTCTGAACAGTTCGGCTAACCCGGCCCGGGCATTCTCGTCGAGCTTCTGGTCCAACCCGGCCGTCCTTTCCGGCCGCGACGTCTACTATCGTCCGCTCGTCAATCTCAGTCTCGGTGTCGACCGTCTCGTCGGCCAGGGTCGGGCTGGCTGGTTCCACTTCATTAATGGGCTGCTGCACGCCGTGGTTGCCGCGCTCTTCGCTCTCGTGCTGCTGCGGTTGTCAGGCTCGGTCCGGCTCACACTCGCCGGCGGCCTGCTGTATGGTCTTCACCCGATCTCGGCCGATTCGGTCGCCTACGTGAGCGGTCGAACCGACGTACTGGCCGGACTCGGCCTGATTCTCGCGCTGCTCGGGCTGCTCAACTGGACCGACCGCCCGGGCCGACGCCCTGCTCTCCTTATCCTGGCCGGGTTTGCGTTCGCGGTCTTTGCCAAAGAGATTGCTCTACCGTTTGTCCTGCTGGCCGCGATCTGGCTGTTTGCGGCCCGGCGGTTGCGGCCGAGCCGCGCTGACCTCGTGGTCCTTGCCGGACTGGCTCTCATTCTTGCCGGCTACCTGCTGGCCCGATACCTGGTGCTCGGCACCTTTCTCGGTCTGACCCCACCGGACCGGCCGCTGTCGGCTGTCCTGCTGTCGGCAAACAGCTTCGGCCGTTCCATCATGCTGTTCGCCGTGCCGTTTCTTCGGCCGGTGTTCGCCTGGGACGGCCCGGCCCTGGCCAAGCCCACACTCTTCCTTGCCGTCACTGCCGGCTACTGCCTGATTCCTCTGTCACTCCGGCGTGTCGGCTGTCGGCGCGAATTGTTCCTCGCCTGGCTCTGGGGGCTCCTGTTCCTCTTGCCGTTTGCCGGGCTCTTCGGGTTCGGACCACTTGGCCGGCTGCTGTATGTATCGGGCGTCGGGTTTGCGGTCATGCTCGCGCTCGTCGGCAGGAATTTGGCCCGATTGCGACCCGGGCTCAGACCTGCCTTTCTCGCCACGGCACTGGCGGTGTCGGTGGCGTTCGTACCCGCCACCATCGTCCGAAGCCGGGTCTGGCAGGACGAACACACGCTGTTCCGGCGCATGACCGAGGAAGCGCCGCTTAACCCAACCGGCCATTTCAACCTGGCCATGGAGCTGCGCCGCCAGGGTAAGACCGCAGCAGCCGAAGCCGCGTTTCGAACCGTTATCGCGCTCGACACAACCTGCTACCGGGCATACTCAAACCTGGCTGCCCTGGTTCAGGCCCGGGGCAACCTCGATTCTGCGGCCGCACTCTACTACCGGACCATCAAACTCCAACCCGACTATGCGCTGGCACATAACAATCTGGGGATTGTGTTGTATCTGAAAGGCGACCACGCCCCTGCCCGGGCCCTGCTGCGCCGGGCGATTGAGCTCGACCCCCATGATGCCGGCGCTGCGTTCAACCTGTCACGGATTTACCTCCGGCTCGGCCAGCAGGATTCAGCCCGGTTCTACGTCGAGCAGGCGTTCAGGCTTCAGCCGGAGAACCCGCAGATTCGCGCTGCGCGCGAGCAGATGTCCGAGCCCTAGGCCGAGGCAACGGGCAAAGTCAGAATCAGGAACGCCCGGGCTTCTGTCGCCGCTGCCTTCATCGTGGCCCAAGTCGAACTACGGACACTACTGGCCGGTCCCCGGCCCGCCCGCACCAGATTCAGGCTCAAACAGGTACCGGGCAAGCCGCCGCGCCGAGTCCGGGTCGGCAAGCCAGCGTCGCTCGCGCTCCTTCTGCTCAATGCGCCCCTTCAGGACGGCAATCTCATGCTGCAGCCGGTAGCAGCGAGTCCGCCGAATGAGAATCGACACCAGACCGTTAGGCCCGGAGAGAAACGCGTAGAGGATAACAACCGTCCCCACCAGCACCAGCAGCCGCATCGGCCGACGCGGACGAACGGTCTGGCCTTGACTCATCGCCGAAAAGGAGCAAACCCGGCGAAGGCGAGGGTATCCTCGTCTTCAATCCGGATAAGCCGGTTGTACTTGGCAATCCGCTCAGCCCGGCACGGCGCTCCGGTCTTTATCTGACCGGAGTTGACCGCAACCGCCAGGTCAGCAATGAAGTGGTCGGTGGTCTCGCCGGACCGGTGCGAGATGACCGTGCGATAGCCGTGGTCATTAGCCAGTCGGACGCAGTCCAGGGTCTGACTGATAGTCCCGACCTGGTTCGGCTTGATGAGCACGGCGTTGGCGACGTTCTCGGCAATTCCCTGCTTCAGCCGCTCCACTGCCGTCACAAAGATGTCGTCGCCGACGAGTTGGACACGCTGGCCCAGACGCTGGGTCATCAACCGCCACCCATCCCAATCATCTTCGGCCAAGCCGTCCTCGATTGAGACAATCGGGTACTTGCCGAGCCACTGCTCGTAGAGGTCAATCAGGTCTGCGGCACTGACCGTCCGGGGTTTGTGGTTCTTCATGTGATAGATACCGTCCCGGAAGAACTCAGAAGGCGCGACGTCGAGCCCGATGGCAATCTGCTCGCCCGGCCGGTACCCGGCCTTCTCAATCGCCTGAAGAACCAGTTGCAGTGGTTCCTCGTTGTCCTTGAAGTTCGGCGCAAATCCGCCTTCGTCCCCGACCGCGGTTGAGCGACCCGAGTCCTTGAGCAAGATGCGGAGATGCTGATAGGTCTCGCAGGCCGCGCGCAGGGCCGCGCGAAAAGTGTTGAAGCCGGCCGGAATCAGCAGGTATTCCTGCACGTCGAGGTTGTTGGAAGCGTGGGCGCCGCCGTTGACGACATTGAGCTGAGGCGTCGGCAGCAGCTTGGTACCGACCCCGCCGAGCAAACGATAGATGCAGATTCCGGCGGCGATTGACGCCGCCCGACACACGGCCAGCGAAGCACCGAGAATCGCGTTGGCACCGAGCCTCGACTTGTTCGGCGTGCCGTCCAGCTCAATCAGCACCTCGTCAATCCGAGTCAGGTCGGTGACGCGCATGCCCGCGAGCCGGTCGCGGATCGGGCCGTTGACATTGGCCACCGCCCTAAGCACACCCCGGCCCAGATAGCGGGACGGGTCTTCATCGCGCAGTTCCAGGGCCTCGAACTGGCCGGTCGATGCGCCGGACGGAACCGAAGCGCGGCCCATCGTTCCGTCGTCAAGGATGCAATCAACTTCCAGTGTCGGCATGCCCCGGGAATCGAGGATTTCCCGGGCAATCAGGTTCTCGATAATCGAAGGCATCGGCTACTCCCCTGCCAGTTCGGCGTACTCAGCCCGGCGCTCGGCATAGAGCGGAAAAGCGCTGACCAGCTCCCCGACCGCTGCTTTGACCTTCTCGGTCTTGACCTCGTCATCCCGCCCGGCAATCGCCTGGTCGATAAGCTCGGCAATGCGCCTCATCTCCGGTTCCTTCATCCCGCGCGTTGTCAAGGCCGGTGTGCCCAGCCTGATGCCCGAGGCGACAAAAGGCTTCTCCGGGTCATAGGGAATGGTGTTGCGGTTGACCGTTATCCGCACCCGGCCGAGCACCCGTTCGGCATCACGACCGGTAATCTGCTTCGGCCTCAGGTCAACCATCATCAGGTGGTTATCAGTTCCGCCCGACACGATACGGAACCCGCGCTCGGCCAGTGCTGCGGCCAGAGCCCGGGAGTTGGCCACGGTCTGACGCTGGTAAGCCTTGAACTCCTCGGACATGGCCTCCTTGAACGCAACCGCCTTGGCTGCGATGCAGTGTTCGAGCGGCCCGCCCTGAGTACCCGGGAAGACGGTCCGGTCCAGCTCTTCCGCGTACTTGGCCTTGCACATCACAATCGCCCCGCGCGGGCCGCGCAGGGTCTTGTGCGTTGTCGTCGTAACGATATCGGCCACCGGCACCGGCGAAGGGTGCAGACCGGCAACCACCAGTCCGGCGATGTGAGCGATGTCGGCCAGTTGCGCTGCGCCGACTTCGTCGGCGATCTCCTGGAACTTCCCGAAGTCAATTGTCCGGGGATAGGCCGATGCGCCCGAGACAATGACCCTGGGTCTGTGCTCCAGGGTCAGGCGGCGGATGGCGTCGTAGTCGAACATCTCGGTCTTCGGGTCGACAACGTACTGCACCACCTTGAAATACCGGCCCGAGAAGTTGATCGGGTGGCCGTGCGACAGGTGCCCGCCGTGGGAAAGGTTCAGACCGAGGATCGTGTCCCCGGGTTTAGCAAGGGTCAGATAGGCAGCGATGTTCGCCGACGTGCCCGAATGAGGCTGGACATTGGCATGGTCGCAGCCGAACAGCGCCCGGGCTCGGTCCCGGGCCAGATTCTCAACCACGTCCACCCACTTGCAGCCGCCGTAGTAGCGCTTGCCCGGATAGCCCTCGGCATACTTGTTCGTGAGCACCGAGCCGAGCGCGGCCAGCACCGCTTCCGAGCAGAAGTTCTCCGAAGCGATCAGTTCCAGGTTGTTGTGCTGACGGTTCGTTTCCTTCAGCACGGCATCAAACACCTCAGGGTCGGCGAGTTTCAGCGGGTCTGGCTTCATGCGGTTTGCTCCTTGGGTCTGCTAGACTCAAAGCTAGCTTGATACCGGCCAAAGTCAAGACCGACGTCAGCGAACGTTGACCCGGACTACGGTTTGACTAGACTCGGGCGTGTTTGCCGAACTGCTGAAAGTCGTCCGTACCCTCAGACGCCGCTGCCCGTGGGACCGGAAGCAAACCGCGGCCACGACCCGGCCGCTGATCCTAAACGAAGCCTTTGAGCTTGATGACGCGCTGCGCCTCGGCGACCGTGAGGCGATCACCGAAGAACTTGGTGACTACCTGTTCATGGGCCTGTTCCTCGCCGACGTGCTCGCCCGCGAGAAGGGCGTGAAGCTCGACCGTGCCCTGGCCCGGGTTGTCGAGAAGCTGAAACTGAGACACCCGCATGTCTACGGCCGAACCCATGTCCGCGGCGCGGCCGACGTCATCCGCAACTGGGACCGAATCAAGCGCCGGGAGAAATCCGGCTCAATTCTCGCAAGCATTCCACGGGCCCTGCCCGCACTACAGCAGGCTCAACTGATTCAGGAGCGCTGCCGCCGCGTCGGCTTCGACTGGGAAGACCCGACTCAGGTGCTCGACAAGGTTACCGAGGAAATCGGCGAGCTGAAGCGCGAGCTGACCCGTCCGGGCCACAATCGAACGCGCGTCAGAGAGGAACTCGGCGACCTGCTCTTTGCTCTGGTCAACCTCGGCCGACACCTGAACCTCGACGTCGAGGCCACGCTCAAAGACGCCAACCGCAAGTTCTGCCGCCGGTTCGCCCTGGTCGAGCGCCGGTTCCGAGCTCAGAACCGGGACTTAGAGACTGTCCCGCTGCCCGAGATGGAAGAAGTCTGGCAACAGGCCAAGCAGGCCCGGCGCCGTACTACTCGTCGTCGAGCGTGATGTCCGGATTGTCCTGTTCCTCCCTCCAGTCATCGCCTTCGGTCTCTGGTTCGTCGTATGTGCGCGCACAGTCCTCGCTGCCGCACAATGGGCACTCGACTTCCATCCGTTCGTCGAGCTCGCTCTCAACGCCGAACACCTCAAAGGTGTGGCCGCACTCCATGCAGGTATACTCACAACTGGCCATGGAAAGATGACTCCATTTGCATTCTTTATTAGTGCAACCCGGGCCGCTTGTCAAGCAAATCCCAAACCCGGAGCCCGGTAATGGATGACCATTCTGCTTCCGCCCAGTCACAACCCGGCTCACGCCGGCTGCGCCTGGTCATGCTGCTTGCGGTGTACGCTCTGGCGGCCAGCTTCGCCCTCTCGGAGTTTGTCCGATTCCCGGGATTGAACAATGTCCCGGCAGAGGTCTTCGGCCCGACGTTCTTCGGCGACATGATCTACAGCCGGGCACCGCGTCCGTACGTCACGCGCGTCCTCGTCCCGCTGCTCGTGCGGGCAGTCGTAGCATTGACCCCGACCGAGGCCGCAGAGACCGAAGCCGACGCCATCCGCCAGCGACTGGTCAAAGACGGCAAACCCGAATGGCTGGACCGGTATCCGTTTGAGTTCGGAGTAACCCGGGTCGTGCTGTTCCTGTTCCTGCTCGGCTTCGCGTTTGCGCTGCGCCAGTTGGCCCGGCAGACTCTGGGTTGGAACGGACTCCAGCTCGACCTTGTGCCGGTCGCCGCCTTGTTCGCCCTGCCCGGCACATACGGCTACACGAGCCATCTCTGTGACTTCGCCACCCTGTGCCTCTTCACGCTCGGACTCCTGTTCATCGCCCAGCGCCGCTTCTGGCTGTTCTTCGCCGTGTTTCTGCTGGCGACAGCAAACAAAGAGACTTCGATTCTTCTGACTCTGGTCTGGACGATTGACGCTCTCCGACGGCAGAGAACAAACCCGATACTGCCGCGCATCGTGCTTCAGGTCGGGGTTTGGCTGGCAATACGCGGCCTGCTCGCGCTGGTGTTTCGGAACCATCCTGGGCCGCTGCTCTTTTTCTACCTGACGCGCAATCTCGGTGTACTCGGACGCGGGCCCAACTACTTCATGTTCCGTACCATCGGCAACTGGCTCGTTGTCCCGGTCGGGCTCAACTTTGTCTACCTGGCCGCCTTCATCTGGGCCATTGCCGAACTGCGAAGAATGCCCCGGTTCCTCCAGGGTGCCTTCTGGATTGTGCTGCCGATGGCGGTGTTTGCGCTGCTCTTCGGCAACATCGACGAGTTGAGGATATACTACGAGTTCTATCCGGTCATCATCCTTGTGCTCCTGGCCGGAGCCGCAACCGTACTCGGCTACAACACACTCTCACCCCGGACGAGCACGCCGGACCAGCAGTTGCCGCAGCCATGAGTCATGCTTCGACGACTCGCCGCCGCGATACTCAGAACAGGCTGATTCGCCGCCAGTCGTTCGATGCTGTTGCCCGGCTCTACGACCAACACCGACCCGGCTATCCCGAGCAGTTGTTCGACGACCTGGTGCGTCTGTCCGGTATTCCAGCCTGCGGCCGAGTACTGGAAATCGGTCCCGGCACAGGTCAGGCGACGCTCCCCCTGGCCCGCCGTGGGCTAAGTATCGTCGGGCTGGAACTCGGGCCCCGTACTGCCCGGCTCTGCCGCGCCAACCTGAAACAGTTCCCGAACGTGGAAATCATTTGCCAGGCATTCGAAAGCTGGCAACCCGAACCCGGGTCTTTCGACCTGGTCCTCGCGGCCGGGGCGTTCCACTGGCTCAAGCCCGGCCTCGCCTTCTCCCGCAGCGCATCTGCCCTTAAGCGCACCGGCCACCTTGCCATCGTCTACAACTTCCGCGAAGTATCAGGCACCCCCATTCTCGACGCGCTGCTCGACGTCTACCGCCGATTCGCTCCCCACCTCGCTCACCCGCGCCCCCCTGAGGCACGCATCGAGCTACAGTGTCGGAAGATCAACAACTCGGGCCGATTCGGCCCGGTCACGGTCGTGCGCTATCCCTGGACCCGACCCTACACCGCCGACGAGTATGTCGGCCTGCTCAAGACCATGTCCGACCATGCCGTCCTCGCCACCGACGTGCGTCGTAACATCTTCCGTGCTGTCCGCCAGGTCATCAGAAACTACAACGGCATCTTCATCCGTCCGCTCGTCGCCGTTCTGCTCCTCGCTCCGCGCCGCCCCACCTCCGCCCTTTGCCCTTCCGCGTTCTGACTCCTGTACTTCGCCTCGCCTCCTCCCTCTGCCCTGAAAGATAGGTAGAGTCACCAACAAGGCTCTCCAATCCCGATATTGAGCCTCGGACTTGATGGGATCACGCGGTTGGTAGTCCGATTGACTGAGTAGACCGTCGTCCGGTGGGTTTCGGAATGCGGCACACTTGCGGAATCGGCCGTTACCAGACGCTTGCGGGCAAGCCGGATGGTCTCTGGTGTCGTCTTCCCTGCCGGGCTGAGGGGTGCTGCGGTGGGTTGGGCAAGGGGAGGCGCGGGCGGATGGGCAGGGGGGTCGGCACCGGTCTGGGTCCGGGTCTGGGACCCGCGAACGCATCGGGCCAGGGCGCGGGCCGCCGAAACCCCCGGGGCGGCGACGGGCGCAGGGGTTGCCGAAAGGATTGGGGCAGGGGAAGGCGTAGCCGCTTCGCCTGGGGCTGCCCAATGGGGTTCGGCCGGGGTCGGGGCAGGGGGTTCCGAAAGGGGAACCGTCCCCCTTACCAGCCAGGGGATGGTCATATGGTAGGACGAAGGTAGAATGCAGAAGGCAGAATACAGATTGCAGAGTGCAGAATGGCAGAGGTGCAGAAAAGACGAAAGTAGGCAGGAGTGCGGACAGAGGCCGAAGGCAGAGTGAGAATCGACTGCCAAGATGGCTCCTGCGGACACCCGGTGCCAGCGCGGCTTTCTGAAGACAGGGCCAGACCTGCCCGCCTGCCTGGGCGCGGGCAGGCCCGACTGGTGATAGTATCGAAGGTTGGCGCAATCTGGAAATCGAGCCGTTCCTGGGTTACACTGCGTCTAAATACCTGGCTGCCCTTCATGTCACCTGACGGGGGTGAAGTATTTGCGTACTCATTAGACGCCGGTGACTGAAGCAAGGCAGCCTCTCTTCTTCACTCCAGTTCACACCGCAATGTCGGAACTAGGGGGCTCGCGGTCCGGCGTTATGGTGTTGGCGGTCTGACCGCTGACTGGACCGGCGCGGCCCACCGCGGACCGGCTTAGCGCCGAGCCGGCTTCTCGAACTCGAGCACCTTGATGCCGACGTTGCCGACCACGCCCAGGATTTCGGCCTGTTTGCTCAGCTCGCCCTCAGCCAGCCTCAGACGCACGGCCGAAGCCGGGAACTCGCCAAAGGTCGCGTCCACCGGCACCCACCGGCCCAGCCAGACTTCGTTCCAGGCGTGGTAGTAGAACGCACCGTCCATGTAGACCAGGCCGACCGCGATCCGGGCCGGGATCCCGGCCGCGCGTGCCAGTGCGCCAAGCAGGACCGCGTGCTCATTGCAGTCACCTTTCATCGTCTTGAGCACGTCGAGCGCGGTCGGGAAGCTTGCGGTTGCCTGTTTCTCAACGACCGTGAACACCCACGACACCAGCTTGCGCGCCGCGGCCACCCCGTCCGCCTCTTGTCCGACGACTTCGGCGGCCTTGGCCCGGATTGCGCCGTCGTCGCAAGACATCGAGACGCTGGGTTTGAGGAACTCAGGCTGGCCTGAAACCGGCAGGCTCACCGGCGAATCAGGCGCAGCCACGGTCGAGACTTCCACCACCAGCGGGCTCTCGGAGACGAGCTTCTGACCGGGCCCGATCAGGTCGTACTCCTTCGGATCAATGCCGGTAACCGCGACCTTCAGCCGGCTCACTGACCCGGGCTCAACGATGTTCGTATCCGCGGGTACGCGGAACATGGTCAGAACGTCCACCCGGGCTTCGCCGGACTCGTCGGCCAGAATCGTCTTCGGGTCCACGCGCTCGGAACGCATGTTCGGCGGCGAAGTTTCAATCACCACCATGCCGTCGTCATCAACCCAGCTCGTCACTTCAAGCCGCGCCATCTTCGTCACGACTTTGGTGCAGTCGTACTCCCGACCCGCAACCGTCTTCTTCTCCCGGCCCATCACCCGCACCTCGGCCGGCACCACGTCAAGCACCGCGGCATCAAAAACCGGCACGCGGTAGACCGAATCTGCGGACAACTTGCGGACATGCACCAGCCGGCCAAGCGCGGCAACCGGGAACACCTGCCGTTCGATCTTGACGATTCTCTGACTGCCGCCGGCCGGAACGATACGCAGCTCGTTGCCCGTGACCAGACCGGTGACCTTGAACGACCGTTCCTGCGACCCGAAGTTGAACTCGAAGTCGCGCAGGGCCAGGTCAGGCCCGGTATTGGCCTCAGAACTCGACGTTACCCGCTGAGTCTTGCCGGCCATCGCCAGTGTCATCCTTACCGAACTCTCGAACCGGAACCCGTCCCGGGTCTTGTCCATCCGGTACACCGAATATCCCACGCGCTGGTCAGCGATGTAGTTTGCAAGCCAGACCTCGTGGCCGGAAGTGCGGGCCGGCCTCGAAGGTCGAGTGCCGCAGCCGACAACAACCAGTACCGCGGGCACCAAGCAAAGCAGTATCTTCTTCATCTCTATCAGCCTATTCCGGCTTGCCCCGGTGTCAACTTCGGCCTCGGGCTGTGGCCGCGACCGGCGCGAGGCAATTGGCGAACCGGCCCGGCGTTTGTTTTGACTGAACCCCAGGCCTTGCGTATACTTGTATTTCCCCTTTCGGGGACAAGCTGGCCGGCGTGAGCGCAGCGCTCGGCCCAATCGTCCGGTGAAGTCAAATACCAACAGGAGGTCCTTGATGACCAAGCGAGTAGTGACCGCTCTGGCGGTCCTGCTGGCGGCCGGTTTCTCTCTTGCCGACTGGCTGTCGGTCGGCGGCACTTCCGGCAGTGCCAGGATATCAGTGGTCGAGCAGAGCTCGAACGGCACGACGTTTGAAGTCATGGTGCCGGGCGTTGAGGTGACCGAAACCAGCATCGAGGGATACCAGTTCTCGCTGGTGACCCTGCCCGGCGAGGTGTTCGCGAATCTCGAGCAGGGTAAGCCGCAGGTGCCGAAGGTATCGGTGCTCCTGGCGATTCCCTCAGGCGCACGCGTCACCACCCGCGTGCTTTCCCGCGAGACAAAGACGCTCAAGGTGGCGAACGTCTACCCGCTCCAGCCGCCGCTGCTGGACAACCAGGAACCTGGGCCACTTTCGTTCAACCAGGCGTTCTATGCTCAAAGCGTGACCTACCCGGGCCGCGCCGTCTCCCTCATCGAAACCGGAGTCTGGCGCGACCTGGCCGTGGCGAACCTGCAGGTCTATCCGGTGCAGGTCAACCCGGGCAAGGGTGAGATCGAAGTCACCCAGCGCATCCGGGTGCGCGTTGATTACTCGGGCGGCTCCTACCCGGCGACCGTGACCGACTGGATGGTGCCGGCCTACTCGCGCTATATCGACAACTTCCGGCATCTGCCCGTGTCGGTGCAGGATGAGTATTCTGCCGGCGTCCGTTTCCTCGTCATCGGCCACAGCGACTACGCAACCCACTCTTACCTGAACGACTCGTTGCTCAACTGGGTCAAGCAGCGCGGTTACGACACGCGCGCCATCTACAAATCGAGCTGGACCGCGCAGGAAGTCAAGGACTCAATCAACGCCGAGTACACGCGCAACAACCCGAAAACGCTGCGCTGGGTTCTCCTGGTCGGTGAGTACGCTCAGATCCCGATGCGGGCGCAGGGCGGCGTGGGCCACGGCGACTACTGGTACAAGGACCTCGAACCCTGGTCGGCCGGCGACAACTACCCGGAAATCGGACTGGCCCGCTACTCGCCGACATCAAGCACCGACCTCGACAACCAGATCAGGAAGGCCCTGAAGTACGAGAAGAATCCGCCTTCGACCAGCAACTGGCTTGACAAGTACATGCTGCCGGCCCACTCCGAGCAGTACCCGGGCAAGTACTCGGGCTGCGTGCGCGGCATCTATCAGATGCCCAAGCCGTTCTGGGCCCCGTCGGTGGTTGAGACCGTAATGGGTTACTACACGGGCAACACCACGGTGACCAACAACATTAATGCCGGCCGCGGCATCGTCAACTACCGGGGCCACGGCGACACCCAGGAGTGGTGGTCGTGGGGCACGGAAGGATCGTGGTACAACTCGCACGTCGACGCGCTTGCCAACGGCGACCTGACCCCGGTCGTGTACAACATCGCGTGCAGTTGCGGCGACATCGCCGTCAGCGAGTGCCTGTCCGAGAAGTGGCTCAGGAAGTACCCGGGCGGCGCGGTCGCAAGCCTTGCCGCAACCCAGGCGTCTTACACTTACCCGAATCACGGCATCTGCTCGACACTCGTGCGCTCGACCTGCGATACGTGGACGATTACCGTGCCGGGCGTGCGTAACTATACGATGCCTCAGACCAACCTGGCCGGCATCCACATGAACCTGGATGCTTATGTGGCCAAGTACTGGCCGGGCAGTCCGTATCCGGACAACATCTACATGTACAACATGCTCGGCAACCCGGCGATGGCGGTCTGGTCTGGCGGCATGCCGGCCTCGGCCAGCATCTCGGCCCCGGACTCGGTGCCGACCGGGCCGTACAACATGAACGTCACCGTTACTACCGGCGGCCAACCGGTCGAGGGCGCCCTGGTGTGCGCCTACAAGGTCCCGGACGTCTACGTCGCTGAGCGGACCGACGCATCCGGCACGGCCACCCTGGCCCTGAACGCGGGCACGCCCGGCTCGATGCTCGTGACCGTGTCTGAAGGCCATGCCCGTTCCTCAGTCCCGGGCGTACCGCACACGCCGATTCTGCCCGGAACCAGGAACGTGATGGTCGGCGGTGGCGGCAACCCGCAACCGAACATCATCTACGTCTCGAACCAGGTCATCGACTCGACCGGCAACAACAACGGCCGATTCGACCCGGGCGAGACCGGTAAGATCTACGTGACGATTCGGAACAACGGCAATGCTGCAGCGCAGAACGTTACCGCACGTTTGTCGAGCAACAATGCCCAGTTCGTAGTCAGCGACCCGAACTCGAACTACGGCACGATTCCGCAGGACTCCAGCCGCAACAACCGGGCCGACCCGTTTGTCGCCGATGCCGGCTCCGGCATCCCGGGCGGCACCACCGTGACCTGTACGCTCAAGGTGCACTCGGACAACTTCGCCCATGACTGGACGTTCACGTTCGGCCTGCAGGTCGGCGTACCGCCGATACCGGGCCAGCTCGTGTTCGACCTCGATACCGGCGCGGTGGCCCTGTCGGTCTGCGGCATCGGCTCGATCGGCTATGATGAGCCGCCGGCCTTTGACCTGGGCAGCGGATTCAGAGTGCCGAAGACCGCGTCCTCCTGCCTGTTCTACGGCTCGCTCGAAGCCGGCAACTCGGCTAACTACCTGGTCGACCACTTCTTCTCCCAGCCAGCGAACTCGGGCACGAATCACGACTGGCGTATGACCGACAGCTTCCGGATAGTGCTGCCGCCGTACCCGGCCGACGAGCACTGGCGCAACACAATGAGCGATGCCGGCCACCCGTCGCCCAAGGGTCTCAATGTCGAGGCGAACTGGTACATGCTCGCCAATCCGAACTACGACGACTTTGCAATTGTCACCTACGACTTCACCAACCAGGGTTCGCAGAGCATCGACGGACTGTACGTCGGATACCACTGCGACTTCGACATCGGCTCAGACCCGACGACCAACGTCGCCGCGACCGATACAGTCCGTCGTCGGGTATGGATGAAGCAACAGTCGAGCGAGAACCCGACCGCAGGCCTTGTCATCCTCGAACCGGCCAACTTCCGCAACCTTGCCGCCATCGACCACGCAGTCTGGGTCTATCCGGACTCGTGCGTGACCGACAACCAGAAGTACCGGATACTCAACGGTGCCATCGGACTGCGCAGCTCGAACCGGGCCTATGACTGGTCAATCGCCGCGTCCGCCGGCCCGTTCAACCTGCCGGTCGGCGGAACCCAGCGCGTTTCGTTCGCCGTAGTCGGCGCGACGACGATGAGCGGGTTCAGCGCCGCAGCCGAGAGCGCGCAGAACTGGTACAACGCCAACCTGCTCGGGATTTCCGAACCCGAGGTTGTCAATGCGGCAACTGCCGAACGGCCACTGTTCCTGTCGCCGAACCCGTTCCGGGGCGGCACGTTCGTACACTACTTCAGTCGGGCCGAAGGCCCGCTGGTCCTGACCGCGTACGACGCCACCGGCCGGGCCGTGGCCGAGCAGAGCTTCGCTGTCCGGGCCGGCGCGGGCCGCCTGTTCTGGCAGCCTAAGTTGCTCTCGCGCGGCATCTACTTCCTCAGAGTCTCGATGCCGAACCACGAATCGGTGAGCAAGTTCCTCCTGCTCGACTAGGAGCAGACCACAGAGAAGAGCCGGGGCGCACCCGCGCCCCGGCTCTCTTTCTCAGGTCGGCAGCTCTAGGTGGCCGGCTCGGTCCGCTCTTTGCACTCAATGCCGAGGCAGGCCAGTTCCGCAAGGACCGGCTCGTACATCTCAGGCAGCACCGGGATGTGGACTCCGGTAAGATTGAGTCTGCCTTCGAGGATCATGCGGACGGCAATTGCCGCGGGCAAACTGACGGTTCGGGCCATGGCCGAATCACCGTTCGGCACGCCGAAGTCGATGAGTGTCGAGTAGAGCCTCTCCCGGGGCCGGTCAGGATACTCAGCTACAAACTCGTGATGCAGGACAATCATGTCCCGTTCACCAGGCTTGTAGGCCATCTTCTGAAGCATCGTTCGAGCTAGGATGTCGAGGTTCGACCCCTGGTCAAGACCAATCGGCCGGTTGTCGAACAGGCCGAGCCAGGCCAGCCGCTCGAGCACAGCGTGCTGCTCCGGCAACCCGAGCTTTCGAGCCGCACTGGCACGCCCCTCGGCATACTCGGCCAACCATTGGGCATAGGTAGCGTTCGCCAGCCCGGTGCGAACCGTCTCGTCTTTGAGAATCCCAAGGTCGGCAATCGCCTTCAGGGTTTCGCACCAACCGAAGTTGCGCAGGGTGCCGCGCAGCATGGTTCTGATACCGGCAAGTCCGTAGAGCTCGACATAGGGCAGCGAGTTGCGGTTGGGATAGGCCTCGAACTCGTACCCGTCCGCGACCTTGAGGGGCCAGCGGTGACCGAACAGCTCATGGCCCGGCACAAAGACCTCTCTGCCGTCCTTGAGGTACCGGGCATCGTTGCGTCCGGCCATGACTACGCCTTTCGGGCTCCAGGAGAACTTGTATCCGAGCGGGTTGTCGTTCGCCTCGGGCGCAGGCAGGCCGCCGCAGTACGACATGAAACTCGTCACCTTGCCGCCTGCCTGCTGTACCGAGTGAATGACGCGCATCGCGGACATGTGGTCGATGCCCGGGTCGAGTCCGATTTCGTTCAGCAGGAGCACACCGGCAGCGCGGGCTTCCTGGTCAAGGCGGCGCATCGCATCACTCACATAGGAAGTGGTGACAAGCGGCCTGCGGTGTTTCAGGCAGAGACCGGCAACCTTAACGTGGTAGGTGTAGGGCAGCAGGCTGACAACAATATCGGCCTGAGCAACGAGCCGGTCCAGTGCTGCCTCATCGTCCACGAGCAGGGCCATGGCCTTACCGCGCGGATGCCGGCCGATGAGCTCTTCGGCCTTGGCCACGGTTCTGGTTCCGACCCAGACCTCGAAATCGGGCAGGTTCAGCAGGTAACTAACCATGGGCCGGGAGACGAGGCCCGCCCCCAGCACGAGTGTTCTCTTCACAGACAGGCTCCTTTCAGGAATCCTTCAATGTATGCGTATTCGGGCGTGAGCCGGCCCTGGTGGAGAATCAGGGCCCGGCGTACCGGGCCAGGCAGGTCAAGCCGGTCAAGCGGCTGGGAGAAGTCAGTCCGGGCCAAAACGGGCACGAACGGCATCAGTGCTGCTCCGAACTCACGCGAAGAGTCAAACGGCAGCTCACAGGGTAGGTTGTCAACCGCCATGATGGTGATGCCCGGGCCATCGAGTCCGTCCTGCACCTTGCTCGTGGCCGGGTCGAACGTGAAAAACGGCTGGCCCGGTTCAGTCGCCTTGACCGTGGCCTCGATTGAACCTTCGATGTCGCACGATATGTCGCCGATAATCGCCAGTCGGGGCCGGTTCGAGAACGCCGCTGCCAGCCAGTTTCTAGTCACGAGTCGCGGGTAACGGCTGTCCCAGTAGACGCAGTTGGCCAAAGCAGTCAGGTAGGGTAGGTATTCTTCGAACCTCGACCGGTACAGCTCAGGCTGACGGAAAAACTCCTTCAGGTCGAACCGGTGCCCAAGCTCGCGCGGCTCGACCGTGTGCTCTTCGCGGAACATGACGCGGTAGACCGCGCGCCGGTCTCCGTCGGCGGCCAGAGACGGCAGGCCCACAGGTTCGACCTCGGTTGCCTTAAGGGCATCGAGGATTTCCCACGCGCCTTTGCCCACGTGGCCGTACCCGGTCACGCCGATGACCAACGGATTCAGCTCCTCAGGCAGACCCTGCTCGACAATCTCGCGACCGACCTCGGCAACTGCCGCCTTGGCCAGTTCGACCCGGCCGTACTCGTGGGCAAGGCGGATGCGGGCGAAAGGGGTGTCCAAGCCACGCCGCTTCAGCCGCTGGCCCAACCCGCAGAGCGTATCGACCATGCCGGCAATGCCCGCGAACCGACCGAAGAAGACCAGCCGGCGGCCCGAGTCGTCCGTGACCTTTTCGTAGTCTACAAGCGAGCAGCCCAGTTCCATCATCCGTGCAAGCATCGGCATATTGTGCGGCTGGCCTTTGATGACGTGGGCGAAAAAGGCATAGGTCTGCCCGGCTCGAAACGCCGCAACCGGAACCTCTTTCACGCCCAGCACCAACCCGCAGTCAGGGATGTCGTCGGCCACCTCGGCCCCAACTTCGCGGAACTCGTCATCGGAAAAGACCCGGATAACGGAATGCTGGACCGTGAAGTCAAGACCATGCTCGCCGATGAGCTGGCCGACCTGTTCCGGAATCAGCGGCGAGCGTCGCTCCCAGATGTTCTTGTCTTCGCGCCGGATGCCGACGCGGGTTGCGCTTCTCTTGCGAGTCATGAAACCCAATGATAGAGTCTCAGAGCGCCGGAGTCAAAACCCGCCGCGCGCTGCCGGGGTGAACTCAGTTGGTCAGCGGCTGACCGTGAGTCGGCCGGACGCGCTCCCGGCCGAACTGCTGAGGTACACGAAATAGACACCGGGCCGGATGCTGGAGAGGTTGAGCGGGAACGACGAAGCCCGAATGTCGACTGATGAACTGATAACGAGGCGGCCGTCCGTGTCATAGACGCTGAGAACGAGAGGCGAAGAACGAAAGGCCAAAGGCGTCTTCACTGCCGCCCTGCCCCGGCAGGGATCCGGAGCAATGGTCAGGGTTGCGGGCCGGGTTGGATCAGTCGAGCTCGCTTCGGACAGTCCTGACACGGTCTGCCAGGCAGCGTTCTGCAGAAACACGGCCTGCGTCGAATCAAGCCCGGCACGGTAGGTGAGCCCGGTCGGGTCGGCGCCAAACAGGACGGCATAGAAGACGCACGCACCAAGGTAGGAGCCTTGAAGCGTGGCGTGGCACTCGTCCGGCTGGTGCAGTTGAATCAGCGTGTCAAGACTCTTGGCCAGGCGCCAGGCCCGGCCGACCGGTGCCATGCGGGCGCCGAGCTCGCCGGCAATCATCTCGTAGGACGCTGCGACCGAGTCCTGCATGTGGAAGTAGTCGCGGAAGACGATGCTTGAGTAGCCGGAGTAGCTGTGCTGACCGCCGTTCTTCCAGCCCCAGGTCATGTAGAACATGGTCGCGCCCCGGTTCTCCCGGATGAGCGAGTCGAGCAAGCGTGAAGCCGGGTACATGCCATTGAAGCGCCAGTAGTCGATGACCGGTATCTGGCTCTGCTCTTGAAGCACAACCACATCCCAGGTTGCCTGCTGAATCCTGCTCAACGTTGCTTCGGTGGTGCAGTGCTGCATCAGGGCATAGCCGCCGGGTGCGCTCAGGTCGGTTGCGAGCAGACGGCCACCAGCCACGGCCAGGCTTTCAACCATGCCCGGCACATTGTTGACATAGGTGTGGCTGTTGCCGATGAAGAGTACGCGCAGGGTGTCGTCCGGTATCGACGGCTGAGCCGTGACCACGAGAGCGGCCATCAGGGCGACAAGCATTGCGTCATCCTACTGGGGCAGACAGGTACGGTCGAGGGCCTGGAAACGGGCAGGCGGCTGCCTACGCTACCTTGACCGAGTGGCCGAGTGCGCCGACCATCTGAATGGCATCGGCCTTGCAGACTTTGCGGCACTCGCCGCAGCCGATGCACTTGTCGGCGACGACCCGGTGCTGAACCCCGGCTTCGCCTTCGATGGCCTTGAACTTGCAGACCTTGACGCAGTCGCCGCACCCGGTGCAGTTGGGGTTGATGGTCGCCTTGGGCCGACCTTTGGCACGGTCGATGAACGACTTGGTCGGGCACTTGTGCACACAGATGCCGCAGTCAATGCACTTCTCGAAGTCCATGACCGGTAGGTTGTTGACCAGGATGAGTGCGCCGGTCGGGCAGTTCTTGACACAGAGACCACAGGCGATGCAGCCAACCCGGCAGACGTCTTTGACCGCCTTGCCCTTATCGTGCGAGACGCAGGCGAGAAAGACCAGTTTGGTCCGGGGCAGGAGCATGAGCGTGGCCTTCGGGCACTCCTTTGTGCACTTACCGCAGCCGATGCACTTCTTCTCGTCAATCACCGGCAGGTTCTGGTCTCCCATCCGGATGGCCGCAACCGGACAGACGGTGACACAGTGGCCGAGCCCGACGCAGCCGTAGGAGCAGGCTTTGGGCCCGCCGAGCAGCAGGGCCGCCTCGCGGCAGTCCTGCGCACCTTTGTAGACGAAGCGGTGCGGAGCCACGTCCTTGCCGCCGCGACAGATGAGGACCGCGACCTTGGGTTCGACCGCGCCCGCGTCTTGTCCCATGATTTCACCGATGGCGCGGGCAACGCTCGCGCCGCCGACCGAGCAGGAGTTGAGCGGGGCCGAGCCCGAGGCAACCGCGGCCGCATACCCGTCACAACCCGGGAACCCGCACGCGCCGCAGTTAGCTCCGGGCAGGACCGCGCGAACCGCGGCCTCGCGTTCGTCGACCTTGACCGCGAGCTTGACCGAGGCGATGACGAGCACGACCGCAATCACAAGTCCCAGCCCACCCAGTCCGGCAACGGCCTTGGCGACAAGTACCCAGTCCATCGGCTAGAGCGAGATTCCGAACAAAGAGGTGAATCCGAGAAACGCGAGCGACACCAGCGACGCACCGACAAACGCGATCGGATAGCCTCGGAACGAAGGCGAGACTGGTGAGTCCTCAAGCCGCTCTCTGATGGCCGCGAACAGGATGATGGCCAGGGCGAATCCGAACGCGGTCCCGAGTGCGAAGAGCGACGACCTGACCAGGTCGAACCGATAGTCGATGTTCAGAAACGTGACGCCAAGGATGGCGCAGTTCGTGGTGATGAGCGGCAGGTAGATGCCGAGTGCCGAGTACAGGCCGCGGACATACTTCTTCAGAACCATCTCGACGAACTGCACCAGGCCGGCAATAACCAGGATGAAAACCGCGGTGCGCAGGAACACAAGTCCCAAGGGCAGAAGCAGGGCGTGATAGAGCAGCCACGAAACCCAGGTCGCAAGCAGCATGACGAACAGGACCGCGGCACTCATCCCGACCGATGTGTCGAGTGCCGTCGATACGCCGAAGAACGGACACAGGCCGATGAAGCGCATCAGGATGATATTGTTCACGAGAAACGCGCCCATCAGTATCTTGGCCGGATTCATCTCCGCCTCCTATGCCTTGCTTGCGGTCATGCGGTTGACCAGGGCCTTGAGGATGCCGATAAGGAAGAACGCCCCGGGCGGGAATATCATGAACAGCATCGGCGAGGCGCGGAACCAGGCCGGGGTCACAGCAAAGCCGAACCAGGTGCCGGCGGCAAATATCTCACGCAGACTGCCCATCACGAACATCACCAGAGCGTAGCCGACCGACTTGCCCAGGGCGTCGAGCAGCGAGTCGAACACACCGTGGCCGTAGGCAAAAGCCTCGGCCCGGCCGAGGATGATGCAGTTGACGACGATGAGCGGCACGAACACGCCGAGCACGCGGTAAAGCGCCGGTTGATAGGCCTGGAGCACATAGTCGATGATTGTGACGAACGTCGAGATGACGATGATGAATATCGGGATGCGGACCGAAGCAGGGACGACCTTGCGGATTGCCGAGACCACGATGTTGGAGCCGATGAGCACAAACGAGGCGGCCGCAGCCATGCCCAGGGCGTCGCGGGCCGAGACGCTCGTCGCGAGAGTTGGACAGAGCCCGATCATCAGGATAAGGACCGGGTTCTCCTTGATGATGCCGGACACGAAGTACTGCCAACGGGATGGGGTGGTGCTCATGGCTTCAGGTAGTGAAGGTACTGCTCTATCCCTTGGCGGACTCCATTGGTAATGGCCCGCGATGTAATGGTCGCCGCCGAGATCGCATCCAGGGTTCCGTTATCGCGCTTGAGCCGGACCTGGTCAGTGACTTTGCCTCGGAACTGGTCGCGGAACCAACTCTCACGTGCCTTGAGCCCAAGTCCGGGAGTCTCCTTCATGTCCGCACCGATACCAAGACCGGTGATGGTTCCGGTTGTGTCTATGCCGACCACAACGGTAATCGGCCCGCCATATCCGCGCGGGCTGGCCTTGAACACGATACCGACGCGAGTTCCGGCAGCGTCGTTTGCTGACCAGACCGTACTCGGCTCAAGCTCGGTGAAGGTACTTGCTTCAGGCATGACTTCGGAGAGCGACGACTCGAGCGCTTCGGCAGCCTGGCGCTCGATTGTCGGTCGGGTCACGGCGTAGACCTGGGCCAGAGCAAACGCGGCGATGATGCAGGTCAGAACCAGGGACAGGACCATCCAGGCTTTGCTCGTGGTCATTGCTTCTTCTTTCGGGGCAGAGCACCGAACAGGCGCGGTCGGGTGAACCGGTCGATAAGCGGCGTGGCGACGTTCATGAGCAGAATCGAATAGGAACACCCTTCAGGATAGCCGCCATACAGCCGAATGAGCATGGTGATGATGCCGCAGCCGATGCCGAAGATGACCCGTCCCTTGGCGGTGACCGGCGAGGTGACGTAGTCGGTGGCCATGAAAAACGCCCCAAGGATGACGCCGCCGGAGAGAAGATGAAACCAGGGCGCCATCGGGTTACCGGGCAGAATCAGGGACAATCCAAGAACCGTGCCCAGATAGGCGGCAGGGATGCGCCAGTCAATCACCCTGACGGCAATGAGCAGGGCAGCACCGATGAGCAGGAGCAGGGCCGATGTCTCGCCCAGACAGCCGCCGACATTGCCGAGGAAGAGTCGCTTGAGCATAGGCAGGGAATTGGCCTGGCGGACGACTTCAGCCACCGAGTCCTCCGGCACGTACTCGGCCGCACGACGCACCAGGGCAAGCGGCGTGGCCCCGGAGATTGCGTCGAGCCCGGAAAGCGACCCGCCCCGAGGCGCAAGCCACATCGAGGTCATCTGGGTGGGCCACGAGACGACAAGGAAAGCACGTGCGGCCAGGGCCGGGTTGATGAAGTTATGTCCCAGGCCGCCGAAGAACTGCTTGACCACCACCATGGCAAAGGCCGCGCCGACCACCGGAACCCACCACGACACGCCGGGCGGCAGGTTGTAGGCAAGTAGCAGACCGGTGATCACCGCGCTGCCGTCAGTCGGCGTAAGCTCGCGGCCGAACGCCAGTTGGGCCAGAGTATCGAAGACCACCGCCGAGACAACGCTGAGGGCAACGAGCCATAGCGCCTTGAGACCAAAGAAGTAGACCGAGCCGCCGAGCGCAGGCAACAAGGCGATGACCACGGCCCACATGATCTTCTTCACGGTCACGGACGAACGGACATGGGGCGAAGCGGCAACAACCAGACGCCGTTCACCGTTCGCCATTCGCCCTTCGCTGTTCGCGCTCATCGCTTCGCCATCGCGGCCAGCTCGGACTTGGCGTACTTGAACCGGTGCACGAGCCGAATCCGGGCCGGGCAGACCCAGGCGCAGCAGCCGCACTCGATGCAGTCGGTCACGTGCTCTTTCTTCGCGTCGTCGAACCGGCGGCGCTTGATGAGATTAGCAAGACGCTGGGGCGCCAGCCCCATCGGACAGGCGTAGATGCAGCGGCCGCACCGAATGCAGTCGTGTTCATCAAAGACCGCAGCCTTCTGCTCGAGCACGAGCACGCCCGAAGTGCCCTTGAGTACCCAGGCCTCATCTGACGGTACGGCAATGCCCATCATCGGCCCGCCCATGATGAGTTTGCCGGTTTCGCCCGAGTAGCCGCCGCAGAACTCAATCAGATTCTTCACCGGCGTGCCGATGCGGACGCGAAGGTTCTTCGGCTCCCTGACGCCCGGGCCGGTAACAGTCGTCACGCGCTCGTATAGCGGTCGATTGTATCTGAGCGCCTCCCAGACTGCGACCGCGGTCCCGACGTTCTGCACCACACACCCGACGTCCAAGGGCAGACCGCCCGATGGAACCTCACGCCTTAGACAGGCCTTGATGAGCTGCTTCTCTGCGCCCTGCGGATACTTGGTCTTGAGTCTACGGACGACGAAGCCCGAGTCGGGCGCGGCCGCGGCGAGGGCATCGATTGCGTCGGGTTTGTTGTCCTCCACGGCGACGATGACGTTCTTCACTCCGAGGGCGCGGGCGAGAATCCGGGTTCCCTCGACGACCGCGGCCGGCTGCTCGAGCATGACCCGGTGGTCGGCAGTGAGATACGGCTCACATTCACAGCCGTTGATGAGCAAGGTGTCGATCGGCTTGTCCTTGGGCGGCGAGAGTTTGAAAAAGGTCGGGAATGCTGCACCACCCAGGCCGACAATACCCGCGGCTTTGATGGTTTCGATTACCTGTTCCGGGCTGAAGTCGGAATAGTCACGCTCGCCAATTGCCGGGTCGAGTTCGTCCTTGCAGTCTGAGTCGATGACCACGGTCGGCCCCCGTTTGCCGGTCAGGGGATGCGGGAGGTCTGCGACCTCGGCGACCGTACCCGAGACCGAGGCGTGGGTCGGGACCGAAATGCGGCCGGCCGGCTCGCCGACTAGCGCGCCGGTTCTCACCACGTCGCCTTTCTGCACGACCGGCTTTGACGGCGCGCCGGTGTGCTGCGACATCGGGATATAGACCCGCGAGGGAAGAGGAAGCGTCTCAATCGGCCTGTGCTCAGTGGCTTCCTTGTGCTCACGGGGATGGACTCCGCCGCGAAAAGTGAACATTAGACGGCGGGAATTGTATCCTGTGCAGTAGCCAAGTCAAGAAGACGCCCGCACCGGAATCCGAAACTCAACCAGACTGGGTCCTACAAGGCGGACGGCGAGAAGCTGAAGGCGAACGGCTCCTGCCTGCTAGATTGGCCTACGACAAGTTCGAGCTCGGACCGCGGACTTCAGCACTGGCCGAAAGGCCAAGCAGCTCGGTTGGCTTAACCGTGACCTCGAACTTGGTGCCCAAAGACTGCGCCGCGCTCGCCGCCGCGACCAGCCGCTGCTCCAGCACCGCAAGCCCTTGATTCAGGTCTCCGGCCGCGTTAGGCAAAACGACAATCGCCACCGACGCCGCCCCGGCCGCGAACTTCTCCTTCACGGTCGTTCCGCCGGCCAGCACCTTCCGCCACGCCTCGACCCGGCTGTGAATGGCAGAAGCCGGACAACTCACGCCCGACCTTCGGTCGGTGTCTTATCGGCTGACGGTGACAGCTCCTCTTTGCAGAAACAGGATGTCTTCGGCACGGGGCGATTCTACTTAGGATGCAGGGGGAAGTCAACACGTCGCGTTGCCCATCAGAGCCGGTGGGCTGCCAGCCCTGAGGCTGCCTGCCGAAGTCCGAATCTACCCTCCGTATTCCTTATGGCTCATTGAACCCGAGCCGCACCGGCCCGGGCTATGACGAAGTCTAAGAGTTATGAACCGTCTTGCCGCGGAGGCCAGTCCTTACCTCCGCGACCATGCCGGTAATCCGGTTGACTGGTATCCCTGGGGCGATGAGGCGTTGACCCGGGCCCGGGCCGAGGACAAGCCCATCTTCCTTTCCATCGGTTACTCAGCCTGTCACTGGTGCCATGTGATGGCACACGAATCGTTCTCTGACGAGAACGTCGCCGCCATTCTGAACCGGAACTTCATCTGCATCAAGGTTGACCGCGAGGAACGACCCGACCTTGACGAAATCTACGTTGAGGCGGTGCGCCTGATGACCGGAACCGCGGGCTGGCCGCTGTCGGTCTTCCTGACTCCGGAACTCAAGCCCTTCTACGGCGGCACCTATTTCCCGCCGGTCGAACGGCACGGTCTGGCCGCGTTCGAGCGTGTGCTGACCTCGGTCCTGCACTACTTCCGCACCGAACGCCACGAGATAGACGAAGCCTCCAACCGCGTGACCGCCGAGCTCAGCCGGCTGTCGATGCTGACGCCGGAACAGGGTGCGCTCGACGATACGCCGCTGCATCGATTCTACGAGCAACGGCTCGAGGTGTTCGATTCCGAGCACGGCGGATTCGGGGTCGCGCCCAAGTTCCCCAATCCGACCGACCTGTCGCTTCTGCTCCGCCTCAGCTCCCGGCCCGGGTTTGACCAGGCACGCGCCATGGCCGAGCTGACCCTCAGGAAGATGGCGGACGGCGGAATCTGCGACCAGCTTGGCGGCGGGTTTCATCGCTACTCAACCGACACGGTCTGGCTGGTTCCCCATTTCGAGAAGATGCTCTACGACAATGCCCTGCTCGCCCAGGTCTACCTGCAGGCATTCCGTCTGACCGGAGATGAGTTCCACAAGGTCGTGGCCGAACAGACCCTCGACTACATCAGACAGGAGCTTGCCTCTGAACAGGACGGTTTCTGCTCTTCTCAGGATGCCGACATTGCCGGTGCTGAGGGCGGTTACTACACGTGGACCGAATCTGACCTGCGTCAGGCAGTCGGGCCGGACCTGTTCGGACTGGCCGCAGACTACTACGGGGTGAGCCGGTCAGGAGTCTTCGGCGGCGCAAGCGTACTCCACGTCTCAACCCCGGTCGAAGTGTTGATGCAGCGCCATCGGCTTGGCCTAGACGAGCTCTGGCAGCGCCTGGCTGAAATCAGGTCGAAGCTCCTGCTCTACCGTGCGCTGCGACCGGCTCCGCACCGCGACACCAAGCTGCTGGCCGACTGGAACGGACTGGCCATCTCCGCGTTCAGCCATGGGGCCCGGACGTTGGAGAAGAACTGCTACCTTGATGTCGCCCGCCAGACCGCGGACTTTCTGCTGAACGAGTATGCGCTGGATGGCGACCTGCTCCACTTTCGAAGGGCCCCTCTTCCCGACATCCCCGGGCAGTTGTCTGATTACGCCCTCGTCGCCCAGAGTCTGCTCGACCTGTTTGATGCCGGTCACGAGCTACGCCACCTTGAGGCGGCCGGCCGTCTGATTGACCGGATGCTTGAGCTGTTCTTTGCTCCGGAGGGCGGATTCTACACCACACGACCGGGCGATCGGGGCCTGATTACGCGGGTGATGAACGGGTTTGACGGTGCGGTTCCATCGGGTAACTCGGTTGCGGTCTTAAGCCTGCTCCGGCTCGCACGTCTGACCGGCAGCAACGAGTACGAGCGGGCTGCGGCCCTCACTCTGCGCCGGTTCTACCCCACCATGCTCGACTACCCGACCGGCTTCTCGCGGATGCTTTCCGGCCTCGACCTCCTACTTAACCCGGGAAAGGAAACCGTGCTCTTCGTACCTGAGCCCGGGCCCGAATCTCGTGCCATGGTCCGGGTTCTTGAAACTGCGGTCGACGCCAACCCAACCGCAGTAGTTGTCTCAGGAGCCGAACCAGACCCGGCCACCGCCCGTCTAATACCTTTGACCCGGGCCCGACATGCGTTGAATGGCCGGCCCACCGCCTATGTCTGCACCGGCTTCACCTGTCACGAGCCGGTCTTCGATGCCGAGTCATTTCGACTGCTGCTCAACCAGGAACAGCCCGAGCCTCAGTCCGGGCGCGCTTGACACCCGGGCACGGCAAAATAGACTGTAGAGGAACACATGCAAGAACGCTTTACCGAAAGAGTCAGGAAAGTCATCGCCCTGGCGCGCCAGGAGGCGCTCCGACTGCACCACGACTACATCGGCACCGAACATCTCCTCCTGGGACTGGTCAAGGAAGGTGAGGGCGTTGCCGCAGTCGTGCTCACCAATCTCGGCATCAACCTTGATGACCTCAGGCGCTCGGTCGAGAACGCGGTCTCATCCGGGGCTGAAACCCTGGTACTGGGCGAGGTCCCGCTCAATCAGGAGGCCCGTTCAGCCCTCAACCTTGCGGTTGACGAGGCCCGCAAAATGAACCACACCTACATCGGCACCGAGCACCTGCTGCTCGGCCTGCTGCGCGAGGAACGGGGTGTGGCCTGTCAGGTGCTGCTCTCGCTTGGCCTCGACGCCGACCTGGTGCGCAGCGAGACCGTCCGGTTGCTCGGCGGCGAGAAGGGCGCGGAACGCGGCAAAGCCCGGACCAAGACTCCGGCACTCGACTACTTCTCACGCGACCTGACCCAGCTCGCCCGCGAGGACAAGCTCGACCCGATCATCGGCCGGGAAAAGGAGATTGAGCGGGTCATTCAGATTCTTGCCCGGCGCAAGAAGAACAACCCGGTGCTAATTGGTGAGGCCGGCGTTGGCAAGACCGCCATCGTTGAAGGTCTGGCTCAGCGCATCGTCTCAGGCCGGATTCCCTCGGTTCTCAAGAACAAGCGCGTGCTCGCGCTCGACATGGCGGCGATTGTCGCCGGCACCAAGTACCGGGGCCAGTTCGAAGAACGGCTCAAATCGATTCTGAACGAGATTCAGCACCAGGGCGACATCATCATCTTCATCGACGAACTCCACACACTCGTCGGCGCCGGTGCGGCCGAAGGGGCGATCGATGCCTCGAGTATTCTCAAGCCGGCCCTGGCCCGGGGCGAGATTCAGTGCATCGGCGCTACCACGCTCGAGGAGTACCGCCGGTACATCGAGAAGCACTCGGCCCTGGAGCGGCGGTTCCAGAAGATTCTGGTCGAAGCACCCGGTGTTGAGGAGACGGTTGAAATCCTCAAAGGGCTGAAGGAAAAGTACGAGCTGCACCACAATGTCTCCTATGCCGACGAGGGAATCCGCGCCGCTGCCTATCTGGCCGACCGCTACATCACCGACCGATTCCTGCCCGACAAGGCGATCGACGTGATTGACGAAGCCGGCTCGCGGGTCAAGCTGATGCGGCCGGTCATCAATCCCGAACTGGACGAACTCGAGCGAAAGCTGGAACGCACCACCAAGTCCAAGGAAGAAGCCGTGCGTCGCCAGGAGTTCGAGAAGGCGGCCGAGTTCCGGGACGAGCAGAAACGGCTCACCGACTACCTCAAGCGCAAGCGCAAGGAATGGGAGAAGAAAGGCAGCTTCCCGGTCGTGACCGAGGAAGATGTTGCCTACGTCGTCTCGTCCTGGACCGGCATTCCTCTGTCCAAGCTCGAAGAACGCGAGTCGTCCCGGCTCCTGCGTATGGAAGACGAGGTGAAGCAGCGCATCGTCGGCCAGGACCACGCGATATCGGCCATTGCTAAGGCGATTCGCCGCTCCCGGGCCGGCGTCAAGGACCCCCGGCGCCCGATTGGCTCGTTCATCTTCCTGGGCCCGACCGGCGTCGGCAAGACCGAGCTTGCCCGGGTGCTCGCCCGGTTCATGTTCGGGGACGAAGACGCTCTTATCCGGTTCGATATGTCCGAGTACATGGAGAAGTTCAACATCTCGCGCCTGATTGGCGCGCCGCCCGGTTATGTCGGCTACGAGGAAGGCGGCCAGCTCACCGAAAAGGTGCGGCGCAAGCAGTATGCGGTCGTGCTCTTCGACGAAATCGAGAAGGCCCATCCCGACATCTTCAACATCCTGCTGCAGATGCTTGACGACGGCCAGGTCACCGACTCGCTCGGCCGCAAGGTGAACTTCAAGAACACGGTCATCATCATGACCTCGAATATCGCCTCGGTTGAAATCCGGGGCATGGGCGGATTCGGCTTCGGCTCGACCTCGTCCGAGGCCACCTACGACTCGATGAAGGACAAGGTCATGACCGAAGTCAAGAGATTCTTCCGACCTGAGTTTCTGAACCGACTCGACGAAGTCATCGTCTTCCGTCCCCTCGACCGCCGGCAGATGGAGGAGATTGTCGAGATTCAGCTTCGGGATATGGCCGACCGGCTCAAAGACAAACGGCTGACCATCGAGCTGACCCCGCCCGCCAAAGACCTCTTGGTCCAAGAAGGGTTCGACCCGCAGTTCGGCGCCCGGCCCATCAAACGCGCCCTGCGCCGTCTGCTCGAAGACCCGCTGGCTGAGGAATTGCTCAAGGGCCGGTTCCGCGAGAACTCCGCGGTCCTGGTTGATCGTGACGGCGACAAACTGATATTCGTCCAAGCCGACAGCACCGCTGTCACCGCCCCGGTTGCCGGCTAGCTTGTGACCCTGCTGCTCTTTCCCCTGCTGCTCGCTCAGGCCCCGGCACCGGACACGGCCCGGCTGGTTCTCCTCTCGGTCTCAGCCACAGCTCCCACCGCCGACACTGGCCTCATCGTCCGCACCGCCGGGCTGGTACGAGGTGAGCCGCTGACACCATCTGCCCTGCGCAACGAACTGCAGGATGCGCTCCGCCGGGTCTACGGGCTTGGGCTTTTCTCTCAGGTTCAGGTCGAAACGACCCGTGTGGCCGACGGCGTGCGCATCCATTTCATCGTCCAGGAGTTCCCGCGGCTCAAGTCAGTCGTCTACGAGGGATTTCGTCGCGTGCGCAAGAAGGACCTCGAGTCCCGCGTCAAGGCAAAGGAAGGCGAAATCCTCACCGACAAGAAAGTCTTCGACTGGCAGTCTGAGATCCAGAAGCTCTACAAGGAGAAAGGTTTCCTGCTCGTCAAGATTGAGAACGAAAGAACCGCCCCCGACTCCGCGGGTCAGGTCGTGCTCACCTACCGGATTGACGAAGGCGACCCGGTCCGCATCCGCCGCATCGAGTTCTACGGCAATGAGCACTTCAGCGACCGGGAGATCGAAACTCGACTCGTCAACCGTGAGAAGGCCTGGTATCGCAAGGCCAAGCTCAAAGAAGACGAATTGGTCAAAGACCTCGACCGAGTCGTTGACTTCTACAAGCAGCGCGGATTTATCGACGCCCGGGTCCTGGACTACGACATGAAGTACGACCAAGGCTGGGCGAACATCACCATCGAGGTCGCCGAAGGCACCCGCTACTACTTCGGCACGGTCTCATTCCAGGGCGACTCGGTCTTCACCGAAGACCGGCTGCACAAGCTCGTGCGCTACAAGTCGGGCTCGGTCTACAACACCAGGCTGGCCCAAGCGACCCTGACCGACATCTACGGACTTTACTCCGAAGAAGGTTACATCTATGCGTCGGTTGCCCCGGTCGAGAAAGTCCGGGCCGACACAGTCGACATCCAGTACGAAATCGTTGAGGGCGAACCCGCGGCTGTGCGCTTGGTCATCATCGAAGGTAACGAGCAGACCCACGACAAGGTGATTCGCCGTGAAATCAGCTCCCTGCCGGGCTACACCTTCCGGCGCTCAGAAGTCATCCGCAGCCAGCGCGACATCTTCAACCTCGGGTTTTTTGAGGACATCAACATTGACTACCGCCGGACCGATTCGGCTAACGCGATCGACCTGGTGTACAAAGTCAAGGAGAAGAGCTTCTTCGGCACCATCGGCGCCGGCGTCTCCTACTCGGCGGTCGACAAGGTGACCGGCTACGTCGAGCTGCAGCAGCCCAACCTGTTCGGCCGGGGTCAGCGTGCCTCGGTCAAGCTGGAAAAGGGTGGAACCAAGACCAACGTCGAGCTCGGTTTCACCGAACCGTGGTTGTTCGACCGGCCGGTCTCAGCCGGGTTCGACGTCTCCTATCTGACCCGGGAATACGACTATTACTCGCGCCAGGAAGTCGGCGGCGGGCTCTCTTTCTCGCGGCCCCTGCCCCTTGACTACACTCGCGCCTATCTCTCGCTGCGCGTTCAGGACGCCTATGTTCCTCCCAAGTCAATCAAGTCCAGCTACAGTCCGTCCGGCCCATTCAACGTCTACCAGGACACAACCCACAAGACCGCGTTCGTTCCCGGCATCACGTTCACCCGCGACTCCCGTGACTACATCTACAACGCCATCTCCGGCTCGGCCACGACCTACAGCCTCGGCCTGTCTCTGGGCGACATCCGCTACCACCGCCACGTCATCGACGCGAGCCAGTACTTCCCCCTGTTCTGGAAATTCGGGCTGATGGCCCGCACCCGACTCGGCTACATCACCGGTTTCACCAACCGCGATACCGTGCCGATTGCCGAGCGATTCCAGCCCGGCGGCACTGGTCCGGACGGCGTGCGCGGCTACGGCGACCGCACCCTGGGCCCACGCGACGGCGGCTACAACATCGGCGGCCGAGCCGAGGCCATCTACTCGCTTGAGTACAAACTCAGGCTCTCGCGCCAGCTTTCAGTCATTCTCTTCGGCGATGCCGGCAACACCTGGAACTCGCTCGACCAGTTCAGCTTCTCAGACCTGAAGCGCGGGGCCGGGGCCGGGGTTCGGCTGGAAATCCCGATGCTCGGACTGATTGGCTTCGATTTCGGCTACGGATTCGACAAAGACCGTCCGGGCTGGGAACCCCACTTCCAGCTCGGCCGGACGTTCTAGGCTCCGACCTTCCTTTCGCGCACCAGGTAGATCATCGGCAGCGAGACGAACGTCGTCAATCCCTTGGCAACGACGTTGGCCCAGAAGATGCTTACGACCACGAGCAGGGGCATTCGGCCGACGAATGCCAGGCCGCAGAACAACGCCGAATCGAGCGGCACGCTGACCGAGTTCGACGTAAGCACGCGCATCCATTGGAGCTTCTGCCCGAACCGGTTGACCCAGGCCTGATACACCTCGCCGTCAACCAGCTCGGAAACGACCTCGGCAACAATCGAGGCGATGACAATCCGCCACACCGGCGCGAGCACCATGCCGAACTCAGCCTGAACTCCTACCTGCCGGTCCGGCGGCAGCCGGGCCACCAGCCAGAACAACGCGGCCATTACCAGATTGATGACCGCGGCCGCGACAATCAGTGCCCGCGCCGTCTTCTTCCCGCCGACCTTGTGCACCAGGTCACGAAGAGTGAACGTGAACGGGTAAACCAGAGTCCCGGCGTCAACGCTGAAACCGACCAGGTACACAATCCGCAGACTCGCCACGTCCGAGAGCATCTGAGCCGCGATATAGGCCGCGCTGACCAGGGCCAGAGCAACCATGGGACGGTCGGAATCAGCCACAGCCGACAATAGGCCGCTATTCAGACTTGTCAATCGCGGCGTGCGCCGGCTTTGACCCGGGCACGATTCCGGGATATAATTATTCGGGGTGTATATGAGGGAAAAAACCAGACATCATGATTCCGACCTGCGGCGCGAAGAGCGTCGCCGGGCCCGACGCAAGAGCATCGGCTCGAATATCATCGACTCATTCCTGAGCAATCCTCCCTGGCTGCCGCGCGTCGTCCAACCGGATACGCTCAATGCTGTCACGCTCGAACAATCCTGACCGCGCGCTTAGGCCTACGGCTCGGCTACGATGACCCGTTTGGGGCTGGACCAGTCCGAGAACAGAGGAACCAGGTCATGACAGCGCCCGCGCACGTAGAACGTATCCGCTGACTGATAGCGGTGCCGGAACGTGACGGTCTGTCCGGACCGCACAAACTCGCCGTAGTCGCTCGTATCGCCGTCGCCCCACGCCAGATAGACTCGCAGCTCGCCGCCGTCCGGGTCATAGACCGTCACGTCGAATCCAACTTCAGCACCCAGCAACACCATCTCCGGTCCGCTCAGCACGGGCGCGAACGGCCGCGAGTTACCGGTCTCGGGCTCAACCGTGCAGGTCAGAGCCAACAGCGCAAATCCAGACCACAGCCACCCCGCCGTGCTCAGCCTGACCCGACTTCCTGACCTCAACCCCTGCCCGCAGTCTAGTCGCCGTCCCATTCCGGGTGTCGAATCAGACGCAGTCCCCGGACTCGTTGAAACCACGAACGCACCGGTATCGTTCCCCGATTCAAGTCCGGCCCGTAGGTCGTTACCAGCGCGTAGTAGCCCTCGGGCGTGTGGACCGCCACATGGGCGATGAACGAGCTGACGTCAACCACCCGTTGGTAATAGAGTGAATCGAACTCGGGCAGCGGCTCCTGCGGACTGCCGAAAATCCCGACCATTCTGGTCTCGCGCCACCGACCCGGCAGAACCACTCCACCCGGGTCGTCTGGTCCAAGACTCGGGCTCGCCAGATAGTAGCTCGGGCCCAGATAGCCGGGCGCGAGGTCGGTCAGATACAGATCAATCAACCCGGCCTGACTGGTGTCGCGCATCGAGCCCGGTCGGCCGCGCCCGGCCACACTGTCCCACCCATATCCGGCCATCTGCTCAAGATTTAGCTCAACCAGAACAACCGTGTCGGTGAACACCGGAATCGTGCTCAGCGTATCTGGCCCGAACAGCTCCTCTGTTCCGTATGACGCAGAAACGGTGTAGTCTCCGGTCTCGCCGGCCGGGTCATGAACCGACTGGCTGGCGTTGGCTGTTCCGACTACGGAGAAGTCTCGGCTCCACTGAGGCCGAAACCAGATTCGATACTGGGTCGAATCCGGGTTTCGGCCGCGATCCCAGCTCAGTCGGACCATCACCCCGGCCGAAGCACTCAGCCGCAGCCGACGCGGCGGCGCCAGAGGACGGCGAACAACCACCAGGCTCTCGGACTCAGACCAAGGCGAGAGATTGCCGCTCCGGTCTCGTGCCCGGACTCTCACCAGATAACTGCCCAACCGCGAAAAGACGTGACTTCCGAGCATCTCTGCGCCCGGGGCGGCAAAGTCGCTCCAGTCACCAAGCGTATCTCCCCAGTCAAACTGTACGCTCACCGATTCGCCCCGCACATGTCCGGCCCGGGTAACAAAGGCGACCGCAGTGTCAGGATACGCCTGTCGTGGCCCCTGGGGCCGCTCAGGTATCAACGGCCCAAAGCACCTGATTTCGACCACGACTCCGTCAGACCAGCCTGACTCCTGATGCTCCAGATTTCTGGCTCGAACTCTGACTTCGAAGCGTCCGGTGTCAGAGTACACGTGCTGTTGACGCATTGTGTCCTTGGCCGCCAATACCGGGCCCCACATCATCAGCGAGCCGTCGCCCCAGTCGAACATGTACGACACCTCCTCGCGACCCCGGTCCGAGACAACAGCGGCGAACACCAGCGTATCGCCCGGCTGCCCTGACTCTGGCCCGCTCACCGTCGGTGCGGTCGGAGCATCGTGCTGTGCGCAGGTTGCGGCCAGAAAGAGCGATATGGCCACAACGCCGGGCCAGTACCACAGCCGGGAACCGAAGGGATTCATGCTACCACCGTAACTCTAACGCTGCTCAGCCGCGTGGTCAAGCCGCAGCTCATGCCCTCGGTGCGACCGTGACGAACAAACAACCTGAGGCAACGGTTCGGTCTCGGGTAGATTATTTCTGAGGCAACGCGCCGAGGGTCCGCTGGCGTTCTGGGCGACGGATAATCAGGTAGAGTATTGCGCCGACCACGTAGGTGAACCCGACGACAAGTCCCCAGAGCAAACGCTGGTTGTCCTTGTCCGTGTCCCTGGTCAGCAGGTCAATCAGGGTCCAGACCCAGAGCGCGAACATGCTCAGACCCAAGACCCAGCCGAACGGCCCGCCCACACCCCAATGACAGTGCACCGGCCAACCGCACATGACCGGCGCACAGGCCGTGACCAGCACCAGGATGAGCAGCGCTGCAAGTATTGACCACCTCGCACGGCAAGCGTGCAGAGTGAGCCTCGCAGGAAAGAACCGGCCGCCGGTCGCTTTCGCGCGGAGGTTGTCGGGTCCTTCTCGGTCATTGTCTGCTGGGATTCGGTCGTGCTCCATCATTCCGCGACCTGCCCTCTGCATCATGGCTCCTGACTACTTACAGGTTCTGCCTGCTGTGGTTCAGTCTCGGACTCAGGACCAGCGCCGTTTGTTGACACCGGACTTGGTACGGTGCATACTCTCATCGAGGAACCATGAAAGCCTATGAGCTGCCCGTCCGCCTGACGCCCGAAGGAAACCTCGAACTGCCGGATGCCGTTCGGAACCTGCTGCCCGCCGGCAGGCCGGCACGCATCATTGTGCTGATACCAGACCCGGATGACGCGGGCGAACAACGAGCTTGGGAGGACATGACCCGAGAGCAATTCCTGGCAGGCTACGTCGCAGCCGACGCCGTCTACGACCGGCCTTGAACAATGGCCGCTTTCTCCGCCGGCGATGTCGTCCTGCTGAGGTTTCCGTTCTCCGATACGGTCGGGATGAAGCGACGGCCGGCCCTCGTCTTGCTCGACCCCAACGATGACGACATCGTGGTCGCCCGTGTCACGGGTCAGCTTTCGTCCGGAGTTCATGACGTGCAATTGGAAGAATGGCAGCAGGCCGGGTTACTTGTACCTTCGGTCGTCAGACTCGACAAGGTCGCAACCCTGCGTCGGGACATCATCGAGCAGCGGTTGGGTCGCCTGGCCGCCGGAGACTGGCTGCGCGTCTGCCAGGCACTGCGTCAAGCCTGTCCCACTCGCTAGTTTCCTCAGTCCTCGCCGCGTACCGAACGCCGGCTTCGACCTCCAACAGGTCATGTAGCCCGGCTCTCATCCTTCGCTCTCCATCATCCTGCACTCTGACCTGAGCATCCCGGGCGCTGCGTTCACTTCCCGACCTTCCTGATACGGTCTCGGCGCCTGACAAAGATGTAGATTACCGCCCCAAGCCAGTGGGTGAAGATGATGACCAGGGTCCAGACGAGACGCATGTTGTCCTCGTCGGTCTCGCGGGTAAGAACCTCAACGAGCATCCATATCCAGAGCACGACTGCGGCTGTGCCGAGCGTGACCGAGACGACGATGGCCATCAGCCAGAACCAGCCCAGCGAGCCGACCAGAAGCAACGCAGGTATTCGTTCCATCACTATCTACAGACGCGAGCATCGCGCAAGATGTTGCGCCGGGCAAGTGGCGACCTGTGCCTTCGGCGTCCCCGATCTTCTCGCTGTCTCACCTTTCCTTCCTCGGCCTGTCCGCGGCGATGGAATGACGGCCGTCAACTCCCAGGCCCGGTGCTGCGCGTGAGAGTCGGTGCTCATCTGGCCCTTGAGCGTGTGCAGACCGCTGACGCAACACGCAAGAACTTCTTTGCTGCCTGCATGATGGCCTGATTGTAGTCCTGCACGATGAGCAGTCAAGCCTCGGAGGAGACGAGAACCCAGCGGGCAGCGGAGTGAGCTGACGGACGACGCTTCAACTCCGGAGCTCCTGGAACCGACATTGATTCAACCACGGCGGCAGCAGAGAATGCGGAGCTGGCGGGGTTGAAGAATCCGAGCCGTATCCTCGGTGTTCTCGGTGGCCTTGGTGGTTCAATCCTGGATTCCGGAAACCACGGCAACTTGACTCCGGCCCAAGCCTATTTACAATTGGGCCGCATGCGAATGGGCGATTTCGAGCTGTACAGCCTGTCCGACGGGTTCTTCGGGCTTGACGGCGGCGCGATGTTCGGGGTTGTGCCGAGACCGCTCTGGGAAAAAACCAACCCGCCTGATGACCGGAACCGCATCCGTCTGGCCCTGCGTCCGCTGCTGATTCTTGCCGGCCCGAACCGGGTGCTGGTCGACACCGGCATCGGCGACAAGTGGGACTCGAAGGGCCGCGACATCTACCGCATCGAGAAGACCGACACTCTCGATGCCTCGCTGGCCCGACTGAAGCTGACGCCTGACGACATCACTCACGTTGTCCTCACCCACCTTCACTTTGACCATGCCGGCGGCGCAACCCGGCTCGACCCGGCGCAGAACCCGGTCCCTTCGTTTCCCAATGCCCGCTATCTGGTCCAGCGCACCGAGTGGGAAGACGCAACCCGGCCCAACCGCCGTTCCCGGGCCGCCTACCTGCCGGAGAACTTCCTGCCGCTTGAGCAGGCCGGACTGCTCGAACTGGTCAACGGCACGACCGAGTTCCTGCCCGGCATCGAACTGCTCCACGTCGGCGGCCACACCCGCGGGCTCCAGCTCGTGCGCGTCGTCTCGGCCGGCGCGACCGCGGTCTTTTGGTCGGACCTGATTCCAACCGCCTCTCATGTTGCCACGCCCTATGTTATGGGGTATGATTTCTATCCGCTTGTCACAATGGAAAACAAAGAACGGCTGGTCAGCGAAGCCGGTGCCAGACACTGGCTCTGCTTTCTCGAACACGACCCGCAGGCAGTCGCCGGGTACCTGGTCCAGGCCGGCGACCGGTTCCGGTTTGAGCCCGCTGAGTAGAAGAGTTCATCGGAGGAGCAATTGAAAGACAATGCCTGGCGCGACAAGTACGGCAGTAAGCTCGCGTCTCCCGACAAGGCGCTTGAAGTCCTGAAGCCGGGACAGCGCGTCTTCATCGGCTCGGCCTGCGGCACGCCGCAGCTTCTGGTTCAGGCCTTGGCCGACCGGCCGATTGAGGACGTGGAAATCGTCCACCTGCTGACTCTGGGCGTCGCGCCGTATGCCCAGGAGACGATGGCCGCACGCTACCGGGCCAACGCGTTTTTCATCTCGGCCAATGTTCGGCCCGCAGTCTGGGAAGGCCGGGCCGACTATACACCGGTGTTCCTTTCGGAAATCCCGGCTCTGTTCCGCAGCGGTCGGGTCCCGCTCGACGTTGCCCTCATCCACGTCACACCGCCGGACGAACACGGTTTCTGCTCGTTCGGGGTATCGGTCGACATCACCAAACCCGCGGCTGAGGCGGCCCGCCATGTCATTGCCGAGGTCAACCCGCAGATGCCGCGCACTCTTGGCAACTGCTTCATCCACGTTAGCAAACTCGCTGCCCTGGTCGAGAACGACGCGCCGCTCTACGAGTTCATCACCCCGGGCGAGAGCGACGTTGCCCGCCGCATTGCCAAGAACGTCGCTGACCTGGTTGAAGACGGCGCGACCGTCCAGGTCGGCTACGGCGGCATCCCCAATGCCGTGCTCCACTACCTGAAAGACAAGAAGGACCTGGGTGTCCATACTGAGGTGTTCTCCGACTCGACCATCGACCTTATTGAACAGGGGGTCATCAACTGCCGGAAGAAGACCCTGCACCCGGGCAAGGTCATCGCCTCGTTCGCGATGGGCTCAGAGCGGTTGTTCCGCTACATCGACAACAACCCGATGTTCGAGTTCCACCCGGTTGACTACACCAATGACCCGTTCGTCATCAGCCAGAACGACAAGATGGTCTCAATCAACTCCGCGCTCGAGGTTGACCTCACCGGCCAGGTCTGCGCCGACTCGATCGGCTACCAGTTCTACTCCGGCATCGGCGGTCAGGTCGACTTTGTCCGGGGCGCGGCCCGGGCGCGCGGCGGCAAGGCGATAATCGTGCTCCGCTCGACCCGGGACGAAGACCGGTTCTCGCGCATCGTGCCGACCCTGACCGAAGGCGCCGGCATCACGACCTCACGCGGCGACGTCCATTACGTCGTCACCGAATGGGGTGTTGCCTACCTGCACGGCAAGACCGTCCGGGAGCGGGCCCTGGCGCTCATCTCAATTGCCCATCCCAAGTTCCGCGCCGAGCTGTTCGACCTGGCCAAAGAGAAACACTATATCTATGCGGACCAGCCTTCGGGCCCGCTGCTTGAGGCCCGCTATCCCGAGGAGTTCGAGACGCGGGCCCGGCTCAAGGACGGAACCGAGGTTTTCCTCCGGCCCATCCGCCCGACCGACGAGCCCCAGATGCGCGACCTGTTCTACTCCTTTTCCAAGGACACGGTCTTCTACCGGTTTTTCTCCTATCTCAAGGCGATGCCCCACGAGAAGCTCACCAAGTTCGTCAACGTCGACTACGAGTCCGAAATGGCGATCGTCGCCTGCCTGAAACAAGCCGGCGAAGAGAAGATCATCGGCTCGGCCCGCTACTACGTTGACCGTGCCACCGGCCTGGCCGAGTACGCCATCGAAGTCCAGGACGGCTGGCAGAACCGGGGTGCAGGCGGCGTGCTGTTCGAACACCTGATGCGCATCGCCCGCATCAAAGGCGTCAAGGGTCTGGTCGGCTACGTGCTCGACTCCAACACCCGCGCCTACCGGCTGATGACCCGCACCGGCCTGCCGATTGAGACCAAGTGGGAAGACGGAGTCTACACCATGACGATGAGGTTCGAAGATGCCGGGCGCTAGCCTCGACGCCCTGTTCAAGCCGCGCTCGGTTGCGGTCGTCGGCGCATCCAACCGCGAAGGCTCGGTCGGCCGCGCGCTCTTCGCCAATATCCTGTTCGGCGGCTATACCGGCGTGGTCTTCCCGGTCAACATGAAACAGCGCAGCGTGCTTGGGGTCAAGGCCTATGAGACGGTACGCGACATCCCGGACGAGGTTGACCTGGCCATCCTTATCGTGCCCGCGGTCTCGGTTCCGGCGACTCTGGCTGAGTGCGGCCAGAAGGGCATTCGGGGCGCAATCGTCATCTCGGCCGGATTCAAGGAACTCGGGCCTTCCGGTGCTCAGCTTGAACAGGCGGTCCGGGACCGGGCCCGTTCACTGGGTATTCGGCTCATCGGCCCGAACTGCTTCGGCATCATCTCCGGCTCGCCTTCAATCCGGCTCAACGCCACTTTCGGCCGCTCAATGCCCGCATTCGGCAACATCGCGCTCATCTCCCAATCCGGTGCCATCGGCGTCAACGCCCTTGAGTATGCGATCGCCGAGGAAGTCGGGCTGTCCAAGTTCGCCTCCATCGGCAACAAAGCCGACGTCAACGAATGTGATCTGCTCGCCTACATGGCTGACGACCCTGAGACCGACGTCATCATGCTCTACCTCGAGGACCTGGTCAACCCGGCCGAGTTCATGCACATCGCCCGCAAGACCACGTCGCACCCGGAGCGGCCCAAGCCGATTCTCGCCATCAAAGCTGGCCGCACCTCAGAAGGTGCCCGGGCTGCCTCCTCCCACACCGGCGCGCTCGCCGGCTCAGACGCAGCCTACGACGCATTCTTTGCCCAGGCCCGGATCCTCCGGGTCGAGACGATCAACGAGCTCTTTGCCAAGGCCGCGGCCCTTGCGTACCAGCCGGCCCCGCGCGGCCGCCGGGTCGCGATTCTCACCAATGCCGGTGGCGTCGGAATCATGGCAACCGATTCCTGTATTCGCAACGGGCTGAAGCTCGCCCAGCTCACGGACAGGACCCGGGCCGAACTGAAGAAACACCTGCCGGTCACGGCCGCGACCTCCAACCCGGTCGATATCATCGGGGACGCAGACGAGAAGCGCTACCGTATCGCGCTCGAACTCCTGGTCCAGGACGAAAACGTTGACGGCCTGATTCCCATCTGGACCCCGACCCTGATGGCCGAATCCGCAACCGTTGCCGGGGTCATCGCCGACGTGGGCCAGCACTCGGACAAGCCGATTCTCGCTTGTGTCCAGACCATGATGAACTCAGAAGACGTCCGCCGCCAGCTCCTGCGCGACAAGATACCGCACTACCAGTTCCCGGAAAACGCGGCCCGGGCAATGGCGGCAATGGCAGAGTTCAGCGAATGGTCCCACCGACCTCAGGGCGAGGTTCGCCGCTTCGACGACGTCCAGCCGGAAAAAGTCAGGGCCATCATCGATCGCGCCCGCTCAGGCAAGTCGCCGACCGGCAAGGCCCGGCCTGCGGGCTACATCTCTGAACCTGAAGGCCACGAAATCCTCGCTGCTTACGGCCTGCCGGTTCCGCCCTGCCGGCTGGTGCGCGACCCGGGCGAGGCCCGGGCCGCGGCCGCAGAACTCGGGTTCCCGCTCGTGCTCAAAATCGTCTCGCCCCAGGTACTGCACAAGACGGAATTCGGCGGAGTCCGGGTCAACATTGCGGACTCGGCCCAGCTTGAGTCAGACTATGCCGGCCTGATTGAAACCGTCAAGACCAGGGCTCCGGACGCCGACATCTGGGGCGTACTTGTCCAGAAGATGGCACCCAAAGGCACCGAGACCATCCTCGGCATGAAACGCGACCCATCATTCGGCCCGCTTCTGATGTTCGGGCTGGGCGGGATTCTGGTCGAAGTCCTCAAAGACGTCATCTTCCGGGTTGCGCCCATCAACGAGATTTCGGCTGACTCGATGGTCTCAGGAATCCGCGCGGCCCGGCTCCTTGACGGCTTTCGCGGCGAGCCGCCGCGCGACAAGACCCGAATCAAGGAATGTATCCAGCGGACGTCTCAGCTCTCGGTTGACTTCCCGGACTTCGACGAAATCGACATCAACCCCCTCCTTGTCTACGAACAAGGCAAAGGCGCGCTCGTGCTCGACGCCCGCTTCGTTCTCACCCCTCGCACCTAGTCCGGCAGCAACCGCCCTGTTCAGAGTCAGCACCATCCGCGTAGCGGTCGCGCCTGACCCGCAACCTGTCATGGAATCTCGTATGCTCCAAGGACAGCGACCAAGAGGTCACTTAGTCAAGCAACATAATGGCGACCTGGCTGGTCTTGAGACTCAAATCTCTGACTATCATGGAGTTATCCGAAGAGAGGCGGGTATCTAGAACCCCCAGAGGGAGCGGTTCCCCAAGTCACTCAGGAAAGCGCTATCGCCTGCGCATCCTTCGGCACTATCTTTGTGACTCTCCCTGCGGCTTTGGCCGCGGCTCAGGCCGGCGTGGCCCGAGGCC
>CBFGIT010000023.1:0-41385 GCA_965648905.1 Caldifarciminota bacterium
GCAGCTACCACGGGCGCTTCTCCTTTCGGTAACGAAGATAGTATATGAATCGCCTGGGTAGCTGCTATTGTTGGCGCGACCGTGACGAACTAGGGACCTGAGGCAACGGGGCGGTCTCGGGTAGATTATTTCTGAGGCAACGCGTCCGCTTGACTTCTCCGGTCCGACGCGTAACCTTATGCCAATGTCGGACAGGCATCTGAACCTCTTCTACTCCTACAACCAGAGCAGAGAAGCTGAGCTCATCGAGAACAACCTCACCCGCGCGTTCATACAGACGTTGCGGGCGTTGTCAGGCCCGGTTCGGAACCGGTTGCTTCGCTCGCTCTTCGCCCGGCACGATGCTTCTGCCAAGCTGGCTTCTTACGACTACGAAGAAGCAGATACCGCCCTCCAAGACCGCATAGACAAGTCCATCAGCCTGAATTGCATCGGCAAGCACATCATCACAATCGCCACTCACGAACCTGAAGAGGAGCTGGACAGCGGTGCGGCGGAACAAGACAACGACGGCGGTTCAGTCCCTGATGCTTGGATATACAACAAGGACAGGGAAAGATGCGATTATTGCTTGCTGATTGAGTGCAAACGTGGCGGCAACCGGGTTGCAGAGGACCAGATACGCAGACACGTGAAGATATGGTTCGGAATGGTCGCAGCAGATGTGCACAGGATTGACTTAACCTGGCAGGACGTGCTCAAGGTGGTGGAACAGGAACACCTAGTTGCGCAGGTAGACAACCAGCACGAGCGCCAGTATGTCTTGTCCGGCCTCATCGGCTTCCTTAACCAGTACGGCTACCGGCTGTTCAAGGGGTTCGATTTCAGAGGGCTGGGCGAAGTGCCCGGCTTCGGGCTGGCAAGCGCAATAACCGCATCGTCTGAACGCGGCGGACTACTCCAGTTCTTGAAGCTGGGGCCGCCTCCGAACTTCAGGCTGCGGACTGACGCGTCAGGTCCGTCAACAGAGAAGGTCCAACTATTCCGCTTTGAGGCACTCGGCGCTGTGCCAGCGTTCAGGCTATGCACCAACCAAGGAGACAGATATGGACACTAAGGCGGCAAAGAACTTCTACGACAACTTCGAGTGGTTCAACGAGTTCTTCGATGACCTGTACAGCCTCTTCGACAGGGTTGCCGATGGGCTCTTACGGGAAGGCTTCGAGGAGTCGTCAGGGCGTCAATACTACAGACAGCTCCGCAAGCCGTCACTCCCCAATATCTACACCGCGCTTTTCTCCCGCAGAACCGGTCCCCGCGTTATTCTCGCAGCCCTCCTGCAACGGGACTGGAAGAACAAGAAGGTCCCTTCATCAGAGCCGATGCTCTTCGTTCTTGCTTACGACTTGAGCAGCGACAATCAGTGGGTTGCGACAGCCATCCTCGACAACAACAAGTGGCTCCATATGTCACCCTCTGACGATACGATGGCGCTTGGTGGGTACTTGGACTGGGAGGAACACATTAGCTTCCGCGGTTTCTTTGTGCCGCTTGATGCCTTCAGCGACAAGAACTGCCCAGACGAGGCAGCCACGGATACGGCGATTCAGGAGAAGATAGTCGCGCCCTTGCGGGACATCCTAGACAAGCATTTCCCGGCGGCCAAAGCGAAAGCCAAGACGCGGAAGTGAGGCCTCCCCTCCGCGCGTACGTTGACATCGAAACGACCGGGCTGAATCGGTATCAGTACGACCTGACGGTCGTGGGTATCTGCATCGAACAGGGACGCAGCCGCGAGGTGATTCAACTCTATGAATCAACACTGAGTCGCAAGAACCTCCTCGACGCTGTGAAGGGAGCCGACGCGCTCTATACGTTCAACGGCGAGCGGTTCGACCTGCCGTTCATCGGGCATCATCTCGGGCTGAATCTGGCACAACATCTGGCGCACTGCGACCTGATGTACCATTGTTGGAACCGTGGCCTCTGGGGCGGACAGAAGGCAGTCGAGTACCAGCTCGGCATCAGCCGCAAGACCGCGGGACTCGATGGTGCGGACGCCGTAGACCTTTGGTTCGACTACAAGGAGAACGGCAGCAGGCGCGCGCTCAAGACTCTGCTCCGCTACAACGCCGAGGACGTGAAGAACCTCGCGCACATCCGCCGCAAGCTCGGCGTCGAGTAGCTCCACACCGGCCTCGTCCGCATCTGCCTCAAGACCCGCAACTGGTTCCCCGCGCGGGCCTGACGGCACTCGGCCGTCCGCTCACCGCCAAACGCCCTCTGCCCGCGGGCAGGGCATCGTTGACAATGGTATCATTCATGATACCATTTTGTGCCAGTAATGGTGCTATATGAATAGAGAAGTAGCCAAGCAGGTCATGGCCGAATTCCAGGAGATGGAGTTCCCAAAGGCCATAGCCCGTGACCTTTCCGTACCGCTTGACACGGGTCGGGTCGCGTCGGTCACCGGCGTACGCCGGAGCGGCAAGACCTACTTGTTGCTCGCGCTGGCCGAGTCGCTGGTCCGCGCGGGAGTACCCAAGCACCGCCTGACGTACATCAGCTTCGACGACCCGCGTCTGCTTCCGGCCACGGCCCGTGACCTTGCCGAGCTGCCCGGGGTCTGCCGTGAACTCCTCCCGGATGACAGCGGGCCCCGATACATGTTTCTCGATGAGGTCCAGCAGGTTGAGAACTGGGAGCTGGGTGTACGCCGGATTCACGACACGCGCCGGTTCAACCTGGTCGTAACCGGCTCCTCGTCTCGGATGCTCGCCGGCGACATCGCCACCAGCCTGCGCGGCCGCAGCCTGACCCATGAGCTGCTGCCTTTCTCCGCCCGGGAGTGTCTGCGGGCGCACGGCGTCGCGACCGACCGCCTGACGGCCTACGCAGCCCGAAGTGCCGACGTGAGGCGGGTGCTGTCCCGGTACTTCACTTTCGGCGGCTTTCCTGAGATTGTTCTGGCGGGTGAAGACAGCTTGAGGCTTCGCATACTGAGCGAGTACGTCGAGACGATGTTCATGCGGGACCTGGTCGAACGGAACCGTGTTCGCAACCCGGCAGCGATGCGCGAGCTTTTCCGGTTCATCGTTACCAACGTCGCCAACCCGTTCTCGGTTAACGCGTTCTGGAAATGGCTGCGCTCGGCTCACCCGCTTACCAAACGGACGCTTCTGCAGTACGTCTCGCACCTCGAAGACTCCGGGCTGGTGTTCCTGGTTCGCAAGTTCTCGCACTCACTCAAGGAACAGAACCTCAGGCCGCGCAAGGCCTATCTTGTTGACAACGGGCTGCGGACGGTCTACGGTCATAGCCCGAGCCACGACCGTGGTCGGGTACTGGAGAACTCGGTCTACCTCGCGCTCAGACATTACCTCGGAGGCTCGCCGCTCAGCAGGTTGTACTACTGGCAGGAACGCAAAGGACGCGAGGTCGACTTCGTCGTAACCGATGGCGGTCGGGTGCGCGCGCTCATCCAGGTTGCATCCGACCCGACCGCATTCGGGGTCAGGGAACGGGAGACGTCGGCCTTGGTTGCCGCGCTCGGTGAGTTCCGCCTGAGACACGGCCTCGTGATAACATCTGACCATTCAGGCGAAGAACGTGTGGACGGCCGCACGATTCGCTACATCCCATTCTGGAAATGGGTCCTGGCCGAGGACCTGCTCAAGCCGGTGTAACCCGGTCCGGACCGGCCCCCAGCGCCCGCTGACCGCCCTCCGCCGCCAGCGCATACGGCTGCCTGCAGGGGCAACCGTACACATGTTCCAATGGCGCAAGACGCAGTAGCCCCGCTTGACTTCGTTCACTCGCATTCCTATGCTTCCGGCGTGGTAGACAGACCAGTGTTCTTGTTCTGCTCGGACGACATTGGCAGAGATTGGAGAGAAGGATGAAGCACGATACTATTGCCGAACTACAGGCAGACCGGCGAATACTGGCGGAGTGCCCGGACAGCGGAGAGACATTTCCTCTCGCGGACGCCGTGATGTTCTACATTGGCGACCCGGTCCCGGCGAAAGCCAGGAAGGTGCTGGACGAATGGGAGGCCGGACTGGAACAGAGGCGCAAAGGCCTGCGCGAAGCACGGCGTAAGCTCAAGGAACGTTCTGAAACGGCTACGGTCTCGGTCAACGTCGGCAAGATACTTGAGAAGGTAGCCCCGGCGATGAGAGGGTTCGACATGGACTGCCGCGACCTCAGGCCGCTCTTTGAGCCGATTGACTACGTCGCGTTCAACGGCCTTGCCTCCGGCAATGGCCGAGTTGACTCAATTCTACTCTTCGACGTGAAAACGGGCGGCGCGCAGCTTACCTTGACCCAGAAGCAGATACGAGACGCGGTGGAACGCGGCAAGGTCCATTGGGCCACCTATAAGGGGAAGCTGTGAGAACCCCGGTGCTGGCTGCATTCCAGGACTTCCAGCGCATACTGGTCGTCTGCCCGCGCTGTGGCGGCATTCATCGGCTGAGCGAGCTGAAGCTCTCCTATCGCGCCAAACCCAAACGCACGTGGCTCGATGAACTCAGAGACAAAGAGAGGCGCATGGACCTTGCCGAAGAGCGGTTTGAGGAGCAGAAGGCAGAACTACGCCGGCGCGCGCAGGAGAAGGGCCGACGGCAACTACCCTCGATGCTGAAGAAGTGCGTTCCTATCATCAGCCGACTCGGGTACTATCCGCAGGACTTGAAACCGATGTTCGACCTGATTGACTTCGTGGTATTCGACGGCATGACCCTGCGCGACTCGGTCAGACGGCTCGTGCTGCTTGATGGCCCAGCCCGCGACAAGCGGCGCGAACGTATTCAGGAGTCGGTTCGCCGCGTCCTCAAACGCGGAAACTACGAATGGAGAACTGTTCGCTTGCGTGCAGACGGCACGGTCGCATAGTGAAAGCAGTGACCTGTGCGGGAGAAAGCGAACAATTCGTTTCTGGCGTAACTTGGCTAGGGGCCCGGCTATGTACGCGATCAAAGAGGTTGTAGATGATCATCACGACAGGAAGAGAGCTTGTCTATCGTCTCAGACAAATGTGCGACCGCACTAAACGCAGGATGTGGATCACCACTCCCTATCTCGGACACGTCGACGCAGTCCTGAGGATACTCGGCTCCAGATGGCGAGATTCTAAGAACCTAGACGTCAGATTGCTCATAGATGCAGACAACGCTGCCGTTGACCCAGAGACACTGGAGCTCTTTTGCGAACACGCACGAGTGAAGACTCTGCCTGCACTACATGCCAAGATATACATCTGTGACGACGTGGCTCTCGTGACGTCGGCCAATCTGACGAAGACCGCTTTCTCCAAACGTCACGAGTTGGGTGTTTTCTCTGGCGGACGAAATGCACAAGAAGTCGCAGCCGTGTTTGATCAATGGTGGTCTGTATCCTCAGAACCCACAGACCAGCAGATCAGAAGGCTGGAGAGAGGCGCCGTCAACCGCCAAGAGGAACCTGTGTCACGGAGCAGCACCTCTTGGCCGGTACATACGACGCTGCCGAAGCCTCCGCCCACGGCGACCGATGTAATTCCGGAATTCAGGACCTACAACCAGTTCGTTCGCTATTATCAAGACCTAGCGACCAAGTATGCTTCCTGTCAGAGACTGGCTCCGCGTGTTCCGCTGTTTCTCGAAGTTGACACCTTCCTTGAGTACCTGAGAAGGCACGAAAGCCAAGCGGCGCGGCGATTTCGCAGAGACGCTCCTAGGCGACTCACTGAGGAGAAGAGACTGCACGAAATCCGAAAGTACGCCCGACGGTTCAAGAAGTGGCTCAGCAAGAACGAAGAAGCACGAACTTGGCTACTGGGTCGTGGCCGCGACTGTGCCCGGATCCGCCGCAGGCTGCTGAGCAAGAGCCCGGCGGCGTTCACGCAGCGTGACGCTGAGTTCATAGTCGACAGGCTCTTCGCCTACCCTGACGCACGAATTAGACAGGCAATACTAAACTACAACCGACCTGCAACACTGGCACGCGCATGGCGCGGGTTGCTGGAACCCGCCGACTCTCTGCCCGTGAGCATGTCGAAGTGCAAAGCCAAGCTTGTCTACTTCGGCCGGTCGGGCATACAAGAACTGGCAGGTGTCTTGTGGCCGGACCGGTACCCAATCAGGAACAGGACCTCCAATGCCGGACTTCGCTTCTTCGGCTACCGAGTTGCGGCCTACTGACAAACGGGTACATTTGCCACAGACGAGCCTTGGAGTTTCCCCTCCGCGTCTACATCGACATCGAGACGACCGGGCTGAATCGGTTTCAGTACGAACTGACGGTCGTCGGCATCTGCCTTGAGCAGGGCCGCAAGGTGATTCAGCTCTATGACTCAATGCTGAGCCGCAGGAACCTGCTCGACGCCGTGAAAGGAGCTGACGCGCTCTACACCTACAACGGCGAGCGGTTCGACCTGCCGTTCATCGAGCATCATCTCGGGCTGAATCTGGCCCAACATCTGGCGCACTGCGACCTGATGTACCATTGTTGGAACCGTGGCCTCTGGGGCGGACAGAAGGCAGTCGAGTGCCAGCTCGGCATCAGCCGCAAGACCGCGGGACTCGATGGTGCGGACGCCGTAGACCTTTGGTTCGACTACAAGGAGAACGGCAGCAGGCACGCGCTCAAGACTCTGCTCCGCTACAACGCCGAGGACGTGAAGAACCTCGCGCACATCCGGCACAAGCTCGGCGTTCAGTAGCCGAACCCTGGCATCTTTCGGCTCCCGCCTAGCGCCGCAGTTCGTCCAGCCTGAGTTGCACCCGCTCCAGCCGCCCGTCCAGGAACTGCTCAACGTCGCTGACCGCCTCCGAGTCGGAGATGGCCGGAAGTACCGAGGCTATCCGCCGCGTCGCCTCGAGTTGCGCCTCGGCCCAGTCCAGCACTCCGGCCAATGAGTCCGCGCGGCCCGGCTCTGCGCTGTGCCGGCGAAGACGAGTTATTGCACGCAGCACCATATTCACCCGGTGTTCGTATTCGAACTGCAACCGGTCATTGCCGGCAAGACCGGTAGTCTGACTGGTCTTGTCCGGGCCGCCGCGCGTCACGTCGGCATCGGAACGGCCGGTTCCGCTGAGCAGGGCGCGCCAGGACCTGCCCGAGATGACGGGTACTACGACTACGGTCAAGGTCAGTAACCAGATGAAGGCCAGTCCCAGCAACACGGCCCAACCGACCCGCACACCAGGATGTGGTGCGTGCTCGCTCGGCCGGGCGCCGCAGGCAAAGCAGAATATCTGACCAGCCGCCATCTTCTCTCCACATGACGGACAACGCACCTGTTCCCGGGGTGTACTCATCTTGCCAGACGGCTGACCAAGAGCGAGCCGAAGATGCTCAAGGCAAAGAGCACGAGAAAGGCCACCAAGGCCGCCTTGAGCGCCTCGCCGACAAGCCGGTGTCGAGCCAGTTGATGCCGCTGGTACTCCGTGTAGATGATGGCGAACGCCGCCCCGGACCCGAGCAGACTGAACACCGCACTCACCACGAGCAGCGTAACCAGCACAACACCGTCCTACCGCAGCGGCGCGCCATTCTCCGGCTCTTCTTCCTCGGCATCGGGTATCAGGCGCACGTCGCCACGCGTTCCCTCGGGCTGCCCCAACGCGTCGACATCGGGCAGCAGGTGCCGCGGCAGAAAGGCCAGTGTGGCAATTGCGGTCGGTACAACCGCGCTGGCAATGACCGCTGCGACCAGGAAGGAATACTGCGCCGCGCTGACGATGCCGTGCGAGAAGCCGTAGAGCGCTGCTATTGTCCCGAACGTCAGGCCGGTGGACATCATCAGCGTGTAGTACCACCGTTCACTCCGTTCCTTGCGGAACCGGGCAATAACCGGGAACAGGCCCAGTATCTTCGTCACCACCTTGCCCCCGAGCAGAGCAAGGAACGCGAGTGGCGCGGACAGCAGCGCCGAAACCGACACGAGTGAGCCGGCCCGGATGAAGTAAAACGGCGTCAGGAACCCGACCGTCAGGGTGCGCAGGCGCCGCACAAAATCGTGGTCCATCGCCGAGGTCCCGGCCAGCACCATGCCGATGAGGTATGCGGGCAGCACTGCTTCGCTGCCCGACCAGAGCGCCAGCGCCCCGAGCCCGAACACGACGAGCACCGCCCACTTGGTCCTGATGGCTGCGGTCCGGTACGCGTAGCGCCGGGCCAGGCGCCGTGTGAGGTACGGCAGCGCGGCAAGGACCCCGGCGGTCACAACCGCGAAGGCGGCAGTCTTGAGAGTGAACGGCGCAAAGATGAACCCGAGTGCAAGCACGGTCCCCAGGTCGTTGACAAAGCACGCGCCAAGTATCCCCTTGCCGAACTCGGTCTTGTTGAATCCGGTTTCAAGCATCACCGCATAGACCACGGCCATCGAGGTGGTGGAAAGTGCGACTCCAGTGAGGAGGCTCGCCTTCACGCTCCAATGAAGGAGAAAATGCGCGATAGCTGCGCACCCCAGAAATGGTGCGAAGAAGCCGACCAGTCCGATGACCGTCACCTCGCCCAGCTTGCGGCGCAGTACCGACGGTTCGAGTTCAGCACCGGCCAGGAACGTGAGCATCACCGAGCCGGCCCCGGCCAAAAATCGGAGCCATTCGGCGTCGGCGCCCAGTGAACCGGGGCCGAAGAACCGGCTGGCAACCGCGCCCGCGCCAACGCCGACGCATATCTCAACCAGGGCAGTCGAGACTCTTAGATGATTGGCAATGACCGTGGCGACAACCGCCAGGCCAAGCCAGACTGCGGCCAGAGTGAACGCTTCCTGCACGGAGTCCTCCGTAGTTAATTACTTCTGCAGCCATGCCGGGCAGGCCGACTTCCCGGCCATTGCAGGAGTCATCAGCCCGAGGGGCGGTTCTGGGGGACTCCATCCCCAAGAGCGCACTTGATTCTAGCCGGAAGCTGCATCTTCGCAAGCCCGGCCGTTATTCCTCAGTCCGAAATGAGCCGCCAAGCCCACCATCCGAAGCCGGGGTCCAACCTGCTGATAGAACTGCCGACTCGCCTGCTCGCCAGCCCGCAATTCGACACGCTCTCTGAGGTAGCTTCTTGCCCGGCGCGTCGCCTGCTCCAGCGTGCAGTCCAATGGTTTGCGTGCTCGCTGACTGGCTAATGTCTGCTGGTGTACATACCCTGAGCTGGGATGGCCGTGACTGGTTCGGCCAAGAGGCGGCCCCCGGGGGTATACGTTCTTAACGCGAATCTGGGCAGCAGGGCCACAAGAAAGCTGCTGTTGAGCTACTAGTCGCTCTTTCCCAGGACTTGGGCTGGCGACGCTGCCAGCCCACACCGGTTATGCCCGGCCCCAGAAGCACAGGTCTGGGGCAGAAAAAACCGGGCTTGGCTAGACGTTCTTCACGTCTAGCCAAGCCCAGGCTCAGTCTGGCTAAGCTACTTCGCCTTTACTCGTGAGCCTTGACGCAACGCGTCATGGAGGCCCGAGCGGACCAGGCCGCGGGGGAATCGGAATTCCGTCCATTGGTTACCTCCGTTTGGCGTTTGCCTTCGGTACCAACATAGCAACTACAATGCCGCAGCGACAATTCTGTAAGTGTCGAGTTGAAGAGACTTACAGAACCGGTCGCACCACCTGTCACAGTCCGGGTCGACGATATTCTGTCGCACTAACTAGGCCTGGTGCTGTAAGTCATTGCAGATTGGCCCGTTACGATTTGGCTGTCGCGTGGTGCGACGACTGTCAGGAAAGCGATGTGCGGTCAATTCGATAGCGACGAATAAGTCTCTGAAGTTGACGACGATGGGTTGCCAGCAGTTCGGCAGCCTTGGAGACATTACCGTTGGTCTCGCGCAGCGCAGAGACGACCTGTTCACGTTGCAGTATCCGGCGCTTGGGCGAAACGGGCATGGCTGTGCTCTCAGTTCCGTGAGCTGAGAGGCGGGCGCCAAGGTCCTCAAGGGATATCCTGCGCTTCTGGGTCATGATGACCGCACGTTCGATAACATTGGCCAGTTCCCGAACATTGCCTGGCCATTGGTAGCTGTTGAGCGCGGTGAGAACCGGCTCCTCAAAGCCGGTGACCGGCTTATTGAGCTGGTTGGCGAAGCGCCGGAGCAGGTAGTTGGCGAGCAGCGGGATGTCCGGGCCGCGTTCGCGCAGGGCCGGGACGTGGATGTTGACGACATTGAGGCGGTAATAGAGGTCTTCGCGGAATCTGCCTTCAGCGATGTCCTGCTCCAGGCTCCGATTGGTCGCACAGACAAGACGGACATCGACCTGGCGGGTTGCGGTCTCGCCGACGCGGCGGATTATCTTCTCCTCAAGCACTTGGAGTAGTTTGGCCTGAATCCCAAGCGTCGTATTGGATATCTCGTCCAGGAATATCGTGCCGCCTTCGGCTGTCTCAAACAGGCCTTCTTTGTCGCGGACCGCGCCGGTGAAGGAACCGCGGGCATGACCGAAGAGCTCAGACTCAAACAGGGTCTCAGGCAGGGTGCCGCAGTTGACCGGCACGAACTTCGCGCCCCGGCGTTCACTCTTCGAGTGAATCAGACGGGCCAGTACACCTTTGCCGGTACCGGTCTCGCCGGTGAGGAGCACGGTGCAGTCGGTCGGCGCAATTCGGTCAATCACCTTGTACACCTCGCGAATCGCTTTGGAGCGACCGATGAAAGCGCCGGTAACCGCATCGACCAGAATGTCGTCTCGGCTGGCGGATATGTCGTCCTGGAGCCGGCGGAAGGCCACCGACTTGTCAATGGTCGCGGCAAGGAGATTGGCGACCGAGGTCAGAAGGTTCTTGTCTTCCTCGAGGAACAGGTGAGCGGTAATCCGGCTGTCGAGATAGATGGTTCCGATTACCCGGTTGTCAACCCGGAGCGGAACGCAGAGCAGGGAACGGATCTTGTTGAGCACGACTGAGTTGGCCGCGTTGAAGCGCGGGTCTGAGACCGCATCCGAACTGAAGACAAGCTCTCCCCGACGCCTGACCTTGCGGATTACTGAATGGGAGACCGTTTCCGCATCCTGAAGTGTGGCGTGATCCACGTTGCGCGCCGCAGCCGGAATCAGCTTGTCACCGTGGATGAGAAAGAGCAATCCTCGTTCTGCCTTGGTCAGGTCGATAACAAGATCAAGCACCCGCTCGGCAAAATCGTCTTTGTCGAGGTCAAGCGCGATCAGCTCGCTCAGATGATAGTAGGCTTTGAGGTATTCGCTGCGCTCTCGGGCCTTGAGCTGCATCGCGGCCGAAATCTGGGTCAGGGTCTGCATCAGGTCCTCGGCGCGGCCGAGGTCCGGTTTTGCCCCGAGGTGCGACAGTATCGCCTTTGCCTCTTTCAGGTTCTCAAGGGCCTCGTCGAGCTGCGCCTGAGGCACGGGTCTGACCGCAAGCGGCATCACCTGGCCGAGCGGGACGGTATCGTTCTGGCGGGTAATGGTCTGCACTGCGGCAAGCAGTGACAGAGCAAGCTCGTGCTTCGCACCCATTGACCTGAGCAGCTCGATGCTCCGTTTCACGAGCTGGCCTGCCTTCTCGGTGTGGTCAAGCTGGGCCTGAGCAAGCCCGGCATAGCGCAGGGCAATCGCGTACTCCTTTGACGACGGATAGTCCGAAAGCGCCTCAAGCGCCTTGTTCGCATGGACCTCGGCCCGCTGCGGGTCGCGCGTGGCCAGCCTCAAGCGGGCGGACAACGTCTGTAATTCGCCGCGCTGACGCCAGTTTGCCGGGTCCCGGGCATACCGCCAGGCCTGAACCAGGGCGGCTTTCGCCTGGTCGTACCGCTCAGCAGTAAGGGCGTAGTTGGCCTGTAGAACCAGATGGTGAAATGTCAGGTCCGGGTCGCCGGTCTGGGCAATGAGTGCCCAGGATTGATTGAGCAGTTCCTGTGCCGCGTCCAGCTCACCCTGATGCGTCTTGAGCGCAGCCAGGTTGGCGATTGCCGCGGGCCGGCCATAGGTGGCGCTGCTGTCGTAGAGCGCAATCGCCCGCTCAAGATGCTGCTGCTCTTCGGTCCATTCGCCGCGCTGGTCAGCCGCCATCGCGATGTTGGAGTGCAGGTCAGCCTGAGCCTGAACGTCGTTTATCCGCTGGGCCAACGCCAAGGCCTCGATGAAATGGTCATAGGCCCGGTCCCATTCGGCCTCGTCCAGAGCAATCAGACCCAGCCCCTGGAGCGCACGTAGCAGGTAGTACACGTCGCCGGTCTTACGGTGATGGGGCAGATAGCGCTGGTAGTAGTCGCGGGCCTTGTCCAGTTCGCCTCTTCGCCACCAGAGCGTGGCGATGAACTGACTGGTCTTGGCGGTATTATGGTCATCCCGGATCGTCTCGTACACGCCCAGACTCCGTTCGGCGAGCTGGAGCGCAAGGATGAAGTCGTATCGGCTCCAGGCAAGGACCGAATAGTAGTAAAGCGTGCGGGCGGTAAGCTGATTGTGCTGCACCGGGTCAGTGTTGCGCAGCTTGTCGGTCAGTTGGATCGCCTGAGTCAGTAACTGCTCGGCTCGTTCGAAGTTGTGCACCGATGTGTAGGACCAGCCAAGGTCGGTAAGGATGTGAATGTGGGCCGGTGAGTTCTTGTCCGGCTGCATCAGCATCGCCTGATTGAAGTAGTTGAGCGCCTCTTCGTTCTGCCCCTGTTTCTGGTGAACCAGGCCGAGCTTGCGCAGGAAACGGGCGAGAATGCTCTTCTCCCGGCTCAGGTCAGCGTCGGCCACGATAATCGACATTCCCTGGGTGTAGATGTCGATCGCCTCAAGGTAGCGACCTGTGGCCTCGCGCAACTGCCCCACGGTCTCAATCAACTGGATGCGCTGACGGGGACTCGCAATCTGGGCCGAAAGGCCGAGTGCGGTCTCGTAGAAACTGAGCGCCTGCTCAATCAGACCCAGTTCGTGCGCCCGGGCTCCGGCTCTGACCGAATAGTCGTAGGCACGGTCCGGAATCGCCGCCTGGGTGTAGTGGTGGGCAAGGTCGAAGATCAGCCGGTCGATCCGGTCCGGATAGAGCAGTTCCAGAGCCAAGGCAACCCGGCGATGATAGTCGCGCCGGGCTTCGGCCGACAGCCGCTCGGTAACGGTCGCCTCCAGAATCTTGCTCGACAGGATGTACGCCGGGTTGGTCTCGCGCGAGAACGTCTTCAAGAGCCCCAGCGCCATCAGCCGCGCGACGGCATTGAACAGGGTCTTGTCGTCGTAGCCCAGCACCGCCCGCAGCAGCTCCAGCTCAAACGGCGCAGCGGCCGCGGCCCCGGTCTGCAGCACGGCCAGCTCCTCACCCTGGAGCTTGTCCAGTCGCCGCTTCACAACATCGGTCACCGTATCCGGCGGCCGGTACGCGGCCAGCGCGTCCTCAAGCAGCAGCCAGCGCGTACCGCGCAGCTCCAGAATCCTGGCTTCAATCAGTGAGTGGACCGTCTCGATGACAAAGAGCGGATTGCCGCCGGTGATGTTCATGCACCAGTCCACGAGCAGCGGCATCTTGGGCAGCTCGCCGAGCAGCGAGCCAAGCAGTGCTTCGCACTCGGTCGCATCCAGCGGCGGCAGGCTCACCAGAAATGAGCACGGCCTGCGCTCGAACTCCGCAATCAGGTCAAGGAAACGCTTCTCCTTCAGCCCGGCAACGACAACCAGCAGTCGCTCGTTACTGAGACTGAACACCAGGTAGCGGAGAAACTCAAGCGAGGTCGGGTCAAACAGTTCGAAATCGTCCACCAGCAGGATCAGCGAGTGGTTGACCCGGTGCGACGAGGACAACTCCCTGAGGCGCTGGGTCACGATGTCGAACAGCCGGAACTTCGATTCCTCGGTCAGCCCGGCTGAACCGTCATCAAGCGTGGGAACCGATGCACCGGTGTAGACCTGAAGATACCCGAGCACCCCTTCGATAAGCGATTGCGGCCGCGCGCCCAGGGATGCCGGCTCCACCCGCAGGATAGTTGCCCCGTCAAGCTGGGCAAGGAACTTGAATTCCGACAGCAGCCGAGTCTTGCCCACACCACGCTCACCGGTGATGCAGACGACTCCGGCTTTGCCCGAAGTCGCACCGGCCAGCATCTCGCGCAACTGGGAAACGAACTGGGAACGGCCGACAAACCCCGGTGCCATGAGGTACTTGCGCGCGCCGGCCGCAACTGCTGCGCCTGCTGCCTTGGGCCCAGCCAAGGTCTCAATCACTGCCGCGGCCGAACGCGGTCGGCGCTCCGGTTCCTTGCGTACCAGCGACATGACCAAAGCGGCAAAATCCTCAGGTATCCGGGTGTCAAACTTGGTTGGTGGGTCGAAGTCGGCGTAGTACTGCTGTCTAAGCCAGGCGCGCAGGTCCTTCTGACTCCGCGGTCCTTGGCCAGTGATTGTCTCATAAACTACAACGCCCAAGGAGTACAGGTCGGCCCGGGCATCAACGTCCCCGCCCTTGAACACCTCGGGCGCGATATAGCCCAGTGTACCGCGTGGCGTGCTTGCATCGGTCAGTGCGACCTTCTCGGCAAACCCGAAGTCAAGCAGCTTGGCGATTGGCTTGTCGCCGTCTGCGACAATCACGATATTCTCCGGCTTTAGGTCGCAGTGAATCAAACCCTGAGCATGGATGCTGTCCAGCGCCGAAAGGACCTGAATTGTAACGTCCACGATTTCAGGGGTATATCCGCTGACAAAGTGCTTGTTGATTGGAACACCGCTACAGAACTCCATGGTGAAATACGGCCGGCGTTCCGCGGTCGAGCCGAAATCAAGCGCGGCAACTATCCCCTTATGGGAGAAGCGCGACAGGTAGTAGAACTCGCGGTTGAGTCGCAGTTCGGCTTCCTTGGGTGCGTCCTCGCGCAACATCTTGACCGCAAGGGTGCGTCCGCCGATGATATCCCTAACTTTGTATACCTCGGTATGTTCTCCCCCTCCCAGGAAAGAAAGAACCTGGTATCGTTCGGATATTACCTGCGACGGCTGATACGTTCCGGCAGGTTGCTGCACGGCAGATATTATAGGCCGCATTGTGCAGTTGTCAAGCTAGGCTGCGACAACTGCCGGCGGTGCGACATCGCTATAGTCCATTACCCCAGGCTGACTTATGATGTGACAACCCTGGCATGTTGACTTGCGGCCGGTTGCGACTAGACTACTGACGCGTGACACGTCGCCCGCGACAGCCGCTTGTTAACTTCGGCTACGTCTTGGCCGGCTCAGCAGTGATGGCGCTGGCCTACAACCTGTTTTTAATCCCCCATCGTATTGTCCCTGGTGGCCTTGGCGGGTTGGCAATGGTTCTCAACTACTACGCGAGGTTGCCGGTCGGAGCGACAATCCTCGTACTCAACATCCCGCTGCTCATCATTGGCACCCGTCTGCTCGGCAGCGGATATGGCATCAAGACTCTGGTAGGGATAGCAGTCTCGTCAGCCATGATTGACGGCCTCACCTATCTGGTGCATCTTGAACCGGCAACCGACAGCCTGATTCTTGCCTGCATATTCGGCGGGGTCCTGCTTGGTGCCGGTCTTGGGCTGGTGTTCCGGGGCGGCGGCTCAACCGGCGGCTCGGACATCATCGGCCAGGTCATCCATCGCTACTCCAACCTCTCTACCGGCACTGCGATTCTGGTGGTTGACTTCGTCGTCATCACCTTGGCCGGCCTTTCCTTTGCCAGCTTTGAGCTGGCCCTGTACGGCTACGTCAACCTCTACCTTCAGAGCCGGACCATCGACCTGGTCCTTGAGGGGCTCAGCTACACCCGGGCAATGTTCATTATCTCTGATTCTGCCGGTGCTGTTGCCCGCGCCATCACCGACAAGATGAAACGTGGCGCCACCCTGATACAGGCGATCGGCGCCTACACCGGCGAAGGCCGAGACATGGTCTTTTCGGTCATGTCCAAACGTGAGGTCGCCCGGGCGCGGGAGATTGTCCGCGAAGTCGACCCTGGAGCCTTCGTCATCATCACCGACGTCTACGAAGTGCTGGGCGAGGGCTTCCGACCCAGGACCTAGCAGGTGAGAATCGGCTTTCTCCAGTTTGAGCCGACGCGGCAGAACAAGGAAGCCAACCTTGCCCGGACAAACGCTGCCCTGACCCAAGCTGAGGTTGACCTCCTGGTCCTGCCCGAGCTCTGCACGACCGGATACCTCTTCTCAAGCCGGGCTGAGCTTGCGGCACTGGCTGAGCCGGTCCCAAACGGCCCGACCTGTCAGAACATGGTCCGGCTTGCGCGCAAGCGACAGCTCACCATTATCTGGGGCATGCCCGAGTCAGATAACGGGCTGGTCTACAACGCAGCAGTGATGGCCACACCCAACGGCGACGTGCACCACTACCGCAAGGCCCACCTCTTCCTCGACGAAAAAGACCTGTTCGAACCCGGCAACCTCGGGTTCCCGGTCTTCCCGGTCAAAGACGTCCTGGTCGGCATGCTGGTCTGCTTCGACCACTTCTACCCTGAAGCAGCGCGGCTCCTGGCCCTGGCCGGCGCGCTTGTCGTCTGCCATCCTTCGAACCTGGTTCTTGATTCGGCCCAGAAAACGACGGTCGCCCGTGCCATTGAGAACCGGGTCTTCTGGGTTCTGGCCAATCGCGTCGGCGCTGAAGAACAGGGCAACAGACGACTTGTCTTCACGGGCCGAAGTCAGATCGTCGCGCCGGACGGAACCGTGCTCGCTCAGGCCGGGCCGGACCGCGAGCAACTGCTTTTCGTTGAAGTTGACCCGGCCCTTGCCCGGAACAAGCACGCCACCCCGCGCAACGACCTGCTCGCTGACCGCCGCACCGACCTGTACCAGCTCCTTCCCGCTGACCAAGACCCGGGCCGCTGACCGAAAATCGGCCCGACCCTGTCACACGATTCTACTTGACTTGGGCCAGCTTCGTGTTACGATTCCGGAATGCGTAACACTCAGGCCGATGACGATGCTGGCGCGGTCCGGTTCAGCGTCTCGATGGAACCGGACCTGCTTGCGCGGCTGGACGAGCTGGCCGCAGCCGGCCGCACGCGCTCCAAGGTCGTCCGCGACCTGGTCCGTGACCGTCTCGCCCGTATCGAACTGGAAAAGGGCAGAGGCCCGGCCGTCGGCGTGCTGACCTACGTCTACGACCACGGCCAGCCTGACCTTGCCCGTCGGCTCATGGACGTTCAGCACGCAAGCCACGCCGCGGTCGTCTCGTCAACCCATGTCCACCTCGACCGCCATGACTGCCTCGAGGTTCTGATTCTGCGCGGCCCGGCCAGCCAACTGCGCGCGCTCGCCGACAGCATCCTCGCGCTCAAAGGCGTGCGTCAGGGAAATCTCTCCCTCACACCGGCCCGCTGCCCGCTTGCCCGACAGCACCATCACTAGAAAGGACTCGACTTGAACCTGCTCTTGCTGTCTCTCCTGCTCGCTATGCCTGCTGACTCATCGGTACTTACCGTTGATGAGATAGTTGTCACGGCCGAGCGCATTCGCCACCCGGTGCGCGATGTCGCTGCCTCGGTGAGCATCCTCACTGCTGCCGACCTCAGCCGCACGACTGCCCGCACCGCGACCGGTGCGCTTGCCGCGCTGCCCGGGGTGTTTGTGCAGAAGACCGGTCAGTTCGGCCGCACCGACATCGACATCCGTGGAGTCGGCGACCGTGGCTGCCGCATCCAGGTTCTGGTTGACGGCCGGCCGGAGAAGATGCCGGTCTATGGCTGCGTTGTTACGCACACCCTGCCCTTGAACAACGTCGAGCGCATTGAAGTCGTGCGCGGCCCATTGTCCGTGCTCTACGGCTCAGATGCGATGGCCGGCGTAGTCAACATCGTCACCCGCCGGGCCGAGCAGCCGCTCGACTTCGCGACCCGGCTCGACTACGGCTCATTCAACACCCGGCACGGTACGCTCACCGCCGGCACACGCCAGGACCGGTTCCACCTCCTCTTCTCCGCAGACAAGGCAATGTCCGACGGCCACCTGCCGAACTCCCAGTACAACGGCAACGACCTCTCTTTGCGTGCCGGGTACGACTTCACCCCGGCCGTGCAGCTTGACTTCACCGGCAAGTACTTCTCCGGAGTTAAGCACGAACCAAAGCGCACAACCGACCCGGAAACGCTTGTTGCCGCCGGCTGGAACCAGTACGACCGCGGCGGTCTGGACCTGACCGCGACTGGGGGCACTGAGTCATTCGGTGGCTTTGCCAAGCTGTTCCGCACCTTTGGCGAGCACCAGTTCGACCCCAGGGACGGCTGGCACTCGACCGACTTCACCAACGGTGCGACCGTACACGGCCATCGTCGGTTCACGTTCGGCAACCTGGTTCAGGCTGGAATCGAAGCAAGCCAGCTCTCGGGCACCCGTATCATCTCGGACACGAACAAACCGTCATGGACCCGGCTCCAGGCTGCCGGCTTTGTTCAGGACGAGCAGACCTTGGGACCGGTCACGGCCAATGCCGGACTGCGCCTCAACTGGGACGACATTGCCGGAACAGGATTCTGCCCCAAGGCCGGCCTTGTCGGCCGCATCGGCTCAGCCACCGCGCTCCGCGCCAGCATCAATCGCGGGTTCCGCTATGCGCCGTTCAACTACACGTCGGTCTTCCCGCCCAGGAATGAAAGCCTGAGACCCGAGGTCACCTGGAACTACGAACTCGGACTCAACCAGCGGCTCCTCACCGGTCTGGGCCTTGACATCGCTGCCTTCATTCTGAACGGCGAGAACCTGATACAAGCCGTGCCCGTGCCAGGGCGAACTCCGCCGCTGCAGTTCCAGAACGTCGGCCGCTTCTCGTTCAAAGGCATCGAGGCTGCGCTCGAACTGAAGAAAACTCCCTGGCGTGGTAGCCTGAGCTACACCTTCACCGACTTCGGCGCGAACACCCGCGCCCGGGCCGGTTCCAAGCTCAGCCTGTCAGCCGGTATCTCCCTCTCACGCCTTGACCTTGATTTGGGCTTCAACCACGTCGCCCGCTACTTTGCGCAGGACAGCTCCAGGTCCCCGATTCCTGCCTACTACACCACAGACATGCGCGCCGGCTACCGCCTCCTGAGCTGGCTTAGCGCTTTCGCATCAGTCGAGAACCTGCTCGACCGCCAGTACGACGCCTTTGCCGACCTGCCCGGAACCCAGGCCGGCCTGTACCGCATGCCCGGCCGCTCGCTCACCCTCGGCCTCGACTTCAAAGGACGGTAGAGAATGCTCACCACCAAGACCACCAAGGGCACGGACGTTGGCAGACTTCGCGTACTTCGTGAGCTTCGTGGTCAGGAGGCTGGCGATTTCGGGTCCGGCCGACTTTGTGCGCTTGGTGTCCTTGGTGGTGTCGCTGTCCGGGTAATCCAGTCCTGCGGACTTCGTGCGCTTGGTGTCCTTGGTGGTGAATCTGCCCGGCCAGTCCGGCCCCAAGCGCCTGGTGCTGGAGCAAGAAACACCATTCTGCTCCTGCTGCTCCTCGCACTCCTTGTCGCGTGTCAATCAAAGCCGGCTGCAAGGCCCGGCGTCGTCACCTCAACCTCGCTCCTCACGGTCATTGTCAAGTCGGTCGGCGGCGATGCGTTCTCGGTCCAGACCGTTGCGCCGGCCATCGCCTGCCCCGGTCACTTCGACGTCAAGCCGGTCGATGTCATTGCTGCCAGCCGCGCGCGGCTCGTGCTCAACCACGGCTGGGAACCGTGGTTTTCGAACTTCTCAGCCGCGGTCGCGAATGCAACCCGCGACCAGCAGGTCAAACCCCGGTTCGTGACCGCGGCCACTCCGGGCAACTGGATGATACCCGAAGTCCACAAGGCCGCGGCGAAGGAGGTCACTGACCTGCTCATCGAAGTAATGCCGGAAAGCGCTGCGGCATTCCGCCGTAACCTGACCCGCTACGCAGTCGTGGTTGACTCAGCCGCAGCCGAAGCACAAGCGCTCTTTGCCGGCCGCAGAATGCCTGCCGTCCTAGCCGCGGACAAGCAGGCGCCTTTTCTGCGCTGGCTTGGATTCCGCGTTGTTGCCGAGTACGGCCGGGCTGAAGACTGCACTGCCCACGACCTGGCTGAGCTGGCCCGGGTCGCCCGCGACAGCGCAGTCACGCTGATTGTTGACAACCTTCAATCTGGGCCAGATGCCGGCCTGCCCCTGGCCGAAGCGCTCGGGGTCCGCCACGTCACTCTAACCAGCTTCCCGCTCGACACCGACTACCGAACGACCCTGCTCGACAACGCGCGCAAGCTGAGGACTGCAATCGAAGAATAGCACCACCCGGCTCGAACGCCAAATCCCCTCCCTCGGCAACTGCCGGTGACTCAAGAGTCGCTAAGCGAAACAGCATAACGGCGATTGGGCTGGTCTTCAGGTTCAACTCTCTGAGTATCATGGAGTTAGCTGAAAATGGGCCGGTATTCAGAACCCCAGGGGGAACGGTTCCCTATACGGCTCAGGGAGCCGCTACCCGGAGCGAACCCTGAAGCGCTCTCGTCGCGGCTTTCCCTGCGGCTTGGGCTGCGGCTCAGGCCGGCGCGGCCCGAGCCCCGGTGACTGCCGCGACCCGAGGCGCAGTCCTTTCGGCTCTCCTTGTGGCTCGGCACTGCGCTCTCGGGTGCGCAGTCGGAATCGCTTCGGGCGTCGCTTACCAATCCGCTTCAGGAGCCGCTCTGCAAGCCGCTCTCCAATCCGCGCCGCAAACCGCAGGAGGAACTCTCTGGTCAGAAGCCAGCCGTTTCCGGCGCAGATGCGGGCCCCATTCGAAGAAGGGCAGGACGGCAAGATTTCGCTCGCCGCCCTGCCCTGTATCCTGTCTGCTGTCTACTGTCTGCTGTCTACTGCCGGTTATCTCATCAACACCGCTTTCTTGACATTGCGGTAGTCAGGAGTGTCGAGCCCGTAGAAGTAGATGCCGTTGGCGACCCTGCGGCCTCTTGTGTCGGTTCCGTCCCAGACCGCAGTGTACCGGCCCGGCTTGCGGGTGCTGTTGTCGAGGGTCCTGACCACCCGACCCGACGCATCAAACACCCGCAAGAGCACTCTGCCTGCGCTCCCGGTCTGATACCTGATGGTCGTGGCCCGGTTGAACGGATTGGGCTGAGCCGGGAACAGCTCAGGCTGAATCCTTGCCGGCGTGGTGCTCGCGCTCTGCTGGCCGCCGAGGATGTCGGCCAGGTCGAGCTTGGAGTAGCTCACCTCGTAGTACTCGGTCTTGGGGTTCTCCGAGGCGATAAGGTGCAGGATAACCGTAGGCTCGGGCGAGCTGGTCGGCTGAAGCAGGACATGCGGGAAGCTGGTCCTGGTCGAGTTGTCGGCCAGGTTCACGGTGTCGCCGTAGTTGACGCAGGCGAGGATGTCGTAGTCCTCTTCGTTCCGGTGCTCTTCCCAGGCAACCAGTACCGAGTCGCCAAGGAACACGACCGGATACTCTGAGCCGTTGTTCAGGGTGTTGGAGAGGTTCACGGCTTCTTCCCAGTCGTCATAGTCGTCGATGGTGGCCCGCTCGCGCACGTAGATGTCCGGTGTGCTGCCTTCGGCACAGGCCAGGACCAGCTTGTCTGAGTTCCCGACCAGACAGGGATGGCGCGCGGCCTGCTGGCCAGACTCGAACAAGATCACCGGCTCCTCCCAGCTTGGGAAGGTCTGCCAGTCGTCCGTGGCCCAGTCGCTTGCGGTCATCGAGTATCTCACGTTGCCGTTGTCTTCCCAGGCAGCGTGCAGCCGGTCGCCTGAGCCGCCTGAGTTCTCGGCCGCGATGCAGGGGTTATCGACCTCACCCTCGGCCAGCGTATCGGCCTTCAGATTGTCGGCATTGAACTTGGCCACCACGAGATACGTGGAGTTACCGGAGTTGGTGTACCGGAACGCAACGTAGGCGCAGGAGTTAGCGTTGTCCGGCGAGCCGGAAAGCGAGATGCCGCTGAGTCTATCCTTGCCCGGCTCGACTGAGTAGAGCGCCTTGGCAGTTGACCAGGTGTCACCGGCCCGGAAACGGGCCATGACCTTGTGCGCGCCTGCGTCGTGGTAGACCACCCAGAGTCTGCCTGTGCCGTCATACGACAGGGCCGGGTACTCGCCATTCTCGCACAGACTCAAGCGCCTCCACGAGTCGCCCGAAGCAGACCACGCAAAGTAGACCCCGCCCGCCGCATCTGCGTAGACCGCAAACAGCGAGTCAGAGTCCGGCTTGCGCACCAGCTTGGTGCCGTTGTTGGCCCTGGTCGCACCTGGCCCGGCATTGGATACGTTGAAGCTGTCCACCTGGAATCTGACTTCGCCGGTGTCGTAGACGCCCGAGTCCACTTCGAATACCTGCGCGCTCGTGTAGAGCAGGTTGACCCGTATCTGGTCAATGGACGGGCTTACCGCTGATGAGCAGGCGACCGCGTGCGGATGGTAGGCATCGGTGTCATTGGCCACCAGCGTCACGACGCTGTCCCGCACCCGGGCATAGATGTTCCAGACTCCTGCAACCTGCTCCTGCCACACGGTCACGCCGCAACCGGCATAGACCGAATTGGCCTTCACAGTCGTTCCCGTGGCTCCGTTGCTCGGATTGGCTCCCGAAATCCAGTCCTGGAACATTGCTGTCGGGCTCAGGTCGCAGGTCGCACGGCAGACGTTGAACGTATCTGCTGCGCCCTGGGTCACAACCCTCTGAGAGAACGCGCAGTGCAGCACGTTCCCTTCGAGCCGCGAGGCAGGGTGATACCCGTTCGCAGTCACAAGCTCCAGGGCTGACCATGCCGTCGGCCGGTTCCAGTTGCCGGGCCCGTAGTCGAGGAGCTTGGCGGAAACCACCGAGTCGCCGCGCTGCCAGACCACACAGACCGAGTCCCCGTAGGCGATGTTGATGCTCGGACAACTGTCGCCCAGATTGTCCACGGACGCGATGGTGTCGAGCAGCAGGTTCTCGGCGTCAAACTTGGCCCAGAGAATCATGCTCGTTTCTCCGACCGAGTCGTAGACCGGGAATGCCACGGCACCGACGTACTGCCCGCTCACATCATCCGGGTAGACATGGATCGAGGGCATCTCCGGCCTAGCTGCGCTTGAGCCGCAGAAGATCGCCACCGGCTGGCTGTCGCCGACGACACACCAGAGCGTGTCGTCGCAGACGTACACAATCCAGCTGACCCCGTTGCCGTCAATGGCAAGCGCCGGATCTCCACCCGGTGCAACCATCACCGGGATAGGTCTGCCCAGAACCGGCCCCGAGGCAACGTGCTTCCCGACGGTCCCGGCCCAGTACAGTTGGCCGCCGAGTCCGGGTTCCAGGCCCCAGTGCGCGCGACCCGGAATCACGCTTGGCGACACAGCCACCCGCCTCCAGTAGCCGATTCGGCGGTACAGACCGACAGCGGTGCCACCGGCGGCTCTTGGGTCGGCCCACACGCAGGTTCCGTGAGGTAGTCCGTTGCGATGCCCCACGGACAGGTTGATCGTCGCCACCGACGGGTTATACCCATCAAAGGGACCGCTTGGGCACAACCAACCGAAGCGCTTCCAGTAGAATCGCGACTCTCCCGAGTAGAAGCGGCCGAAGGAACTGGCAACCGCGCGCTCAGCCTCGCGGGCTTTGACCTCGCAGACCACGGCCACAGAGAACCTGCCCTCAGTGAGAACCGCGGAGACGTTGGGCGCGGCGTAGTCGTATGCCGGGTTCAGCTCCACGATCTGCTCTGAACTCCAGTTGGCGCCAGCGTCAGTAGACCACTTGTAGGCGATTCGATCGTCTGCGTCAACCCAGCAGGCAAACACAGTGTCACTGATGGCGGCGATACAGGGGTAGCTGCCGTAGTATGACAGGACTCTCGCCCCGTCCCAAGTGAACCCGGCGTCGGTTGATTTCTTGAAGATCACCTCATCGTTGCCTTCGTCCGGGCTGACACAAAAGAGCGCGTACACGTCGTAGCTGCCGTCGTCAACTGCGAGGGACGGGCACTCGTACGCCGCCACAGAGGTGTACGCTGACACAATCTGCGGCTCCGACCACGTCCTTCCGTTGTTACCCGAGACCTTTGCCACCAGACCGACTTCGTCCGCCGGGTTCACGTCCGGGTACACAGCGCAGACAAGACCGCTCGAGAACTGTGTCACCGCCGAGTGGAGATTCGGATTCTCTCTGTTGGCCGCTGTCAGCCACTGGTTGGTCGCCCAGGTATCAGCGTGGGTGACCGCAGTCAGCGTGGTACAGGCAGCCCTGGTTCTGTCTTGCTCAAATGACGCCCAGATCGCGTTCTTGAACGAGCTGTTCAGCGCGACGCAGACATTCTCCGGCGAGGGCGCGTTGCCGATGAGAGACGTCTCCGCTACGACGGCCGGGTCGATGTCGGTCAGTTCGCACGCGAATGGCCTCTCGCGGTCTTCGTGGTTGATGACCACGCAGGTCCAGATGCTGTATGTCTCGTTGGCCTGGTATTCCCGCATGGCCACGGCGTGGGCGCCGTTGTTTTCCGTGAGGCACTTGGTGGTGGGCGTCGTCCACAGCGGATGCTCCTTTGGCCAGCGCCACTCGTAACCAGGCTGGGCGACAGCCAGTTGCGAAGCGACGGCCAGGACGACCACTGCAGCAGCCGTTCCTGTTCTCACTCTGCTTCCTGTTTTTTCTTTTTGCTTCCTCACTTGACCGATCCTCCATATGCGGCATAATTCCTTGGGCAGCGAATCCCGATTCGTCGGAACCTGTCTCGTCTCGCCAGACGCAGGCGCTGCCCTTTCTTTCGAACCTGGAGCGGACGCGACTCAGCCCATGGGCGCCTCCCAGCAGCTCACCTTACAGCCAACACCTTCTGCGCCGGTCCTTTGGAGTCTGAGACTACGAAGAAAACGCCCACCCCCGGTAGGGCCATCTCCCTCACGCCGGCGCGTCCCCCGGCCACCCTGCGACCGGCGGCATCGAAGACCTCCGCACGCTCTCCTGCTGGCAATCGCAGGACACCGTTGGCGATTGTCGTGCGAGGAACCATCGGCTCCGGGCCTTCGCTAACCCCGCTGGCCGTATCCTTCAAGACGTAGACCCGGGACTGAGAGCTGCTGATGAAGACCCGGTGCTCCACCGGTCCCAGCGCAAAGCACCAGGGGCCGGTCACACGGATACCGGCGGTGACACGGTCGACCGCGCAGTCGATGACCGAAACCGAGTCATCGGCCCGTATGCAGTAGGCCTTGTTCACGAGCGAGTCCACGTAGACGCTGATGGCGTTTGGCACGCGGATCCTGCGCATGACCGTGTCGGCGGCGCAATCGAGCACCTTCACGCCCGCGTCCCATGGTCGTTCAATCGCGCAGTACAGCCGGTCGTTTACCGAGTTGTAGGCCGCGCAGTTGGGGGAGAACGCCGCCCCGCTGTCTATGAGGACGCGGGTGACGAGTGTCTCCGCCCGCGCATCGATTATCGCCGCCCACATCCCGCCGTCCCCCGTCATGCAGTAGACCTTGGGCAGGCGCGGGTGGACCAGCAGCTCGACCGGGTGCCCGCCTACCCGTATTGAGGTCACGATGGTATCCCGGTCGCAGTCGATGATATGTACGCTGGCGACACCAGGATCGCAGACATACACCCTGTTGCGCAGCGGGACAAAGCAGATATCCCCAGCCGGTACGCTCATTGGGCCGATGAGTCTGAGCAGGCTGTCGCCGTGCGCATCTATCGCCGCGACAGTCCCCGGGTTGGCACCGGAGCAGTTGACGTAGACTTTGTTCACCGTGGGCGCGTAGCAAATCTCGCAGGGCGCATTGTCCACTGGCACGTTGGCGAGCAACTGGTGGTCGTCCGTCCCGATGATGCTGACGCTGTCACTCTTGTTGTTCGTGACGAAGAGCTTGTTCTCCAAACTGCTCAGCACCATCTGGAACGGCTGCTTCAGCGTCCGCACGACCGGCCCGGGCATGTTGGTTGCCGCGTCGAGGGCCACGACCGCGCCGAGGTTGTCGGGGTTCAGGCCGTAGACCCGGTCGTGCGCTGAATCATAGCAGAGCTGCCGCATGGCCCAGCCAACGTGTCCGACCCCTGCAAGAGAACCCGTGGTGCCGTCAACTGACGCGACCGTGCCGTAGACGCCGACGCACACAAAGCGCCGCTGTATTGAATCATAGGCTCCATACAACGTTCTCAAGGGGGCCTGGGCCCGCGCCCGCTCGACCATAGCCGCACCGTCGATGGTGGCAACCTCGTGAATCGCCATCGATGAGCGATAGCCGGTGCAGTACACGTTCTCGTCTACTGAACTCGCGGTCATGCAGTTCGCGCTGTACTGCAGATGGTCGAGCTCCACATGGCCGACGATTCGGTCGGTGACACCGTCGATTGCATGTACGCTCCAGGTCGATGGACCGCTCTCGGCGGCATAGACGCGGTTGGTGACGCGGCTGTAGCACAAAGGGCTGATACCCTGCAGTGTTAGGGAGTGACGTGTTCGCAGCGCGTCGCGGGCACCGTCGATGACTAGCAGGCTGAACGTCGTGTTGCAGTACACCTTGTTGTTGAGGTCGTTGCAGACCAGCGTCGCCGGGCGGCCGCCGGCATCCAGAACCCGGATCAGGGTATCGGCGCCGGCATCGAAGATCGAGACCGTTCCGCTCAAGTGGTCGGCAGTGTAGAACTTGTTGCTGGCGGGATTGTAGCAGACTGCGGTGGGGCCATCGCCTGTGCCTATCATCCCGCTCAGCTCTTCCGTCGTCAGGTCAATCACCGCCACGCTGTCCAAGTCGTAACACGCACCGTAGAGCCTACCCGCCTGTGGGTTGTGGCTGAAGCCCAGGACGCCACCACCGAGTCGTATCCGCTTGACGACAGTATCGGACGGTACGTCAACCACAGCAACGTCCCCGCCATCAAGACCGCAGAACACACGGCTGCCTTCCGGGCTGCACCATATGGCACGGACTGCGTCGCCGACCGGAATGCGGGCCACGTTGCGCATTGTCGCTGCGTCCAGCACGTAGAGACAGCCGATGGTGTCGCCGACGTACACACGTCCGAGCTGCGGACTGACCGCAATCGCGCGAATCCAGCACGCCCCGGCCAGCGTGTCGGGCATCGGGAGGACCTTCTCGATGTACTGGGCGAGCGCGGCCTGTGTCGCGCACATGAGCACGGCGGCCAGAATGACCGCACTGCGTATCGGCATGCTACTTTCCCTCATCATTGCCGCTGTGCTCGGCAATCTGGCGCCTTCTACCATCGTCACCCTCAGCGCCGAGCCCCAGTCCGACTGGACGCCTCGGGTGAAATTGGCCCGGGCCGGCGCAGAGTCTTGATTGTCCTTCTCCGGCGCAGCGGCACGCCGGGTTTGCCCGAACTCAACAAACCTCGATAAGACCTTCCTCACGGTCACCTCCAATGCGGCACCTGACGGTCACGGACTTGCGGATTGCCCGGCTGCCAAGGGGCAGCCGGCATTGACATCGCCACAGGCCTGCGTCAATCAATCCGCTCTACCATCATTATGAGCCAAAGCCGGCAGATGTCAAGCACGAGTCGCCCCCCCCTATCGGGGTAACATCTTGTCAATTCGTCACTTAGCGGACACGCGCTGTCGAACGTACCAGGCAAAGGCGTAGGGGGGCTAGACAATCGCGGCCCGCCTGCCTCTGCGTGTCGCACGCAGCCAAGCTTGCGCGGACAAACCCGGCCGGGGCGATGTTTGACAACTCCTAGCTCGGTCTGCATAATTACCTGTCTAGCCCCTGCCGGTAGCAACCACTGAAAGGTAAGCGATGAAGAGAGTCCTTGCGCTTGAACTAGTCCTTGCGCTGGCTACCGGTGCCTTCGGCGACCTGCTGGTCAACGGCAGTTTTGAGCAGCCGCTTGACGTCGGTTGGACCCAACGTTCCGAGGGTTCGGTCGGTGAGTCCCGTTTCGAGTGGACCGATACCATGGGCCAGCCCGTGCCCGGCCATGCGGCCCGGGTGTGGCGCTACCTGGCCAGCTTTGCCTCGTTGTCCCAGACTGTGGACGTGTCCGGTCCGGACCTGCAGTTCGAGATGGACGGCCGCCTGAGCATCGGCGGCGGCTCCTCGACCTGCTGGCCGGTGGCAGCTATCATTCTCCGTTATACTGACGCGGCCGGGGTCTCGCTCGGCAACTCGCGCATCTATCTGCACAACCAGTACTCGACCTGGGTCAGCAATGACACTCAGCATCTCATCGACATCACATCACCGGGAGCATGGACCCGGTATTCACTCGACGTGCGCAATGAGATAACGCAGAACCTGCCCGGCATCAACCCGGATGCCGTGCGCAAGGTGACGGTCGACCTGTTCGGGTTCGACAACGGAACCTGAGGGGGAGGCTGGGCGGAAGTTTCCGCCGACAACGTCTCTCTCGTCGCCACCGCGGTCACTGAGCAGCCGGCTGCCGGACTAGAGCCCGCATTCACCGTGACCAACCCGGTGGCCCGTGACGTGACCATCAGGTTCAGCCTTACGCAGGCCGGGTCGGTGAGCTGTGTCGTGTACGATGCCGCGGGCAACCGAGTCGCTCAGCTCGCTGATGGTCAGATGGACGCAGGTGAGCACCGCCTTTGCTGGAACGCAGACGCGGTGCCCGCCGGCATCTACCTCTGCCAGTTTTCAACCAGCGCCGGAACACAGACGGTGCGCCTGGTGAAGGCGCACTAGGCGGTTTGGCCCAGGCCAAATAAGGAACAATTCATGCGAACCTTGACTTGTCTCATTGCCGCAAGCGCCAGCATCGCCACGGCCCAGCCGATGTTCGCCGACTCACTCAACTGTCGGATGGTGGCGAACTGGCCGTTCGGCCCGAGCTGGACCACGGTCGTGGACTCGGCCCGTAACCTCGCGTTTGTCGGCGCCGGCGGCGGGGTATACGTCGTCGACTACACCAACCCGTCCGTGCCCCGGAAGCTCTCCGAAGCGATACACGTCAACGGCGCGGTCCGCGACATGTGTCTGGTGGGCAGCCGGCTGTACGCAGTCGGTATGGAACTGCAGGTGCTCGACGTCTCTGACCCGTCCGTTCCGGTCCTGCTCGGCATTCACCCGGCTCAGGGCCTGGCAACCGGCATCGACGTGAGCGGCAGCTACGCCTGTGTCGCGTGCCGGGATTCAGGCCTCTATGTAATGAACGTCTCGAATCCGGCTGACATCCGTGTGGTCGGTCGATACGACACCCCGGGCCGGGCCTGGGACGTGGTGCTTTCGGGCCAGTACGCGTTCGTCGCAGACGGCGACTCGGGCGTGCGGGCCGTGAACGTGGCCGACCCGGCCAACCCGGTCGAGGTCGGGTTCTGTGACACGCCGGGCGGCTGCAAGGTCGTCTCCGGCTGGAACGACCGGCTGTACGTCGCGGACGAACGCGGCGGCGTGCGCATCATGGACATCTCGAATCCGGGCAGCGTCTGCGAAATCGGGATGTACGACTCTCTCGACGGCGTGGCCGAGGTCCGGCGTGTCGGCGACTACGCCTATGTCGCGGACTGGTCGTACGGGCTCGTCGTGCTGAACGTCGCCGACCACAGCAACGTGCGCCGGCTCGGCCGGTACGGGATGACTCTATTCCCGCACGGCGTCGCGGTGAGCGGCTCGCTGGCGTTCCTTTCTGACTATGACGGCGGCTGCCGTATCATCAGCGTCGTCGACTCGCTGAGCCCTTACCAGCTCGGAAGAGTCGAAGTGCCGGCCTGGGCTGCCGAGGTTGCGGTCGTGGGCAACTACGCGCTGCTGGCGGCCGGCTACTCAGGTGTGAGAATCATCGACTGCGCGAGCGGGCCGATGCCGTTCGAGGCTGCAGTCTATCCGACACCGGACCAGGTCGTCGGCATCACGGTCGTGGGTAACACGGCGTTTCTTGGCTGCTGGAGCCAGGGCATCCGGATTGTCGACTTCACCGCCCCGCTTCACCCGGTCGAAATCGGTTTCTTCGATACCCCAGACTACGCCAACGACGTGTTCGTCCAAGGCAGCCGCATGTACATTGCTGAGCGCGGGGCAGGTCTGCGCATCGTCGATATCACCAACCCGGTCAGCCCGGTCGAACTCGGCGTATTCGACACGCCCGGCATCGCCTGTCGGGTGGTTGTTCAGGACACGCTTGCGTACGTCGCGGACCGGGAAGCCGGGCTGCGCATCCTGAGCGTCGCTGACCCGGCCCGGATGCGGGAAGTCGGGTTCCTCGACACACCCGATTATGCCTTCGGCGTCGATGTGGCCGGCACGCTGGCCTGCGTCGCCGACCGGAATTCAGGCCTCTGTGTCATCGACGTCTCGAACCCGGCCAGCCCGTTCGAGGCCGGCTCCTACGATACACCGGGTCAGGCCATGGACGTACACCTTGCCAGCCGGTATGCCTATGTTGCCGATGCCGGCTCAGGCCTGCGCATCGTCGACATCGCCGACCCGGCCCACCCGGTACTGCGCTCGTACTACGACACGCCCTACTCGGCTTATGGCGTTGCGCTCGCCGGTTCCCAAGCCTACGTCGCGGACTGGGGCTGTGGCCTCGCGATTGTCGAACCGGTGCTTGGGGTGGGGGAGGGCCCTGGGCCGCAGGCTTCAGGCTCCAGGCCTCAGGCCGGCATCGTGCGCGGCTGGCTCGTTCTTCCTTCCTCGGTCCTCAGTCCTTATTCCTTACTCCTTTCCGCTGACGGCCGGCAGGTGATGTCGCTTCGACCCGGCCCCAATGACCTCGGCCGGCTTGCACCCGGTGTCTACTTTGTGCGAGGAGAGCCCCAAGCCGCAAGCAGCAAGCAACAGGCTGTCCGGAAGGTAGTGGTCGGGCGCTAGCTCGGCCGAGGACTACCAGTGCCGGGGCAGGTGAACACCACCTGCCCCGGCCGGGTTTCATTCACTCCGCCGCGCCCGCCGGGCAGCGGTCGGGGTCGGCTCGAAAGACCAGCCGGGCAGTGCCGCGGCCTGCTTCACCCACGACGCCATCTGGGCCTCGTCGAAACCGTCTTCGTAGATATCGACCCAGCGCGTCTCTGCTGCGGGCTGTGCCGCCGGGCGGGACCGGCTGCAGCGACGTGCCGCCGAAGAAGGTCACCTTGACGTGGCGGGTGAAGACATGGAACGACTGCCATCGGGCTCAGTACAGGCCGGGGTCGGTGTGCGTTAAGCGGCCCGGTGGCAGGGTGGTCCGGTGGCAGAGGGCGAACGGCGAACCATGGTCGGGCCGGAGTTGACAGCGGCTTTTTTCCGGCTACAAGATGACTGTGACTCCTGACCCACCGAGGCTGACCAGGGCGCTGGTTGTGCTGTTCGTCACGCTGATTCCGCCGGTCCGGGCCGGGACAAGGCATTATGAGTTCACGCGTACGCAGGAGGCCTCTTTCTGCGCCGTCATGCGGCTCGATGCTGACGGCGACGGGGTTGACGAACTGGTTACGGTCAACCCAGAACACATCTCCCTGAGAAACGCCGACCTGTACCACTATAACGATCAATGGAGAGTGGGCCACTTTACACTCAACTCGGCGCTGGCGGCCACGGACCTTGACCGCGACAACCGCCCGGAAGTGCTCATCGGCAATATTGAGCGTGATACCCTGCGACTGTCAGTCTGGAAACCGGGGACGAACCAGGTGATGATTGCATCTCTTGCTTTGGTGCCGAACTGGTTGCAAAGCCGAGCCACAGCCCTGAGACCCCACTCACTGACTGTGGTAGACGGTGGCCTGGATGGAGAGTCAGAAGTCTTGGTTGCCGGCGAGCTCTGGACCCAACGTCCGGTGCGAAGAGGCGTGTGGGCTTTTGACCTGAACGATGGTCACCAGTTGTGGCATTACGCCACTGGCGTTATACCTTGCGCCGTCGCGACGGCTGACTGCGATGGCGACCAGCACGAGGAGATTTTTCTCGGCGGGTATGCGATCAGCAACGGCTGGCAGGCGAACGGCATACGCGATGATTCAAGCTGGGTCATCTGTCTGGGAAGCAACGGCCAACTGCACTGGAAACTGGCCTTGGGCGGTGCGTTCACCAATGCAGTCTGTCAACTGCTGGACCTCGACCAGGACCGGATGCCTGAACTGGTCGTGCTCGAACGGGGCGGGACTCCGAACCGGGCCGACCCGGCCAGGCTGCTTGTCCTGGATGCACGCTCCGGTGAGATTGAGGCGTGCGCTGAGTGCCGGGCCGGATACGAAGGTATGGCCATCATTGGTCTTGAGTCCGGGCAGCCTGAAATCGTGGTCGGCGGGATGGACGATACGGTGCGCGTCTATGACCGGCAGGCGCGGCTGATCCGGCAACGCGGTTTTCCGACCCGCATCACGGTACGCGAGGTTCTGGCACTGGACCGAGGTCGCCAGGCCATCTTCGGTATGTCGGCCCGCAACTCCATCGTCCTGCTCAGCCCCGGACTGGAGCTTCTGGCCGAAACCCATCTGGCCGAGCCGGGCGACCACTATGCCGCGTTCGTGGTCCGGACCAGACACGGGCCGCGAGTAATCGTCAGCCACTATCCTGAAACCGGCGCCTCAACCAGACCTTTCTCCGAGTTGGCCATCGTTCCGGTACCGAGGACGGTTCCGCTCTGGCTGTTCGTTCTGGTAGTGGTCGGCCTCTTGGTACTGAGCACGGGTACGACCGCGATTGTCAGCCGCGCCTACCGGTTGGAGTTGAACTCGACCATCAAGAGCCTGGTCCGAGGCGCAGCCGTGGTGCGATTGACCCCGAATGCCCGGGTCAAGTCACTGAATCGGGCAGCTACGGAGTTGTTCGGATTCCGCGGCCGTGCGCGGGGCCTGGCGTTTGCTGACCTCTGTTCGGCTCCAGGTCTCGCCGCCCTTGACCGATTTGTCAAGAGCAGCCTTGACGCAAGCGAACAGCCGCTGTCGTCTGAACTGACCATCACCACGCCCGGTTCCGAGATGGCGCGGAACGTGCTCTGTCGGCTCGTGCGGGTACGACGCGACCTGCTCTTGACCCTCGAAGACGTATCCGCGGTCGAGTATCTGCGCCGGGTCGAGACCTGGGTGCCGGTTGCCCGCAACCTTGCTCATCGCATCAAGAGTCCACTGACGACGATGAAGCTGCTCATCGGGCAGGTTGAGCGCCGTCACAGCAACGAAAGTCCAGCCACGGCCGAGGATGTGGCGGCAATGAAAGAAGAGGTTGACCGTCTGTCCCGAATGACCGATGGATTCATGCGCATGGCCCGGTTCGATCCGCCCCAACGCAGACCGGTGCACGTGCTTGACCTGGTCAACCGGGCGCTGGGGCGGCTGCCCGCGTTACACCAGTCCGGAATCACGGTTGCCCGCGAGCTGCCTGAGAACCTTGCCCAGGTGCTCGTTGACGAAGACCAGATTGTCGTGGCCCTAGCCAACGTCATCGAAAACGCGGTTGCGGCCATGGCCGGCAAAGGCACGCTGACGATTCGCGCCACAGCTCTACCGGAAAGGGTGGAGCTCATTTTCCAAGATACGGGCCCTGGCATGAGCGATGAGACTTGCGCCCGGGTCTTTGAGCCTTTCTTCACGACCAAGCGCGGTGGCACCGGCCTGGGTCTGGCTATTACGAAGAAGATAGTTGAAGAGAACCGCGGCGAGATAATGGTAAGTAGCCGGATCGGTAAAGGGACGACAGTCAGGTTCGTGCTGCCAGCAGCAAATCGAGTCAAGGCATAGAAAGTGCAAAGGAGCGGCAAGATGAAGCCCCTGGTTCTTGTTGTCGATGACGACATCGGGCTGGCTGAGCAACTGGGCAGGACGCTGCGGTCTGAAGGCTATGACGTCGTGCTCTGCCACCAGGGCGCAGACTGCCTGAGCCGCATCGCAGAGCATGACTTCAATCTCGTGCTGCTCGACCTGGTGCTGCCAGACATGAATGGGCTCGACGTGCTGAAGAAGGTCAAGGAGCAGAAGCCCGATTTGCCGGTCGTGATGGTGTCGAGCTTTGGTACGATTCCGGTTGCGGTCAAGGCGGCCCGACTCGGTATCTACGACTTCCTTGAGAAGCCGTTCGAGCCTGACCGACTGTTCCTTGTGGTCAGAAACGCGCTTGAGCAGGACCGATTGGCACGCGAGGTTGAAAGTCTGCGCCGCGAGACTCGGGGAAGGTACGAAATGTTCGGTTCCTCAGCCGCGATTCAGAAGGTCTTCCGGCTCATCGAACAGGCCGCGCCCAGCCAGACCACGATTCTCGTGCTGGGCGAGACTGGAGTCGGCAAGGAGCTTGTCGCCCGGGCTATCCATGAGCAGAGTCCGCGTGCCCGCCACCGATTCGTCAAGGTAAACTCCGCCGCGATTCCGCAGGAGCTGATTGAGAGTGAGCTTTTCGGGTACGAGAAAGGCGCATTCAGCGGCGCTGTGGCGCGCAAGCCGGGCAAGCTCGAACTGGCCCACGAAGGAACCTTGTTCCTCGACGAGGTCGGGGACCTGAGCCTGTATACTCAGGCCAAGCTGCTCAGGTTTTTGCAGGATCGCGAGTTCGAACGGGTCGGCGGAACCGAAACCCTGAGAATCGACGTACGCGTGATCGCAGCGACAAACAAGAACCTTGTTGAGGAGATCAAGAACAAGAACTTCCGCGAGGACCTGTACTACCGGCTGAACGAGATTACCATCCGCGTGCCGCCGCTGCGTGAACGGAAAGAGGACATTCCCCTGCTCTGCCAGCACTTCTTGGAACGGTTCTGCGAAGAAGAGGGCGTGCCGATGAAAACACTGACTCCGGATGCCATTGCGTTTCTGTCCAGCCAAGAATGGCCGGGCAACGTGCGTGAGCTGCGCGGAGTCATGCGTCGGCTCGTGGTTCTCTCGCACGCGCCGGTCGTCTCGGCCCGCGACATCGCCCTGCTCGCCACCGGCAACGGCAACGGTCAGACCGCGGGAGCGCCCCAGTCCTTCTACGAGGCGCGGGACCGGTTTGAGCGCGACTACATACTCAAGGTTATTGCCGAGGAAAAGGGAAACATGTCCAGCGTGGCACGCGTACTGGACATGGACCGCAGTACCCTTTACCGGAATATGGAGCGGCTCGGCATCAAGCCGCCCCAGAGTTGACAGTAAATCAGCCCGACAATCGAGCCTGACCTGTCTTGAGTGTTGCGAATCCGCAACACCGCCTGCTGCAAGAATGCAGCAGTTTGACCGGCTGAGCCCGGCTTGCACCGGGCCCGAGTTCGAAATCCACGACCCAGTCTGGCCGCTAATTGCTTCTTAGGACGGCTCCTGCCTGCGGTCGGGCCGTGCTTGACGCGTGGCACGTGTTCTGCATTTGCCCAGGCATGATGCGTTGGCAAGAGACGTCTGCGGAGGGGCTGTGCCTAGACCCGCAGTTTCGGCACAGCCTGGTCCGAGGCAAAAAGACTGGTCGGCGAAGCAGGCCGGCGGTTCGTGTTCAGCAGGTTCAACCACAACCTGCCGGGTCGGCCATGAGTCACGCGTTACTGGCCCTTTGCCGACAATGGGAGGTGAAATGACATCGGTCCGAATCATGCTGGCTGGACTTGGTCTGGTTGCAGCTCTGCTGTCCGGCTGCGAAATGTTCACAGAGGAGCACCTGCTCGAAATGACCGAGGCCGGCGAGGTCAAGGTTACGCTGCTCGCGAACGAGGGCACGTCCTCGGCCCTGTATCTGTATCGGCCAATCCAGGTCTTACTGTGCGCCAATTCATCAGGCAATGTCGGCAAGACCTTCTCGGCCGGGACCTATCCGGCCGGAACCGGACTTGCTTTCATGATCCAGACTAACGGCCAAACCGTGAACAGCGTCGACAACCCAGACCACTTCCAAGTCGAGGATATCATTGACAACTGCTGGCGCATCAGTTGCGAAGACGCGGTCTCGAACGACGAGGACTTCGACGACCTGATGTTCGAAGTCAGGGTAGAATGAGGTTGTTTCAAGAGCGGTTCGCCAGACTTGACCAGGCGAGTGGTCGTGTTATGGTAGTCCTGAAAGGAGTCCTACTTGATGTCTAGCAGAAGTTACGTGGGTTTGGTTGCGCTGCTTGCTGTGGTCGCCGGCAGTGCATTGGGACAGCAGGTACCGGACTTGACAAAGTACGGGTTCACGGCTGAGCCGGGAGTGGCAGTCGGTACGCCGTGCGGTCTGAATGTGGTGGCGCGGTTCTGGTATGGCTATGTCGGCGTTTCGGCCTCAGGAATCTATCTGCCGGCGAGTGTCAGCTTCATGAACGGCAGCGGGTTTGAGACCGCCTTGTGCTTAAGGCTGAGCAAGAAAGCCAAGTCGTTGAGTCCGCAGTTTGGAGTCGGCTACGGCCAGTCGAACATCGTCGGCACAGTCAGCGGTAAGAGCTACGGGCTTTCGACCAAGTACGTCGGTGCGTTCGGCGGGGTCAGTTACCTCGGTGTGTTCGGCCAAGTCGGACTGGGCATCGGCAGCCTGAAGTTCGGCAGCGGCGCCAAGGTCCCGGTCGTGCCGCTGTTCAAGGTCGGCTGGGCCAAGGCGATTGGCGGCGGAGCCAAATAGGCGCTAGGAGCGGGGATTGTCAGGAGGTGAATGATGAACAGCGGAGTTGGTCGCGTTGCACTGCTCGTGACTCTGTTGGTCGGTGGCTGCAGCCTGCTCGAAGTGGGCACAAACCCGCCGAACACGCCGACGATTCCAAGCGGGCCGTCTAGCGGCAGGCCGGGAATCGCGATTGACTTTTCGTCTTCGGCAACTGACCCGGACGCGGATAACGTCTGCATCCGGTTCTCATGGGGTGACGGTGATACCTCGGCCTGGAGCGCGATGGTCGCAAGTGGCGCGACCGTCACGTCTTCGCACACCTGGGCTTCAGACGGCAACTACCAGGTCACGGCTCAGGCCAAAGACGCGGAAGGTAAGACCTCAGGCTGGTCCGGCGCGACCACCATCTCCATAGCCGCGGGCGGCAATGCGGCCCCGAATGCTCCGTCCACGCCGTCTGGGCCTTCGAGCGGCGGCATCGGCGGTTCGCTCACCTACTCTAGCTCGGCTACTGACCCGGATGGTGACAATGTCGCATTGCGGTTCTCATGGGGTGATGGCGACACGTCAGGCTGGAGCGCACTGGTCCCGAGCGGAACCCCAACCAGTTCTTCGCACGCCTGGGCCAGCGCGGGAACGTATCAGGTCAGCGCTCAGGCCAAGGATGCAAACGGCGCAACTTCAGCCTGGTCTGCCAGCCTGCCGGTCACGATCACACAGGGCGGTGGCGGCGGAACGCCGGGAACACTGAAGTGGCGGTATGTAGTAGGCAAGAAGATGGTGTCATCACCGGCAATTGGGGCCGACGGAACTATCTACATCGGTTCTGAGGACAGCGCTCTGCATGCAGTGAACCCGGACGGTTCCCGTAAGTGGCGCTATCCGACTTGGAACATCATCTGGTCTTCGCCGGCTGTTGGCGCTGACGGCGTCATTTACTTCGGGTCGAACGACTTCGCGCTGTACGCGGTCAACCCGGACAGCAGCCCGAGATGGTCGCACCGAACCGATGGAGCGGTCAGGTCTTCACCTGCGATTGGGGCTGACGGCACGGTCTTTGTCGGGTCTGACGACGACTACCTCTATGGCTTACGCACGGACGGCACAAGGTCATGGCGGTATTGTCGGTCAGGATGGGAAGTGTACTCCTCTCCGGCCGTTGCGGCTGACAGGACCGTATACGCAGGTTGGGACGCGGGGTACCTCGTTGCGGTTGACCCTGACCTCGGCACACCGATATGGTCAACAGGTGATCTGGGTAATATCTACGCCTCGCCCGCCATTGGTGCAGATAGCACGATTTACATCGGATCGACCAACGACTACCTCAACGCCTTCTGGCCTGACGGACGGCTGAGATGGACATATCACGCTGGAGGCGATGTTTCTTCCCCTGCGGTCGGCAATGACTCGACGGTCTACGTGGGGTCGAATGATGGGTATGTTTATGCGCTCAGTGCGGACAGCGGGAAACTCAGGTGGCGCTACAAGACCGGTGGATACATATGGACGTGTCCGGCGGTAGCGTCGGATGGCACGATATACGTTACATGCCGTGACAAGTGCATATACGCACTGAAGCCGGACGGGTCGCTGTTGTGGAAGTATCAGGCGACGGACGCCATCGAGTCATCACCCAACATCGGCACCGACGGCACGGTCTACTTTGGCTGCAATGACGGATGCCTGTACGCCGTCTACGGTTCCGCGCCGCTCGCTACGAACGCGCCGTGGCCGAAGTTTCATCACGATATACGGAACACCGGCCGCGTGGGCGGAGGAGATTAGGAGCAATGGGCAAAGGACGGTGCTTGCTATTGCCGGTTGCCTTGGCCCTCGTGACAGCCTCGTGCCGACCGCAGTGGAGCGACTACCGCTTTGTCGGCAAGTGGCAAAGCAAGCGCTATGGGAGCATCGTCCAGTTCAAGGCCAATGGAACCGTAATTGTCACTGGGCCGGTCAGGAGCCAGACTGACAGCAGTTCATACAAGGTTGTCGCTCCTGGGTGCATCGAGATCAGGCATGGCCGCAACCGCAGCACCTGGGTTGAAGCCTGCACTTATGTGTTCGCCGATAGCCTGATGGTTCTGACCTATCCGGGCCACAGGGTAGACACTCTGCGTCGGCATGACCCAGCTAAGGCCTTCAGGGCCCAGAGTCAGAGCAGGCAGAGTCACGCGTCAAGACCTCAGCGCCAGGAGGTCAGGCCTGAACAAGAGCCTGAGCAGCTTGGTCAGGAGAGCGTTGTCCAGCCGAAGCCAAGAGAGATTGAAAGAGAGGAGCGCCGGCGCGAGCGGACAGCAGTCTCCCGTCAGGCTCGCCAGAGGCGCGAGACACCAGCGCGGAGAGCAACTCGGACAAGTCCGCGACCAACCAAGGAGCGCCGTTAGCCCATGGTGTCAGCACCGGCGGGCGCTCAGAAAGCAGTTATCGCGCGAGCCGGAAGCATAGTCAAGTAAGAAAGAGGAGGAGATGATGTTCTGTCAGCGATGTGGAACACAGAACCCGGCCGGGGTCCCACGGTGCGTGAGATGCAATGACCCGCTGCCGGGAATACCGGTCCAGCAGGTACCGTACTACCAGCCGCGTCGATTGGCCAAAGGGTTCTACGTTTCTGCCGCGGTCATCGGCGCTGCAGGCACGGTGTTGATGTCGTTTGCCGTTTCGTTTCCACTGGCCGGCTTCATGGGTGGTAGATTGGCTCCGCTAGTGCTGGTTGGTTTCCTGAGTCCGCTGCTCTATGTTCCCGGTTCTCTGGCGCAACTGTATGGTGCTATTGTAAGCCTAGTGTTCCTGCACAAGCAGTGGAGCTGCATCCAAGACGGCTATGCGCGAACCACACCGGGTAAGGCGGTCGGGTATCTCTTTATTCCATTCTACGCGTGGTACTGGGCGTTTCAGGCGTTCTGGGGTTTCGGCGTGGACTTCAACGCATTCGTGGACCGCTACAACCTGTCAGCCCCAAGGATACCAACCGGGCTTTTGCTTGCGAACACAATCTTGATGTTACTCAATGCCTTGTTTCTCTGGTGTGTACCGATTGTCGGGCCGGTGCATGCACTGGCGTACGGCGTAATCAGCGTCTTTCTGGCCGTTCGCATCTGCGATGCGCTGAATGCCATTGCCGAGTACTGGACCACGCCGTATTCCGGGCCGCTGGTGGCACCGGTCGTGGTCGCGGGCGGTGGTGGGCCCGCGTCGGTGGTCGTTGTGCAGGGCGGGGCCGGGAGTACCGGCCCGTCTGCTCCAGCTCAGCCTTTGCCCCAGCCGACGCAACCCGCGCCGCAGCCGGTTCAGCCTGGCCCGGCTCGGCCCGCGCCTGTGGTCGCTCCGGTTCAGGCAGCAGCGCCAGCCACAGCCGCAGGCACTGACGTTGCTTCTCAGGTCGGCCAGGCGTATCTTGCCGCAGTGCGTACCCTGAAAGGGCCGTTGCGGTTGTCCGGGGTGCTCTGTCTTTCGGCCGGCATCATCGGTTCAATCACCGTGCTGGCCGCGCCGGTCGGCATTGTTCTTATTCTGCTCGGGGTAAGTATGCTCGGCGCTGCCGGACGGGTGCAGGATTTCTTCGACACCGGTGACCCGAGGACACTGCCTGATGTCTGGCGTAGAATGAGGACGTTTGCCTTGACGAGCGGGGTCTTGTTCGTCATCGGGGTACTGCCGGTGGCCATCGCGGTCATTGCTCTCGCCATCACTGCCGGGATGGGGCTGCTGCCCTATACGCTGAAGTACTACGCCATCAAGTTCAACGACTGGGCCGCGGCCATGATGCCGTGATGCCGTACGGACGCGCCGTCGTCTAAGGCGGCCGCGAGCTGCTGCGGCCGTCCTGGAGAGAATGGCCAGGAGATATGCCGCGGGTTTCGTTGACTTGGGGCCGAGTTGTGGTAGAATTATCCATTGCTGGGTCGGGTTCTTGTACCGGCTCAGGGAAGCGTAATATGGTTGATAGTCAGGAGGGAGCTCAGTGAAGCCAGTCAGGCTTATGTTACTGGTCGGCGTGCTGGTCATCTTGACCGGCTGCGGCACGACCAATCATGCACCGGTCATTTCCTCAATTGCAGTTGCGCCGTCGGACAGCGCCTTGGTGGGCGGCAGTCCGCTTTGGCTCAAGGTCTCCGCGACCGATGAAGATGACGACGTTCTTGCATTCCTGTGGCGGGCATCGTCGGGCACGATTTCAAGCGCCGCGGGCGAGAGCACGGCTTGGACCGCAACGAGCGCGGGAAGTTGTACGGTCTCGGTTACCTGTACTGATGAGGCCGGTCTGGCCGATACGATGTCTCGGGTCGTGCGGGGCTATCGGGTCTGGCGCTCGGGCAGCGTACAGGGCGAGACACCGGATTCGACGTTTCTGCCCGCCGGGGCGACGACCTATGTGCCGTTTGAGCTGGATGAACCGGTGCCTGATGGCGCGGTGATTGACTCGGCGTTTGTCTGCACCGACTTGGAGCCGGACACGGTCGGCGAGTACTTTCGGATATGGATTGTGACGCCCACAGGGTCAGAAGTGCTTATCTACGACGGGCTGAACGGCGAGCCGGACGTCGACGATTTCCTGATTCAGGGCATCAAGGGCGAGCCGACCAAAGGAATCTGGCGGCTGAAGGTCGTGCGCGACCAGTCGTCGATCGAGCGCTACGCCGATGTCTGTGACCTGGACATTTACTACCACTACTAGGCGTCGGGGAAGAAGCCGGCAGCGCGAAGTAGTGTCAAACCACAGCGATTATGTCATACCCAAACCACAGCGAAAATGTCATGGGTTGACAAGCTGAGTTGCGGTGCGGCGAGAGCGGTTAGGCAGTCGGATGACGGGGACGTTGCCGGCCCGGTCATGCCGGACATGGATTGAGCCATCAAACCACTCCTGGACGGTGACCTTGGTTCCGGCGATGCAGACGGTACGGGTATCGGGCCTGAGTTGGTAGACCTGGCCCTGGTAGCTGATGGTGTTGTCGTTGGCGACCTCGCGGGTGGTCCTGGCACACAGCACGGTGCGCAGATCCATGCCTTCAGGTATCGGTCGGAAGGCCGACTCCGGGTCACGTGGTTCTACGCCGAAGCGCCGGGCATACTTGGGAATGAACACCCGGTTGAGGTAGTCAGTGGCCTGGGCCGGGTCGGTGATGTGGTGATGTTCCAGTTCTGCCACCAGCCGGTCCTGGAACGACCCGTTGATACGCT
>CBFGIT010000024.1:0-36294 GCA_965648905.1 Caldifarciminota bacterium
TGGTGGAGAGCCAGAAGGTGTCTGCACCATCAGGCCGCACTGGACAATGAGGCGGATTCGAGTAGAAATCTATTTTGAGGCAACGGGGCGCCGCCGGAGTAGGCCCATATATGAGGCAACAGGGCAGGCGCAGCCTCCTGAACTGAGATTGAACCGCCAGGCGAGGACCCGGAGGTCAGGAGGCAGAGCACAGAAGGGCGGTCGGCAGAGGGCGAGTGGCGTTTCTGCCTGTTTGACGGTCGGCCGGTTCGCGCTCCGGCGCTTGACCCGTGCGCGTGTCGGTCTAGAATGGGCAGGTGCGAAGCGGCATCGCGACCCTGCCCCTGCACTGGGGCACAGCTCCGAAATGGCTGTTTGACCGGATGGTCCGGCTGAGTCGGGCCCTGGTCGAGCTCATCGTCTTCGAATACGGACCCGCGGAGCTGCTCCGGCGGTACTCAGACCCGGTCTGGTTCCAGAGCCTTGGTTGTGTGCTCGGGTTTGACTGGCATTCTTCCGGAGTGACAACCACGGTTACGGGCGCACTCAAGGAGGCGGTGAAGGGTCGAGAACAGGAGCTGGGTGTGTACGTGTGCGGCGGCAAGGGAGCAGCTTCGCGCAAGACCCCGGCCGAGATCACGGCCAATGCCGAGCAACTGAACCTGGACCCGGACCGGTTGGTACGCGCCAGTCGGTTGTCGGCCAAGGTTGACTCGGCTGCCTTGCAGGACGGGTTCCAGATATACCACCATGTGTTTATCGGCACCGGCGACGGTTCCTGGGCTGTTGTGCAGCAGGGCATGAACACCGACACGCGCTGGGCCCGGCGGTACCACTGGCATTCTGAAGGACTCGCTGACTTCACTTCTGAGCCGCATCAGGGCATTGTCTGTGACCACAGGGGCGAGCCGTTGAACATGGTGGCAGGCGAGGCAGCGGACGCACGCGCCGCGTCGGTCGAGATTGCCGGCGAGGAACCGGACAAGACCCTGCGCGAGTATGAGCGCGTACGCCGACTGGCCATGCCCGAGAAGCACCCGGTCGGCCTGGCCGACCTGAATCCGAAGTATCTGCTGAAGGCCCTGGTCAGGACCTACGAGCATGCACCGCCGGACTTCTCGGCACTGCTGCTTGAGCCCGGGGTGGGGCCGAAGACCGTCCGCGCTCTGGCTTTGATTGCTGAGGTGGCGCACGGCGCAGCCCTGAGTTTCCGCGACCCGGTGACCTATTCGTTCGCGGTCGGGGGCAAGGACGGCTGGCCCTATCCGGTTGACCGCAACGCATATGACCGTTCAATCGCGTTCCTGGAACGCGGCATAAGAGAAGCCAAGCTCGGGCAGCGCGACCGGTTTCTGGCTCTGCGCCGGCTTGAGCGCTGGTCAGAGGAGACGGCTCGGGCATGAGCCGGCAGCCTCGGCCTTTGCCAAGAGAGTTCATTGAGCGGTACTCGCAGTTCATCCCGGACTTCGACCAATTTCTCTGTTCGATGCGTACGCCTCTGCGCCGCACTTTCCGTATCAACACGCTGAAAACGAGCCGCGAGCGTGCGCTGGAGCTGCTCGCTGACCTGAACCCGAAACCGATTCCGTGGACCGAGCTCGGTTTCTCGGTCGAGGACGGCGAGCGCCTAGGCCTGCGCATCGAGCATTTCATCGGTCTGATTTACGTGCAGGAGGCCGCGTCGATGATTCCACCCCTGCTGCTTTCGCCGTTGCCGCGCGAGCGTGTGCTCGACCTTGCGGCCGCGCCCGGGTCCAAGACCACCCAGATGTCGGCCATGATGGAGAACTCCGGGCTGGTCATTGCCAATGACCAGTCTCCGGGCCGGGTGCGCGCGCTCATCTCCAACGTGGACCGGGCCGGCTGCCTGAACGTGGTCGTCTGCCGCAGAGACGGCGGCGTCCTGGCTCAGGCGCTCAAGGGTTCGTGCGACCGGGTCCTGGTTGACGCGCCCTGCTCTTCCGAAGGCACGATGCGTAAGTCGGGTGAGGCGCTTGACCGCTGGTCGGTTGCGGCTATCCGTCGGTTCTCCGGTCTCCAGCGTCGGCTTGCTCTGGCCGGGTACGATGCACTCAGACCAGGCGGGGTCATGGTCTACTCGACCTGTACGATTGCACCTGAGGAAAACGAACAGGTCATTGCCGAGCTGCTGCGCGTTCGGCCTGAGGCAGAGCTGCTGCCTGCTTCTCTGCCCGGACTGAAAACCCGTCCCGGGCTTGCCGAGTTTAACGGGCAGGAGTTTCCCGCGCTGCTTTCCCGGGCATCAAGAATCATGCCCCAGGACAATGATACCGAGGCGTTCTTCGCCGCGCTTGTCAGGCGGCCAGAAGCATGAAACATATCACCAGCATCAAGCTGAAGTTCGGCATTCCGGACAAAGTGTTTGAGAGGCTGGCCGCAATTCAGGTTCAGGAGACGGTGTTTGTCGGTACGCCCGAGGTGATGAAGTTCAATGCCGTCAACCCGATGCGTCGGGGTATCAGGCTTTGCCGTGTCTTCTCCTACTCGACCAAGCCGACCACGTGGGCGATGCAGGTGCTGGGAAGCCAGGCAACAAAGAACGTGCTTTCGCTCACTGACGAACAGGCCCGATTCATCATCAACGGCGGCGAGCTGCGAATTGAGGCCGAGGTAGAGGACGGATTCGTCCTGTTGCGCTGGCACGAATTCACGATCGGCGTCGGGCTCTACAAGAGACCGGTGCTCAAGTCCCAGATACCGCGTTTCCGCAGCGTCGAAGAGAACCCGGCCGGAGACTAGTCCAGCCAGTCTCCGCGCCGCAGCAGCTCGTAAAGCACTATGCCCGCAGCAGTTGCGACGTTAATCGAGTTCTTGTAGCCGAAGACCGGAATCTGCACAACCCCGTCACAGTGCGCAAGTACCGCGGGCGACACGCCCAGCGCCTCGTTGCCCAGCACCAGTCCGACCGGGAAGGTGAACTCGAACTGATGGAACAGAGGTGCGTTGTCGGCTGTTTCCAGGGCGATGACCTGAATGCCGGAGTGCTTCAGTGTGTCGACTGCGTCAGCCGTCTGGGCGAACCGTTGCCAGGGTACGGAGCGGGTCGTACCGAGCGAAGTCTGCTCCAGCTTGTGATGGGGCGGGCACGCAGTGTAGCCGCAGGGTATCACCTCGGCGGCCCGGGCTGCGTCGGCCAGCCGGAATATCGCGCCGACGTTGAACGCGCTGCGGAGGTTGTCGAGCACGATGTGAATCGGCCTGCGCTCCAGACGACGAAACTCCTCGGGTGGAAGTTGCGAGTCGCGCGAACGAACTTCATAGAACGTCTCAATCCCGTCCGGCGACTTCCAGCCCTTGAGCGAGCGGCCCGGCTTGAGTGACTTACCTTTGGTTCGGGGTTTCATGAACGCCCGGCCGCGGCATGACGAATTGCCCGGCACTGAGCAGATGAGAGTCCGGTGCCCATCGTGCGACGTTCGCCCAGTCGCAAAGCGATGTCTGCGGCCTTGTCGGCAAGTTCAATCAGGTCAAGCGCACTGGCTAGGGTCGGGCCGGACGCAATCATGCCGTGAAACGGCCAGATGACCGCGGACACGCTCTCGAACGCACGGGCAGTTGCCTGGGCCAGTTCATTTGAGCCGGGAGGAAAGAAGGGAATTGCCACGACCCTGTCCTCTATCAGGACCGGGCCCTCGCTGTGCATCCGAATGAGCCCGGCGACAAGTTCCTCGGGTCTGCGCTCAAGCAGGCTGAGGGCAACCAGTGCGGTTGGGTGGGCGTGCAGCACGGCCCGGTCACGGGACCGAACCTGGGCGAGTACCCGGTGCACTGCGATGTGCGAGGCGAGTTCGCTGGTTGGGACTGATCCCCGGGGCTTGACCGAGGAGATGCGGAACTCCTTGTCCAGACTTACCCGACACAAACCCAGTTCCGGTTGCCGGGCAAGGTCCCGCATGCGTACGCCGGTCTGTTTGGTCAGGAGCACTGCTCCGGACTGCCTGTTCCTGCCGGCCCAGACTCCAAGCCGAAAGGACAGGTTGCCACTGTTCGCCTCGGCCCAGTTGCGGCGAACCAGCTCGGCCGCGGTCGTAGCCACGTCCTCCCGCACCCTGCGAGTCAAGGCGACTGAATACTGCGTCACAGAACGATAATCCGCGAACCCGGCCCGCAGTCAAGTTCTGCTCCGGGCCGAGTCGGCCTTGACTTGGCCCCAGCAGTGGCTAGCATGGGCTGTCGAAAGGAGTCGCCCAATGACGAAGTTCGAGTACAAGTTCGTGCAGATTGACGTCAACCTTAGTCCGATTCTGAAGATGGCCCGGTGGGGTGTCGTGGTCCCGGGCGAGAAGAAGCCTCGTGACACCATGGAAGGCGTCGAAGCTTACATCACCCAGCTCGGCCATGAAGGCTGGGAACTCGTGGCCGCTTTCAACGGCAGCGAGCAGACCGGAATCATCACCCGGGCAATACTGCTCATGAAGCGTCAGTTGCCCGAGGCTTCGTCCTAGTCAACGACTCCGGCTTGTCCCCGGGCCTCGCGGCGCCTGATGATGCGCTACGACTGGCTGGACTGGGCAGCACTCGGCTTCGTGGCGACCGTCGCTGGTGTGCAGCTCTTGAGAGCGGTCCGGGACTTCTCGCGCGTGCTCTACGAGACCCTCTTCTTCATCGGCGCTCTCCTGCTCACCAACCGGCTGTTCATCCCGGTGCAGGAGCTTACTCATCTTTCTTACCCGGTCTCGTACCTGCTGCTGTTCCTCGTCTCTGCCGGACTGGCGATTCTCCTGGCCGCGCTCCTTAACTCCCGGGTAGCATTCGGCATGGGAGCGTTCAACTACATCCTTGGACTTCTGTTGGCCGTAGTCTGTGCTTACACCATCGGCCATGTGGCCATTCGTGTGCCGTACATCGCCTTTGCCCATCAAGACCGTCAGTTCTTCGAGGCGGTGAACCGTTCACTTGTCGCCCGCGACCTGCTGCGCTTCCGCACCATGGTTGAAGTCCTTGCCGTCCTGCGCCAGGCGCGCTGGCTGAACCTGTGAACACACTTCAGTGCTCGTAGCAATCGGCGCCCCATGACTGACGTCACCATTGTGGTCGCCGGCCAGGCCGGTCAGGGCGTTGATACTGCCTCGGAACTGCTCGCCCGAACGATGATGCGCAGCGGCTACTACGTTTTCGCCCACCCGGACGTCATGTCGCGCATCCGGGGCGGGCATAACTTCACCGCGATCCGCGTTGCCGATCGGCCAATCGCGTCCACCACCGGCACGGCCAGTCTCGTGCTGGCGCTGGATGAATCATCAGTGAGTCTGCGACGTCCTGATCTGATACCGGATGGAATGGTCGTGGCTGAGGGTCAACCTGAAAACGGCGTCCAAGACGGCACGTTTCGGGTGCCAATGGCCAGACTGGCGGCTGAGGTCGGCGGAGCGAGGACGATGGCCAACACCGTAGGACTGGGTGTGCTCTTCGCGCTGGTCGGCCATCCGCTCAAGCCCCTGCTTGAACTGCTGGCCGAGCGATTCAAGGCCAAGGGCCGGGACATGGTGCGTCTGAATCAGGCATGCGCGCAGGCTGGTTACAAGTCGGTGGCTGCGACGTCGGCTCGTTCGTGTCCGTGCACCATCCCAGCACTGGAGAGACCGGCTTCACGACTGCTGCTTTCCGGCAACCACGCAATTGCCCTCGGCGCACTCTGCTCCGGAGTTCAGTTCTTCTCCGGCTACCCAATGTCGCCTGCGACACCGATAATGGAGTATCTGGCCGGCAGGCAGGAGGAGTTCGGCGTCCTTGTTGAGCAGGCAGAAGACGAACTCGCCGCAATCAATCAGGTCCTGGGCGCATCGTATGCCGGAGCTCGAACGATGACTGCAACCTCAGGCGGAGGGTTCTCGCTGATGGTCGAAGGTCTGGGTCTGGCCGGGATGGCGGAACTGCCCTGTGTCATTATCCTTGCCCAACGCCCGGGACCCGCCACCGGCTTCCCCACCAGAACCGAGCAGGCCGAACTTCTGTTTGCCATCTCGGCCTCAGGCGACGACTTCCCGCGTTTTGTCTTTGCTCCGGGCACTGCCGAGCAGGCGTTCGACCTTACCCGCCGCGCGTTTGACCTTGCCGAGAAGTACCAGGTACCGGTGATTGTCCTCTCCGACCAGTTCCTGTCCGACTCGCTCTGGACAGTTCCCAGCCACTGTCTCGCCAAGGCGATTCCCGCCGAGGAAGGGACTACTCGGCCCGGACAAGTTCGCCCGCCGTTCTCCTACCAGCGGTATGCCGACACAGCCAACGGCGTTTCCCCCAGACTCTGGCCCGGTACCCCACACCAGATTGTCCGCAGCATGGGCAACGAACACGATGAGAACGGACTCCAGATTGAAGACGCGCAGACCCGCGTCCGGATGCATGACAAGCGGATGAAGAAACTGCCGGCAATGAGCGAGGAGATTGACGTGGCGACCGCCTATCCGGTTGACAGTGCTGAGTTCACGCTGGTCTGCTTCGGTTCGACCATCGGTCCGGTCCGAGAGGCAGTTGACATTCTCCGGGCGGAGCGCATCAATGTCAATGCCGTGCATCTGACTGAACTCTGTCCTTTCCCGCGCGCAAGCGCTGTCGCCCGGCTCAGTACTTGCCGGCGCGTCTTCACCGTCGAGAACAACTCGACCGGCCAGCTTGCCCGCCTGCTTCGCCGGGAAGCGAGAATCCTGGCCGACAGCGAGATTCTGAAGTTCGACGGCCGGCCTCTTACTGGTGTCGAACTGGCCGGGCAGCTCAGGAAGGTCTTACGGTGACTTGTCGGCAGTCTCTCCGGGCATTCAGAAGATGAGCCGCCAGTCTGAGCAGTGGTCGACGAACGTTGATTCCACCTGGTGTCCGGGCTGCGGTAACTTCGCAATCCTCAAAGCAATTCGCCAGGCATTGACCGAGCTGAAGCTCAAGCCCTGGCAGGTTTGTGTTGTCGCTGGCATCGGTCAGGCGGGCCGGGTTGCCCACCATCTCGGATGCAACTACCTCCATGGACTGCACGGTCGGGCTCTGGCTCACGCGCTCGGCGTCAAGCTGGCCAACCACAGTCTGACCGTCATCGCCATCGGCGGCGATGGTGACATGTATGCTGAGGGCGGCAATCATCTGCTTCACGCCGTCCGGCGCAACCCGAGCATCGCCTGCTTTGTCCACAACAATGGGGTCTATGGTCTCACTCGCGGCCAGCCTGCCCCGACCGGCGTATCAGAGCTTGTGCGACGAGAGGGGCCGCATCTGATGCCGCCGTTCAACCCTGTTCTGTTTGCTCTGGGACTTGGCGGGACCTTTGTGGCGCGTGGATTTGCCGGAGACCAGACACACCTGACACGGCTCATGGTCGAGACGCTCAGTCATCCCGGTTTCGGACTGCTCGATATCCTTCAACCCTGTGTCACTTACAATCGCGTCAACACCTTTGCCTGGTACAGAGAAAGGGTATATGACTTGGCTGCTGACGGACATGACCCTTCTGACCTGGCTAGGGCTTTGGCGCGAGCGATGGAGTGGCCCGCGCCAGATGCCGGAGATGCGCGTATTCCAGTCGGTGTCTTCTTCCGGGCACGCCGCCCGGCTTATGAAGGTCAGTTGAGGCCGCTTCAGCATGGCCCGCTCGTCCACCGCGCCCCAGACCAGAGAAGACTTAAGGCCGCATTCAGGGAATTCCGATGAATCCGACTGACTCAGGAATCGTCATTGCCGGCCAGGCTGGCCAGGGCGTCCAATTCTGCTCAAGACTTCTGGCCCGGGTCTTGGTGCGAAGCGGTTACCATGTACTCGTGACGCAGGACCTGATGTCACGGATTCGGGGCGGACACAACTTTGCCCGTGTTCGGATATCAGATCGGCCGGTCGCGGCAGATTCCGACTCACCGCTGCTCGCGGTCCTGCTCGACCCGACCCTGCTGTCTCAATACATCGATTCGGGCGCGACGGTACTGGTTGAACAAGGAACTGGTGCGAACATCCTGCCCATCCCAATGGCGGCTCTTGCTGTCGAGGCGGGCAAGGGCGCACTCGATACCAACATCGTGGCGCTGGGTGCGCTGCTCGCGCTGCTCGGCCATCCGCTCGAACCTTTGCTCGAGATTCTGAAGGAGCGACTCCCGGCCGGAACCATTGACTCAGACCATGCGTGCGCCCGGGCCGGATACAAGTACGTGCAGAGTCATGTCGGTCCGGTTGTGAGTCTGCCCGAACGGTCCGGGACAGAGCGGCTGCTCGTCACCGGTGCGCAAGCGCTCGCGCTCGGGGCCCTTTTCGGCGGAGCCCGGTTCTTCACCAACTACCCAATGGCCCCGGCCAGCCCGATATTCGAGTACGTGGCCCGGCATGCTGACGTACTCAACGTCATCTGTGAGCAGCCCGAAGACGAAATCGCCGCGGTCAATCTGGCAATCGGCGCTTCGTTTGCCGGAGCGCCGGCTTTCACCTGCACCTCGGCAAGTGGATTTTCATTGATGGTAGAAACGTTGAGCCTGGCCGGCATGACCGAGACGCCGCTTGTCATCGGGCTAGGTATGAGACCAGGTCCGGCAACCGGCATGGCCACGCGCACCGCCCAGGCCGACCTGCTCTTCGCACTCAGTGCCGGCCACGGTGAATTCCCGCGCATCGTGTTTGCGCCCGCGGATGCGGCACAGGGGTTCTGTGCTGCTCGCGACGCAGTTCGACTTGCCGAGCAGTATCAGACCCCGGTCATCGTGCTCTTTGACCAGTACATGGCCGATGCGAGCTGGACCGTAGAACCTGATTACCTCGTTCCAGCCGACACCACCATACGTCTACAACTCGACTCAATCCCGGACAAGCCGTACCGTCGCTACGAGATTACTGACAGCGGCATTTCGCCGCGCCTGCTGCCTGGAACACCCGGCCAAGTCGTGTACGCTGACTCAGACGAGCACACGCCTGAGGGCCACATCACTGAGTCAGCTGCAATCCGCCAGCAGATGGTCGCAAAGCGAAACCGCAAACTGGCTGATGCCAGTTTCGATCCGCCTGAGTACATCGGCCCGTCCGAGCCGGAAGCTTTGGTCTTCTGCTTTGGCTCGACCCGCGGTATCGTTGCCGAGGCTATGGCACGGTTGAACCAAAGCGGACTCAGCCTGGCAATGCTGCACCTTGCCCGAGTTTGGCCGTTTCCACTCGAAACCGTCCGGCAGTCTGCGGCCGGTGCGAAACGCCTGTGCACGGTCGAAGGGAACTACTCGGCTCAGCTTGCCCAGCTCCTGGCCCAAGAGAGCCGCCTCCGCGTCACCGGCTCAGTCAGAAAGTACGACGGCCGACAGTTCTCGGTTGCTGAAGTCGAAACCGGGCTGAGGAAGCTCGTCGAATCGCCATGAGCAGACCAGGCGACATTTGGCAGAGCAGCGACGAAGTCGCCTGGTGCCCGGGCTGCGGCAACTTCGGCATCAGAGAGGCACTAAGGCTGGCGCTTTCCGAACTTGGCCTCAGGCCCGAGCAGACATGCTTCGTATCAGGCATCGGTCAGGCTGCCAAGGCTCCCCACTACATCAGGTGCAACCTTTTCAACGGTCTGCACGGCCGGACCCTACCGGTGGCAACCGGGATCAAGCTGGCCAACCCGGACCTGACCGTGATTGCTGAAGGCGGCGACGGCGACGGCTATGCTGAAGGCGGGAATCATTTCATTCACGCTCTGCGCCGGAACATTGACATCACCTACCTTGTTCACAACAACCAGGTCTATGGGCTGACCAAAGGTCAGACCTCGCCCACCAGCGATGCCGGCACGGTCACGAAGACCACACCTTTCGGCTCGCTGTCGCCCGGCTTCGACCCGGTAGCTCTGGCCGTGCTGATGGACGCCGGGCTTGTGGCACGCGGCTTCTCAGGCAAACAGCGTCACCTTGCCGATACGATTAAGGCGGCAATGACTCACCGTGGCTTCGCCCTTGTGGACATCCTCCAGCCCTGTGTTTCCTTTAACCACGTCAACACGTACAAATGGTACAGCCACCGCGTGTATGAAGTCGAGGGCGAGTCGAAGTACACCCCTGAAGACAGAACTCAGGCGTTCTTCAAGGCGCAGGAATGGGGCAACCGGATACCGATTGGCGTGCTCTACCGCTCCCGGCGCCTGGCGTACGACCAGCTTCACCCGTTGGCAGCGCGCGGCGGCATCGTCCGAACCCAGACCGCACCGGAACAAGTCCAGGAACTCATCCGCAGCCTGCGCTAGGCTGCCCCGGGTACTATCCTATGGGTGAAGGCAGAATGCCGAGTGCGGAATGGCGAGGACGGGCAGGGCGTGTTCTTGACTTCACGGACTGAGTTCTTGAGAGGCATACGGCTCCGGCTTGACGATGCCGAGTTGCTTAAGACGGCGAGAGAGATGTGAACGTTCGACCTCCAGCGCGACTGCGGCCCGGGAGATATTCCACCCGAACCGCGCCAGTTGTCTCTCGAGATATGCCTTCTCAAGTTCATCCCGGGCCGTGCTTAGCGGTCTGGTTCGCGTGAGCAGGTCGCTCTCATGCGGCCGCTCGTGCCGGCAGTCAACCTGGAGGTCTTCGCGGCCGATTACCGAACCTCGGGCGGTGATTGCCGCACGTTCGACCAAGTTCTTGAGTTCACGGACATTCCCGGGAAAGGGCAGGCTGGAGAGAAAGGCAAGCGCATCTCTGCTCAACTGACGCGCCGGCATGCCGTTGTCCTGGCAGTAGGCGTCGAGCAGGTACACCGCGAGCATCGGAATGTCCTCAGGATGTTCGCGCAGAGCTGGAACATGAAGCGTGAAACCATTGAGTCGATGGTAGAGGTCAGCACGAAACCGACCTGCTTCAATCTCGTCCTTGATATTCTTGTTGGTGGCTGCGATGAAACGTATGTCGGCCCTAAGCATCCGCGTCGAGCCTAACCGTTCGAACTCGCCGCTTTCCAGCACTCGCAGCAGCTTAGCCTGGAGCAGCGGGTCCATATCGCCGATTTCGTCCAAGAACATCGTGCCGGTGTTGGCCAGCTCACATCTGCCTGGCTTGGGCGCGGTCGCGCCCGAGAAGGCCCCTTTCTCATAGCCGAACAGCTCGCTTTCCAACAGGTCACGCGGGATGGCGGCGCAGTTCAGCTTCACGAACGGCCGGTCACGACGCAGTGAGTTTCGGTGTAGCCAGTAGGCAACGAGCTCCTTGCCGGTACCGGATTCACCGGTAATGAGCACACGGGCATTGGTCGGCGCCGCCATGGCGATCTGCGCTTTGACCTGCTTCATCGCAGTTGAATCGCCGACGATGCGGTAGCGCTCTTCTTCAGCCCGACTATGAGCCGAGCAATCGAGGGCCAGGTTGCGCCGCTCCAGAGCACGCGCTACGGTTGTCAGCACTCGCTTCATCGAAAGAGGTTTCTCAACGAAGTCATACGCCCCAGCTTTTATCGCCTCAACAGCCATATCGACGGTGGCGTGACCGGAGATGACGACAACTTCAACTTCGGGGTAGGACGTCTTGACCGTCCGCAGCAGGTCAAGCCCGGAACCATCAGGGAGCATCACGTCGAGGAGCATCACTGCCGGCGGTTCTACCTCCACCAGCCCGAGGACCGCGGCTGCCCGATCAGTCAGGATTACCTCATAGCCCTCGTCGGTCAAGATGTCGTCCAGCGCCGAAAGGATGTTCGGTTCATCGTCAACTATCAGCACTCTGGCTCTCATCAGTTACTCCTTGTGGCAGAGTAATCACGAAGCGGGTCCTGGTATCGTCGGGTTCGGTTTCGAGCCGAAACGGCATCGCCTAAGAATCCGCGACCGGAGCGGGAAGTCAAGTGCTGCGTGGCCACGCGTTGTTTCGCACGCGCTGGTGAAAACGCCGGTCCATCTGTCCTGTCAAGCCACAGCAAATAAGTCAAAGGACAGTAAGCTGAGCTGCAGACGATCGAGCTCGAATAGCGATACCTTACGCCTGTGGGGCGTTCCAGCGGGCGCTGCGGCGGTCTGGCATGGTTCCGAGCATGAGTCGCAAGGGCGACCCTTATGACAATGCGGTGGCGGAGAGTTTCTTCCGGACGCTGAAGGTGGAGTTAGTCTACCGGCGGCGGTTTCGGACCCGCTCGGAAGCGAAGGCCGCGATTGTCGAGTACATCGAGTGGTTCTACAATAGTCGACGCCGGCACTCGAGCCTGGGCTATCTCAGCCCGAATGAGTTTGAGAGACAGGCCGGTGCCGCCTAAGAAAGTGTCCATCAAATCGGGGCATACCAGCGTCGCGGGGCTCCAGGAGGCCACGGCGACCTTGCCTGGTTCTGCAACAAAGTTAGTGCAGTACCGCAGAGCCTCGGAAGCACCAAACAGAGCTGCCGTGCCAACCACGGTCAGAACCGCGGTTTGAGCGCAGGTCGGTTCAGCGCAGCCGGCCAACAGCTGAGCCATGAACAGAACCACGGGCGCAGGGACAGGCATCTCGGCAGGGTGGACGTCTGGGCCGGCGTGGGCCAGAGCGAGACCAGCCGCGACCGGCAAATCAGTTCTCATAGCGATGAAAGGAACCGCATTCGGTGTGACAACGGAGACTGTGCCCCAGTAGAATGTGGTATCGAGCCAAGTCACAGTAAGCCAAACGGTTGACCAGAAATCTCGGTTACTAGTGGGTTACAATATATGTAAACCAGAACACCGCTATCCGGAAAACTGGCCGTCGGACCTGATAGCACCTGTCCACGTGCTTCAGGGCTGGATCTGGGCTGCGCACCGCTTAGCGCCGAATCAGGTCTAAGCACATTGGCACATACGAATATGACGATGTGTCGATGCCCAATGCGGCAGTATCGATTCAAATCTAGGTGTTTGCGAATCAAAGGAGCAGAAACAGTGAGAAAGGCAGCACTGGTTTTCATTACAGTCAGCGCGATGGCGTTCGGCCAGTCTTGGGTATCGCAGACAAGCGGCACCGGTAACAACTTGGACGGGGTCTGGTTTGTCGACAACGCGCGAGGCTGGGCAGTCGGCGACGCCGGGACCTCGCTGCGCACAACAGACGGCGGTCAGACCTGGACCGCTTTTTTCATTACTAATCAGGATCTTGAGGATGTAGCATTCCACCCCAGTGACCCGGCAATCGGTCTGATCGTCGGCGATGATGGCCGGATTTTCAGGACTACCGACGGGGGCGGGAGCTGGTCTCAGGTGTCAAGCGGGATCGCCAGTAACCTGCGGGCGGTCGCTTTCAGTACCGGGAGCATTGCCTATGCCGCCGGCAGCGACGGTGTCATCCTGCGCTCGAACGACTATGGCGCAAGCTGGTCAGTGGTCGAGAGCGGCACGGTCCGCTGGGAAGGCATCTGGGCGGTTGGCGACAATCTGGCCTGGGTAGTCGGTCGCGAAGGGAACATCAAGGCGACCACGAACGCAGGACAGAGCTGGAGCGTCCAACCCAGTTCCACCGGCAGCGACCTGCACGGTGTGTTCTTCATCGACTCAAACAACGGCTGGGCAGTCGGGCAGAACGACGTAGCACTCAGAACCACTAATGGGGGCGCGAGTTGGGCCATGTCGAACGCCGGAATCAACGTCAGTCTTGACGGCGTCCATTTCGAGAGCGCCAGCGAGGGCTGGGTTGTCGGCAGTCTCGGTCGCATCTGGCAAACGACGAACGGTGGGACCAACTGGGTCCAGGAAACGAGTCCGGTGTCGAGCGAGCTGAACGACGTCTTCTTTACCGACGCGAATCACGGATGGGCAGTGGGAGCTTCGGGCCGCATAGTTGCCCGTATCAGCTCAGGCATTGAGGACAAGCCGGTGCCGGGTCAACGTGGCGCCATCGAGGTGCGGCCGAATCCGGTTACCTCGCACAGCAGCATCAGCTATCTGGTGCCGGCATCAGGCCGGACTGAGGTGCGGGTTGTAGACGCACTTGGGCGCCTAGTCCGCGTGCTGGCGAGCGGCACGGTCGCGCCAGGACGGCACGAGGCGAGCTGGGACCTGACCGATGACACTGGCCAAAGAGTCGGAACCGGTGTCTATTTCTGCGAGGTCGCGCTGGGCGCGTCAGACCAGCGGTTGCCGGTAGTCGTAGCCGAACGCTAGCTTGAGGTCACGATGGTTGAGCATCCAAGGGCAGGGATGCGGAAACTGCACCCTGTCCTTTGCCCTTTTTCGTCTGGTGCGTTTGCACGAACTCATACTGGAGGCAAGTACGATGAAGCTGATGCGTAGGTCGGTATTTCTTGCTGTAATAATGGCAGGCGCGGTGGCAGGCCAGAACCTGCAGTGGAAGATACGGACGCCGGGCAACACCGGCACGATGGGTGACTATTCGTTCGCGATACTGGTTGATTCGGCAGGCAGACTCTGGGCGCACGGTTACCAGCCCAGCTGGCACCAGGGCGGAATGGCGATGTTCGACGGCCGGCGCTGGCACAACTGGTCCACTGTGGACAGCCTGTGCCCGAACGAAGACCTGCGCTCGTTCCAACTCGACCGCGCCGGCAACGTCTGGTGCGGCTCGCAGGCCGGGCTCCTGAAGTTCGACGGCACCCGCTTCACCGTGTACAACCGAAGTACCGTACCCGGTTTCCCCTGCGACACGGTGGGCGATGTGGCCATCGATACCGCGGGTAACATCTGGTTCGCAATGGCGAACTTCAACGGCAACAACGGCGGCATTGGTCGGTTCAACGGCACGAGCTGGACGTTCTGGAAGCGTGGACAGGGGCATCCGTTTCCTGCTCCGTGGAACCCGGTGTATGCCATTGCCTGTGCCCCAGATGGCGATGTCTGGGCCGGTTCAGTGGTAGGGCTGGCACGATTTCGCAGCGGCGCGTGGACCCATTTCGACACGCTCCAATACGAGGTCAACGATATCTTGGTCGACTCGAATGGCGTGGTCTGGATTGGCCAGACCTATCTTATTAGCTACGACAACGGCACCTGGCGCAATCATGGCTCATCTGGTTCCCTGCCCGTACTCGGGCTGGCTCGGCGCAGCGCGGGTGGGCTCTGGGTCGGGGCGCCGAATGGACTCTTCGCCTACCACAACAACACTTGGACAAACCAGAACTGGCCGGGCGGGTTCTGTTATCTCGCAGCCGAGTCACCGGACGGCAGCCTGTGGGCATGTGGCATCGGTGGCGTGGCGCAGCGAGTCGGCGGCAACTGGGAGTTATACAACATTTCGCGCACCGGTTTGAATGATTATTGGGTCTACGGCATTGACTTTGACAGCCGCCGCAATGTCTGGATGTGTGCCGGCTATGGAATATGCACCTTTGATGGCGAGGTATGGCGCAACTTCAACCGCTATGGCGGCACCATGCCTTGGCCCTGGCCCACGGATATTGTCCACGCCGCGGTCGAGGGTCTCGACGGTAAGATCTGGGTCGCGACCTATGCATCCGGAGTGATCGTCTGGGACGGTAACGACTGGGTTGAGCAATATGCTGATGGCGAGGTCATTAAAGACGTCATCCGCGACTCGACCGGTGTCATCTGGGCGTACGAGGACTTCAGCACGCGCGGGCTGTATCGCATCGCCAACGGCAACCTGCAGAAGTTCGACTACACCAACTCGCCTATCACCAGCTATGTGCAGGGCATCTGTGCCGACGCGGGCGGCTACATCTGGGTGGCGACTCTGGGCGAGCTGATTCGCACCGACGGCACAAACTGGGAAATCTACGACCCGGCCAGGGCGCGGATGCCTGGAACCGGCCGGTGCTGGAGCCCGGCGCGCGCACCTGACGGCACTCTCTGGCTCTCGGTCGCTCTAAGCCCTGACCTAACGCAGACCGGACTTGTCCGGTTCGATCGCCGGGATACGAGCTGGACCCTGTATGACTCAACCAACTCGCCGGTCAAGGCCGGCGGGATTTCTGCGGTCACGAGCGCTGGCGTGCTCTGGCACGCCTTCTTCCGCGGGAACATTTATCCCTATCGAGGTGCGCTGCTGCGGTTCGACGGCACAACCTGGACTCGCTTTGACCGCGACAACTCGCCGCTGCCGCACGAGCAGATATACGACATCGGCATTGACTGGAATGACAACCCATGGGTAAGCTGTGCAAGCGAAGGCATTGCTGTCATCTACGACAATCCAGTGGCCGTCGAGGAAGAACATGCTGCACCTGAAGTATCGCGCAGGATAGCCGGCCGGACGACGCTGGTCCGTAGCATACTAACACTTCCAGAGTCGAACGTCGGGCAGCTCGCCACAAGCGTGCTCCTTGACGCTGCCGGTCGTGTGGTGATGGGCCTTCGGCCCGGAGCCAATAGCGTATCGCCGCTCGCGCCAGGTGTGTATTTCGTCAGAGAACCAGGAAGTACGGGGCGGTCAGTAGCCGCGACTCGTAGGGTTGTTGTCACCAGATAACGCCCCACAGGGTTTGGCAGTCTGAGCAGAGTCCCAGCAACTGCCCGCACCGCCAAGAACGAATTTGAATGGCCCGGCCTTGAGCAAGTGGCTTGTCCAACAAACCACCGTGAGAAGGTCTTGGGTTCGCAAGCTGAGTTGTGGCAGGGCGGGAGAGACTAAACAGTCGAATGGCGCGGAGTTTGCCGACCCAGTCATGCCGGACATGAGTCAAGCCGTCAAACTACCCTGCATTTCAACCTTGGTGCCGGTAGTGCAGTAACTCCACATGCTGGGACTAAGCTGGCGTACCTGCCCGCCGTAACGGCCGGTGTTATGATTGGTGACCTCACGGGCGGACTACCGCTAAGCAAGAACAGCCAACCGAAGCGAGTGCGGCACCCACGCTGGCAGCAACAATCCTTCCCAACTGGTGGTACCGTTTAGACGAGCTGGCGGCCGCGGTTGCCGTGGAAGACTCCTCTTCGTCATCATAGCGTACCAACCAGCAACTACATCACCTTTGTCAAGACTGGCATTTTCCTCGTGCCATTACCCTATGACATTATCGCTGTGCTATCACAGTCAGGCGCAGTTGTCCTTGACCACGGTCGTAGGACGGGTATTATTGTTTGCTCTGGGACAGCCTCACACGGTCACGTCTGGCCGCAGCCCGTGAGGTCAGTTTGGCAAGAAGTCTCTTGGAGCCAGATATCAGCAACACCATAAGGAGGTCTGCTAATGCGTAAGTCAGTTGTCCTGTGCTTGGCCTTGGCCGTCGGACTCGCCCTGGCCGGCACTGAGCGGTGGATCGGGCCCAGTCCCGCAGTCCACTACGCCATTCCGAATCCTGAGCCCGGCATCTTCCCTTACAGCCCGGGTCTGTTCATGCCCGCGCTCGATACGCTCCGTTACGATGACAACATGCCGGCCAGCGCTTGGGCGATGCGTGCCCGGGGCGGTGGCTGGGGCGTCAAGTTCATCAGCCCGGGCGACAATGTCACCCTTGCCGGTGCGCTGATTCACTTCTATTCGGGCTGGCCTGTGCCCGGCGGAACGCGTGCCCTGGTCAAGGTCTATGCCGACGATGGGCCTAATGGTTCGCCCGGCACCGAGTTGTTCGCCTCGGACACAGTCACGGGCATCGTTCGCGGCCAGTGGAACTACATTCCCATCAACACCTCCATCGTCGGGAGCAACTTCTACGTCTTCTACTGCCACGCCGATACCTACCCGAATTGCCCGGGCCTTTCGATCGACGCGTTCAACAATGCACCCTACCACCGCAAGTGGCAGACCATGGGCCCGGGCCAGTTCAGTGAAGACAATACTCGTGGCGACTGGCTGATTCGTGCCGTTCTCGACTGGACGCCGCAGGACGTCAACGCCTCCGCGCTCTGGTTTGCAACGAACATGCCCAAGGACACTCTGCCCAACATCAACTTCCAGATCCGGGCGATGATCAAGAACCTGGGCAACAATGCTCTGCCTGCCGGCACACCGGTTCGCCTCTTGATAACCGGCCCTCAGGCCTACGTCTACGAGGGCACGATGAACACGAGCTCGGCCCTGAACCGGGGCCAGACCCAGCAGATGAACTTTTCTCCGGCCTGGCGTATCCCTACAACCTCGGGTGACTATCTCATCAAGGTGTGGACCGAGGCTGCCGGCGAGCAGTGGCCGGCGAACGACACCATCGCCTACAACCTGAGTGTGGCGCGCTGGCTCCAGTACTTCAATGAAGCCGGCCTCGCTTATCTCACCTGGGCTGGACCGCAACGGGCAGTCAAGTTCAACCCACAGCAGTTCGGGGTGCCGTACCCGGTTGGCCTGGGCAGGGCGCGGGCGCAGTTCTACTGGCACCAGCAGTACCCCTGGCCCGACTCCAGCTTCAAGTTCTGCGTCTATGACGAAGATGGCTCGACTTTGCTCTACGAAAGTGAGGAGGTTGAAGCAATCCCCGGGCAGCCCGGCGCGTTCAAGGCCGTGGATTTCGACTCCGTGCTCATCTTCCAGTCCGGCGAGTTCTACGTCTCGGTAGCGCCGACCAGTCCGACCGGGCACCCATCAAGCTGCGGCAGCGACTCGGCAGTTGGCCGCAGCTTCTACGGTATGCCGGGCGGGTGGCAGCCCTGGGCAAACGGTGAGCTGTTCATATCAGCTTCGGTCCAGGGCGGAGTCGGACTTGAGGAGGGTTATGACCCGCTGATTCGGCGTCCGAGCCTTACCGTCGGCAGCTACCCGAACCCGAGCGAAGGTCAGGTGATTGTCAGGTGGCAGGTCCCGAACCGCCAGACTGTGGACATCAACCTCTACGATGCCACTGGTCGGCTGGTGCGCAACCTGTTCACAGCCGACAATGCGCGCGTCGGCACTCTCACGTTTGACACCAGAGCGCTGGCTTCAGGCATCTACCTCCTCAGTCTTGAAGCCAAAGACGGTACTGCTACCCGCAAGCTCGTCGTGCGGTAGCCGCGACGCAATCCGGATTCTTTCGGGGCGGAGACATCTCCGCCCCATTTCTTCTGGTCTGACCGACTTGACCGCGGGCCCGGTTTCCGGATACTTCTGACGTGAAATTGGCTGTGAGGCGAAAGCATCCGGCCGGGCCTTGGTTCTTCGTGGTCACCGGTGTTGCCTTTTTACTCAGGCTGCTCTACTTGTTGCAGGCTCGGGCCAACGACCCGCTGTTCTTTTCTCCCCAGATGGATGCCTTGTACCATCATCAATGGGCTCTTGCGGTGGCGGCCGGCCGCGAGTTCATCGCGGACGCGTTCTTCCGAGCGCCGCTCTATCCCTGGTTCCTAGGTCTGGTGTACAAGCTGTTCGGTCCGAACCTGTTTTCGGCGCGTGCTGTTCAAGCCGCGGTCGGTAGTCTGTCCTGTGGCCTGACATACCTCTTGGCCCGGCGCCTTCTTGGTCGCGCAGGCAGTACTCAGTCGGTCACGTCCGAAGTTGTCGCCCGAGCCTCAGGCTTTGGCCTTGCCGCATATCCACTCGCGATCTACTTCGACGGAGAGTTGCTCATTGCCGGCCTGCTGGTTTTCCTCGTGGTCGCCGGGCTGCTGTTGTTCGTGCGCAGCCGAGACCTAGACCGTCAGTGGTATCTGCCCGGTGTCGTCTTCGGCCTTGCGGCGCTGGCCCGGCCCAATGTGCTTGCCTTTCTCGCCGTCCTGCCCGTCTGGATGTTGACTGAATACGGTCGCAAGGCATGGTCCCGCCTGGCCTGGGTCTGGCTCGCGGCTGCACTCGTGATTCTGCCGGTCACGGTCCGCAACTATGTGGTCAGCCGCCAGTTTGTGCCGATTGCCTGGCAGGCCGGCACCAACTTCTACATCGGCAATAACCCGACTTCAGATGGCGTTACCGCGGTCTTGCCCGGTACACGCGCGACCTGGTGGGGCGGGTACAACGACGTCAAGGCATTGGCTGAAAGAGCGCAGGGCAGGCAGCTCAGAGGCGCCGAGATCGACCGCTACTGGTTGAAGCAGGGACTCAGGTTCTGGCAGGAGCACCCGGGCAAGGCCCTGATGCTGCTCGCACGGAAATCATTTCTCTGGTTTTCGGGTTTTGAGGTCTCCAACAACCGCGACCTGTACTTCTTCAAGCGTTACACCGTGCTGAGATACGCGCTCCACAACCTGCCGGTGCTCAAGTTTCCCTTCGGTCTAGTGCTGCCGCTGGCGCTGACCGGGGTCTGGCTCCTGCGTAGGAGCTGGCGTCGGTTTCTGCCTGTCTACCTGTTTGTCGCCGCGTACAGCATCTCGTTCATCCTTTTCTTCGTGGCCGACCGGTTCCGAATGCCGTTGGTTCCCATCGTTCTCATTCTTGCTTCAGCGGCAGTGTTCCGTCTTGTCCGGCTCCGAGGCAAAGAATTCACTGCACCCGTAGCAATCTTCCTTGCCGCCTTCGTGTTACTGAACCTCAACGTCGCTGGAGCCGGCCGCCATGCGCCCGAGGCCCAGAGTCACTTCGCGGCCGCGGTTGGCCTGCACCAGCAGAACAGGCTTATGCCGGCCCTGTCGGAACTGGCCTGTGCACTCGAAAGCGACTCGGCCACCAATCACCTTTCCCTTGAAGCAACTATCCACACCGCTCAAGGACGCCTCGATCGGGCTCTGGCTGCGGCTCGGGCCGCAGTTCGCATCCATCCGGACGAGGCTGATGCCCACAACCTGCTCGGTAGCGTCCTGGCCCAATCCGGTCGGCTCGACTCAGCCCGAGTTTGTTTTGAGCAGGCGCTGGCTCTTGACCCGTACTCGATTCAGGCGTGGAATAATCTCGGCAACATTGCCCTTGCGCGAAACGAGTTCGTTGCTGCCCGCCATTTCTATGAAGGGGCGCTACGCATCAACCCAGCGTTTGCGGGGGCTGTCTTCCATCTTGGTCTACTCGACTACTACGAAGGCAACATAGCTCGGGCACATGCCCGCTGGCGCCAGGTCTTGGAACTCGACCCCTCACACGAGCGCGCGCGGGCCGCGCTCAGCGAACTCCGCTAGGCCAGGGACCGGCTTCGGAACGCTCGGGCGGTTTCACGGCACCTTGTTCCTGAGGGCCTGAATTGCCGCCAATCCGGCTTTGACGTCGTCTCCCTTCTCACCTTCCGGCTTTTCCTTGAGTAGATGACGGTAGACCGCTTCGGCCTTGTCGAGTTGATTGACCTTGCGGTAGCACCGGGCTGCAGCCAGCATCGCATCAAAGGCGAATGGTGACTTGCGGTAGTTTCGATAGACCGCTTCATAGGCTCGGGCCGCGGCGACATGGTTGCCGAGTTGCTCCTCGCAGTTGGCAATGCCCATCTGCGCGGCAGGTGAGAGCAGAGGGTCTTTCCTGGTTCGGCCGAGAAACCGACCAAACTCAGCCTTTGCCTCGGCGTAACGCTCGGTGTTGTAGTAGACGTTGGCCAGGTAGAATCGAGCCTTGGCGCCAAGGAAATCTCGGCCGAAACGGCCGGCAATGTCCTTGAAGACCTGCTCAGCCTGCTCCATGTTCCCGGAGGAGTAGATCCCCAGCCCCTCAGTGAACCTGATCTCGGCCTGAACATTGACGCCCTTGCCGGTGTTCTGCACAAGGAGGATGATGCCGATGATAACCGCAACCGCAACTCCGAGACCAATCAGGAATTTCTGCCGGTCGCGGTAGTACGCGGCAGCCGTCTTCTCGACCAGGGTCTGAAACCCATCCTGCTTCAAATCTTGTTTGCTTACCCGGTGTTTGCCTCTGAAACGCATGTTGTCCTTTGTTGCTACCCCTGGGGCGATTCGAACGCCCGACCTGCGGTTTAGGAAACCGCCGCTCTATCCACCTGAGCTACAGGGGTGGAAGCGAAATTATACGACGAATCCTGCCGAAGTCAAAACCAGAATGGATGCCTCTAGCGGGCAACCTGTATCTTCCGGACAAGTCGTGCATCCGGCGTGGCTAGCCGGCAGAAGTAGACTCCGGGCGGCAACTGGTGCACGGCCAGCGACTGATTCCACCAACCGCGAGTTTGGCCAGCACGGACTATCGTCATCACCCGGCGGCCGGTCGGGTCGAACAGTGCCAGGTCAACCGGCATGGCCCGGGCCAGCCCGTATTGGACTGTGGCGCAACCTGTGGTCGGGTTGGGCCAGAGCGGCATGAGCACAGTGCCGACGGGCAGCGGCTCGGGCGCTGCGGTGACGGATTGGACGCCGGCAAGTCCGAAAGAGAAGTAGCTCGCACTCGCGTAGCCGTCGGCCTCAAGGATCAGAGTCATCTCGATGATTGAATCAGCCGGCGATGAGGTGACCGCGTAGATGAACGGGTCTGCCTGATTGCCAGCTTGAGCGCCGACCGGCAGGTCAGGTAGGGCTGAAGACGAGTCGAGCAAGACTCCCTCACCGTCGTCAACGCGGACACGGGCGGAGACGCTTGACGCGGTGGCGCTGCCCGAGTTCCGCACGAGCACCGAGACGGTCAGGGTCTCGCCCGGTTCGGCAAAGCCGTTGTTGTTGCCGTACAGCGAGTCGCTAATCCGAAAAGACACCAGGACAAGCCACGGCCGCGAATTGCTGCATGGTGGCCAGGTCGTGAATCGCAGAGCCCGCCCGCTCTGGACGTAAGCCGCGGTCGGCGCATGGACATTGTTGTAGAGGTACTGTATGCCGCGCGTCTCAGTGTTGTCTTCGATACCGACCGTGCAGCCGGAGTTGAGCGAGACGCGGTTGTACTGAAAGATGATGTCGCCGTCGCCGGTCGGCGTCGGATGAAACGCCGGGTCGTAGAGGATGGCCTGGAACGTCTCGCGGATGCTGCCCTGATTGATGTGTGCGAACTCCTTGAACTCGACAATCCAGCGGTGATTCGCGGTGTCGTGGTACTGATAAGCGGTCCCGTACCCTCCTCGGCTCTCGTCCGGGTCCAAGTCGTCCCAGAACGGCGCAATCATCGAGGCGGGCCCCGCGGTATCCGGAATCGGTCGGTTATAGCCGGTGCGCGAGGTCGTATACCCCTGGCACAGCCAGCCGTTTGAGCAGACCGAAATGAGATTGTCAGAATTGCCATAGTAACGGAACAGGAACGGCGCGGCCAGCGTCCTTGTTGCCGCGTCCGAGTCTGATACTGCCGGAATCACTTCACCCGGCCCGGGTGGAGCGAGCTCGAGCCAGTCGTAGACCGGTGCCCGGCCGGACTCGACGTCGGTATCATCATAGCACCAGTAGCCGTAGGCGTCAGGCCCGGTCGGCTCGCCGACCGACCCTTGCTCGCCCGGAACTTCAAGACTGAACGTGTCGGCATAGTGGTACGTGCCGCCGTCGCCGCTGAGCCGCACGCGAAATTGCACCGGCTGGTTCCGTGCCAGCCCGGGCCCGGCGGTCACGCCGAACCGGTCAGTTCTGCCCGCAAGCGTCTCGCCGGCTCGCGCCGGGCCATAGAACCCGAGCGAATCGGTGATAACGACGTTCGAGTCCAGACAGGCCAGAACACCAATCACTCCACTCAGGTTTCCGCGACCCGAGTTGGCGATGCGCAGCTCAAGCCTGCCGCTCTCACCTGCACCCAGGCGGCCGTTGCCGTTTCCGAATGGGGGGGAATCAAGTAACTGCACTGACACGATGCCAAGCCGACCGGCCCGCACGACGATGTCAATCGGGCAGGCCCACGAATCACCCTCGCTGTCGTGCATCTTGAGTACAGCCGATACTACCTGCCCCTCGACCGTGCTCGAATCGACTGCCAGGTCAAACGGCTCGCCGACAACCGTGCTCTCGGGCATGACAACGCCGAAGTACGCCGTGCTATCGTAGACCGTCACCACTGGATCGGCAATGCGCAGCAGAGCGGTAACACCGGTCGCAGTCGCGCCGCCCAGGTTGCGCAGCGACACAGTCATGCGGAATCTCTCGCCGGGATTCACGACCCGGTCATGATTGCCGACAAAGTCGTCTATCACAGTCCCCGCGACCACAAGATACGGCGCGTTGCTTACCATGACTCTGCCGGTGCCCTCGAACGGCAGCAGGTTCGACCCGGTCACGGTCACGCTCATCGTGCCGACATGAGTGGGGTTGATTGGCAAGCCAACCTGACCCGAACCCGAGGTTGTGCCCACGGCATAGACAACGCTGTCCATCCAGACGCAGACCTGCGCACCGGGCACAGGCCCACCCTGCGCGGTCACCGTGACGGTGAAAGTCTGCGGAGCCATCGGGACGACCGAGTCATACTGCACCACCAGTTTCTGGGGCATGCCGGTCCAGACTCCCATATCCGGGTCTCCAAGCAGGTTCCATTCCTCGTACCGTGCCTGCACGTGATACAACGAGTCAACCCGGAACCTTCCGCGCAGCGTTGCCGGCCCGAGACGATACTCCTTCTCGTCGTAGAGCGCATTGAAGAAACCCCGATAGACCGCGCTGCGGTAGTGCGCCCCGCTCGATATCGAACCGGTCGTACCGAAATATGCTACTGCCCCACCCAGCAGCAGCGGGCTGCCGGCCCGGACAAACTGGTCTCCGTACATCGACTCGCCCGGCGACATCGTGATAGTCGCACAAGTTCCACCGACGACGACCGGCAGTTCACCGCCGTTGTTCCAGCCGTTCGGGGCGACGGCATTGAACGGCGACCACCAGGTCCCAACGCCCTGGCCCCGATAGGTGATGAACGCGCGGCCATCAGCCGCGGCCGCATTCACGTTACTGCTGTTGTGACCGCGGTTCATGCTGAAGCTGTCGATCATCTGGTATCCCCGTCCCTGCCAGAACCGATGGGCGAACCGCGAATCGCCCCAGTAGAAAGTATCGTTCGCATCCTCGCGGACACAGGTCGTCGCCCTCAGGAACCACGTCGTGTCACCGATGAATGACGGCCGTTCGTACGCCAGTATCTTGTTCACCATCGTGCTGCACTCGCGGGCCGTGGTCGCCGGCAGGCGGCCGACCGAAATCTCCATCTTGAAGTCGCCCGTCATGTTGCCGTAGTAGCAGTCATGGGTGTTGGCGTAGGCCGGAATCTGACTCGGCTGACCGACGAGCAGCACGAACTCCGGCCGAACCGGCCAGGTGTTATACGCGTTTCTGATGTAGGTTTGAATCGCAGTGGAGTTAGCGCCAATCTCCGAGACGGGCACGACCTTGGCCAGCGTCCCCTTCCTGGTCTTCCAGTTGGCCAGCGGCTGAACCACACCGACGTAGCTGTCATAGGCGATAATCAAGTACTTTGCCCCCGGTTCCGCCAGAGCGACCGACGCTGCCAACACCAGCAGCGCAAGGAACGCGGATTTTGCCTTCATCATTCACCTTCTATTCACCAAGAAGCACGAACATCGCACTCACGCCCCCCGGCTCAACCCGGCAAAGATACACGCCGCTCGGCACCGCCTGAAGGTCCAGCCGCTTCGACGACGCTCTGCTATCGAAAGGCCACTGCAGGACCAGACGGCCGCAGGCGTCAAAGATGCCAATCGTCTGTTGCCTGTTGTCTGCTGGCGGTTGGCTGCTTACCACGGCAAAGCCGCGGCATGGGTTGGGTGTTATCCTGATTGTCTTATGCTTACTGACTGGTCGTTGCCTGTCCTTCGGTTCCTCAACTCCGCCGAAACAGCGTATCCACTCCTCACCTCCGTCGGTCGTGAACAGGACGACGGAATTGCCCGCAATCATCCCGCGCAGGGAATCAGCAAAGTCAATGTCAAACAGCGTTGTGTCGCTGACTGCCTGCTGATAATGCCAGTTCGCACCGCCGTCAGTTGTTCTGATGATAGTGCCATTCCGGCCGCAGGCCCAGCCACGGTTTCGGTCCACGAAGTCTACCGCGCGCAGAAACTTCGCCTGCGTTGGCACGTTCTGTCTTGCCCAGTCATCTCCGCCATTGGTCGTGTGATAGACCACCGCAGCCATGGTTGAGTCTTCTCCGCCGACAACCCAGCCGTGCTGGGCATCACTGAAGTGAACGTCGTAGAAGTCGTACACCGTGTCCTTGTGCTGCAGTTCGTGGATGAACGTGTCACCACTGGCTGTGACCTTGGCGATGTAGCCTTGGCCGCGTCGGAACAGAGTCGGATTGCCCAGGGTATCGAGTTCCGGATACCGGCCGGCCGCAAGCCAGCCGGTAGTTCTGTCAACGAACGAAAGCCCCTGGAAATCGACTGTCTCCGGCACAAACGGAGGGTTCGGAAAATAGTCCAGCCGCCAGGTCGAACCGCCGTCATCGGTGACGAGCAACATCGCGGTGCCGCCGGACGACCAGCCGTAAGTCGTGTCCAGGAACTGGATGCGACTTGAGAACTTCGGGCCGCCCAGATTCTGACGAAACCAGCTCGCGCCGCCGTCAGTAGTGGCATGAATCGCGCCGACGTCACCGCAGGTCCAGCCGCGCTGCTCGTTTAGGAAGAAGAGACCGAACAGCCGACGCATCGTCGGGATGTCCTGAGGTTCCCATGACTCGCCAAAGTCAGGCGTGTGATAGATAGCAACCGACTCGTTATCAATCACCCAGGCATCGAGCCCATTCGGCGCGACCGCGACGCCGTGATAGACCTGTCCAGTGACCGGAACAACAATCAGAACCAAGAGGAAGAGAATTGACTGCTTCAAGCGCACTCCTTAGTCTAGAACTACAATCCGAGTTGACCATAGTCTACGCTGGGTCGTCTGGTTCGTCAAAATAAGGCAATAGACCCCGGTTGGCATTGTCCTCAGGTCAACACGGAACGACGAAGTTCGATGGTCGAACGGGAATTGCCGGACCAGGCGACCGGATGCGTCGAACACCGAGAGAGCAGGAGCTGAGGACCCAGCGATTCGTGGGCTCAGGCGGAGTGTGGTGAGTCCTCGGCAAGGGTTGGGCGTGATGCTGACCGGCTCGTGGCCGTTTGCTGTCTGCTGTTCGCCGACAGCCGTGAATGTATCCGGCGGGTTGGTCGTGAACCTGATTGCCCGGTTCGGCACGATTGGTGCAGCCGCAGCCGGGCGCGAGCCGGCAAAAGTGCACTCAAGGCCGTCGTTGTGGCCCGGGCTCTGGATGCCGACGGTAGCATAATTATGGTTGTTGCCCCAGAGTGTATCGTCATCCTGGACCACAAGATACTGGACGACAATCGGCCCGTCGCCGGTCTTTGTCGGGTAGTACTGCGGGTCGTACAGCAGGGTCTGAAACGTCTGCTGTTCAGCCGGATAAGGCGGCCTGAACCCGTGCACGTGCACGCACCGGCTCCACTCAACGACAAACCGGTGGCTCGAGGCATCGTGCCAGCAATAGACACCAGATGCATCCATAGTGTCGGTCCGGAAATCATCCCAGAAGGCTGCAACCATCCCATCTGGTCCCATCGGAGATGGGATTGACCAGTTGTAGGCATCTCCGAGCCAGGTGCTGCCCATCGCCAGGTAGCCGTTGTCGCAGACCGACACCGTGCCGTACTCTTGGCCATAGAACCGAAACGCGAACGGCAACTGAACCGGGACCGACGTGTCATTCGCCAGATTCACCCTGGTTCCACTGCCACCATGAGCCGGGTCAATCTCAACCCAGTTGAAGTCAGGACGCTCGGCATAGCCGACATCAATATCGTCGTAGGCGTAGTACCCGTAGTGGTCAGGTCCAAGGGGTGACTGTTCAGTCGGTCTGCCAACAGTGACCACGAAGTCCCTGACCTGCTCCACGCTGCCGCTGGACAGAACCAGTCGCAGGCTGAAAGCGCGGCCGATGCCGATTGCTCCGGCGGCGCGAACTGCAAATCGGTCTCCGGTGTTCAATACTGAATCACCAGGCAGCAGGTCCCCGAAGCTCCCAGTTGAATCGAGCACGGCGACGGCTGCCGGATTCAGCGAGCGCAACACGCCGACCAGTCCTGATGCAGTAGCACTGCCGGTATTGCGCACTCTGACCGACAACTCAGCGCTTTCGCCCGGGTCAAGGATACCGTTCGCATCATGCACCGTGTAACCTCTGGTTGTCAGAGTCGGAGCAATTACCACAAGCTCAAGACCGGATTCCCAAGTGTTGCTGCCACTCGTGACGCTCAGACCCAGGGGAATCACCTGCCTGCTGGTGCATGATGCAGTCACCACCAGCAGGAACGGAGCCGCGTTTGCTGAATTGCCCGGTTCGATGTTGCCGTAGTCACGTACCGAATCCAGAACCACTGCGGCATCGTCCAGCGCCCGCAGCACGGCCCTGACCCCGGTCGCGGTCTGACTCGTGCCGAAGTTCTTCAACGTGATGCTCAAGTTGACGTTTCCCGGCCGAGCCTCAGTCGGGCTATGTTCGAGACATCCGACAAAGACCGGTGAGGAAACCACCTGGACTCTGCCCAGATGAGGCGTCAGGTTCGGCCCGGACACAGTGACAAGGAGCGAGTCCGCCACCGTGCTCGGCAGTGCGAACCTTGCCCGGCCTGACGCGCCTGTGCGTCGAACCAGGTGTACCTGCCCTGGGCCCAGCAGACTGACCGACGCGCCTGTCACTGGCATCGAGGCCCCGTCCCTGACCTCAACCTCAAACGAACTTGTGCCGGCTGGAATCGAACCCGGGTAAGTAACCGCGAGAGAGCGTGGTACGCCGGTCCACATCTCAAGTGACGGGTCGCCCAGCAGATTGTACACGTGGAAGTAGAGCCTCAAATCAAACGAGTCTTCGAGCAGAGGGAAGTTTTCAAGCTGCGCCAGCTTGCCTGAGTACATTGCCGGGCCGCAGGTCTGAATCCCCTGGTCAAACACGGCGCGGTAGATACCATAGTCCATGCAGTTGTTCCACCGGGTCGACGTACCGGAGTAGGAACTGCCCCAGAACGCGACCGCACCCTTGGGATTGGTCGGAGTACCGGCCCTGAGCCAGGCTTCACCAAAGCACGGGTTGCGCTGGAAGTTACCGGTCCCGCAGTAGATGCTCGTTACGACCGGGAGCATCCAGCCGTTGGCCAGACCATAGACGTCGTTGATTAGAAACTGAGGATAACCCCACCCGTCGTAATTACCCCAGCCCCGACCATTGATGAACAGCACCCCTTGGTTCACTGCCGTATCGACCGGGCCACGACCGTATCTTGTCGGTGGATAGAAGATGGTATCTACTGTATTGAATCCTTTGCCGAGCAGGTAGTCCCGAATCCACCGTTTTGTGACCAGAGCCGTGACCGCGGGCGTACCGCCCTCCTGATACGATGTCCCGACCATCAGGGCACGACGATACCATGACGTATCTGCCGTGTACGGTGTCATCTCGTAGCCAATGGTCTTCGCAACCATGCAATCAAGCTCCGAGGAGTTGGCCGCGGGCAGTCTGCCCACATACAGGTCGGCCAGGTAGTCGCTGCCGTCCACACAGGCATAGGGGTGGTCGGTAACGCAGGGCGTTCCGCCGGTGATGAATGCTGGAAGCTTGTTCACTGCGCCGACCAGCAGCACATAGCTAGGACATGGCTCCCATGTTGCATAAGCGTTGGCGATGAAGGCCCGAATCTGCTCCTTGGTGGAGCCGGTCTCAGACAGCCGTTTGACCCAGACCTTGAATCCCTTTCGTTCCTTCCAGGCCGCCAGAGGCAGAATCGACGAATAGAAGTCGTCCGGCACGATGATGAGATAGCCGGTCTGCTCAGTTCCGCCGTCCTGTTCAGAAAGGCCCAACTCTGCTGCAAGTCTCCTTCCCATCTCACCTCTGCCGTGCTGCGACACGATTGGCCGGTCATAGTGCAGGCGCAATTTCACTTCGCTGCGTCCCTGTGTTGCAGTTTCTTCGGGCCGCCGGACAATCAGCGGCACGACCTCGAGCCCGGCAGCAATTGCCGGCTCACCGAAGCTCACCACACCGGCCCAGTTGCCGTCTCCTGAAGCTTCAGGTCCTCTATCCATCTCTACGGTCGGCAGCATCCCATCCGGGGCCGGAACCAGATGCGCGGCCGCACCTGAGCCAGCACTGGAGTCAGCTCTCTTCAGACCGGTTACGACAATCTGCACCGTGTTCGCGCCGGTCATGCGCAGGTGCCAGGACGGCTCGCTCGGCTCGGACAAACCGGCCGCAATCAACAGCCAGAGAATGCACATCGCTTACTCCTCATGCTTGATGACAACCAGTCCCAGGTCGCGGTCGCCGCCGAACACACAGCGCCCGGCCGCGAACACGCCGACCATGTGCGGCGTGTCCAGACGGGCAATAAGTCGCGGCGCGTCAGGTACTGAAACGTCTACTACTGACAGCCCGCCGTCACCGCAGGCAACATAGGCATAGCCCTCATCGACAGTCACCCCGAGCGCGTACCCGCTCAACGCCAGACGGCCAATCGTCTGCGGTGCTCTGGGATTCGAGATGTCGGCAACAAGCAGCCCCTCACGGCCATCGGCGATAAATGCGCGACTACCCCGGACCGCGATTCCTCGGGCGTTACCGGGCGTGTCCATTGCCCCGACCTGAATCGGCGGCTGAGTGTCAGTCCGCCAGCAGGCCATGCCCAGTTGCCCGACCGCGACATACGCATTCGTACCCGACAGAACAACCCCGCGGCAGTCGCGCGGATAGTAACCCTGATACACGAGTTCGGGTGACGCCGGGTTGGTGATTCTTATCTTGACGAACTGAGCATCGGCCGCGACATAGACGAACGAATCCTGGAGCGCGATGTCATACCCGTAGCCGGGCTGGAGGTATTCGAGCACGCCGGTGATTGCCAGACTGTCCGGGCGCCGCACGTCAATAACGACCAGCTCCTTGTAGCCGTACGCGACGTACGCAAAGCTGTCACTTGCGGTTACTCCCCAGGCTTCGTTCAGCGAGTCCATCTTGGAACCAAGAAACACAGGCCCGAGCGGGTCGGTAACGTCGAACACTGCCAGCCCGGCCTGACCGTCGGCCACGTACGCGCGGTTGCCCTGTACCCAGACGTCGTGCGGGTAGCCCTGAGTCTTGGCGCTGGCAGCCAGCCGAAATCGCTCCAGCGTGACCATACGGGTGTTGCTCCAATCGCCCCATGCCCCGGCCGCGCTGCGCGGTCGCACACGCCAATAGTAGACACCGTCCGCTCCGAGGTTCAGCTCCAGCGACTCAGTCGCTACTGTTGTATCGGCAAGCAGCTTCTTGAGCTGGCGGTCGGTCCCGACTTGGAACTGGCTCGTTGCCGCGTCGGTCTGCCAAGAGAAGATGACAGCCGGCCGCCGGACCACTGCGCTATCCTCGGGTGCGAGCAGGGTTACACCGGCCGGCTCCGGCAGCGGCCTGACGCAACCGAATAATGCCAGAAGTCCGAACAACGTTACCTGTCTCATCTAAGACCTCCCTGCCGCTGTCACAGTGACCCCGACGCTAAACCGGCCCGTCCGATAGTTCTTGATGTCTTCGATCTTCTCGCTGCAGGGCGAGCTGACCTCACGCCATTCGGACTCGTAACCAGCGGTCAAAGTCGTCTGGCTGATCCGGTAGCGGGCCTCAACCGAGATTCCCTCAAGCAGGTCAACCCGACCAGCATGTCCGGGGTCAACGGCCTCGGTGTTGGCCGTTGTGAACTGCCGTCGGGCGAGCGAGAACCCCGTTTCCAGACTGAACCGAACGAGCCGCCGTGGCCGAGTTAGAATCTTTATCTCGCCGCGGTGCTGGGAGTAGGATATGTCCGGCACCGGCCCTTTGGCCGATGCGAGCTTGTACTCATAGTCCAGCGCAAGACCAAGACCGCGCAGCACCTCCCAGTTCAGTTCCGCACCGGGCCGGTGTGCACGCGTGTCGTAGAACCCGAACGGCCGGACGTAACTGTCAATCTCGAACCGGTAGCGCGGCTCCAGAGTCACTGCCCCCACCCGCTGTCTAACCCGAGCCGTAAGCAGATGCTCGGTGAAAGCACATGCTGCGTACTCGCCGACCTTTGTCGGGTCGCGAAAGTGCCTTATCAGATAGCTCGGGATATAGAGGTATGAAAGGCTGGCGCGGCTGGCCGCGGTCAGCCCTTGCGAGACCAGAATCGTCAGCATGCCGTAGCTCTTCGTCGGATTGGAGACGTATCCGTGCAGCCGCGTTCTCAAGTTTAACAGGGTTCCTCGCCCGACGGTTCGAATTCGTTGGCCGAGACTGAACTCAAGCGTCGCCCCGAGGTCATCGGCGGTGCGAATCTGGAACCGGACCGGGTCGGTTCGATTGCGGAACGCTTCAAGGTCGGCGGGCGAGTATTCGAACAGATTGTCGGAGTAGACCAGTGCCCCCTGCATCTGCCATTCGGTTCGAGCACCGGCAAACCCCAACCCCAGGGCCAGGAAGAGCCAGACCCCTGTCATGCCCCGGCTATTCATACTTCTCGCCCGCAAGCACGTCCACGGCGAGGGCTGCGGTTCGAGCCAGTGTCCCGCTCACCGCAAGGGAAAGCTCATGCTTACCGGGCCCGAGGTTGAACCATGCTTTTCGCTCAGTGGACGGGGCGAGCCCGGGCTCGTTGCCGTAGACGGCAGACGGTGACCGACTGACCCGGAAGGCGCGACGAACCAGTGCGTTCTTACCTTCACTCACGACCAGGCTGAAACTCTGCTCTCCCAGCAGGTCCGGCGTATAGTTAAGACGGGCACGTAGACGCACGCGACAAGGTCCTTCAACCGTTAGCTTCGTTGGCTGCCTTGCTGCTACTTCGTGGAAGGTGGTGCTGTCCCGACCCTCGATTAGTTCAAGCGGCTTGGTTCCGAGTCTTGCTGTCCGCCACGGCCGCGGTTCCTGGAATCCGAATCTGACCCCGACCGTGTCCGACCCGGCCTCATCGAGCACAAGCCGGTAGCGGTTAGCGCCAGGCGGAACCTGGACAAAGAATGACCGCCACTGTCCCACATTTCGGTGATTCGGCCCGTAGCTTGAAGGCGAAATGCGGACTTCGTGTTCGACCGGTCGCTGGGCGTCGTCCTGCCACAAACTGAGCCGGTAGCGTGCCCGGTCGGTTGCTGAAGCTGGCCACCACAACCGGGTGTAGACCCGAAGCCAGGTTGGCCCTTCGACCTCAAAGTCAAGCGGCGCGTTGCCGGTCAGCAGATAGTAACTGACGTCAACCCGCCGCACTACGCTCACGTCAACGCGCGCCGCGTTCGAAGGAACCTTCACCTCTGCGGACCGCGTCAGCCCGAACGCAACCAGCAGCGCCATCAGCGTGCCAGTCATTCGCCGTTTCACACCGCCTCCTTGTCCAGCGCATCATCCCGGACGCCCAAATACCACTCGACATCGTAACGCACCGAGAACACGAGTAACCCGAGTAGAAGCAGCGCCAGGCCGCCGGCCAGCACGACCGAGTAGCGCTGCTCAAAGAACAGCCTGCCCCTGCCCGGCGCAGGCAGGGGCACCGGTGCAACCGGCAGATGGTAGCTCAGTGCCACCGAGTTCGGATTGATGATGTTGACTACCGGAACCTGCCGGTCGCGTGCCCGGCCGACCAAGCCCCTGTAATGACTCCGGCGCCACCGCTCAGAAATGACGCGTGACGGAACCCGCTCCAGGGGCCCGCCCGAATTCGCCACTGCCCGGCCCAGCGTGACAATCACCCGGGCGTGCTGAAACAGGCTGTCGCGCAGCGCCACACCCTGTTCAAGACTCTCCGGTACGTGCAGCCTGACATGAGCCGACTCGACCGCGGCAGCGAGCAACGAACGACCCTCGGGTGAAAGTCCTCGTCCATCGTCGTCCTCGCCGCCCAGGAACGCCGCCGTACTCCGAAAATGCCACAGGTCCGAACTGACCAAGTGCCGTTCAACGTCGAGCCACGACAACCCCGGCAGGTTTGCGCCCCACATCCCGGCGCTCTGGGTTGTGGCAATCACCGGCACAATGCCGAGCGCGCTGCAGGCTGCGAGAAGTTGAACGTTCAGAGCCGGATAGGTTCCGTCCCAGCTCACGCCGACCGTGTCGCCGCGCCTTGCCCCGGCCTGGGTCAGCATCTCGACCAGTGCCGCGCTGAAGTTCGGATTCGTCGTGGTCAGCGCGTCGCTCAGGTCACTCCGTCCATAGGTCGTCTGGGAGTACTGCACGCCAACCAGCGCAGTTCCGTTCGGGTCGTTGACGCTGTCCACCGGGAACCCGAGACCATGTCGTAGTTCAGTCATCAATTGGAATGCACGACGTGACAGCTCGACCGCAGCCATCTTCTCGTCAAAGAGCCGGGAACGCACCGGCCGCGCGCTGCGGCTCACCAGCCAGTAGCTGACGACCGACAGCACGGCGAGCACGACCAGCACCCAACGATTGACCTTGCCTCTTCGTCGCCGGATCAGAATGCGCCTCCGGTCAGCACGGTAATCGTCAGGCGTGTCAGCACTGCGGCCAGAAGCATCGTCGCGATTGTCTCCAAAATCCCTTGTCGGTTCATCCAGTACGCCACGAGGCCGGGAATCACGTAGCCGATGACGCCCAGGTCAAAGTGCGCCGCGCCGACCGTCAGATGCGGTACAATCCGAGTAACGTAGCCGAGCAGGTATCCGACCAGGACCCCGAGCAGAAGCATCCGTCGGCCGAACACGAGCATGAACCGACCGACAACCTTGATGATGAGCAACGTCGCAAGCGAAACCGCGATGGTTGCTGCCACCCTGACCGGTTCGTTCAGGGCTAACGCGAAGTAACCGGGCACGACAATCCCACCCGCGGCAACGCCGATCGTCTCGGTCAGAACGAACGACGCGAGCATCCCGAGCCCAATTGTCTCAATAACCATTAGTCGACCCTGGCCACTGCATCGTTTTGACCGTTGACTTGCGTGTTCTGTGCCCGTTGTGCCAGATACTCAATCAGCCGCTCGCCGTAACCTACTGTGTTGCCCGTCGCAAAGACGAGCGCTTTGGCCTTGACCAGCCGGACCAGCCCGTCGTAGACCAGTGCCGGCTCACGCTCGTCACCCAGGTCGTGCAGACGCCCGGGCGGAATCCCGACTTCCTTTGCCCGGTTGGTGAAGACCCGCGTGGCTCCACCGGTCGCAACATAGCCCGCCGCATCCCACGACGAAACCAGCTCGGCCAGTTGCCGCGAGCGATCGGGCCGGTCTGCCCGGCAGTTGACCAGCACAATCCGTTCGGCACTGCGCCCCTTGACCATGTCCCAGAGCATCGCAATCGAATCCGGGTCATTGGCCGCCATTGTGTAGACGACCTCCATCTCCCGATCCGAGTTCTCAATCCGGTAGATGCGCATCACGCCGAAATCCGGGTCGCTGCGCTGCATGCCGGCCAGAGCCTGGCTCCGTTCGACGTTCAGACTGGCGCAGACGTCCAGAGCCAGTGCCACATTCTCCTTGTGTTCGATGTAGCCAAACCCCTTCATCTCTTCATCGCTGACCGTATTCGGGTCGGCAACGGTCATCTTGACGCCGGGTCTCACTCTGCGACGGAGAGTTGCAAGCTGCGGCCCGCGCTCGGCAGTGAAGAACATCCCCTTGTGCGGCACGGTGTTCGCCAGGGCCCGCCCGACATCGGTGACGGTCGGGCCCATTACGTCGAGATGGTCGGCCCGGACATTGGTGATGACGCCGTGGGTCGGCCGAATCAGCATCTGGTTTTCAAGCCGCTGATACTCGGGCACGAGCGCCATGCACTCTATCACCAGCGCGTCGGCACGGTGCTTCCGCGCCAGCCGGACAATCCGCAGCTCCTCGATGATGTTGGCTTTGCCCAATCGGCGAACCGGATGCTCCTCATGGTCGCTGACAATGAACCTTGGCCTCGTGCCGGTCACCTTGGCTGCCACGCGCATGCCCCCGCCTCGGAGACCGGCGGCAATCAGCCGCGTCACTGACGACTTGCCGCGCGTTCCGTTGACTTGGACTCTTACCGGAATCTGCGCCAGATTACGGCGGTGGAGGGCATACTCTGCTATTCCGTAACCGATGAACAGCAGCACGAGAATGAGAACAAACAGCATCGGGGGACTGGCGCTTGAGTATAGCCATTCGGTTCTGCATGTCAAATTCCCGGCGCGAGTGGTAGTATCCTTAGTTGTGTGTAAATTGACTGGAAAAGTGCCGGGCAGGGCGCATCCTCTCATGTGGCGGCGGGATATTAGCAAACCATGAGGAGAATAGCCAATACCCGACAATGACTACATCTATACCTTGAGCCGCACCACCCAGCGCGAAGCGGCAGGCTGGCAGCAACACTATATTGACCACTGGCAGGACAACAAGGACTCCTTTGCCGACGCGAGGCTGAGCCGATGATGGCCCCGATGCGCCCACTGACAGCGTTCAAGCGGAACCATCGGTACGGCTGAGTCTGCATGGCTTGGCGGGATGGATTGTTGGCTGAAAAGGGCTGCAGCCGGACCGTGCAAGCGAACTAGCAGCGAGTGTGCTAGGCGTCAGACCGCGGGTTGGATGGTCCCACGCTGGTTGTCGTGCTTGAGCAATGCTTGTGGTAGTCGGACCCATGTCCTCCATCCCCTGGCTGGTAAGGGGGACGGTTCCCCTTTCCGAACCCCCTGCCCCGGCGACGGCCGAAACCGGTGATGTCCTATACTTCCTGTAAATTCGCGGGTGGTTTTGACTGGAAAGAAAGAGGGCGTAAGCTCCATGGTCAATGTCCGTTAACCGCCGGCAGTGGCCGGCAGAAAGGATACTTACGCCGTGA
>CBFGIT010000025.1:0-34929 GCA_965648905.1 Caldifarciminota bacterium
CAGGGCGGCGAGAAGAAACTCGCCGCCCTGTTCTTGTTCGAATGGGGCCCACGGCTATGCCAGAAATGGCCGGCCTCTGACCAGAGAGTTCCTCCTGCGGCTTGCGGCGCGGATTGGAAGGCGGCTTGCCGAGCGACGCCCGAAGCGGCTTGGCAAGCGACGCCCGAAGCGACTCAGGCTGCGCACCCGAGAGCGCAGTGCCGAGCCGCAAGGAGAGCCGAAAGGGCTGCGCCTCGGGTCGCGACAGTCGCCGGGGCTCGGGCCACGCCGGCCTGAGCCGCGGCCCAAGCCGCAGGGAAAGCCGCGCCGAGAGCGCTTCAGGGTTCGCTCCGGGTAGCGGTTCCCTGAGCCGTATAGGGAACCGTTCCCCCCGGGGGGTCTGAATGCCGGCCCATTTTCAGCTAACTCCTTGATACTCAGAGTTTTGAGCCTCAAAACCGGCCAAATCGCCATTATACAATCCTGCAGGGTGCCCTTGAGCCGCTACTCGTGAAGCATACCCAGACCGCATCGATGTGCGGTCGGGTCAGCGTCGGAGCACGAGTTTCCGCGTAGTGGTACGACCGTCGACGGTCAGTCTGAGCAGATAGACGCCAGCCGGCATTGCGCCATGGTCAAGGGGGAGAGCGGAGTGATGAGCAATGAGTGATGAGTGATGAACGAGCCGACCTGAGGCGTCGTAGATGCTGAGGCGGGCACGGTCGGATACGGGCGAGCCGGCAGAGGCAGCGAGCATGGCTAGAGCAGTCTGCCCGTTTGGGGACTGAAGTGTGCCAGGGCCCGAGCCCGCCAGGGTCGTTTCCGTGACCGTGCAGGTCCAGAGTTCGCGGGTCTTGTTACCTTTGAGCGCGAAGAACCGGCCCGGTGTGCCGAACGGGTCAAGGCAGAGGTCGCCGCCGTGGTTGACTCGCTTCTTGCGGCCGGTCGTGCCGAACGAGGGTATCGTGTCTTTCTCAGTCCAGGTGCTCGTGGCCGGGTCGAAGACCCAGAACTCGCCGGTGTTGCCGCCCTTGAGCGCGTAAATCCTGCCGTTGTAGACCGCGGCGCTTGAGCCGTCTTTGGCTTTCTTCTTCCGGCCCGCAGAGTTGTAGAGCGGGAGTGCGGGCAGGGGTGTGGTTGACCATTTCTGGGTGGCGAGGTCGAAGGCGAAGAATTCGTGGTAGCCGGCTTTGTGGCAGTAGATTCTGTCGCCGACATGGGCGAGCCAGGAGCCGTACTTGTACTTTGGTTTGGTGCCGGCCGGAGCGTTTTCGAGTTGCTGCCATCGGCCGGCCGCGATGTCGTAGCGGTAGAACTCGGTCAGCTCGCCTTTGAGCAGGTAAAGGTGGCCTTCACCGGAGTCGGCCGAAGTCGGCACGTAGACAAGGTCGGACCCGCCCTTGACGTTCTTACCGCTGGGCCCGGGTGGTACGCGGTCGAGTGCCGACCACGTGCCTGATGGAATGTCATAACACAAAAACCAGTGGGTGTTGTTGCCGAGCACGACATAGACCCGGCGGCCGGCACAGACGCCGCGACCGCCCTTGTCGGTCTCGTTCGGGCCGGGTGTGCCCTGGCCCAGTCCGAGCAGCACGGCCCAGGAGTCGGTGAGCGGGTTGTAGGAGTAGAAGTCGCCGGTCTTCTGGCCCTTGGCGGCGTAGATTAGTCCGTTGGCTTCGCAGGCGGCCAGCCAGCCGCCGCGCTTGACGTCTTTGCCTGAAGGCTGCAAAGGCATGGGGCACTTCTCGGTCCAGCGGCTCGGGCTGGGCGGAGGTTCTTTGACCTGGAAGGGAAGCGCAACTGAGTTGTTGGCCGGCCAGGTGTCGCCCGGCTGGTACACGCTGCAGCGGGCGACAAACCGGCCGAGCCGGGCGGTCCACGAGGCGAAGTTCAGGGTGAGCGAGTCGCCGGGCAGAACGAGCGTTTGAACCGAGTCGGAAAGGTAGGCGGTGCGAAGCTGGATGTCGTCAAGACAGATGCCGGTGCCGGCCTGGCCGCTGCGCATCCGGTACTGGAACCCGATGTACACCCAGGTGTCGCCGACCGACGAGAAATCGGCCCAGCCGGGCAGGTAGATGGAATTGTTGAAGTCGAAGGCCTGAAGCAGGTGAATGAAAGACGCCGGCGATGAGTCGGCAAGCGAGACCCGGACACGGAGCGATTCCATCTGCGGCCCCAGTGCCCGGAACCAGAAGAAGAGCGTGTCGCGGGCGGTGACCTTCACCCGGGGCGAGATGAGCCAGTCGTCGTTGTCGAGCAGGGTTACCTCGCGCCGGCAGGCGGCATGATTGGGCGGAGTAAGCGGGAACGAGCTGTCGCGCAGCCAGGTTGAACTGCCACCATCCATGTCAAACACCTGCCAGTTGGCCGGGGGCCAGAGCAGTGAGTCGGTGAACGACTCCAGTATGCCGCCGCCGGGCCGTTCAATCGAGAAGAAGGTGGTGATGCTGTCGGCGGAGTCGCCGAAGTTGGCAATCCGGGCACGGGGCTGCATCAGGCCCGGATTGATTTCGCTTGTCGGGGCGATGATACCGACAACGCCGGCATCAGGCCCGGCCTGCAATGACGCGGGCACGAGCAGTGCTGTCAGGACGAACCGGCTGAGCCATCGGCAAGAGAACATGCCACGCTCCTTTGTTCAGTCTGGGCTGGGTGGTCGGTACAGGGAACGGCGATGCAAGTCCGGTTTGATGGGACTGACGTGAATGTAGACATCGCCAAGACATAGTACCACATGGCCCGGCGTTGTCTATGTCGGCTTGGTTGCCCGGCGCAACAATACGTCTAGCGGACTTCGGCGAATTTGGGGCGGGCGAACACGACCCGGCCGACGTCGGTGTCGAGCGCGCCGCTGATGACGACCTCGATCTCGTTGCCCAGGAATCCGGCCGCGTGTTCGACCACGACCTTGACGCCGCCCTCGAGGTAGCCGATACCTTCGTTCTTCTCCTTGCCTTTCTTGGTAATCCGCAGCTTCAGCTCGGTGCCGGGCAGGTAGGTCGGCTTGAAGAACTGGTAGATGTCGAGGGTCAGGATCGCGGGCAGCGGTGCCGCGGCCGCCTTCAGGTCGGCGCACGAGGTGATGAGCAGGGCCTTGTTGCGACGCAGGGCAGCGAGCAGACCTTCCCGCGTGGTCAGCTTTCGGTCGAGTTTGACCGTAATTCCCTTGATTGCCTTGAGCCGGTCAATCGTTTCCCAGGCCCGGCGACTTCGGTGGTCGTTTTCGCCGTCGGTCTTGACCGCGGGCGGTTCGGGAAGCAGGAACTGCCCGGTGACCAGTCCGAGTGCGAGAAACTCGGCAATTCGCGGGTCGCTCATCGTGTCAATGTCCATGACAAACGTCTTCTTAGCACCAAAGAGCATCAATCCTCCACCCCGGAGTCGTCTCCGGGTCGGTTGTGAACATTTTCTCAGCAGGTCGGGCGCTACCCGCCATACAGGTCCGCACATTCGAGGGCCGCTCGTACGGTCTCGACGCCGATTGCCTGAGTGCCGGCCCGGCGCAGACGCGGACTGAGGCTGCGCCGGGGCATGACCACGCGCTTGAAGCCGAGCCGGGCTGCTTCGGCCAGCCGCGACTCGGTTCGCGCCACGGACCGGACTTCGCCGCCGAGCCCGGCCTCGCCGATAAACACGGTGTCGTCGGGCAGGGGCCGGTTGCGCAGGGCCGAGCCGAGCGCAGCGAGCACGCCTAGGTCAACAGCCGGCTCAGTGAGTTTGAGACCGCCGGCGACGTTCAGGAAGATGTCCTGACCGGTGGCGCCGATGCCGGCCCGGCGTTCCAGCACACAGAGCAGCATGTTGAGGCGCCGGGTGTCGAAGCCGGTTGTCACCCGCTGGGGCAGCGCATAAGGCGTGGCCGCGGCCAGAGCTTGAATCTCGACCAGCAGGGGCCGTGACCCTTCGACCGTGGCAACCACAGCCGAGCCGGCCACGTCGGCCCGACGGCCGGACAGAAAGAACTCGGAGGGGTTGGCCACCTCGACCAGTCCGGCGTCGGTCATCTCGAAGACGCCGATTTCGTTGGTCGAGCCGTAGCGGTTCTTGGCCGCCCGGACGATGCGATATTGCTGGAAGCCTTCGCCCTCGAAGTAGAGCACGGTGTCGACCATGTGCTCGAGGGTCTTGGGCCCGGCAATCGCGCCGTACTTGGTGACGTGGCCGACGATGAACGTGGTCACGGTGCGGGACTTGGCTAGGCGCAGCAGCTCGGCGGTACACTCGCGCACCTGTCCCACGCTGCCGGGCGCGCCCGCCAGGCTGGCGCGGAACACGGTCTGCACCGAGTCGACGACCAGGAGTCCGGGCTCGACTTCTTCGACCGCGGCGAGGATGTCGTCCAGGTCGATGGCACAAAGGATGTCAATCCCGGTGCTCTGAACGTTAAGCCGAAGAGCCCGCAGCCGGACCTGTTCGGCCGATTCCTCGCCGGTGACGTAGAGAACCCGGGTGCCGGTCCGCGCCAGTCGGTCGCATACCTGCAGGGTGAGCGTGGACTTGCCGATGCCCGGTTCACCACCCACGAGGAGCATCGAGCCGGGCACGAGCCCGCCACCGAGTACCCGGTCGAGTTCAGCGATGCCGGTCGGCGTGCGCGGAGCCGGCCGGGTCGGAACCTGGGCGAGTTTGACGGGCCGGGCGCCTGCGGTCGAAACGGTCACCCGGTCGTTGCTCCGGGACTTTCGGGCGGTGCGCTGCTCTTCGACCAGGCTGTTCCACTGGCCGCAGTTCGGACAGCGGCCGAGCCAGCGGGGTGTCTCGAACCCGCATTCCTGGCAGACGTAGACCGAGCGCTTCACCGTGACCAGTCACCGTGCGGCGATGACCCGGCCTCAATGACCAATGACCAATGGGTCGGCAGCGTTGCTGCTGTCGTTCTGTCTGGCGACCGGTTACTGGTCATTCCGGCAGCATGTCGTCCGGGGCTTCGACGCCGGGCGGTTCGGGGATTTCCCGAACAAACGGGTTCTCAAACCTCATGCACGGTCCCAGAAACGCGAGTTCAATCGTGCCGAGCGGACCGTTGCGCTGCTTGGCAATCATCAATTCGGCCCGGCCCCGGACGCTTTCGTCTTCGGGACGGTAGAACTCGGCCCGGTAGAGCAGGAGGACGAGGTCCGCGTCCTGCTCGATGGCGCCGGACTCGCGCAGGTCGGAAAGCTGCGGACGTCGGTCAGTTCTGGCTTCGGGCGCGCGCGAGAGCTGGGAGATGGCGATGACCGGGACGGCAAGTTCCTTGGCCATCGCCTTGAGTGCTCGAGTAGTGTCCGATATCTCCTGCTGCCGGTTGCGGTCGCGCCGGCCCTCACCGTGTGCCTCCATGAGCTGAAGATAGTCGATGACCACGAGTCCGACCGGGACTTCGGACTTGAGTCTCCGGGCGCGGGCCCGGATGTCGAGCGCGTTGAGACCAGGCGAGTCGTCAATGAAGACCTGGGCCTCGGCCAGGGGGCCGAGCGCGGCGACGAGCTTGGCCCGTTCCTGGGGTGTGAGCCGGCCCCGACGCAGGTTGGCCATCGAGATGCCGGCTTCCGAGCACATCAGACGCTGGACCAGCGCTTCGGTCGACATCTCCAGGCTGAAGACCGCGACCGGGATGTTGCGCCGGGTGCTGGCGTTGATGGCGACGTTCAGGGCAAACGCGGTCTTGCCCATGCTCGGCCGACCGGCGACGATAATCAGCTCGCCGGACTGCAGACCCGAGGTCTTTTCGTCGAGCTCGTGGAATCCGGTTTCGACCCCGGTGACGAACCGGCGCTCGGCCAGCGCCTGCTCGACGCGCTCCATCTCGGTCATCAGCAGGTCCTTGACCCGGCTGAATCCCTTGCGATAGCCGCTTTCACGAATCTCGAAGATCTTCTGCTCGGCTTCTTCCAGCAGTTCGCTCGCGCGCCGCGCATCATCATAGCCGGCCTGAACAATCTCGGTCGCGGTCTGGATGAGCTGGCGCTGGACCGACTTCTCGAGTACCAGCCGGGCGTGTTCTTCGCAGTGGGCGGTAGTGAGTACGGTGTCGAGCAGGGCGGAGAGGAACGGCGGCCCGCCGACCGCGTCGAGTTCCTTCATCCGCTTCAGTTCTGCGGTCACGGTGACGATGTCGGTCGGCGAGGTTCGCTCGAACAGGTTCAGGATTGCTTGGTAGACCTTGCGGTGGCTGAGCAGATAGAAATGCTCGGGCTTGAGGTACTGTATGACGACCGGCACGGTCTCGGGCTCAAGCAGCATCGCGCCCAGGACCGCGGCCTCGGCCTCAAGCGCCTGGGGCGGGCGCCGACCAGCGGGGTTGTTCCGCTCGAGGTCCGTGTCGGTCTTCATTTCAGGAGCGTCTGAGAAGTCGTGCTTTCCGGCGGTGTGCCAGTTGGGCAATCTCGGCCACGAGCAGACGCGCGAAGTCGGACTTGGTCATGCGGGGCAGAGCCCGACGCCGGCCGTTACCAAACAGCAGGGTCGGTCGGATGAGTTCTGACCCGGGGGTAGCGAGCGGATTGGCCACGACCAGGTCAAGGCGCTTGCGTTGCAGCTTGAGGCGGGCCCGGCTGAGCGAATCGTCGAGCGAGAAGCCGACGACCAGGGCATGGTGTTCGGTGGTGCTCACGGTTCTCAGTATATCGGGCGTGCGTTCGAGTTCAACGGTCAGGTTCGGGCCCGAGTACTTGCGCGGGAGCGGACGTGCCGGCCGGAAGTCGGCGACCGCCGCACACATTACGAGGACGTCGGTTCGGGGCAGATCGGACATCACCGCATCGAGCATCTCGGCGGTTGACCGGACCAGCGTCGTTTCGACCCCGGTCGGCAGCGACGTCGAGACCGGGCCGGCGACAAGCCTCACCGTTGCGCCCGCGGCAGAGAGGCTGGCGGCCACCGCAATACCCATCCGACCGGAAGAGCGGTTGGTGATCACCCGCACCGGGTCGATCTCCTCTTCGGTTCGACCGGTCGTGACCAGGGCTCGGAACCCGGCCAGCGAAACGTCGGGCGAACGGGCCGGTGCATCCAGGCCGAGCGCGGTTCGGCAGTGGCAGAAGATATCCTGCGGCTCGGCCATCCGACCAGCGCCGTGTGTTCCGCAGGCCAGCTCCCCGGTTCCGGGCGCGACGAATCGATACCCGAACTCACGCAGCCTTGTGACGTTAGCCTGAACCGAAGGATGCTGCCACATATTCACGTTCATTGCCGGAGCGAGCAGCACGCGACCGGAACGGAGTGTTGCAGCCGGGACCGCGAGTAACAGAGTCGAAACGAGGTCGTCGGCCACGCCCGATGCCAGCTTGCCCAGGATGTTGGCCGTGGCCGGAGCGACGACAACAAGGTCGGCTGAGGCGGCCAGGTCAACGTGAATGACCGGCGGCTCTTTTCCGGCTGCGGGCCGGACTTGGGCACGGGTGTGAGGAAACAGTTCAAGCGCGACCGGGTTGCCGCTCAGGGTGCGAAATGACTCCGGGCCGACGAACCGGCGCGCGGCCCGAGTCATGGCGACAACAACGTTCCAGCCGGCCCGCCGCATCAGCCGGACAAGCTCCAGCGTCTTGTACGCGGCAATGCCGCCGGTCACTGCCAGGAGCACGCGCCGGTCCGCCGGCCGGCGAGCCCGGGCGCTGACGCCCGTCATCTCTTGTGGCTGGTTGGTTCTGACCTAGAGGCTGGGTGCCCGGCTGATCCCGGGTTCGTCAAACCCTTCGCGTGCCATCGCCTCGATATCGGCCTCGGTCAGCCGGGCGTGAGCCAGCTCGCCCCGGACGGTTCGTTCAAGCGCAATTTCATACGGGCTTCGGGGTAGTTGGACTTCATCATGCTGCATGTTCTCGATGATGCGCCGGGCCTCAAGCGCAGCTACGTTCAGGGCCAGGTACTTGTTCGGGTATCTCTTCCAAAGCTGTTCTGGTGATATCAACTTCATTCGGTCATCTCCTTGCATTGTCCGGCCGTGCAATCTTGCGGGCGGGGAACAGCCGCGTGGTTCTGAGCCGCTCGGCCCGGACGATTGCCATCACGTCCCGCACCGCGTTTTCCAGCCGGTCGTTCACGATCACATAGTCGAATTCAGGTATCGCAGCGAGCTCAGCGCCGAGCTCGGCCTCGCGGCAGGCAAGTGCCTCGGCTGAATCAGTACCCCGACTGCGCAGCCGGCGGGACAGCTCGCCGCGGCTCGGCACCGTAACGAAGACACCGACCGTGCCGGGCAGAGCCTGTTTGCAGGAGCGCATTCCCTGGATGTCAAGGTCGGCGACGACATCCCGGCCCCGGCCAAAGTGCTTCAGCACCGGTGTGCGGGGCGTGCCGTAGTGGTGTCCGTAGACCCGGGCATGTTCGAGCAGTGCGCCCTGCCTGACTTTCTTCATGAATTCGGACTCGGAATAGAAGAAGTAGCTTCGGCCGTGAACCTCGCCGCGGCGTCGGGGCCGGGTAGTTGCCGAGACCGAGTAAGCGAGGTTTCGATCCTGTTTGACCACTTCCCGCAGAATCGAGGTCTTGCCCGCGCCGGAAGGCGACGACAGGACGACAAGAAACGGCTGGTGGCGCCGGACCTTACTCAACGTTGCGCACCTGCTCTTTCAGCTTCTCGATTTCGCCCTTGATTTCAATCGTCCGCCGCGAGATTACCATGTCGCGGGCCTTGGCCGCCATCGTGTCGGTTTCGCGCAGCATCTCCTGGGCAATGAAGTCGAGCTTCTTGCCCGAAGTCTGCGCCGACGAGAGTGCGCGCAGGAACATCGTCGCGTGACTCTTGAGCCGGACGCACTCCTCATGAATGTCAACCTTCTCGGAAATGAAGGCAACTTCCTCAAGAATGCGCTTCGGGTCAGAGTCGACCTTCATCTCCCGTAACTGGGCCAGGAGGTTCTCGCGGCGCTCGCGCAGCCGCGCCGGCACTCGACGTTCAATCGCGGCGATCGCCCGGCGAATCCGAGTCAGGCGTTGACGAAGGTCTCTTACCAGCGCGCTCCCCTCGGTCCGCTTCATTGCCAGCATGGCATCGAGCGCCCGGACAATTACGCGCCGACACGCCCGCCAGAGCCGGACGTGATTGTCGTCTGCCTTGCGGGCGCTGACGATGCCGGGGTAGACGAGGACGGTATTGATGTCGAGCTCGCCGGCAACGCGGTAGCGGCTCTTCAACTCGCGGCAGACCCGGAGGTAGTCGCGCAGCAGCCGGTGGTCGAGGACCAGACCCGGGGCTTCGGCGCTTTCGTCGAGCGTGACGGTAAGCTGAAGGTAGCCGCGGCGTACCCGTTGGCGCACGAGGTCGCGGATTTCGCCCTCGAAGGCGGCCAGTTGCGGCGGCAGGCGCGGCACGACTTCGAGGAACTTGTGGTTCACGGAACGAACGTCAACAACGATGTGGCTGTGCCAGGGCTCAAGCACCGACTCGGCCCGGCCGACTCCGGTCATGCTCTTCATCATGGCGCCGGTCTCTCCTCAGTTGGTTCTTCAAGCATCAAGGTTACCGGTCCTTCATTGACAATCTCGACGGTCATCCGTTCGCCGAACCAGCCCCGGACCGTCGGAACGCCCAGATAGGCGAGCTCGGCCGAGAACTGCTCATAGAGCGCGCAGGCGCGAACCGGCTCACAAGCCGCGGTGAACGAAGGGCGCAGTCCCCGGCTCGCGTCGCCGTAGAGCGTGAACTGGGACACGACCAGGGCCTGACCGTGGATGTCGAGCAGGGAGCGGTTCATCTTTCCGGCTTCGTCGTCGAAGATGCGCAGCCGGGCGACCCGGGACGCGAGACGCCGACCGGTTTCCTCGCCATCGTGCCAGCCCACGCCGAGCAAAACGACCAGCCCGGCGCCGATTTCGCCGGCCGGTCTCGTGCCCGACGTGACCCGGGCGCGTGTCACCCGCTGGACTAGGGCGCGCACCTGGAGGTCAGAGCTCGTACGACTGCCTGGGAGAACGCGACGGCGTGCTCGGCCGAGGCAGCGGTAATAACGTTCTGGTCGACGACGAGCGGCCCGAAGCTGTGCCGACTGCCCGCCTGTTTCAGTATGTCCACCGCGGCACGCTCGGGGAACACCGTTGCCCGTCGGCCGCGCAGGACGCCGGCATGGGCCAGAGCAATCGGCGCGATGCCGATGGCGGCAACCACCTTGCCCGATTCGGCGAACTCCCGGCAGCGGGCGAGCAGCAGCGTGTCGTCCCAGTGAAGCACCGCCCCGGAACCGCCAATCAGCACCAGCCCGGCGTAGTCGGTCGGGTCAACGTCGGCTATGACCACATCGGGCTGGACCGTCTGGCGGTTGATGCTTGTCACCACGTCTGAGCTGGCTGCAGCGATTCTCAGTGCGAGTCCGGCCCGTTCCAGGCTGCGATTGAGCGGCTCGAACTCGTCGTCGGAGTAGAACTGCTGGGGCAGATAGACCAGCACGGTCTGCTCAGGTGCGCGCTCGCGGCCGGCTCCAGCCGGAATCGAAGGCGGCTGGGCCGCGCACAGCGCTGCGACACTGACCAGCGCCAGAACAATAAGTGGACTTCGGGATATCAAAGCGTAGTTTAGAATAGTCGGGTGCTCAACAAAGTCAAGAATCTTGGCGGTCCTGACCCGGCTTGCGGCGCGAGCGAACGACGGCGAGGACGGCAAGAACCAGCAATACCGTACCGGCCAGGAGCGCGCCCCAGAGACGAAGCAGCGAAAGCATGGTCACGACCACGGCGGCCACGAGTACTCCAAGGAAGATGGCGAGCAGGGCGCGACCATAAGGCAGTGCCATCAGCACCGAGGCAATTGCGCCGGTCCATGCGCCGGTCATCGGCAGCGGAATTCCGACAAAAATCACCAGCCCCCAGAACTCATACCGGGCGATTACGCCGCTGCGGGAGCGGGTGCGCCGAAACAGCCAGTCAAAGAAACGCCGGAACAGCGGCACGCGTCCGAGCCAGACCGTAAGTCGTTCCAGCAGAAAGACGACCAGCAGTATCGGCAGCATGTTGCCGACAATCGCCAGGCTCAGGGTCTTCCACAGCGGCAGATGGAAGAGGTTCTCGCCCACTGGAATCGCGCCGCGCAGTTCGACAATCGGCAGCATCGCCACGAGCAGCACAATCGCTTCCGGAGCCAGCCCGCGCGTGCGCAGGGACTGGGCAATCCGGCTGCCGGTATCGGCCTGCGCCGAGCCGGCCAGAACCATGATGATGAGCACCAGGGCGAACGTTCGTCTCACAGAAGACCCTGCTTTCGTCTCAGCCACCACTCCAGCCCGGCGAGAAGAGCGACAAGCACATAAGCCCAGGCTGCGCGTCTGGGCTCGAACACCAGCCGGCGTTCGTAAGTGCCGAGCCGCAATTCCGACGCCGGCCCATCGACGCTCGGCGGGTTGCCGAGCAGGCTGTCGGCCGCGAAGTAGCTGCCGCCGCTGGCCGCAGCGATCGCCTCGAGCAAGCCCTGGTTCAGGCCGAGCTGGGCAAGTTCCACGCTCTGCTCGGCCACGGTGAATTCGGCGGCAGCCCGGCCGACAATCGAATCGCCGAGACTGACCGTGGCCAGGACTTTGTGGGTTCCGGCCGGCAGGGCCATGAGCACGGCTTCGTAGGTTCCGTTGCCGACCTCGGTCATCGGCACTCGCACCTCGCCGGTTGTCGCCGATACCACCGCGTCAAGACCGCTCCACGCCCGGCCGTCCGGGCCGACTGCCCGGAGGGTCAATCGCACCGGCTCACCTTTGAGAAACCCGGGTTTGTCGGGCTGGAGCACAAACGGGCTGGTGTCCGACTCGGCAAGAAACCGGACCACACCGGAAAGGAACGTGCCGAGCGCTGATTCGTATGCGCCAAAGCCCCAGCGCCACAACGGGTATCCGGCAACGAACACGGTTCTGCCCCGACCGGTTCGCCCGGCCACGACCAAAGGCAGGCCATTCTCGCGTGCCCTAATCCAGGCCGGTGCGCGGCCAGCAACGTTCAGAGCGCTGAGAAAAGGCGGGACCTTGCCCAGGTCAACTCCGCTGCCCGGCGCGAACCAGGGCAGAGCCTCACCGGCCGAGGTCAGTTCCGGCGTCAATGGCCCGCGCAGCAATTTGTCTCCGCCTGCTGACCCGGGCGCGAGCGGCAGCAGGGATTCAAGAACCGGCCCGGGTTTGAACTCGGGGCCGGCAAGGCCGAGCACCCCGGCACCACCTCTTACTCGGCGCAGGACCGCCTGCCACAGGGCCGCTTCAGACTGCTGCTCGACCACGCCGTCGACAATGACGACGTCGGCCCGAGTGATGTCCGACTCCGGTACTGCGAGCGCACCGGTCAGCTCGACATGAGTAACAAGCTCAACCCGCTCATCACCGGCCAGGCAGGCGAGCACAAATCTTGTCTCCGGGCCGGGCCGGTTGGTCAGGTAAACTACATGGTAGCGGCCTGGCCGTACATCGGCAAACACGGTCCGCTGATTATCGGCATACGTTCCCTCAGCAGAAAGGCTCTCTATCGACGCCGTGACCGCCTGGGGCCCAGGTCTGGGAAACACGTGCCGGAACTCGGCCTCAAGCTCGGTCCGGCCCCTGCCCATCTCAACCACCCGGGTCGCATCGCCGAGCCGGACTTTGACCGGGCCGGGCTCAAGTCCGGTTCCGACTACCCGGACGCGTAGGTCCGCAGTGTCGCCGGCGTGGATGCTTGCTGGTAGGATGACCTGGGTGACAGCCAGATTCTCGTCCGGCAGCGCGCCCAGGCCGATCGTGTGTACCGGCACGCCCAGACTCCTCGCCGCATCGACCGCCGACCTCTCGCCGTTGTCTTGGCCGTCACCAACAAGGACGACTGCGGCCGGACGGGTGCGCCCAACCTGTTCCAGTGCTGCGGCGATGCGGGTCCGGTTCGGGCCGGGAACGTTGTTACCTCGGCGGCAGGAGTCGGCAAAACTCCAGACATCGCGCCGGACCCGGGATGGGAAGCTGAACGTGGCCAGGACACGGTCAAGCAGCGTATCAGCCCTGATGGCTGCCATGCTTGCCGAGCGGTCAAGGAGCAGGGCGACATGCCGGGGCCGCACAGTCCAGGTCTTCGTGAGTCTGACGCCGGCCAGAATCGTGCCGAGGAGCAGGAGCGTTCCGAGCCGGAGCAGCAGAAGCCCGAGCGTGGCCGGGTGCGCAAGCTGCCGGCGATAGGCCAGCACCCCGAGCAGAAGCAGAGCGACACTAGCGACGACGAAAACCACGGATTAGGCCGGGCAGGGTTTCGGGCGCGAGCTGGAAATCGAGGCTGTCCTGAGGCGGAGCAAAGCTCCTGATTGTCGCACTAAGGTCAACATTGCCGTCGAAGTCGGTGTCGCAGACAGCGACCGCGTGCCAGGTTCCGGGCCGGAGCCGGGTGGCGTACGAGCCGTCCGGCAACAGGGCGGCCAGACCCGTGGCCCGCGCAGACGTGTCGGTGAAGAAAAAGACCGTGCCGGAGACAGCAGCGGGCCGGGTAGTGAACCGGACCCGACCTTTGACCGGCTCGCCGGCGAAGACCGAGTCGGGCGTGAAGTAGGTGAACGCGGTCGTGCGTGACCGGTTCGCCTCAAGGTCGCGGAAACCGGGCAGGAGCTGGACATAGACGATTGAGCCGGCCGGGAGCGTGTCAGCAAGGGTAAGGCGAACGCTCTGCCAGTCTGGTTCCCAGGTGCGGCGAAACAGCGTGTCGTAGTCTTCGGGTACGAAGAGCCATTCGGGAACAACGGCCGTATCAATCGGCTCACTGAACCTGACCGCCACCGTCGCGCCGTACCTGAGTCCGGTTGCAGCCGGAGACGGGGAGATGCGGCTCACAGTCGGAGGAATCGTATCCTGCCGCTCCGAACCGCGGAACCGCGCCCGGAACGCGCCCCTGTTCCCGGCCATGTCCCAGACCACGCCCTGTACGTGGTACAACTGCACCGACTGAACCGGAGTCCAGAGCATGACGCTTGAGCTTGAGCGTCCCAGCGACGCGCCGCGCAGGCGCACGCCCAGGCCGTTCGCGTCCGAAACGTAGAAGCTGTCCACGAACACACGCCGACCGTCAATCGGCTCGTCAAAGACAAGCTCGACCTGGCTTCGATTCCGGGTCACAATCTCTTCAGGGCTCGGCGCGAACCGATCCGGGCTCGGTGGCATCATCTTCTTGGCACAGGCCGTGACACCAAGCAGGGCCGCGACCGCGAGCAACCCAAGGGAGGAATGGACGAGGTCAGAAGCCAGATTGCAGAATCCAGAAGCGAGAACGTCCGGACTCGACCGACGATTGCCGGAACCGACTCGTGCCCTGTCGGTCATCGTGAAGTCAACACGGTTCTAAGCCGGCACGGGGCAGGCCGGGTGAGTCCTTTGCTTGCGGCGAGTTCGACGAGACGCAGCGACAGCTCGCGGTACATCGGCACAAGCTCAGGCGCATAGCGGGCAAGTGCCTCAAGGTGCGCGCGGACCGTCTCAGTGTCGCCCCGTTCAACCGGGCCGGTAAGGGCCTGAGCCGGGCCGTGCCGTAGCACGTTCTCAAGCGAAGCACGGGCCAGGGGCCCGAGTGTCTCAACCATCCTGCCCGGCATCATGCCCAGACTTGGGCCGATGCGTTCGACCGCGTCGAGCAGCGCTGCCTGGAAGTTGGACGCAAAGACGCAGGCTGCATGCCAGGCAGGTCGGGCCTCACTCCTGACGGTTACGGCCTTTCCTCGGAGCAGTCGGACAAGCCTGCGGCCGAAGGCCAGACCCTCTTTCGAGCCGTCGAGCGCCCACCATGAGTCGGGTAGACTCTTGATTGCCTGGGCATGACTGGCGAATACTTGAACCGGGTGAAGAGCTAGAACCTCAAGACCGGTACGCTCATAGCCCTCGAACACCTCAAGGCCGAGCGCTCCAGAGCAATGAGCGACAATCGTGCCGGGCATCGGACGAGCAGCCCGGAATGCGGAGACAATCGAGCAATCTGACACAGTGAAAAAGACAACGTCGCTTTCCCGGGCAAGCTCGGAAGATTGCATATTGCAGAAGCGGAGACCCAAGCGACGGTATGCGGCCCGAGCCTTACTCAAGTCTTTGTCGGCCAGACCGACAAGACCGAACCCGGCTTTGCGGCAGTGCCAGGCCAGGGCGGTCCCGACCCGGCCAGCGCCAACAAACCCGATGCGCGCGATGACTTGCCTGCGATGATGTGCCGACATGGTCCGGGCCAAGATACTCACGCAGACGCCGGAGTCAAGAGCGGGCGAGCGGCGAACGGCGAGCGATGGTTGACTGAGCAGCAGAGTGTCTTATGATTGCTGGCCGATGGAGTCGTCTTCCTTGCCCGACAGCATTCGGCTGGCCTTGCGGCGGTTCGGCCCGGCCGGGCCGGACGCCAAGTTGCCGATTGTCCCGGACAAGGCCGGAAAGGCTGTTGTCGAGGCCGGGGGCCGGAGCTGGCTTGACTTCGCCAATGGCGGGCTGGTGCCGCTTGGTTATTGCCATCCGGAACTGACGCGCGTCATCGCCGAGACCGGCCACATGCCGGGCAGTGACCTGACCTGCTGGCCTCAGCACGTCGAATTGATGCGCAAGTTGGCTGAGCTGGCACCAGGCGGGATGAATCGGCGGGTGCTGCTTGCCGACTCAGGCGGTGAGGCGCTGGCCCAGGCAATCAGGCTGGCCCGGGCCCGGACCGGCCGGGAGCGCGTCGTCTATGTCGACCGTGAGGAGTCAGTTGTCAGCGATGGTGTCGCGGTCGTAGTTGTCCACCCTTTTGACCCGAGGCTTGCTGAAATCAGGTCGGCGTGTACCAGAGCCGGCGCTCTGCTCGTAAGCGACGAGCGGTCAATCGGGCCCGGGCTGGTCGGCCGGATGTTCGGCATCGAGCCGAGCGGGGTGCGGCCGGACCTGTATGTGCTGGGTCGGGGCTGGGCCGGCGGAATGCCGTTCGGCGCGTGCATCACCGGCAGTTCGACGTTGCGCTGGCCTGCGTTCACTGCCGGCTGCTCGGTGCTCAGCGCCGTCGCGGCGCTGGCGACAATCCGGCTCGTGGAGGGCGGTCTGGCCGAGCAGGCGTCGCGACTCGGCGCGCATCTGGCCGAGCGGCTGAGTACGATTCGGGCCGGTGCTGCCTCGGGTCTCGGGCTGGTGTGGACGGTCGTTCTGCCCGACAACGTCGGTGCGCAGTCTCTGGTCCGGCGTTGCCAGGAGAATGGGCTACTGTTGCGGTTGCTTTCGCCCGACTCAGTCGGCATCAGGCCGCCGCTGGTTGTGACCGAGTCGGAGATTGACCGGGCGGTCGATGTCTTCGCGCAGTTCGTTGGCGGAGCGGGCCGGTCATGAGACTTTCAGTCCTGGGCACCTTTCTCGACACGGTTGAGTACTACGGCCTGCTTTCCTGCGGGGACCGGGTTCTGGTCGCGGTCTCGGGCGGTGCTGACTCGGTCGGCCTGCTTGACCTGCTCAATCTGGTGCAGGAGCGGTACGAACTCACCTTGACCGGTTTTCACCTGAACCACGGTCTGCGGCCGACTGCCGCCCGAGACCAGGAGTTTGTGTCAGACCTGTTCCGTGGTCTGGGAATCGAGCTGGTGGTGAGCAGGGCGCGGGTCCGGCTTTTTGCCCGGCGCCACAAGCTCGGGCTGGAGGAGGCGGGCCGGGTGCTGCGCTACCGGCACATGCTCCGGGTTGCCCGCCTCAAGGAGTGCAACCGGATTGCGCTCGGCCACACGGCGAACGACAATCTGGAGACCATCCTCCTCAACCTGTGCCGCGGCACCGGACCTTCGGGCCTTGCTGGGATACCGGTCTGCCGCGACCGCTTCATTCGGCCGCTCATTGACATTGCTCGTCCGGCCCTGGAGCAGCATCTTAGGGTCCGCGGCATCCAATGGGTCGAGGACCAGTCGAATCAGGACCTCGACTTCCGGCGCAACCTGGTCCGACACCGGGTCGTGCCGGTGCTGGAACAGGTCAATCCCCGCGTTGTTGCCCATGCCCGCCGGGCCGCGCAACTGCTAGACGACGAGAACCGTCTGCTCGACCGAATCGCGGCCCAGGCGGCTGTCAAGTGCAGTCAGCGCCGACGACGTTCGGTGCGGATTGACACTGTCCGGTTCCGGAACTATAATACCGTTCTGAAGCGAAGAGTCGTCCGTCACCTGCTGCCCGGACTCGACTCAGAAGACGTGGAAAGCATTATCCGGCTGTGCCACGGCCGGCCGGGTACAAGGCTGGTACTGGCCCGGGGCCTGATCGGACGGTGCTTCTCAGGCTTCGTCGAGCTGCATCTCTCCAAGGAGTCTTTCGGAAATGGCTGACCAACCCCAGCGTGGCCGCGTCCTGACCCCGCTGTTCATCTGGCTGCTTGTGTTCCTGGCCGCGTGGGCGGCTTGGACGTTCTTCTCGTCGCGTCGAGCAGGCCGGGTGAGCATCGACTACACTGACTTTCTGCGCGAGCTGGACTCAGGCAATGTCGCCGAAGTGACGATTGTCGAGCGCGACATCTCGGGCAGTCTGAAGCTGCAGTCTGAGGTCATCACCGAGCGGGGTACGGTGAAGTATCGTGAGTTCAAGACCTATGCGCCGGATGACCCGAGCCTGGTTGGTCAGCTTAAGGAGAAAGGCGTGCGCTATCGGGCGCGGCCTTCGTCGCAGTGGCCCGCGATCCTGGTCAGCATCCTGCCTTGGGTGCTGGTCATCGGCATCTGGGTTCTGTTCATGCGCCGGATGTCGTCCGGGCAGGACCGGGCGTTCATGTTCGGGAAGTCGCGGGCCCGGGCCATGACCTCGGACCGACCCAAGGTGACGTTCAGTGACGTGGCCGGGGTGCAGGAGGCAAAAGAGGAGCTGCGCGAGATTATCGCGTTCCTGAAAGCGCCGCAGAAGTTTCAGAAGCTGGGCGGCAGGATTCCCAAAGGAGTGATTCTGGTCGGCCCGACCGGTACAGGCAAGACGCTTCTGGCCAAGGCAGTCGCGGGCGAGGCGGGCGTGCCTTTTCTTTCGATTTCCGGGTCGGACTTCGTGGAGATGTTTGTCGGGGTCGGGGCGGCACGGGTGCGCGATCTTTTCGAGCAGGGGAAGCGGAATGCCCCCTGCATCATTTTCATCGACGAGATCGACGCGGTCGGACGCCAGCGCGGGGCCGGGCTTGGGGGCGGACATGATGAGCGCGAGCAGACCCTGAATCAGTTGCTGGTGGAGATGGACGGGTTTGAGACATCGGACGGCGTGATTATCATGGCCGCGACGAACCGGCCTGATATCCTGGACCGGGCATTGCTGCGGCCCGGCCGGTTCGACCGCCAGATTGTTGTCGACCGGCCGGACGTGCAGGGCCGGGAGGAGATTCTCAAGGTTCACGTCCGCAAGATTACGGTCGCGCCGGACGTGGACCTCAAGGTTCTGGCCCGGGGCACGCCCGGATTCTCCGGGGCCGACCTGGCCAACATGGTGAATGAAGCGGCGCTGCTGGCAGCGCGCCGGGCCCGTTCCGCGGTGACGATGCAGGACTTTGAGGATTCGAAGGACAAGGTGCTGATGGGCGTGGAACGCCGAAGTCTTCTAATCAGCGACAAAGAGAAGCGCTGGATCGCCTATCACGAGGCCGGCCATGCGCTGGTCTCGCGGATGATACCGGGGACCGACCCGGTTCACAAAGTCACGATTATTCCGCGCGGTCAGGCACTCGGCTTGACCCAGCGGCTGCCGCTTGACGACAAGCGCATCTACGCGCGCGAGTACTGCCTGGACCAGCTTGCCATCATGCTTGCCGGCCGCGAAACCGAGAAGCTGGTGTTCGGCGACGTCTCGACCGGCGCGCACAACGACATCGAGAACGCGACGACGCTGGCCCGCAAGATGGTCTGCGAGTGGGGCATGAGCGAGAAGGTCGGGCCCCTGACCTATGGTATGCAGGGTGAGGAGATTTTTCTTGGTCGGGAACTGGGGATGCAGCGGACGTTCTCGGACGAGACCGCGCGGTTGATTGACGCCGAAGTGCGTCGGTTCGTGGACGAGCAGGCTGAGCGGGCCCGCAACATCGTTGTTCAGAACCGGGCACGGCTGGACACGCTGGCCCAGGGTCTGCTCGAGCGTGAGGTCATTTCCGGCGAGGAGGTCGACCGGCTGCTCGGCATCACGCCTGGCCAGGCTGAGACTGCAGTCGGTTCCTGACCCCGCTTTTCCAAGGAGGCAGAGATGAAATTGAGGCTCCACGGCTGCATCACGGCACTCGTATCCCCTTTCCGGCACGGTCGGCTCGACATTCCCGGGTTCAAGCGTAACGTCAGCTTCCAAATTCGGAATCGGGTTTCGGGTCTGCTTGTTGCCGGCTCAACCGGTGAGTCACCGAACCTGACCGAGTCTGAATGGGAGCGCCTGCTGGTCACGGTGCGGGAGCAGGTCGGCACCAGGGTTGTCGTTATCGCCGGTGCCGGGACCAACAGCACGAGCAAGTCGGTCAAGCAGGTGCGCAAGGCCGAGCGGTTGAAGGCCGATGCGGTGCTTGTGGTCGCGCCCTACTACAACAAGCCGTCCCAGGAAGGTCTGTACCGCCATTTCCGCACGGTTGCCGAGGCTACTGGGCTGCCGATGGTCGTCTACAATATCCCGCCGCGCAGTGTGGTGAACGTCCTGCCCGCGACCATCGAACGACTGGCCCGGGACTGCGAAAACATCGTCGCGGTCAAGGAAGCATCGGGCAGTCTAGACCAGTCCACGGAAATCATCGGTCGGTGTGGCGACCGGATTACCGTGCTTTCCGGCGACGACTCGCTGACGCTGCCGATTCTTTCGGTCGGCGGCAAGGGCGTGATTTCGGTTGCCTCGAACATCGTGCCGCTTGATATTGTCAAGATGATTGAGCACTACTCGGGCGGCAAGGTTGAGCTTGCCCAGGGGCTGCACCGCAGGCTCTTCCCGCTAATCAAGGCGCTCTTCATCGAAGCGAATCCGGCCCCGGTCAAGGTGGCGATGAACATGCTTGGCATGGCTGCGGGCGAACCGCGACTGCCGCTTGTTCCGCCGACTCCTGAGAACCAGCAGGCAATCAGGCAGGCGCTTCTGGACTACGGACTGCCGGTTGAGAGGACAACGGTCAAAGGACGAAGGACGAATAACCCGTGACGATGCGGGTCGTCGTTGTCGGCTGCGGCGGCAGGATGGGCAGCGACGTCTGCCGTCTGATTGAGACGCAGTCTGACCTGGTCCTGGCCGGCGGGGTTGAGGAATCTGGTCACAGGCTTGTCGGCTCGGTGCTGGGGTCGGGGATGGTGACCGATGAGCTTACCCGGTCTGCCGGGCAGGCCGACTGTATCGTTGACTTCTCAACTGCCCGGGTCGCGGCTGCCAACTGCGAAACCGCGGCCCGGGCGAAGAAGCCCTATGTGACCGGCGTGACCGGGCTGTCTGCTGAAACGCTGAGCCTTTTCGCGCGTTGCGCGGCGCAGATTCCTCTGGTCCATGCACCGAACTTCTCTCTGGGTATCAGCGTTCTCGCCCGGCTGGTGACTGAGGCAGCACGTCTGCTTGGGCCGGACTTCGACGTCGGGATAGTCGATACCCACCATCGTGCCAAGAAGGACGCGCCGTCCGGGACTGCGCTCAGGCTGCTTGAGGCGGTTAGGCAGGTCGGGGTGCTGAGGACAGAAGGCAGAGGGCAGATAGTGTCATTGAGGGTCGGCGACGTGGTGGGCGACCATACGGTTGTGTTCGGCGGCCCGGGCGAGCGACTGGAACTGACGCACCGTGCGACCAGCCGGCTGGCCTTCGCCTCGGGTGTGCTGGCCGCGGTCAGGTTTGTGCGCGACCGGGGACCCGGGCTTTACTCCATGGCCGACGTCTTGGAACGGGCGTAGCCCGCAGGTTTCCTCGGGGAAGCGCGGCGGTTCGGGCCGGGTCAGGTACGGGTGAGTCGGACTTCGTTCCGGCCGGTCTCAGCCAGGAACTCAACCAGGTCGGCGAATTTTTTTCGCCCGCGATAGGTGAAGAACCGAACAAGCATCGGCAGGTTGACTCCACAGATGACGGCGACATTGTCGCGCCGACGTTCGAGCCGGGCGCAGGTCGTAGCACAGCTCGTACCGTACATGTCGGCGAACACGATGACGTCGCCGTCCGAACGCTCGTCGAGTAACCGGGTCAGGGCGGCGTCCAGCTCCTCGGCCGACGAGTTGAGATTGGAGAGGATTGAGACCCCGTCAGCACTGCCGACAATCGAGGTCGCGGCTTCAAGCAGGGCCCGGGGCATTTCGCCGTGGCCGACGATGATGGCGTAGGTTGGGGGCAGCGGCTACTCCTGGTCGTTGGTGATGAACGGGTCGATGATGGGGGACTTGCTCATCATGCGCGTCAGTTCGTCATCGAACACCTTGGCCGGATGGTAGCCGAAGACCTTGAGGATGTGGTTCTTGGCAATGACTTCGAGCACGAGCGCGAGATTCTTGCCCGGGATGACCGGAATCGTCACCAGTGGAATCCGGACACCGAGGATTTCCGAGAGCTGGTCTTCGATACCGGTGCGCTCGTAGTCCATCCCCTGGGTCCAACTGACCAGCTTGACCTCGACCTCGACCCGTTTCTGGATGCGGATGGCGCGCACGCCGTACAGGCTGTAGACATCGACGATGCCGACGCCGCGAATCTCGATGTGATGGGCGAGGAGCGCGCTCTTGGCCGCTGAGTACCCCATGATGATGCCGGTGCCGCGGCGCAGGACTTTGACCAGGTCGTCGGCCACCAGGCGGTGGCCCCGGTCAACAAGGTCAAGGGCACACTCGCTCTTGCCGATCCCGGACTTGCCGGTGATGAGCAGCCCGACGCCGAAGACGTCCACCAGCTCGCCGTTGATGTAGTCCTCGGGCGCAAGCCGATAGTCAAGAAAAGCCGACAGGGCATGGATGAACGGGGTCGTATCCATCGGCGTGAGCAGGATGGGCACGCCGGCTTTGTCGGCCTCGGTGCGCCAGACCGACGGCAGTTCCAGGTTCTTGGTGACGATGATGCAGGGCGCGCCCAGCTCCATCAGCCGGCGAACCGCAGCACGCTGGGCGTCGGCCGTCAGGGTGGCAAGATAGGAGAGCTCGGTCGAGCCGACAATCTGTATCCGCTCGGCGAGGAAGACGCCGGTGTAACCGGCCAGGGCCATGCCCGGCCGGTTGATGTCGCCGGTGACGACCGCACGGTGCTCCATCTGAGCAATGCCGGCCAGGGGACGGAGTCCCCACTCCTCCTGTTTCTCACTAAACAGAGCGGCAACGGTCATCTTCTTGTCAAGGATGGCCATGACTAGTGCCGAGTAGTGAGGAAGGGGAAAGGAGGACGGGGCAGGGTCAGTTCCATGTCAAACCGTCGGCTGACGCTTGCGGGTGCGGAGCTTGCCGTCGTGGCGTCGGAGCTGGACCAGGAGTTTGTCCACGAGGTCGTTGACCGCCATGTACATGTCGTCACCCTTACCGGTGGCGGTCAGGACGGCGTGTTTGAGGTGAACCTTGCCTTCGGCCATGTCTTTGGTGCTGTCCTTGGCAAGGACGATTTCGGCCTGGGTGATGTGGTCGTTGTAGCGTTCGAGCTTCTTGACCTTTAAGGCAACGTGGTTCTTAAGATAGGGGGTGATTTCGATGTGTCGTCCTGTCAGTGTCAGATTCATCGGTACCTCCGGTTGGATGCTCGGATAATGATAGCCGGTCGCTGATGTGGGTCAAGGTTGGGTTTCGCGCTGGCTAAGACCGCTCCGGCCACGCAACGACAGAGCTGAGGTCAGAGCTCGCGGCGGCCTTCAAATGCCCGGGACAGAGTCTCGCCGTCGGCCAGGTCCAGGTCCGAACCGACCGGTAGTCCCCGGGCGATGCGCGTGACTTTGATTGGCAGCGAATGAAGCTGCCGAGCAAGATAGACTGCAGTCGCCTCGCCTTCGGTGGTCGGGTTGGTGGCGATAATCACCTCGCGCACCGTGCCGGAGCCGGCCCGGAGGAGCAGCTCGGCGATGTGAAGATGCTCCGGGCCGATGCCGTCAATCGGGGAGAGCGTACCGCCGAGGACATGGTAGGTGCCGCGATGCTGGCCTGACTGCTCGAGGGTCAGGACGTCGGCCGGGTCTTCGACGACGCAGACCAGGCCCTGGTCCCGATTCGGGTCGGCGCAGATGGCGCAGCGTTCGGCCTCGTCAAGGCTGAAGCAGACCAAGCAGGGACGGAGCCGGGTTCGGGCTTCAGTGACCGCCTCGGAAAGCTCCTGACCGACCGAGTCCTGTTTGAGCAGGTAGAAAGCGATGCGCTGCGCGGTCTTCGGACCGATGCCGGGCAGTTTGACCAGCGCCTGGACCAGTCGGTCGAGCGACTTCTTCACCGGTTTAGTCGCGGTCGAGGAGTCCGGGCAGCGGCAGCCCGGCCAGCGAGCGGAGCTCTTTGCGTGCCTGTTCCCGGGCGTGATTCGCGGCCTGGTTGACCGCAGCCCGGATGAGGTCCTCAAGCAGGCCCGGGTCATTCTCGGCAAAGACCGCCGGGTCGATATGGACATCGAGTACCTCACCGTACCCGTCGCAGACGACCGTTACCATGTCACCACCGGCTGAGGCTGAAGCCCGCACGCTGCGCAGACGTCGTTCCATTTCCTGCTGCATGGTTCCGAGACGGGAGAGTACTTCGGTCAGCTTCAACGCGGTCGTTCCTCCTCAACCCGGCCGAAGTGCTTGGTCAGCTTCTGAAGCACCGGGTCAGGGCCGGGTTGCTGCCCGTGTTTGACCTTGAGTTGTGCCGGTCGGCCCAACACCTCGCTGAGGATACGGTCAAGCAGGGCCTGGTCAGCCTGAAGCTTCGGCTCAACTGCCTTGTGCGTGGGCGGCAGGGTGATGGTCAAGCCTTTCTGGTCAAGTGCGAGCGGCGCGGCAAGCTCAAGAACCGAAGCCAGCAGCGGCTTGCGCTCATTGACCCGCAGGCGCAATTCGGCCCAGGCGGTATCGAGTGCCGGGGGCCGGTCTTGAACCGCGGCGGTGGGCGGCGCCGGGTCAGGCACGACCTCGGCCCGCGGCGCGTTCTGACCTGCGGCCAGCTCGAGCGCGAGGACTTCAAGCAGGATGCGCGGCATCCGGGTGTGCTTGGCCGAGGTTTCGGCCCGGGTCAACGCATCGAGGATGACAAGCAGCCGCTCGCGGCCGAAGGACCGGGCCTGGACAGTGAGCCGTTCGGTCTCTTCGGGCAGAAGCCCGAGCGACTCAGCCGGGCCGATGACGTCAAGCAGGAGCAGAGTCCGGAAGTGACCGACCAGTCCGGAGTAGAACTCGAGGTAGTCGTATCCGGTCTCAAACAGCCTGTCGATGAACCGGACCAGACCGGCAGCATCACCGGCAAGCACCAGTTGGGCAAAGTCGGAAAACCGTTCTGCGGGCACGATTCCCAGGAGGTCCTCGACATCGGCCAGCTCGATGCCCTCGGGCTTGTAGGCGGCGAGCTGGTCGAGGATTGACTCGGCGTCACGAATCGCACCGTCGGCCCGACGGGCGACCGCGACCAGAGCGGCGTCCGACGCCTTGATTTTCTCCTGGCCGGCAAGCCAGGCGAGCCGGTCCCGGATTTCGTTGACCGTGGCCTTGCGGAAGTCGAACCGCTGGCACCGGGAGATAATCGTCACCGGCACCTCGTGGGCATGGGTGGTGGCGAAAATGAACTTGGCGTGGGCCGGGGGCTCTTCCAGGGTCTTGAGCAGAGCGTTGAATGCCTGGGGCGTGAGCATGTGGACTTCATCGATGATGTAGACCTTGTACCGGCAGGCAGAGGGCGCGTAACGGATATTCTCGCGCAGTTCGCGCACCTGTTCGATGCCCCGGTTCGACGCGCCGTCGATTTCGAGCACGTCGAGCGAACGCGAACCAGTGATGTCGAGGCAAATCGAGCACCGATTGCAGGGCGTGATGGTCGGCCCCTTCTCGCAGTTCAGGCTCTTGGCCAGAATCCGGGCGGTCGTGGTCTTGCCGACCCCGCGCGGGCCGGTGAAGAGGTAAGCATTGGCCAGCCGGTTGCGGGCCACGGCCCGCTTGAGTGTGTCGCGGACGTGGTCCTGAACCCAGAGTTCGTCGAACGTCTGAGGCCGGTACTTGAGGGTCAGGATTTTGCCGCTCATGGTCACTGCTCGCTGTTCGCCTTTCGCCCTGGACGGCTCGTCCCCGGAAAAGGTCCGGCCGTGCATGCGGCTTCGCGCTGTCGGGAAGAGGGCATGAGTAGCGCCGGCTCAGGCCAGGCTGCCTTGCGACTGACTCCAGGTCCGCTTACCGTTGCTACCTTCCGGTCCTGGCGGGGTTCACGGCAGCAGCCATCGCAAGACCCGGCCTTCATCGCCATTGACAACCCGTGCCGGGTTCAACCCGAGCAGTACTCAGGCCGCGGTTTCGACCCCGCGTAGGCGGGTTTCGGGTTACAGGGGACCGCCAACCCCCCGTCCAGCACGACCGGACCAGAGAGGCCAGAGCGCGTCCGATGCGCAGGTCAAAGGTCAAAGGGCAAATCAGAGTTTGAGCGTTGCCGGGTCGACGAACATCAACTTGGTTTCCAGTTCGGCCGAGAGCACGCCCGCGGTCTTGAGCCGCACCGCCAGTCCGGCAACTGCCGACCGGTTGATTTCGGTCAGGCGTTGAATGTCGGGCAGGCGGCAGAACCCGCAGGCGTCGCGACAGTACGGGAAGTACTTGGCGACAATCGTCTTAGCCCGGTCGCCCTTGGCGGCCGAGATCGCCACGGCCGCGTCGGTCGAGACCTTGAGCCGGCCGGCCGCAACCCGGCTGAGACTCGTCAGCCCCCGGGAGTAACCCAAGGCCGCGCCCGGGAATGGCTGAGACACATAGCGGGGCAGGGCCGCGGCCTGGATGATGCGAAACTCGGTGCTCTCAATCGGGCAGACCATCGGCTCGATTATCCAGGCGGCATCACCCGCGCCGGCGCGGAGCTGTTCGACCAGACCGGAGAATGGAACCTCGACCAGCTTGACCTGGGCCCCGCTCAGCCCGGAGTTGAGCAGGAACAGCGGCATGTAGTCGCGCAACTGAGGCGGGTATAGCAGTCGTTTGCCTTTCAGGTCGGCCAGGGTCTTGACCTTGGACTTGGTCGGTACGACAATCGCGTCAACCGGCAGGGACTGACGGTAGTCGAGTGAGAGGAGAACCTTCAGAGTTTCGCCGTGCTCGACCGCGCGGCGCATGATCGTGCTCCAGGGGAACACACCGGCCTCAACCCGGCCGGCAAACAGGTCGGCAAGAGCGCTGTCCGGGTCGGAGTAGAAGACCAGCTCCGGGATAATCTTGTTCTTGACAAACAGCGTCTCCTCGACCGCAACGATGAGCGGGGTCGCGGCAATCGAGCTGTCGCAGGCGAACCGGACCGTTACCGGCCGACTCTGCTGAATCTGCGGATAGAGGATGACAAAGACCAGTGCCGCAGCCAGCAGGACGATGAGCAGATTGAGCAGTCTTATCATTGGCGTGTCCCTTTCCGGTTAGCGGCCCTTGCGGATTCGGTCCGCGGCCTCAAAGGCAGCCAGGGCCTTGTCTTTCTGGTCGGTCTCGCGAAAGCAGATACCCAGGTTCTGATAGGCGTCGGCGCTCTTCGGGTCGAGCTTGAGTGCGACCTCGAGATTGGCGATGGCCTGGTTGAACTTGGCCCGGCGAGCCTCCTTGTCTTTGACCGGGTCCATGGCCGAGGCCAGCCCGGTCTGGCTCGAACCGAGCCAGAGATAGACCTGTTCGAGAAGCTGGGGCGGCAGGACACTCAGGAACATCCCGGTCAGGTCGGCCCGGGTCGCGGCAACAAAACCCTGCTTCTGCTTCAGGTCCGGGCAATAGAGCCAGTTGTATCCGACTGCCGGGCGTCCCTGGGCAGAGAGAACCGAGTCGGCCCGGGCCGCAACCGGCCCGACGAGCTGGACGTAGCCGGCTTGGGCCGCAGTTGGAGTGATGAGCGTAAGCAGTTCGTCAGCAAGCGCTTCAGGCAGCAGTTTGAGGGGGACGATAGCACCGTCGGTCACGTGCTGGAGCGATTGCTCGGCCTGCGCGTCCTTGCCGGCCTGGTACTGGGCGATTCCCAGGTCGAAGAGCGCGGTGAAGTCGGTCGAGTCGTACTCGACCGCCCGGCTGAAAAGTGTCTCAGCCTGACTCCGGAAGCGCTCGGACTCGGAGCCTTTGGTCTCCGCCGCAGCCCGGAGCATGGCAGTTCCGGCCCGCGCGCTGGCGGCATTGAGATTGTTCGCCGAGAAGAAAAGCTGGCTCGCGAGGGCAGCGATGTCGACAAGCTGCCGGCCCGCGGCCAGGTCCTTCTCGATATAGTTCTTCAGGTCGGTCTGGTCCTGGTTGCGGCTCAGAGCCACGAGCCGCCAAGTGACCTCGTTGAGTCGAACCGGGTCAGCGAGCTTGAGTTTCTGAGCGAGCATGGCTTTGGCATTGCTGAACCGCTTCTCGTAGTGAGCGATCGCCTGGTTATAGTAGTATGCTGCTGAATCCCAGCGGGCGGCTTTGGCCTCACTCGTGAACCAGAGGCTCTCCGGCTTCTGCAGAAAGTACAGCCCAAGCAGGCCATAGGCCTCGGCTGCCCCGGCGTCGAGTTTCAGGAGCTGGTCGGCAACCGCGCGCATTTCCTCGTGCCGGCCGAGTGCGCTGTAGGCGTTGGCCAGCAGGGTGTAGTTCTGAGACTTGGTCGGGTCAACCTGGAGCGCGGTCCGGGCATAGCGCAGCGCGGCTTCGGCCTGGTCGGCATTGAGTTCATCGCGCGTACGGTTGATGAGCGCAGTCCAGGCATAGTACTGCCACTGCTCGTCCTTGCGAATCTTGGCGGCGTAGGCCGAGTCGGCCTCAAGCGCAACAGCGAAGTGCTCGGCCGCAGCCGAGAAGTTGCGCAGTTGCGCGTCACACAGGCCGAGCCAGGTGTGAATCTGCGCCAGGGTTGAGTTGTCTGCTCCGGACCCATATTGGTCCAGAGCTTTCTGGAACTGCTCCTTGGCCCGCTCGAAACGCTGGCCGTCGTAGTGAATCCGGCCGCCGCGCAGCAAGGCGTCGAGCGGTACGTTCTGGGCCAAGGCAGGCAGGCTGAATATCATAACGGACAAGGACAGCAGTAGTCTCAGCTTCGGGAAACGTCGCATCAATTTCCTCCTTGGGAGTCTCGACGGTTCGTGGGGAATGATAGCCATAAGAGCACCGCTGTCAACATCATGGGCCAGAGGCCCAAGCCGCTGATTCATACTGCATATACCACGCCGGTTGCCGGCTTAGTCGTGCCGAGCGTACGTGTTGTCGCCGGGTTTGACTTGGGTCGGGCCTGTGCTATAGTCTTGCTCCGTGCCACATGACGAATCGATAGTCCCGGTTTACATCGAAGACGAAGTCCGGCGCAGCTTCCTCGACTACGCGATGTCGGTCATCGTCGCCCGCGCTCTGCCGGACGTGCGCGACGGTCTGAAGCCGGTTCAGCGCCGTATCCTCTTCACAATGAATGAGTTGGGCCTTGGGCCCACAAGGCCGTTCCGCAAGTCAGCCTCAGTGGTCGGCGATGTGCTGGGCAAGTATCACCCGCACGGAGACTCTGCGGTCTACGACGCGATGGTCCGGATGGCCCAGAACTTCTCCCTGCGCTACCCGCTGGTTCACGGCCAGGGAAACTTTGGCTCGATTGACGGCGATGCGGCCGCAGCGTACCGGTACACTGAGGCAAAGCTCCAACCGCTGGCCATGGAGCTGCTCCGCGACCTGGACAAGGACACGGTTGATTTTCAGCCCAACTTCGACGAGCGGCTCAAGGAGCCGAAGGTTTTGCCCGCGGCGTTCCCCAACCTGCTGGCCAACGGCGCAGCAGGCATTGCGGTCGGCATGGCGACGAATATCCCGCCCCACAATCTCGGCGAGTTGATTGATGCGCTGGTCCTTTTGATTGATGAGCCGGGCGCCGATACCAAGGCGCTGATGAGACACATCAAAGGCCCGGACTTTCCGACCGGCGCGACGATTGTCGGGGTCGAAGGAATCAAACAGGCCTACGAAACCGGCCGGGGTTCGATTGTCCTGCGCGGCACGGTCGTGTTCGAGGAAGTGAAGGCAGGCAAAGACCGGTTGGTCATCAACGAGATTCCCTATCAGGTGAACAAGACCAGTCTGATTGAACGGATTGCCCATCTGGTGCGGGACAAGAAAGTCCAGGGAATCGCCGACCTGCGCGACGAGTCGGACCGCGACGGCATGAGAATTGTCCTTGACCTGAAGCGCGACGCGGTCAAAGAAGTCATCCTGAATCAGCTCTACAAGTACACCGAGCTTCAGTCCTCATTCGGCATCATTCTGCTCGTGCTGGTGGACGGCCAGCCCAAGGTGCTGCCGCTGAAAGCGCTGCTTGAGGAGTTTCTCAAGTTCCGGTTCGAGACCGTGACCCGCCGGACCCGGTTCGAGCTGGCCCGGGCCGAAGAGCGGGCCCATATCCTCGAAGGTCTCAAGATTGCGCTCAAGAACATCGATGCGGTTATCGAGCTGATTAAGAAGTCAAAGGATACGGAGGCGGCCAAGGCCGGTCTTGTGAGCCGGTTCAAGCTGTCGGATCGGCAGGCTGATGCTATCCTTGAGATGCGCCTTGCCCGGCTTACCGGGCTGGAGCGTGAGAAGATCGACGAGGAGTACCGGGAACTTATTAAGGAAATCGCCCGGCTCAAAGGGCTGCTCGACTCGCGCAAACTGATGATGGGCGAGATTCGTGCCGAGCTGCTCGAACTGAAGAAGAAGTTCAGCGACGAACGCCGGACCAAGATCGTCCGCGGTGAGGCTGAGGAGTTCTCGATTGAGGACCTCATCAAAGAAGAAGACATGGCCGTGACCGTGACCCATCGCGGTTACATCAAGCGCATGCCGGTATCGGTGTACCGACGCCAGGGCCGAGGCGGCCAGGGACGGACCGGCGTCTCGGTCCAGGAAGAGGACTTTGTCGAAGGGCTGTTCATCGCTTCGACCCATGACTACATGATGTTCTTCACCGACAAAGGTCGCTGCTACTGGCAGAAGGTCTACGAGATTCCGGAAGGGTCATACGCGGCCAAGGGCCGTTCGATTGCCAACCTGGTCGAAATGGAGAAGGACGAAGTCACCACGTCTTACCTTGCGGTGCGCGACTTCTCGGCCAAGCAGTTTGTTTTCTTTGTCACCAAGTCGGGTAAGGTCAAGCGCACTGAGCTTGAGGCCTTTTCCAATCCCAGGCGCAAAGGTATCATCGCGATGTCAATCGAGAAGGGCGACGCCCTCGTCGCCACCCTGCTCACTTCAGGCAAGGACGACATCCTGATTGTCACGCGCAACGGCCAGTCAATCCGCTTCCATGAGAAAGACGCCCGCGACATGGGCCGGGCAGCGGCCGGTGTGCGCGGCATCAGGCTGGCCAAAGGCGACTCGGTCATCGGCGCGGTCGTGGTTCGTGAGGGCCAGTGCCTGCTGACAGTGTTTGAGAACGGGTTCGGCAAACGGACCGCGTTTGAGGAGTTCCGGGTCCAGAGCCGCGGCGGGAGCGGTATCATCGCGGCCAAGCCGGTCGAGAAGTCGGGCAAGCTCGCTGCAGCCCGCTCGGTCGGCGAGTCGTCCGAGGTCATCGTCTCCAGCCGCAACGGTGTGGTCATCCGGGTCAAGTGCTCGGAAATCCGCCAGTGCGGCCGGGCAACGACCGGGGTCAAGGTCATGAGTGTGGACAAGGGCGACGCGGTCGTGGACGTCGCGCTTATCGAAGAAGAGACCGAGACTCAGGCTCCGGCCAAAGCCTAGCCCGGCGGCCGCGCTTCTCATCATTACCTTCTCGGAATCCGGGTCGGCACTGTACGAGCAGTTGACGTCATGCCGAAGCAGGCTATACTGAGCAGAGTCTCAGAATCCGTCAAGGAGACCGATATGCGTGCTTCATTCGTCGCGTTCTCTCTTGCGACCGTGCTCTGTCTGACCGCTGCGGCCGAGCCGGGTGCTCGCTATCTGATTGTGGCTCCGGACAGTTTCGTGTCCGCGGTCATGCCGCTAGCCCAGTGGAAGACCGCCAAGGGTGTGCTGGCCAAGGTTGTCCCGCTCTCGGTGGCCGGCACGACGCCTGAGGCGATCCGGACCTACATCCGCGACGCGTGGAACAACTGGCCGGTAAGGCCGGAGTACGTGCTCATCTGCGGCGGCCCGGCGCAGATTGGGTTCCCAGGCTCGTACTACGACGTGCGGTACGGTGATATGACCGGTGACTACAAGATGGAACTGGCTGTGGGTCGGTTCTGGCTGCGCACGGTGCGCGAGTGCAGCACAATCGTGGCCAAGACTCTGGCCTATGAGCGGCCGTCGCTCGACGACACTGCCTGGTTCCTGAGCGGCCTGACCGTGGTGCGCGAAGACGTGCACCCGGACGACTCGATATACTGGAACGATTCGCGTATCTGCCTTCAGTACTGGCGGCAGCATGGTTACATCAACATCGACAGCTTCAGCAGGACCCTGGGTGATTCAAGCCATGATGTGGACCGGGTGGCGAACCGGGGCACGGCGTTCATCACCTACCGGGGCCAGTGTGGCGGCAACTGGTGGGCGCCCTTTGACCGGATGGACCCGTACACATGGACCAACCGCGGCAGACTGCCCATTGTCGTAGCCGGCACATGCGCGTCGGTGCTGACCGAGCCGGACTGGTCGTGGTTCAGCGACAAGCTGATACGGGCCATTTCGCCGTCGGCGCTCGGCGGCGGCATCGCTTACTTCGGTACAACATCCATCTCGAACGCTATCAGGCAGCGCAGCCGGTGTATGCGGGCGTTCTTCCGCGCGCTGTACGAAGAAGGCGAACATGACCTGGGCAAGGTCACGCTCCGGGCCCGGCGGTGCGTTGACTCCCTTTTCCCCGGGCAACAGGAGCGGTACGAAGAGTGGACCCTGCTGGGCGACCCGGAACTCGGGGTCTGGACCGCGGTGCCGCGGCGACTTGCCGTAGCGCACGACTCCGTCATTAGCACCGGACCGCAGGACTTCAACGTTACCGTGCTTTCGGGCGGCGTGCCGGTCGAAGGTGCGGTGGTCTGTCTGTCGATGGACAGCACGGTTCAGGTCTACTCAAGGACGAACAGCGCCGGACAGGTAGTGCTGCACATCGAGCCGGTGCATTCAGGGTTGATGAGCGTGGTTGCGTCGGGCCGCAACCTGCTGCCGTACCAGGGAACGTGCATCGTTGCTCCGACCGCGGTCACGGAGACCGAAGTGCACCATCCGGTCCGAGTCGGTTTCGACATGCCCGCTACCGTCACTAGGAGCACATCTCTCCGGCTCACGCTTTCGTCTGCGGGTCGGGTGGAAGTCGCGGTGTACGACGTGCAGGGCCGGAGGGTGGCGGCTGGTGGTGGTTTTTGCTGCTCGGGCTCGAACGAACTACCGGTGCAGATTGACCGGCCATCTCCGGGTATCTACTTCATGCGGCTCGCCATCGACGGCCGCGAGTATGCCCGGCGTAGGTTTCAGTTGGTGCGCTGACTCGAAGGCTCGGAGTATGCGGCGCGGCCGCATCATGGCGGTTGAGGAAGGCGACGGGTTCGCTGACGACGCGCTTATCGCAGAAAAGACCAACACTCGGGCCCAAAGTCCAGCCCGGCTGCCGGAATCAGCCCGCATACGGCCTGCGGCCCGCAGGTCGCGGCTTGCCTTCCGCTTGCGGATTCGCGTCTTGCTCGCGCCTCGACGTCGGCGCTGCTCTGAGGCTAGCTTCCAGTTCTGGTTTCAGGCCCGGGTTCCAGCGCGGACCTGGGTCTGCCCGCCAGCCTGCAATCCCCTCTGCTTGGGCGCACGCTGACAACCCTGCTGTCCCATGTGGCTGGCGTCCCGGAGTTCTGCCTGCCGGTCAGCCTGCCAAGGCGGACGACGGGCGACCTGCCTTCTCGTTTGCTGGTCGGTTTGGTGGGGGAAGTGACTCCCGGAGTCGTTCCCGACACCAGAACCAAGACCAGACTCAGAATGCGATTCACGGGCCTAAGCCCGGGTACTACCCGAATTAGGTCAAGTACTGCATGGCTTGGAGCTTGGTCAGGGTCCGGTCCATCTCCGGAGTCCTCAAGCTGCAGGCCGTCAGCCGTAAGCTGCCAGCCGCCAGCTTCCGACCACGGAGTGTCAGTTTCGTCCCACCCAGCAGCTCACCCGGCAGCCGGAAGGGCAGCCCGAAGGGCTGGTCCCGGGCCCTTCCCCAGGCCATATCTGCCGCCACTTGCGGCTGCATTTCAAACTCGATTACCGATTCGCTATCCAGTTCTCCCACCAACTTCCTGACGCGTTCGATAGCGCATTCACTGGCCAGTTCTCTCTTGAGTTTCACGGCCAGTTCTCCAGCCAATTGCACAGCTAAGTCCATCGCCAATTCCATTCCCATTCGCGTCACCAACTGCGTTCTGGATTCCACTACCAATTCCATCACCAACGGCCTTTCGCGTTGCATCACCAGCAGCATTTCCGGTTTCCTGTTCGATTCCAGAAGCACGACCAGGCCAGGAGGGTGTCGGAATACCCCCGCCGAGCGGCAGGGGACCACCCTAGTGGACAGCACCGCGCCCTTCGACCGCAGCCCATCGTAACGTGTCAGTCTTGTCAATGGTTTCTCCGACAGGCTCCTGGTGAGAAGGCCTGGGTCAGTTTGGGCAATCCATCCTCCGGTCTGATGTTGAGGAGCACGTTGTCCTCCAGTGGTTGCTGGAGTAAGTCCGCCCAGAAAGTTGCGGTTCTGGAGTTGGAGCGACATATCATTTGACAACCGGCCCGACTTGCGCTATAACCATCTCACGTTGGCAATAATCAGCGCAGGAATACCGGGGCTGGCATGAAGCACTGGCTCGACCGACTCGACCCGAGGGCCGCCAGCCGTGAGCCGTTGGCCGTCAGCCCTCTTTCCCGCGCACTTGACACCGCCCCGGCCCTGCCTATCATGGACACATCATGGTGACTGAAGTCGATGCCGAAACACCAGTTCTGGCCGAGCGGGCGGGGAGATGACGTGTCACCGAAACTCCCGAGGAAAGAGAGGAAGCTATGCGTAACCTGGTCGCTATCGCCGTGCTGGCACTGATTGTGCTCATGGCCGGCAGTTGCGGCAAGTCAACCCGGGCCGGCAGCCCGACCGACTACTATCCATTGACCGTCGGCAGCGTCTGGAAGTACCGGCTCTGCAAGCACGACAGCACCGGCAAACCAGACGTCGAACAACCGATGCAGCGGTCCACCGTCCGAATTGCCGCCAAGGACAAGCTGGCCAGCGGGGAAGAAGCGGTCATGGTCGTCACCCAGAATGAACTGCCATATGTCTTCGTCGAGACGACCTTTGTGCGCCAGTCCGGTGGGTACATACTTGAGTTCCGGAAACGTGACAGCGAGCACTGCGACACACTGCTCGCCGTGCCGCCCGCGCAAGGCAAATGCTGGCATCGCGTGTTCTCGGTCGCGATCCCAATCGCGGTTCGATTCGCCGACCAGCAGGCAGTAACCGTCAAGGCCGGTACTTTTCCTCAGGCCTGGCATACCGTCGAAGAGTCGGAATCCCTCCGCGTCAAAGCCAGTTCCTGGTATGCGCCCGGTGTCGGGTTGGTCAAGTACTATTCCGAGACCGCGACGAAAGACGGCAGCACCTTCGCGGCGACGTACGAATTGACCGGCGCCAGCGTCAAGTAAGGTACACGGAGTGCCAGACCGTCTTGACAGGGCGGCAATTGGTGGGCAATCGGTGACGCTAGACCATTCTCGCCCCGCGCACAGACACCGCCCCGGCCGAGCGTGCGGCCATCGGGGCAAGAGAGGTCGGCGCTAGTCGGTTGCTCACAGACGAGAGGAGAGCGCGGCCATAGCGGCCTACACGAAGGCCTCTATGGTTGGCGACTACGTGAACGAGGGTGCGTCGTGGAACCTCGCGCTGACCTTCAAGGAGGTCGAGAATTCTGGGGACGGGTTTGTTAGTCAAGCCGTGCGTTAGCTGCTCTCCCCTGAGACAAGGCTGACGACGGCGTCGGCCCATTTCTTGCTGCCCTGCCGCTTTCGATCGGTGTGATGGCATGCTGCGACCGTGGGTCGCCCCCA
>CBFGIT010000026.1:0-34919 GCA_965648905.1 Caldifarciminota bacterium
GACGATACACCGCCAGCGGCACTTCTCCACGGCCATCAACGTAGCGGGCACGGGGACGGTCAATCGGCACCTTGTGTCCGGCCAGCACCGCCCAACCAGGCTGACCGCCATAGCGCGTGGCGGTCCGTTGCGGGTTGTGGACGTAGGCTTCGCCACAGAGCTGGTCCACCTCATCCTCCAACAGGCCGACCGCTACCAAGCGGCCGATCTCGAGCGCCATACTGTGCAGGCCTTCCTGCATCAGCTCCAGCACGACGTCCCGATCCATCTGGGCCAGCAGCCGCCGACCTGTGGCCCGAACTCTCTTACTTGATACGGACGACCAATTCCTGTACCTTCTCACTGCGGTTCTCCTTTCATAACTTACGAACAACCCAGATGATACCATCCGGGCAGGGGAACCGCTATCGCTAAATTTCAACTAGGATAGGGACATCCTCTGAAGAGTTTCAAAAGATGCAACCGAGTTGGCGGCAGGCGATGGGAGCGGCAACGTCTATCAGCATACAGGCGAGCGATCTCGATGACGCTATCTCCCGAGTCGAAGCCGGGATCAGGTTACTACTGACCGGGACGACTGCTGTTCCGGCAAAGGGTACAGGCGCCACCGCACAGTTGAAGAAGGACTCAACCTCCATACACTCCGACGGCATGCCGGCCGAGCCACCCGACGAACCACAAGCAACATCTGTTCGTCCTCGGAGGAACGGAAGAGACGATGTAAGAGTACAGGTGCATATGCGTTTGGGTGAGCTCTACACGCTGGTGCAGCGGTTAGACAGGGCGATAGAAGAGTATGAAGCAGTCAAGAGAATACTGGAGAGGGTATAGCATGTTCCCTGTGTCTACCAGCAAGAGAAGGGCACTGCCAGTTCGCGATTACGTCGGGATACGCAGTAGGCTCCAAGGCGTATCGGCAAATTGCAGGAAGCACGGTGATACGCGTGACGGAGACAGCAGAAACAGACGGTGCACACACGCGACGTGGTCAGAGCTGGAGAAGCAACCCGATGGTGGGCCCAGCAGATGAGCCACAATAGCCAAGGCGACCTTGCCGAGTTGCTCGACCAGTGCCAGCAGTCGCTGGACGCTGCTCAAAGTCTCGCCCGCTCTGACCCGAACAACAAGGATCGGCAGCGGGACCTGGCGGTCAGCTATGAGAAGCTTGGTGACGTACTGCTCAACTTGGGCAACTCTGCCAAGGCTCTGGCGATGTACCGGGATTCCCTTGTCGTTCGCAAACATCTTGCCAATTCCGCCCCCGACAATGAAGAATGGCAACAGGAACTCTCGGCAAGCTACAAGAAGCTCGGCGATGCACTGATCAGCCTGGGGACCTTTACAGAAGCCGAGGCATCCTATCGCTGCGCACTGGAGATTGACGAGCAGACTTACGGCAAGGACCATCCGCATGTTACCAAGGCCCTGAGCAAACTCGCCAAGATACTCCAGGACACAGGCCGGCTCACCGAGGCTGAGCCCCTGATGCGGCGCGCCCTGGCCATCGACGAGAAGTCCTTCGGACCAGAACATCCTGACGTTGCCCGCGACCTGAACAGCCTCGCCTCGCTCTACTATGCCACGAACCGCATGGCCGAGGCTGAGCCGCTGATGAAGCGCGTCGTGACCATATTCGAGAAGTCTTACGGGATGGACCACCCGAACGTTGCCACCGCCCTGAACAACCTCGCCCAGCTTCTTGCGGCCACGAACCGCATGGCCGAGGCTGAGCCGCTGATGCGGCGGGTGGTGGAGATACGTCTCAAGTTCACTCAGGAGATCGGCCACCCGCATCCGCATCTGCAGGGCACAGTCAATAACTACGCCGGTCTCCTTCAGGCCATGGGCCGTGGTGAAGACGAGATACGCAGGACAATAGCAGACCTTGGTCAACGCTACGGAGTCAGCCTCGGCAACACTGCCGCTCCTTGAACTACTCAAGTGGCTTAAGAGTCTGCAGGAGAAGAAATAGGCCGCCCTTGGCGAGCAGATGGAGACCATCTGACGGACTTTGCCCTACGGGCCGGACAGAAAGCAGGACAGGCAAACTTTGCAGTGGTAAGGCAGTTGAAGGTGCAGACTCGGCTAACAGGTGTTCTCAAAGTGAAGTGAGGGGGTAACACACGCGCTGGTTCGGCAGGCAGAAGAAGGACAGCAGCCCGAAAGCCCCAGGCCCGATAACCCGCAACCCGACAGCCACAAAGCCCCGGCCAGAGACATGCCAACTGCCTGCGACTACGGCACTTGACTTAGCCAAATGATATGCTATCTTGTCTATCGTGTATATCAGAAGGATAGCAGAATCGACACTAAATGGTATTCTTGCCAGCGGCAAGGTCGGCATCGTTGTCGGGGCTCGGCAGGTGGGAAAGACGACGCTGGTCGAGCATGTTCTTGCTGGCCGCAGGGCACTGTTCCTCAACTTCGATGTTGAGGTTGATAAGCAGCGCTTTCTGGCCGCGGCTGCCCTGTCGCCGGTTGAGGGATTGAGGAGCCTGGGCAATCCTGATGTCCTGGTGATTGATGAGGCCCAGCGTCTGCCCGAGGCGGCGCGCATCGTGAAGGGCTGGCACGACAAGCAACTGCCGCTGAAGATACTCTTGCTCGGCTCGTCCAGTCTGAATCTGCTCGACCAGGCTGCAGAGAGTCTTGTCGGCCGTAATGAACGGCTGCAGTTGCCTGCCCTGGTCTTCGGAGAAGTCCTGCGTGCTCAGGACTGGTTTTCCGATGCCTACACCCCAACTATCCTGCGCAATCAGTTCGCTTCTCAGGTCAGGGTCGTGCTCATGCAGTCACTCGCGTTCGGGTCGTATCCTGAAGTCGTTCTTGCTTCGGACAAGCCGCGTGTGCTGCGCGGTCTCAGCTCGGACTATCTTTGGAAAGACATTCTCCACGCCGGGCTGGTCAAGTCGCCGGACCTGATAAAGCGGCTGCTTACCCTGCTCGCGCATCAGGTCGGCAGCGAGGTCTCGACGCACGAGCTGGCAACTCAACTCGCGCTCGCCCGGCCCACGGTCGAGCGCTATCTGGACCTGCTCGAACAGACGTTCGTAGTCTTCCGCCTGCCCTGCTACAGTACCAACCCCCGCAAGGAGATTGCCCGGAAGAAGAAGGTGTTTTTCTGGGACACTGGCATTCGCAACGCCCTCTTGAACGCATTCGCGACCGAAGAATTCCGTCCTGACATCGGCCCGCTCTGGGAGAACTGGGTGATTGCCGAGGCGGCCAAGCACAACCTGTTGCAGGGCGGCAGGAGCGAGCTGTTCTTCTGGCGTTCGCGGGCCCAGTCAGAGGTAGACCTGGTCATCAAGACCGGCGAAGTCCTGCGGGCGTATGAGGTCAAGTGGCGACCGGTGCGTCCGAACAGCCGCGCGTTCCGGGCCAGATATGGCGTCGAGGTACAGCCAATCAGTGCCGAAAACCCTTTCATCGGCGAGCAGATGGAGACCATTTGACGGACTTTGCCCTACGGGCCGGACAGAAAGCAGTGAAATCTCGGGGACGCATCACTCGATTTTCCCTGGTCAGTGGTCTTGTGGCCGGGCCGGACATGTCTGAACAGGTGCCCAAGGGCCGGTCTGTGTGCATAACTCTCTATTTGTCAGATTGTTAGCAGCTAGCTGTTTGCCGTCTGCTGTCGGCCGAGCCGGGTTTAGACCGAGGCCAAGGGCTATGGCTCGCACTAGCAAGGACTTACACTCGACCTGGGTCAGGGAGGGGCCGTACCCCAGGTAGTATCTTGCTGTGCGGTTGAGAGTATGTCTGAACTGGTGTGTGCCTTGGTCTGGCCGCGCGTGACTGCGCCAACGTCTGCTCCGGCGTTGTCTCAAGCGCTGTCCTGAGTCAGGCCGCGCGCAATGCTGCGGGCAGAAACTCGACCAGAACCGCAAGCCGAAAACTGTGCAGTCGCGGGTACGAATGAGCGAGCGGTCACGCTGGCGTTCGCTTCCGTGCCTGCGGCCGTGTCCAGCGCGGTGTTCGACGCAGTCAGGCGCTCGGCAGTTGCAGCTCGGTTGAGCCGTCGAGCGCACACCGATAGCCCGAAATTGCGCAGGCCGGGCGTTCTGCCCGGCCTGCAGTAGTCGAGACTCGACTAGAAGCTGTCCGCGACGTCGGAGATGCGGACCGAGTCACAGAGCATGTACTCGGGCACGCTGAACGCTTCTGGCGTGCGGCGGCCATAGGTCCCGGAGACGTTGAACGGCACGGCTCGGGATGAGATGGCGATGACGTTGTTGAACACGCTCGGAATCTCATCGGTTACGCGCGAGGAGAGGAGCGGAGCGACAAATTCGCCTGCCTGGATGCGCTGGGCGTTGAAGCGCGAGGAGCAGGTGAACTGGCCTTTGGTCGGGTCCGGCATGTGAACATAGTGCAGATGCGGGATGTAGATGGCGTCGGCCGCGAGTTTGCAGCCGGCCGCGATGCCTGCCTGAGCCGAGCCGGTTCCAAGTACCATGTCGCTTGAGGAAAGGTCGTGGCCGGTCGGCTGTTTGCCGTACTTGGCGGCGGTGAGTGAGTCGTACAGCAGACCCTTGAAGATTCCCTTCTCCACCAACGTGAACCGCCTGCGGCGCTTGCCCCTGAAGTCAAAGGGCATAGAGAAGACATTGGGGTCGGTCGGGTCGTCGTGGATCGAGATAGCGTCGGGGAAGACCCGGTCGCCGAACCTGAGCGCAGCGGTGAAGGCCCGCTTTTCTTCCCAGGGCCGGCCGATGAACCCGCCCCAGACGGCAAGCGACAGCAGCTCAGCCACGGCCTGGGTGCCGAACAGCACCTTCTGACGGCCGACCGGGGTCTTGTACGGCTGGTTCTTCTCGTAGACCGGAAGCAGACTCTCAAACGCGGCGATAACCTCGGCCGCGGTGAAGCCACCGGCTTGCTTCTGGGTGCGTTCGACCGAGAGCTCCCACTTCTTTTCCTGCTCTTTCAGCACCATGACGAACCGACCGTCCGTCAGGCGGCGATAGGCCTCGTGGTTATTGGCCGTCGAAATGTAGTACATTTCGGTCGAGCCGGTTGACCAGGAACCGGAGAAGTCGTACTTGCCGCGTGGCTTCAGGGTCTTGATCACTTCAGCACACAAACCGGCCTTGGTTTCAGGCGGGAGGTCCTCAAGTGCCGGGTCGAACCCGGTCGAGTCGTCAACCGGCTCCTCGACCCGGCCGAAGATGGGTTCATAGTCCTTGGGCAGGGCTGACCTGCAGGCCTCGGTTGCGCGCTTCAGGGCGTCGTCGAGCTGGGCCGCGGTCGTGATGTCGGCACACAGGCTGTAGTCGCCCACGCGCCGGCCTTCCTGGACATGGACATCGAGCCGGGTCAGGCCCTCAAAGGTCGAAAGCGCGACTGAGGAGTTACCAAGCCGGATAAGGCCGGACTTTTCGCGGTGCAGCGAGAACTCGGCATTGACTCCAGACCGGCGTGCCCGGTCGCGGCAGGAAGTAAGCAGTTCGCGGATGCGTGGTTCGAGCATGGCTACTCCTTTTCTCCGGTCGCAACGTTCTTGAAGCGCATCACCGGAATGCCGTGGCCGAGCTCCATTATCTGGTTCGGCTCGCCTTTGCCGCAGTTCGGGACCTGCATCAGACACCAGGTCGGCTGTGACCCGACCTTGTCGAGCGAGCCCCAGAATTCAAGGGTGTGACCGTGGTACGTCGGGTTCTTGAGCACGCGGGTGCGTTGGCCGTCTTTGACCTCCCAGGCAATCTCACAGCCAAAATGGAAGTGCTCGCGGTTCGACCCAATCGACCAGGAAACCGGTATGTCGACCACGATGCCGTCTTCAGTCGCCTTGATGATGTCTTCGAGCGTGCCGTCGTCGCCCGGGTCGATGTTGATGTTGGTCATCCGGTCAATCGGCGTCCGGTAGAATGCGCTGGCCCGGGCCGCAGTGCCCGATTCCTTGATGATTGTGCGGCCGGCTTTGGCATTGGCCTCAGCCAGGTCGGTGCGGCTCGAGAGGACGTTGACGAGGATGCCTTTGTGAATCAGGTAGTAATCGCGCTGGGGCGAGCCCTCGTCGTCGTAGCCGAACGTGCCGGGCGAATTGCCGACAATCCCGGCCCGGCAGTTGAGTTTGTCCGAGCCGTAACGCAGGGTGCCGATGTGCTCAAGCCGGACGTGCGAGCCGCCGGCAAAGGAGAGCTCGTAACCGAGGATACGGTCGAGTTCGAGTGCGTGACCGATGGTTTCGTGCACCTGGAGAAAGCCTTGGCCGGGCAGCAGAATAACATCGCGCCTGCCCGCGGGCAGCGGGTCGGCCGCGACAATCTGGGAAAGCTCGGTCTTAATCCGCTCGGCATGAGCGGAGAATGCCTCAGGCTTGGCCAGCCACTCCCAGCCGCGCGTGCCGTCGCCGGAGCAGAAAAGCTCCATTGACCGGCGCTGGGTCCGGCCCTGTTTGTCCGGAGCCATGACCATCATTGTGCCGAACGTATTCAGCACCCACCGGTCAACCTCGGTTCCCTCGCTGTTCCAGTAGAATATCTTACGGCGCTGGAACCGGGTCGAGACGACTCGATGGGCGACCGACTGGTCTTTGAGCTGACCGTCAATCGCGGCAAGCAGCCTGAGCTTTTCCGACATTGGCACGTCAAACGGGTCCTGTTCCACCGGGGGTCGGTACTTGCCGGTCACGGCCTGGGCTTTGCCCATGTCTTTGGGAAATCCGGGCAGGAGCGCAGCAGCCCGGGCATTGGCCAGGGCCCGGTCAAAGCAGGCCGGGATAGCGCCCAGGTCCGCGGTGGCAGCAAAGCCCCAGGCGCCGTCGGCGAGAACGCGCACGCCGATGCCGCGCTCGAGCTCGCCGAAGTTGTTCTCAAGGTTACCGTCGTAAAGGGTCAGATTCTCGGCCCGGTCTTCGTCGTAGAATCGGGCGTCGGCAAAGCTCGTCTCTTGTGCCTTGAGGCGCTCAAACTGGGCTTTGACGGTTGATGCTATCTGGCCAACTGGTGCATCCATTACAGGCTCCTTAACATTATTGTGTAGTGGCGCTCACGTCAAACGCTACATTATGCCCTGAAGTTACCGTTTGGCAAGCGCGGGCAGCAGACTGGCTGTCCACGCGCCGACCCTGCCGGTGCGCGTTTTCTTGACACGCCCGGCCCGGGGTCTACTATTGTACTGCCATGCGGCCATAGCTCAGGGGTAGAGCCCCGGCTTCCCAAGCCGGTTACACGGGTTCAATTCCCGTTGGCCGCTTTGTCTAGTACTGCTCGAGTGTGCCGGACCGAGGCATCGCTCCCGGTTCTTCAGCACAAGCGTCTGAATTGAAAGCAGTTACGCAGGAGGCATGTTGAGACTATTCATCGCTTTGACGGTTGCTCTTTTTTCTTTGTCGGCCTGGGCCGACACGCTTGACTATGCCCGCCAGACGGTCGTTGTCACCAGTCTCGAATCAGGCTCGGTCGGCCTGCAGGGAACCCGGAGTCTTGAGCGCCGAGCCCTGGACCTGCTTGGTCAGGCCACATATGACCGCAGCCGCACCGTGGCCGACTTCCTGGCCGCACACCCCCAGGCGGCACGCAAGCTCGAGCGGATGGCGCTTGAGAGCCGCCGGACCGCGACCCGGTTCCTTTCCGATGGAGCGGTATCAGCCGAGCATGAGTTTCCCATCAACGGTGCGATTCTCGCGGTCATCCTGCCCCAGACCGGTGATGGCAGGCTGCTGGGCAAGACCGCCTGCCCCTGCTGTGGCCAGGCCTGGCCTGAAGGCAAGGAGCCGCCGCCCGGGGTCAAGCTGGTTCCCTTCGAGTCGGGCAACGGCACAGCCTGGACCGGAATCCTGATTGACGCAACCAATCTGGAACTCAAGCCCGCGCTGTTTCCCAGGATTGTCACCGATGAAGACAAAGAGGTCATCGGCCCAGGTTTTGCCTCGGCTGAAAAACTGACCCAGCTTGGGCCGGTCGGCTGGTTCCGCGACCGCACCCAGGCGTTTGTCAGCGAGCGGGTCGGTTCTAATCCGCTGGTGGTTCGGGCTTTGCGGGTTACCGGAACGAACTCCTGCGACCTGGTTGTCAGCCACTACGACGCGGCCCGGATTCACGGCTCAAAGGCCAACCTGCAACTGCTTTCCGAGTGCCGGGTCGGTCTGCTGGTCGACTAGGTCATCAATTCTGACATGCCCTGGTACGCATTCATCCACCCGGTTCTTGCACTCGGCACAATCGCCTATGGGGTCGTGACCGGCCAGACCAGTCTCTCCCGTATCAACGACTGGAACTTCCCCATGCGCCAGCAACGCTACCGAAGCGTCATCTTCCTTATTCTGGTAGCGGCCAACTTCGTCATCGGGCTCCTGGTCACCGCGCTGGTCCGTGGGACCGGACGTGCGCTCAAGCTGCCGGCCCACCGGACTCTGGCAATCGTGGCCATCATCCTTGCGGTGCTTGCCGCTCTGGTGACGTTCTCGCGCGGCCAGCGGGGCGAGGTCTCATCGGTGATGCGTCTGCATCCGGTAATCATGATTCTTGTGCTCGTGGTTCTGTTCACCATGGGCTTCATCACCGCCCTGTCGGTCTTCGGCATCTGAACCAGCCCGATACAAGCCAGGCCCGGCTGAAAGAACGCGCACACAGCGTCCGTATCGTTCTGGCTCTGCGCCGCGCCTATCCTTCGCTCAATGCACCGGTCAAACTGATGCCGCGGCGCGACCCGTTCCGCGTGCTTGTCTCTGCCGTACTCTCGACCCGCACCCAGGACCCGGTCACGGCTGCGGCTGGGAGCCGACTGTTCGGTCATGCTTCTGACCCGTGCAAACTGGCCCGGCTCCGGCCCGCACAAGTCAGCCGGCTCATCTATCCGGTGGGTTTCTATCGAACCAAGGCGCGCCTGCTGAACCGATTGGGCCGAATCCTCTGCACGGAGCACAGCGGCCAGGTACCCGACACACTTGAAGAACTGCTCAAGCTGCCCGGAGTAGGTCGCAAGGTCGCCAACATCGTCTTGAGCCAGGCTTTTGGCCGGCCGGCAATTGCCGTGGACACGCACGTCCAGCGCATCTCCAACCGGCTTGGCCTGGTCTGCACCACCCGTCCGATTGAGACCGAACGCGCCCTGATGCGCATCCTGCCCACCGCGTATCAGGCCGACTGGAATCACCTGATTGTTGCTCTAGGCCAGACCATCTGCCGCCCGACCAGACCCCGCTGCCCGGTCTGCCCGGTCCGGCATCTCTGCCGGTCGGCGCAGGACACCACGGTGTCTGCCAAGTCCAGACCGGCTCGTTCACGGTCATAACCGCCCGCAGCGGCCCGGCCCTGTGCGGACTGGAGGCTAAGTTCCGGCCGAGTTTGACGTTGGGCTGTGCTCGTGGTATACTATCGTTCCCGTGGCTTTGCGTGCAGTGTATCGTCCGTCGGATGAGTTCATGGCGAATACGCTGCGTGACCTGCTGGAGCAGCACGGCATCCCGGCCATGATTCACTCGTTTCAGATTCCGGCCTATGATGGTCTGGCCATGGTGATGCGGCCGGCATGGGGTGAGGTGCTGGTCGAAGAGCAGGATTGGGACAGAGCGAAAGAGGTCGTCGAGGGTTTCTTAGCCACGGAAACCAACCTGCCTGAGTCCGATGAATAGCATCGCCGGTCTGGGCCGGGTGCTGGTGGTACTCGGGCTTGTTCTCGCCTTGGCCGGGGTCGGGCTGATTGGTGTCAGCCGCCTCGGGCTTGTGCGTCTGCCGGGCGACATCCTTGTCCAGCGCCGCGGTCTTGTTCTGTACATACCGCTGGTAACAGGACTGGTCCTGTCGCTGGTACTCAGTCTTATTCTGAACCTGCTGCTGCGCAGGTAGTCGCTTCAGGGGCTCTTCGCCTCGGAGCAAGCAGCCCGGCCGGTTTTCGGTCGGGCAGTGTAACAGTCTAGTCCGGATGGAGGTCCGGTAAGTTCTATGAGATTCGTTTACCGTTTCGGCAACGGTCAGGCTGACGGCTCGGCCCGGATGCGCGACATCCTGGGCGGCAAGGGCGCGAACCTGGCCGAGATGACAAACATCGGGCTGCCGGTGCCGCCCGGCTTCACGATTACGACCGCGGTCTGCGTCTACTACATGCGGCGCAAGACCCTGCCCAAGCTTCTGGCCGCCGAAGTGCGCAAGGGTCTTGCCCACATCGAAGGCTCGGTCGGCCGCACTTTCGGCGATGCCGACAACCCTCTGCTCGTGTCGGTTCGGTCTGGTGCGCGCGCCTCAATGCCGGGCATGATGGACACGGTTCTGAACCTTGGCCTGACCGATGTGACGGTTGCCGGACTGGCCCGGCAGACCAAGGATGAGCGGTTCGCGCTCGACTCCTACCGTCGGTTCATCCAGATGTTTGCCGACGTCGTGCTCGGAACCGGCGATGAGGAGTTTGAGAAGACCCTTGGGGCCGAACGCCGTCGGGCCAATGTCAAGTCCGATGCTGAGCTGGACGTTCCGGCCCTGACGCGGATTGTCAGCCGGTACAAAGACAAGGTCAAAGAGCTTACCGGCAAGCCGTTTCCCCAGGACCCGAATACCCAGCTCTGGATGGCAATTGAAGCGGTGCTCAAGTCCTGGAACACGCCCCGGGCGATTGAGTACCGCCGCATCTATGATATCCCGAACGACTGGGGCACAGCGGTGAACGTCCAGGCGATGGTCTTCGGCAACCTGGGTGACTCTTCGGCCACCGGGGTCTGCTTCACCCGGGACCCAGGCTCGGGCGAGCCGAGAATCTACGGCGAGTATCTGAACAACGCCCAGGGCGAAGATATCGTTGCCGGCATCAGGACACCAAAGCCGCTGGAGTGGCTTGAGTCCGAGCAGCCCGAAGCCTATGCTCAGCTTGTCGAGCTGCTCGGCCGGCTTGAGCGCCACTATCGCGACATGCAGGACGTCGAGTTCACCATCGAGAACGGCCGGCTCTGGGTCTTGCAGTGCCGCAGCGGCAAACGGACTCCCAACGCCGCGGTCCGGATTGCCCATGACCTGGCCCAGACTGGCATCATCAGCCGCAAAGAGGCAGTCCTGCGCGTCCGGGCCGAAGACGTCGATGCCCTGCTCCATCCGGGCATTGACCCGAACGCCCAGTACGAAGTCCTGGGCAAGGGCATTGCCGCCTCACCTGGTGCGGCCTGGGGCGAACTGGTCTTGACTTCGAGCCGCGCGGTCGAGCTGGCGGACGCCGGACGCCACGTAATTCTGGTCCGGCACCAGACCTCGGCCGACGATGTCGCAGGCATGGCCCGCTCCCAAGGGTTCCTGACCGCGGCCGGCGGCATGACCTCGCACGCCGCGGTCGTGGCCCGGGGCATGGGCAAGCCCTGCGTTGTCGGCTGCGACACCCTGCGCGTCGACTACGCGAACCGTCGGGTCACAATCGGCAAACGCGACCTGGTTGAAGGCGAAGTAATCACCATCAACGGCACAACCGGCGAGGTCATCCTTGGCCGGGTGCCGATGGTCGAATCGAAGTTCTCCACCGAGTTCGAGACCCTGCTGCAATGGGCCGACAAGCTCCGTCGGCTCGGCATCAGAACCAATGCCGACACGCCCGAAGACGCGGCCACTGCCCGCAAGTTTGGTGCTGAGGGCATCGGCCTGTGTCGCACCGAGCACATGTTCTTTGCCGCAGACCGAATCGGCGCGATGCAGGAGATGATTATGGCCGAAACCGAAGCGGGCCGGCGTCGGGCACTTGCCCGGCTCCTCGCTATGCAGCGTAACGACTTCGCCGCCATCTTCCGGGTCATGGACGGTTTCCCGGTGACGATTCGGACCCTTGACCCTCCGCTCCATGAGTTCCTGCCCAAAGACGAGCCGGCAATCGAGAAGCTCGCCCAGAAGATGAGCGTTACGACCGGGCAAATCAAGGCTGCGATTGCCCGGCTCCACGAGGAAAACCCGATGCTCGGATTCCGTGGCTGTCGGCTTGGCATCACCTATCCGGAAATCACCGACATGCAGGCCCGGGCGGTTTTCGAAGCTGCCTGCCAGGTCAAGACTGAAGGCATCAAGGTCCTGCCCGAGGTCATGATTCCCCTGGTCAGCACCGCGGCAGAACTTGCCCGCCAGCGCCACCTCGTGGTCAAGGTTGCCGAAGAAGTATTTGCCCGCACCGGGGTCAGGGTCAACTATCTGGTCGGTACCATGATTGAAGTCCCGCGCGCGGCCCTGACCGCAGACGAGGTTGCCCGCGAAGCCGACTTCTTCTCGTTCGGCACCAACGACCTGACCCAGATGACGTTCGGCTTCTCGCGCGACGACGCCGGCAAGTTCCTGCCCAGCTATCTTGAGTCCGGCATCCTTGCGGCCAACCCGTTTGAGACCCTTGACCAGGATGGTGTTGGTGCGCTTATCAAACTCTGTGTCCGACTCGGCCGCAGGACCAAGCCCACACTCAAAGTCGGTATCTGTGGCGAGCACGGCGGTGACCCGGACTCAATCGGGTTCTGCCATGAAGTCGGGATGAACTACGTCAGTTGTTCGGCCTATCGTGTGCCGGTCGCCCGACTGGCTGCGGCTCAGGCTGCGCTGCGCGAAGAACAGGCGAAAGAGCAGAAAGCCGCCCGCACCGCTCAACGCCAGAAGAACACAAGCCCGCCGGAAACGAAAGGCAGCGCCGGGTGAGCGCCGCCTTCCCGGTTCGCCTGGCCGAACTCCTCAACCGCCATCCGGACGTGCGGCTCAACCCCTGTCGCCGCGATATGATTGCCGAGGCTGTGGCCCGGCGCGAGGCCATGGTCGCAGCCTGTGGCTGTCTTGCAACCTGGACCCCGCCTGAGTCTACCGGCCGCAGTCCGCAGGACACGGTCATTGTCCAAAGGGACGAATCCGCCGAAACAATCGACTGGGACTCGCCCAACAATCTGCCGATCTCGCCCGAGACATTCGACATGCTCCTCGACGACGCCCTTGCCACGCTCGGCACGAAAGAGCGGCTCTATGTTACTGACCGCGTGCTCGACGCCGATTCCGGCCATGCTCTGCCGGTGCGAACCATAACCGACCGGGCCCTGTTCGCGCTCTTCACCGACAACATGTTTCGCCCCATACCTCCTGATATTGGTCGCTCGGTGTTTGTCCGCACGCCTTTCACCCTGCTCGTCTTGCCCTACGACAAACTCGACCGCAACCGCTATGAAGGCCGGCTGCGCAAACTCCCTCCGCCCAACTCATCACTCACCTCGAACATGGTCATTGCCATGGACTTTGACCGCCGTATCGGTCTGGTCTTCGGCTCAGCCTACTGCGGCAGCGTGAAGAAGCTGATGTTCACGGTTATGAACTACCTGCTGCCCGAGCATGGAATCCTGCCGCTGCACTGCTCGGCCACTGAAGGTCAGTCCGGCGATGTTACTCTCCTCCTCGGACTGTCGGGCACAGGCAAGACCTCGCTCTCGGCTGACCCGCGCCGGAAACTCCTCGGCGACGACGAGCACTCCTGGGGCGATTCCGGCATTGCCAACCTTGAGAACGGCTGCTATGCCAAGCTCATCAACCTGAGTCCGACCAAAGAGCCCGACATCTACCACGCCTGTTTTCATGAGGCTTCGTATCTGGAACACGGTGCGATTGTCGAGAACGCGATGGTCTACCCGGACGGCCGGTTTGACCTCGACGACGAACGATTCACGCCCAACTCGCGCGGCTCCTACCCACTCTCGTTCCTGCCCAACATCAAAGACCCGCCTGTCGGTACCCACCCAACCACGATTCTCTTTCTCACAGCAGACGCTAACGGCGTCCTGCCGCCCCTTGCCCGACTGACAAAAGAACAGGCGATGCTCTGGTTCCTCATGGGCTATACCTCAAAACTCGCCGGCACTGAGACCGGCATAGTTGAACCCAGAAGTACTTTTTCCCGTTTCTTCGGCCAGCCGTTCATGCCCCGAAACCCGGATGTCTACGCCCGACTCCTCGGCGAAAAGCTGACCCGGCACTCAACCCGGGTCTGGCTCGTCAACACCGGCTGGTCTGGCGGCCCTTATGGTGAGGGCCGACGCATGGACATCAGCTTGACGCGCGAGCTGATCGAGGCCGCCTTGTCCGGAGCCCTGGACCGGGTCGAATACGACGAGGACAAAGTATTTCACTTTCACGTGCCCAGAACCTGTCCGGCCATACCCGACCCAACCCTGCTCAACCCCCGCAACACCTGGCGCGACAAACAGGCATTTGACGAGCGTGCGCGCCGACTCGCGGCCGAGTTCTCGGCCCGGTTTGACCGCGCCTACGGCAACAAGAACATCCCCGCAGACATCGCCCGTCAGTGCCCGGGCAAATAGGCCGGGCTCAGTTTGACATCGTTTCTGTACCGGGCTAGACTATTCTCTTGCCGGATTCGGCCCAGTCAGAAACAACCTTGCTGCTCATCAAGCCCGATGCTGTGGCAGCCCGTCATTGCGGGGCAATCCTCGAACGGCTTGAGGACGCAGGGTTTGTGCTTACCGGCCTGGAGATGAGGCATCTGAACCGCACCGAGGCCGAGAACTTCTATCGCATCCACCAAGACAAGGAGTTCTTCGCTGGGCTGGTTGAGTTCATTGTCTCAGGTCCGCTTGTTGCGGTTCGCATCGAGGGACCAGAGGTGAGACGCCGGTTGCGCGAGTTCGTGGGGGCGACCGACCCGGCCCAGGCTGCACCGGGTACGATCAGAGCCGACTTTGGTACGACGGTTCGCCGCAACGCGGTCCATGCGTCGAATCCTGACGAAGACGTGGAAAGAGAGCTTGAGTTCTTCTTTCCCTTGAGCAAACCCCAACCGGCAGGTACTGCCTGCCAATTCCCGGAGGTCTAGTTTGACAAAGAATCTCATCATCGCTGTCCTGGTTCTACCTGTTGCCGTCCTGGCCGGTACCATCGTCCAGACGTTCACGTTCGCGCCGTCCGAGGTCAGCTTTGCGCGGGTGAACGGCTTTGACGTGCCTGACCTGCGCGGCTATATCTCGACCTCGGCGCCAGGCGAGCCGATTATCCCTGAGGCGCTTTTCACGTTTGTCGTCCCGGCCCACGCCACGGTCACGGACGTTAGAGTAGTTGCCGCGGAGCAGGTCGAACTACCCGGAACCTACAATATCCACCCGGCCCAGGTTCCGCGCCCGCTCAGCGTCAAGGAGCAACCGGCTTTTGTCCAGCCTGATGCCGGTCTTTACGGCTCGAGCCAGGCCTATCCTGGCCGGCTGGTCCGCTTCGGCTACACCGGCAACAAAGGCGGATACCGGGTCTGCGGTGTCGAGGTGTTCCCGCTCCAGTATGTCCCGGTCACGGGCAAGGTCAGCCTGTACACCTCACTGACTCTCCAGGTCTCCTACGACGAGAATACCTACCGCGCCACACCGCTGACTCAGGCTCAAGTCAACTGGGCCGCAGACGAGTTACGCAGTGTGGTCGTCAACCCGGCGGACCTGGTCAAGTTCGCTCCGCCGGTTCGCCAGTCTGACCCGACCGATGCCCAGTACGTCATCATCACTGCGGACAGTTACATCTCAACGCTTCAGCCCCTGGCTGACTGGCACAGCCGCAAGGGCCTGACTACCGTGTTCAAGACCGTGTCGTGGATTACTTCGACCTATCCGGGTTACGACACTCAGGAGAAAATCCGCAACTTCATTATCGACTACTGGACCAATCACGGCACGATGTGGGTACTATTGGCCGGCGCGCACTCGGTCATCCCGGCCCGTCGCGGCCGCTCGATCTGCTCGGGCAACACCGGCAACATTCCGGCCGACCTTTACTATATGGACCTGCAATGGTCCTGGGACGGCAATGGCAATCGCATATATGGCGAGGCAAACGGCGATACTGTTGACTTCTACGCTGACATCTATCTGGGCCGGGCACCGATTGCCAGCGTCGCCAATGCCCAGACCTTTGTCAACAAGGTCTTCGGCTACGAGAAGAACCCGAACACCAGCTACATCAAGAAAGCCTACCTGCCCTGGGTGCCGCTTTTCACCGGCTACACTGGTGAGGCGGTGTCTGACTCGATTGCCAACATCACGCCGTCCGGCTGGACCGACACCAAGGCAGCATCGCCTGCCCCTTCGACTTTCCAGTCGGCAATCAACACTGGCTATGGCGTCTGCCACGGTGCGGCCCACGGTGATGACTACGGGTTCTACACTGATGCTGGCACGCCGATCTATACCACAACCCAGGCCGGGGCTCAGACCAACGGCATGGACAAGCTTGTCATAATGAACTCGATGGCCTGCATTTCGGGCAACTTCGAGAACCAGTCGTGTCTTTCGGTCACGCTTCAGAACAACGCCTCGGGCGGCACCGTGGCAAACATGATGAACTCGCGCTACGGCTGGGGAACGCCACCTGTTTTTGGACCTTCCGAAAAGCTCTGCACCCGCTTCTACGACTTCTTCATCCAGCAGGACTCCTGGCTGATTGGCGTTGCCCATGCCCGGGGCAAGGACGTCTATGCCAGCCTGCCCCAGACCCAGGAAGTCTGGCGCTGGTGTTTCTACGACTACAACCTGCTCGGCGACCCGGCCATGCCGGTCTGGAGCGACGTGCCGGGCACACTAACCGTCAATGCGCCTGACTCGATTCCCACCGGCACATCAAGCTTACGGGTGACGGTTCAGAGCTCGGGCTCACCCGTGGCCAACGCCCGAGTCGGAGTGTACAAATCGGGTGAGGTCTGCGCCCAGGGCCGAACCAATGCCTCGGGCCAGGCTGATATTATTGTCAGCCCGCTGACCACCGGCTGGCTCTACGTCACCGTCTCAGCCCAGGACAAGCTGCCCGGATACGACAGCACCCGGGTGTATGCCGGCGCACCCATGCCGTACGTTGTATTCCAGAGCCACTTCGTGGACGACGGCGGCAACAATCAGCTCGACCCGGGCGAAACCGTCAACCTGTATGTCACGCTCAAGAACATGGGCAATGCTGCCTCGACCAACACCCGCGGCACACTGCGTGAGAATTCGACTTACATCACTCTGGGCGATTCGACTTCGAACTATGGAACGATGAATGCCGGTGACACCAGCCGGGGCGACCGCTACCAGGTCACGGCCGCATCCGGCACACCGCCCGGGTCCCAGATTCAGTTCACGGTTCATGTCACCTCAGACCAGGGTTCATGGGACCCGACGTTCACTCTCACGGTTGGCGTGCCGCCGATACCGGGCCAGGTGGTGATGACCCATGACACCGGCTACTGCAAACTATCGGTCATTGCGCTCGGTTCAATCGGCTACGACGCGCCGCCCGGCCTGGACCTTGGTTCCGGCTTTTCCTATCCCAAGGCCACGGCCAGCCAGTTGTACTATGCGAGTTTCCTCGTCGGCAACGGCACCGGCTATGTCGCGGACCGGTACTACGGCAACCCACCCAGTGGCGGGCCGAACACCGACTTCAGAATCGTCGACAGCCTGCGTCCGGTCCTGCCGCCTGCAGCCGGGGATGAGCACTTCCGCTGGGTGATGAGCGATGCCAGTCACCCTTCGCCCAAAGGTCTGCGCGTCACCGCCAACTCGTACCAGACTGCTCTGCCTGGCTACGACGACTTTGTCGCCTTGGTCTATGACATCAAGAACGAGGGCTCAACCGCACTCACCGGCATGTATGCCGGAGTCATGGCCGACTTTGACATCGGCTCAGACCCGACCACAAACACTTCAGCCGCGGACACAGTTCGCCGTACCCAAAGCATGCGCCAGGCCTCGACTGCCAACCCCACGGTCGGCGTCAAAATCCTTGCTCCGCGCTCATTTGCCAACCTCTCCGCGGTTGACCATGCCCGATATGTCTACCCGGATTCGTGCATGACCGATGGACAGAAATGGCGCTTCCTGAACGGCACGATTGTCCTGCGCAACTCCAACCGTAACTACGACTGGTCCACATGCACTTCGATCGGCCCGTTCGACATCCAGCCGGGCCAATCGTACCGCTGCGCCTTTGCGTTCCTCGGTGGCACTTCGCTGGCCGAGTTCCAGGCCCATGCCGACAGCGCCCAATCCTGGTATGACGGCAATGTCGGCCTGCTCGAAGGTGAAGGGTTGACACGACCCCGGACTGAGGTCAACCTCGTCTGCTCGCCCAACCCGTTCCAGCGTGCGGTTACGATCAGTTTCAACCTGCCGATTCCAGGCCGGGTCCTCGCCCAGGTCTTCGACGTCTCAGGCCGCACGGTTGCCACGCTCGCCAACGCCGAACTGCCTGCTGGCAGAACTCAGGCGGTCTGGTCGCCGGCAAAGCTTTCCAGCGGCGTCTACCTCCTGAAACTGCAACTGCCTGACGGTTCAGTAACCGAAAAACTGATGCTCTTGCGGTAGCAGGGTCACTCACCACAGCGGGGGCCATCAGGCCCCCGCTTTGCATTAGGACACGGCTTATCCATCCGATGGAACCGCCTGTCGTCTCAGATTGTCCGCAGAAGCTTCCCTCTGGTTCCGAACCGGCTATAATAGCGACCCATGGAACTCGCCTGCTCGGTCAAGAATCTGGTCCGAGACTACGGCCCTTTACGGGCTTTGGCCGGCATCTCGTTTGCAATCAGGCCGGGCGAGATATTCGGCCTCATCGGCCCGAACGGCTCAGGCAAAACCACCACCCTGCGCATCATCGCCACCCTGCTCAGGCCCACGTCAGGCGAGGTGATATTGTTCGACACCGATGTCGTACGCCGGCCCGACGCAGTCCGCCGAATGATAAGCTACTTGCCTGAGGAAGCAGGCGCGTACAAGAACCTCTCCGGCCTGGAGTACCTTCGGTTCATGGCCACGCTCTACACGAAGGACACGAAAGCCCGGGACGAAATGGTCGAGGCGGCCGAGTCGATTGCCGAGCTTGGCCCGCGCATCAGGGACAAGGTCAAGGCGTACTCCAAGGGCATGACGCGCAAGCTGCTCTTGGCCCGGGCTCTCATGACCCGGCCCAGGCTTGCGATTCTCGACGAGCCGACCTCGGGCCTCGACGTTGCGAACTCGATGGAAATCCGGACCCGCATCCGCCAGTCTGCCCGCGCCGGGCTGACCGTGCTCCTTTCCTCCCACAACATGCTCGAGGTCGAGTTTCTGTCCGACCGGGTCGCGCTTATCCAGCAGGGGCGAATCATCGAAACCGGAACCCCTGACGAGCTGAAGACACGTTACTCGTGCCGCAACCTCGAGGAGGTTTTCCTGAAACTTGCGCCGGTGAAGGTGGCGGGCTGATGCGTAACGTCGTCGCGATTCTCGTCAAAGAGGCACGCGAGCTTTTGACCCCCCAGATGCTTGTGCCTTTTGTCGCGGTGATGGTGCTGTTCATCTTTATCGGCCGGGCGATACGCGGCGAGCGGGCGCGGTCAATGCGGGCCCAGACCGTGTTCATCGCCGACCAGGACGGCTCGGCCCTGGCAGCCGAAATCGTCGCCTCATTCCGGGCCGGGAACATGGCTGCAGTTCCGGTTTCAGGCGACCAGAACGAGGCGCTCAGCCTGGCACGCGAGGCTGGTGTGTCTTGGCTCGTCGTAATCCCGGCCGGGCTTGCCGACAGCGTCGCGGCCATGCGGCCGGCAGAAGTCGAGGTCTACAACATCATCCGCGGCTTCTCCCTGACCCAGACCATGCGCGGCATCAGCATCAAGACCCTGCTCGACCAGGTCAACTCCAGGATTACCGAGCGCCACCTGGCCCGGGCCTATCCTGACGTTGCCCCGGCGCAGCTTAGAAATTCGGTGCGGCCGCGCGAGTACGTCATGGTCAAAGACAAGCTCGCCGAAGGCAACGCCCGGATGCTTGAGGGCCTGGTCATGTCCCAGACTTTTCTGATTCCCATTGTCTTGCTCATGGTCATCATCTACTCCAGTCAGATGATTGCGGCGTCGATGGGCCAGGAGAAAGAGAACAAGACCCTTGAAACCCTGCTCACCGTGCCGGTCAGCCGCGTGACCATCGTCATCGGCAAGATGCTCGGCGCGGCGCTGGTAGCCTTGGTCATCTCCAGCGTGTTCCTGGTCGCGATGACGTACTATGCGGGCTCGTGGGCCGAGGAGATGCCGGTGCCGACCGGCGCGAGCATATCCATTCTGAGCCAGCTCGATATCGGAATGACCCTGCGGTCCTATATCATGGTCGGGATTGCGCTCTTTCTTGCCGTGCTCTGCGCTCTCTCGCTTGCCACTCTGCTTGCCATCTTTGCCGACGACGCCAAGACTGCGCAGATGACGATTACCCCGCTGATGATGCTTGTCATGGTGCCCTACTTCTTCTCGATGCTCTTCGACATCGAGACCACGTCTCTGCCGGTGAGACTCCTGGTCTACGCGATACCATTCGCATACCCGTTCCTCACCCCAAAGGCGGTCTTCTTCGGCAACTACGGCCTGGTCTTTGCCGGCTACGTCTACATGGCGGCCTTCGCCGCAGTCTGCATTATTGTTGCCGCGCGTATCTTCAACACCGACCGGGTGCTCACCGCCAAACTCAGATTCAGAAAAAGGCCCGCACAATGAGGAACAGCCGGCCATGTCTGTAAAAGACTCCTGCGAAGTCCGCTGCCCCTCGTGCGGCCACGAAGACCAGGTCGAGGTCTGGCGCTCGCTCAACACAAGCCATGACCCGGACGCGAAAGAACTGCTGCTGGCACACCAGGTCAACATCTTCCGCTGCCCGAAGTGCGGCTACGAGTCGCTCATCGACGTCGATTTCCTCTATCACGACCCGGAGCGCAGGTTCTGCGTCCAGTTCTACCCTTTCGACCGGCTCTCAGACGACAACTTCCTTGCCAACTTCGACCGCGAGGGCCGGCCTGCAGTTGAGCTGCCCAGGCACATGCCGGTGCCGGACTCGATGACGTATCTCACGCGGCCGCACATCGTCTTCGACATGGCCGAGCTGGTCCGCTACGTTGCCTTCCGTGACCGGCTGCACGAACTGGCCAGCGGGTAGTACTCCCGCTCTCCGCCTCCCGTGATTCTGCCTTCTGTCTTCATCCGTCCGCCTTCATGCTGGCTTGACTTTCGACTCTGTCTTTAGAAACTTAGCACATGGGAAGTATGTCGCTTCCTGACCGGCTTCGTACCCGCACCGGCATGATGCTGGTGCTGGGTGCGGTCGTGCTGCTGTCGGCGCTCATCTATCTGCCGACCCGAGGGCACAGCTTCGTCTGGGACGATTCCTCCCTGATACTCCACAACCGTCTGCTCGCGCGGTCTCGGCCGCTGGACCTGTTCCTGCGCCCGTTCTGGGCCGGCAGCCAGGAACCGCCCGAAGGCGCCGGCCCGCTCTACTACCGGCCCCTGACCAACTTCAGCTTCTGGCTCGACTATCGTCTGGCCGGACCTGACCCGCGCCACTTCCACTCGGTCAACATCGTGCTCAACGCCCTTGCTGCGATGTTCGTCACCCTGGTCATCTGGGAACTGCTCCATTCCGGCACCTGGGCGCTGTTCGGCGGGCTGCTCTTTGCGGTCCACCCGGCCCACACCGAATCGGTTGCTTTCATCTCGGGCCGCACCGATCTACTCCTAACCGTGTTCCTTGCCGCGGCTGCGGCTCTGCTCCTGCGTGCTCAGCGCAAACGGTCGCTCTGGTGGTGGCTGCCCGTACCGCCGCTCTTCGCGCTTGCACTCCTTTCCAAGGAAACCGCGCTGCTCTTCCCCGGCCTTGTCGCACTCACGCCACTTCTGACCCAGACCCGCTACGACCGTCGCCACTGGCTGCTCGTTGCTATTACGCTCGCCATCGCGCTCGGCTTCATCCTGCTCAGGGCAAGAGCTGTTCCGGCACCCACGCCCGCCCTGTTCGGCCAGCCGCTTCTGCCCCGACTGACCAACGTCGCCAACACGTTCGGTCTTTACATCAGAATGTTCTTCTGGCCATTCAACCACCGGGCCAAATATCCGTTCGACCCTGAATTCCTTGCCCTGACCCCCAACGTCATTCCAGCTTTGCTCTTTGTTGTCTCAATCCCGCTTGTCGCTCTGCGCCGTCGCTTCTGGGTCTCGCTCTGGGCCTATGCCTGGACCATACTCTTTCTGGCCCCGGTCGCAAACTTCATCCTCCTCGGTCCACAGGCAGCCGAGCGGCTACTCTATCTGCCCTCGGTCGGTCTGGTTCTCATCATTCTCACTCCGGTCTCACGCCTCACAACCTATCGGGTCCGACTGCGCCAGGTCTGCGCCACTACCCTGGCCTTTGCCATTGTCCTGTTCGCTGCAGACACGATGACCCGGTCGCGTATCTGGCAGGACGACGTAACGCTCTTCTCGGCCATGATTCGGGAAGCGCCCAAGGCGCCCAGTGCCTACGCGAATCTCGCCGCGGCCCTCGCCCCTTCTCAGCCCGACTCTGCCATCAGGCTCTACAACCGGGCCATTGCCTTGGACCAGGGATATGTCCAGGCCCACATCAACATTGCTGCGCTCTACACCGCCAAGTCTGACCCACGCCGGGCAATCCACCACCTGCGTATCGCGGACGAACTCCGGCCCAACTCGGTCATGATTCAGAACAACATGGGGCTCGCGTTCATGGCCGCCTCTCTGCCGGAGAGTGCGCTTGCGGCTTTCAACCGGGCACTGACAATTGACTCAAGCCATGTTCTTGTCCACCTTAACCGTGCGTCGGCTCTCTCTGCTCTCGGGTTGGGCGACTCGGCTGAAGCTGAGCTGCACAAGGCGGTAGCACTCGACTCGTGCCTCAGTCTTGCCTGGGCCGGCCTGTCTGAGCGGCACGAACGCCGCAACCAACCGGACAGCGCCCGATGGTATCTTGCCCAGGTTCTCCGCGACCCGAACCCTGCGCCTGCGCTTCTCAACCGTCTCGGCACGCTGCTCGCCCAGGCTGGCGATACGGCCCATGCCCGCGCCTGCTATGGCCAGGCTCTTGCCCGCGATTCGACGCTTGTCCCGGCTCTGTACAACCAGGCCGTGCTCCTTGCCGCGCTTGGCGACAGCCTCTCGGCCCGGCTCCTCGCAACCCGGGCCTACGTCCTCAGACCCGACCTTGAGCCAGTCAGAGCGGTTTACCTTGCTCTAGTCGGTCCGCGCTAGCGCACGGCCCTGACCGCTCCCCACAGCCTCAAGCACAATACTGCAGACGAGCTCAAGAATCGTCGGCTGGACATGGCTTAGGACTTGCGACTTCTCTGACGTGACAGGACGCGCAGCACCCTCAAGGGGCGCGAATCGAACAGACATCCCTGCCGGGCCCTGACCGCAAGACTCGCCTCAGCCAGCAAAGTCGGTGCTGTCCCACGCGTCAGTCACGGAAAACAGGTAACGTCCCCATTTGCTTGGGGGAGCGAGTGGGGGAGTCGCTCCCCCTGCCAGTTGCGACAGCAGAACGTCTGCTGGTCAGAAGTGCGGCTTGGTGGTCAGTTGCGGCAGTAGTTCACAAGGTGTTTCATGGTGCGGGTCGGAAGCCGGTTCCAGAAGCAGGCCGGTCTGCGGTGTGGCCGGCGCGTACGTCGTCAGTTCGGACTGCGGGTCGGGTGGCAGGCGCGACTGCAGGTCTGAGTGCGATTGCCGCAGCAGGCCTGCCGAGACTGGCGAGGTGCCGGATACCGCGGCTTGGGGCTAGGTGCGCGCGGTGTCGTATGCGGAAAGCGGACGGACGGGAAGGGTGGAGCGCGGGTGGCGCAAGAGGGCGCGGACAAACACGCGGGCAAGCTCGGCGTCGTTGACCAGGGGCACGCCGATGTCGGCCGCGGTCCGGCGGATGTGATAGCCATCGGTAAGGGTGAGCTCGTCCGAGCTGCGCTTAGGCACGTTGATGACGCACTCAACTCGGCGGGAGAGAATCAGGTCCACAACGTTGGGGCTCGCGCCCTCGGAGACCTTGTGGACGACGTGCGCCTTCACGCCGTGTTCGGTGAGGAACCGGTGCGTGCCGGCAGTGGCATAGAGTTCGAACCCGGCAGCGGCAAGTTGCTGGATGCAGTCGAGCAGCTTGACCTTCTGGTCCTCGGTGCCGATGGAGAGTAGTACTGACTTGCCGGGCAGGCGGAAGCCGTTCGATATCATTGCCTTGAGCAGGGCTTCATCCAGTGAATCGCCAAGGCAGGCGACCTCGCCGGTCGAGGTCATTTCGACGTAAAGTACCGGGTCTGCGCCCTTGAGGCGCGAGAAGGAGAACTGGGGAACCTTGACCGCGACGTGGTCCAGGTCGAGCGTGCGGTAGTTACCGCGCACGTCGACCCCGAGCATGGCGCGGGCCGCGAACTCGATGAAGTTGTACCCGGTCGCCTTGGAAACGAATGGGAACGAACGCGAGGCGCGCAGGTTGCACTCGATGACCGAAATCTCGTTCTGCTTGGCAAGGAACTGGACGTTGAACGGCCCCCTGATGTCGAGACCGCGGGCAATCGCCTTGGTGATGCCTTTGGCGCGGCGCACGGTTTCCAGGTAGGTGGTCTGGGGCGGGAGCACCACGGTCGCGTCGCCGGAGTGGACGCCCGAAAGCTCGACGTGTTCGGTAATCGCGTAGAGCACCAGTTCGCCGTCCTGGGCCACGCCGTCGATTTCGATTTCCTTGGCGCCGTCGATGAACTTCGAGACCACGACCGGGCTGTCGGCCGAGACGCGCGTGGCCTGGGCCAGGAACTGCTCGAGCGAGAGCGGGGTGCGGGCGATGTTCATGGCCGAGCCGGAGAGTACGTACGACGGCCGGATCAGGACCGGGTAGCCGACTTCGTCGGCAAAGCGCTTGGCCTCTTTGACTGAGCGCAGCTCGCGCCAGGGTGGTTGGGCGATGCCCAGCTCGTCCAAGAGCTCGGAGAAGCGGTGGCGGTTCTCGGCCCGGTCGATGGAATCAGGGCTGGTGCCGAGGATACGCACGCCGCACTTGTCGAGGCTGCGAGCGAGTGTGTTCGGAATCTGGCCGCCGACCGAGACGACCACGCCCAGGGGCTGCTCGAAGTCGACAATGTCGAGCACGCGTTCGAGCGTCAGTTCCTCGAAGTAGAGCCGGTCGGTTTCGTCAAAGTCGGTGGAGACCGTCTCCGGGTTGCAGTTGACCATGATGGTGCGATGGCCGAGCGCGGAGAGCGTGCGGCAGACCCCGACTGAACACCAGTCGAACTCGACCGATGAGCCGATGCAGTACGGCCCGCCGCCGAGCACGATGACCGGCCGGCCCTTTTCCTCGGGCCGGACGTCTTCCTGGTCAGCGCCATAGGTGACGTACAGGTAGTTCGTGGTAGCAGGGAACTCGCCCGCGAGTGTGTCGATGCGGCGGACTCTGGGCACGACCTTGAGTTCGAGCCGCCGGGCACGTACATCGGCTTCGCTTGAGTGCAGGACCCGGGCCAGGGCGCGGTCAGAGAAGCCGAGGCGCTTGAGCCGGCGCATGTGTTCACGGCTCAGTGTGTCGAGGCTTCTGCCGGTCGTCTCGACCTCGGCCCGCACCACGGTTTCGATGCGCGCAATGAACCACGGGTCAATACCGGACAGCTCGTGCAGCTTCTCGGGTGCCACGCCTGCGGCCAGGGCCTGGACCAGGGCATAGAGCCTGCGGTCGGTCGCGCGCTCGATTTCGTCCCGCGGGTCTTCGACCCGCGCCCCAGGGTCGGTCAGGCCGTCAAGCCCTGTGCCCAGCGAGCGCACCGCCTTCTGCAGCGCCTCCTCGAATGTCACGCCGATACCCATCGCCTCGCCCACGCTCTTCATCTCGGTGCCGATGCGACGCGAGGCAGCGCGGAACTTGGCCAGGTCCCAGCGCGGTATCTTGACTGTGATGTAGTCGAGGGCCGGCTCGAAGAAGCAGCCGGTTACGCCGGTCACCGCGTTCGGGATGTCGGCCAGGAGTTCACCCAAGGCGAGCCGGGTCGCGACCCAGGCCAGAGGATAGCCCGTGGCCTTGGACGCGAGCGCGCTGGAGCGCGACAGCCGGGCGTTGACTTCGATGACCCGGTACTCGCCGCTCGAAGGATGGAGCGCGTACTGGACATTGCATTCACCGACCACGCCGAGCCCGACCGCGATGTGGATGGCAAGGCTGCGCAGGCGGTGATACTCGCTGTTGGTCAGGGTCTGGGACGGCGCGACTACGATGCTTTCGCCGGTGTGGATGCCCATCGGGTCCATGTTCTCCATGTTGCAGACCGTGACCGAGTTGCCGGCCCGGTCGCGCACGACCTCATACTCGACCTCTTTCCAGCCCGCAAGGTACTCCTCGATGAGCACCTGGGGCGAATGGGCAAGAGACTCGTTGACCCGATGGCGCAGTTCAACCGCGTTGCAGACCATGCCTGAAGCAAGGCCGCCGAGGCTGTAGGCGGCACGCACCATGGCCGGGTAGCCGACCTGCTCGACGACCTTGAGCGCTTCGTCAAGCGACGTGGCGGTTGCCGACTTCGGTACCGACACGTCTAGGGCGCGCATCTTTGCGGCAAAGCTCTGCCGGTCCTCGGATTCGATGATGGTCTGTACCGGCGTACCGAGCACCTGCACGCCGTGCCGGGCCAGGGCGCCGCTCTTGAACAGCTCGATGCCGGCGTTCAGGGCCAACTGGCCGCCGACGTTCAGGAGGATGCCGTCGGGCCGCTCCTGCTCGATGACCTTTTCCACGAAGTCGGGCTCAACCGGGACAAGGTAGATCTCGTCGGCAAGGCCGGGCGTGGTCTGGATGGTCGCGACGTTCGGGTTGATGAGGACGGTCTTGATACCCTTCTGTTTGAGCGCCTTGATGGCCTGGCTGCCTGAGTAGTCGAACTCGCCGGCCTGACCGATGCGCAATGCACCGGAGCCGAGAATCACGACCTTGCGGGGGAAGGGAGCGCTCATCGCCGCTCGCCTTTCGCCTTCCGCCTGACCCGAGCGGAACCTCTGACTTCTGCGCTTTGTGCTCTGGCTTCTGACCTCGACCGGTGTCTCATCCCAGTTGCTCCACAAACCGGTCGAACAGGTCGCGACTCTCCAGGGGCCCGGGCGCGGCTTCCGGATGGAACTGCACCGCGGAGAATGGCCTGCGGCGGTGACGGATGCCTTCAACCGAGCCGTCGTTGGCATTGGTGAACCAGACTTCCCAGTCCGAAGGCAGCGACTTGGCGTCGATGGCGAAGCCGTGGTTCTGGCTCGTGAGACGGCAGCGGTCAGTACCGGTCTCGCGGCAGGGCTGGTTCTGGCCGCGATGACCGTAGCGCAGCTTGTAGGTCCGGGCACCGGCAGCGAGGGCGAGCAACTGGTTGCCGAGGCAGATGCCGAACACGGGTCTGCCAAGGGTCATCGCACGCCTCAAGATGCCGACCGTGGGCCTGCACTGCTCCGGATTGCCCGGCCCGTTGGAGAGCACGATGCCATCGAACCGCTCGCCGGTGTAATCGTAGTTGTACGGCACCTGCCAGACCGCAAGCTCGCGCGACACGAGCTCGCGCCGAATCGAGTGCTTGGCGCCGCAGTCCACGAGCACGACTCGCTTCCTGCCCGAGCCGTGGAGCTTCGGCTCCGACGAGGAGACCAGGGCTACGATGTCGGTCTTGTTCGGGTCGAGCAGGGGCACATTGTCGGCGGCGACTTCCGCGGGCCGGATGCGTCCGAGCATTGTCCCACGCTCACGCAGCCGCAGGGTCAGGTAGCGCGTGTCTACACCCTCGATGCCGGGCACGGATTCTTCAGCCAGCCACTCGTGCAGTGACCTTGCCGCGTCAGGGCAGCTCTTATCGTTGTGGACAGAAGAGACGACCAGGCCGGCAACCTGGATACGGTCGGATTCAAACCGCGACGTGGGACATGACCCAATTCCGCCCGGGGAATTGGGATCGCGTCCCAAGTCGGAGTCTGCCGCGGGCACCCCATAGTTGCCGACGAGCGGATAGGTCATGACCAGGATCTGGCCGCGGTAAGAAGGGTCGGTGAGGCTCTCGACATAGCCGACCATCGAGGTGTTGAAGACCACTTCACCTGAGGCGGGCGCGAGGTGGCCGAAGCCGGTGCCGGCCAGTTGTGTGCCGTCTTCAAGTTCGAGGATCACGGGATGACTGGTCGGCATGGTGCGGTCGCATTATAGCCGCTGTCCGGCATGGCGCAAATGGGAACGGACGAGCGTGCCTCGCCGCTTGACTTGGCCGGCATTGCCCTTGGCGTACGTCTGCAGGTTTTCGCGGCCGTGCCGGCCGCTCTCAGAAGTCGTCTGCTGCGACCGCTCCCAGTAGCCAACCTCCATCCCGCGCTAATGCTCCGGGTCTCTCTCCATGACGATGGCGTCCTCGCCGTTCGCGGAGTATCCCTTGCGCACGGAGGTCGTCATGAACCCCCGCTTGGCGTAGAACGTGCGGACGACGGTGTTCGACAACCTGACCTCGAGGTACGTCGCCTCGGCACGGTGATTCAGGGCGAATGCAAGGACCTCGTCGATGAGTCGGTGCGCGGGATGCAGTCCCTGGCCTCAAGCGACGCGCTGTGGATGAGCGCCAATCCTCACGAGCGGCCGCCGTATTCGGGCTTGATTCGTCATTCGGTCTTTGCCGTTCGCACTCCGCCGTCAGAACTTTTTCTCCCAGAACCGGGCAATCCGCTCACGGATTCCCTCGGCGTCCAGGACGTACTCGGTCGCTTCAAGCGCCCTGCCGCCCTGCTGTTCCATTATCTGCTGCACGTCTTCGGGTAGGAACCGCGTGAGCTGGGCATAGCCATGGCTGTCGCCCATGGGCCAGCGTCGGTAGTAGTAGCGGAGCGGGTAGAGAACATAGAGCCAGTCTTTGGCCCGGGTCACAGCAACGTAGAACAGCCGTCGCTCTTCTTCGATGCCTTCGTCGTCTTCGGTTGCCATGTCTGAGGGAATCATGCCGTCGGCCGCGTGGATGACATAGACGACTTTCCACTCGCAGCCTTTGGCCGAGTGCATGGTCGAGAGCACAAGCCAATCCTCGTCTTTGTGCGGCGGGCCGGCCAAATCCGAGGTCGAGTTCGGCGGGTCCAGGGTCAGGTCGGCAAGGAAGTTCTGGCGCGAACGGTACCGGCGGGCTGCAACTTCAAGCTGTTCCAGGTCGCGCAGCCGCGGCTGGGGGTTGTCGTAGAGCCGCGGCACAAAGTCGGCATAGAAACTGCGCACACGCTCGACCTGGGCTGCAACCGGGATGCTCTTCTCTCCGTGCAGAGACTGAAGCATTTCGACCAGGGCGCAGTACTGCTCGCGGCAGGCCAGAGGCATCGGCATGTCGCCGAGCCGGGTAAGGTCGAAGTCCCTCGCTTCCAGCTCGTGTACGAACCGCTCGACCGTCTTGGGCCCGACGCCGTCGAGCATCTCCAAAACCCGATACCATGAGACGTCGTCGCGCGGGTTCTCAAGCACGCGCAGGAACGCCATCAGGTCTTTGACGTGTGCCGCTTCGAGGAACTTCAGTCCGCCGTACTTGTGGAACGGGATGTCGCGCCGGACCAGCTCGATTTCCAGTTGGTCAGAATGGTGCCCGGCGCGGAAGAGCACGGCCTGTTCCTGCAACCTGATGCCCTGCTCGCGGTGTTCGAGAATCTTCTCGCAGACAAGCTGGGTCTGCTCATCTTCGTCCCGGCAGACCAGAAGCAGCGGTTTCTGGTCACTCTTCCGGCCGGACCAGAGGTTCTTCGTGTACCGGTAACGGGCCGGCTTCATTACCGCGTTACCGACATCGAGAATCGGCTGGACCGAGCGGTGGTTCTCTTCGAGCGTGACGATGGTGGTGCCGGGGAACTGGTTCGGAAAGTCGAGGATATTGCGAATCGTCGCAGCCCGGAAAGAGTAGATCGACTGGGCATCGTCACCGACTACGGTGATGTTCTTATTGTTCCGGCGCAATCGCTGGAGGATTTCAGCCTGAATGACATTGGTGTCCTGGTACTCGTCCACAAGGATGTGCTCGAACCGCGCGCCGACCAGCTCAGCCAGAGATGGCTGCTCAAGCATCTGGTTCCAGAAAAGCAGCAGGTCGTCGAAGTCAAGGACCTGGCGCTCGGACTTGCGTCTGGTGTACTCGTCGAAAATCTGGCGCAGGCCAGCCTCGGCATGGAGGCACCATGGGTATTCCCGTTTCAAGACCCGCTCCAGCGGCTCGCGCGAGTTGACCACCCGCGAGTAGATGGCGCGGATTGTGACCTTGCGCGGAAACCGCTTCTGCTTTGAGTCGAGCCCGAGACGGTTACGGATGACCCCGAGCATGTCGGCTGAGTCGAGCTCGTCCAGGACCGTGAAGTCCGGAGAAAGCCCGACCTGCCGGCCGTATATTCGGAGCAGCCGGTTGGCCATGGCGTGGAACGTACCGCCCCAGACCTTGCCGGTCGAGTGCCGGCACGCGTGCTGGGCGCGGGTGAGCATCTCCTGCGCGGCCCGGCGTGTGAACGTGAGGAGCAGGATGCGCTCTGCCGGCACACCCTGATGAATGAGCCAGGCAACCCGATAGGCAAGGGTATTGGTCTTGCCCGTGCCGGCGCCGGCAATGATGAGCAGCGGACCAGACCCGTGCATCACCGCCTGCTGCTGCGGCGGGTTGAGCCGGCTGAGCCAGGACGGAGTGTCCACAAGGCAAGTATACTCACGACCCGACATGAATAGAAGCTCTGCACCCCGGATTCGAAAGAAGGCCGGGCGCAGAACCTGCCGCGCCCGGCCTCTTGCCTGTCTGGATTCGACAGATTCCTAGCGCTGAACCACGAGCTTCTCGGCCGCGGTCATGCCTCCGGCAGTCAACTGCACGATGTAGACCCCGGCGCGGAACGAGTGCAGGTCGAGCGTGTGCTGCAATGCCCTGGTTTCAAGCGTGGATTGCTGCACGCACCGGCCAGTCGCGTCAAAGACGCGAACCAGCACCGGCCCGACCGACCCGGCCCGGCTGAACCTGACCGTGGCAAGGCCTGCCCGCACCGGATTGGGAAATACCGAGAGCCGGCAGTCAAAGACCGACGCAATGGCGGCGCTGACTCCGTCGCGGTTCAATGACCTGGTCATCCGGGCTGCCGACGGATAGGGTACGTACTTCCAGAACTCGTTCGTCTTGTTGCCTTTGAGCGCGTAGAGCACGCCAGGCGTGGCCGCGACCAGGTCAGCCCCGGCCTTGACCTTCTTCTTCTTGAGCGTTGACCCGAACGAAGGCATCGTATCGAGTTCGTTCCATGAGTCGCTCTCCGGCAGGTACTGCCAGAACTCCTGAGTGTTGCCGCCTTTGAGCGCATAGAGCGAGTCGGTGAGCCAGGCACCGCTGCCGCCGTCTTTGGACTTCTTCTTTCGGCCGAGCCGGCCCATGAGCGGTACGCCCGACCGTAAGGACTGCCACGAGCCGGTCGCGACGTCGTAGGCGGACAGCTCGTTGTACTTGGCCTTGTGGCAGTAGATGCGGCCTGTCCGGTCGGAAGCAAGCCACGAACCCTTGTCGTACTTGTCCCGGCCCGAGCGGCCGAGCGGCGCCGGATTCAGGAACATCCAGGTGTCGGCTGCGGCGTCGTACTTCAGAAACTCGTTCCGGCAGCCTTTCAGCAGGTAGATGACGCCGTCGTGGCAGACAATGTCCGAGCCACCCTTGACTTTCTTGTTCGATGCACCGAGCGGGATATCGGCCTTCTCGTGCCAGGAGTCCAGAGCCGGGTCGTACATCCAGAACCCGGCGGTGTTGTTGCCCTTGACCGCAAAGATCCGGCCTTCCGGGTCGGCACAGCCAACCGCGCCCTTGCCCGGCTTCTTCGCTTCCCGACCGTCCGGCCAGTTGGCCAGTATCTTCCAGGAGTCGGTCACCGAGTTGTAGGCATAGAAGTCAGTTTGCTTGTTGCCCTTGGCCGCGTAGATCCGGCCGTCGGCCGCAGAGTACGCGAGCCAGCCGCCGTCCTTGACAACCTTGCCTGATGGGTCGGCCGGCAACCGGGCCCGCTCAATCCAGCCGTAACGGCCTGAGTAGCCTGTCACCTCAAATTGTCCGGCAACAACGTCGTTGGCATGGTTGGCATCGAGCGCCAGCCAGGTCGAGCACTGGGTCGAGTAGCAGCCGGGCTGGTGCGGAGCCGGCCAGACCGGGAGCAGTACAAGCGTCGACTCGCCGGACCCAAGACCCGCGACCGCGGCTGAGTCGTAGTAAGCCCTGCCGCTGGTTGAGCTGATGCTGAACCAGACCTGGAAGCTGGCCGGATTGCTGCCGAAGTTACGCACCACTGCGGCCGGAAGCACGGTCTGCGTGTCGAGCGTGCCTTGGGGCCAGGCGATACGGACAACTCCTACATCAATCGTGCTGACCGTGAAATCCTGACGCGCAACGTTGTTGGCCGGCACCTCGTCGGTCGCCATCCAGGTCGAACAGCGTGCCTGATAGGACCCTGGAGTCGCATTCCAGGTCCGGAAACTCAGGCTCGTATCGGCAAACGGCAACCCTGCCGGCAGCAGCACGCTGTCTCGGTACGGAGGTGTGGAGTTGATGTCGAAGTAGACTCGCACCGGGTCGCGCAGCACGCCGAAGTTGCGTACGACCGCAGCCGGGAAAACAGGCCCGGGTGGAGCTGCTCCGGCCGGCGTCGTGATTTCGACCACACCGACATCACGGGGAACCGGCGCGTGGATAACCCAGACATCGTGCAGGGCCGCCGGCAGACTGGGTTGAGCATCGTTATCTCCGCCCAGCGACACCCGGTATTGGAAGTAGCGGTCACCGAGCGTGGTATGGGGAAGGATATTGACGCTGTCGATATTCTTCAGGCTGCTCATCGAGAATGGTCCCTGCCAGGTCTTGAGCGTACACTGGGCCGGGGTCGCGCCGGTCCGGACATAGAGCCTGACCCAGCCGCCCGCCGGACAGGTGCCGTTCCACTTCAGCCATTGCCAGCAGGACGGCACACCGGCGTCAAGCACCGACGAGACCAGCCAGGCGTTCCGCGAATAGTCGGTCACGAGTCCGTTCTCCCACCAGTGGAACGTGCCCGAACCCGAAGCCATGATGTCCCGGGTGATTTTGGTTCCGTCCGGCCGCTCACAGAGGTTTTCGACCTCGACCCAGTGGCAGCCACCACTGCCGCCATACGAGGAATCGACCCGGACCAGGGTGAACGTATTGTACGGATATTGGTGGAAGTAGCCGATTGCCGAGTAGCCGCCGACCACATCGACACAGCCGTCAAGGTCCATGTCTTCGGCAATGGCCGCATCGCCATTGGCATGGGCAACATTGCCGGTGCAGACCGTGTGCCGGGTATAGTTGACGCCGGTGCCGTCGTTCTGGTACCAGTAGATGGCATAGGTCGAGGGCGAGCCCCAGACCCGGCAGAGCAGGAGGTCTTTGGCCCGGTTCTGGTAGGAGTCGAAGTCAGTTATCCAGATGCCGTCCACCTCGCTCGCGGCAAACCCGGACTGCCATGACGGCGTGGTCGGGAACACTGTTGGAAAGCTTGGCCCCCGATTAAGAAAGACCCAATCGGCCTGAAGCAGGTCAAGGTATCCGTCGCCGTTCAGGTCGCCGAGCTTGGCCCGGTAGCGCCGACCCGCGTAGATGTCTTCGCGGGTGAAGGTGCCGTTGCCCGCGTTGCGCCAGAGCACGACCGGCCTCATGCCGTTGACGATGTCCATATCGCCGTCGTTGTCCACGTCGCCGACGTCGCAGAAGTTGGTATCGCCAAGATGGTCCACGAACCCGACGAATCGCCGGGTGAAACTCCAGTTGCCGTTGTTCTCAAACCAGAACATCGAGTCGCCGGGCACAACGATGTCCGGCCGCGAGTCGTGGTTGAAATCGCCGACCCAAGTCAGGCAGTACTTGCGCACGTCCACCGCGAGGTCTGTCTGGCGAACAAAGCTCGGGGCCCCGGTCTCGACCAGTTGATTGCGGTATATTCGGATGCAGTTCAGGCCGTCGATGGCGCCGGCCAGATCAAAGTCGCCGTCGCCGTCAAAGTCTGCGGGCCGCAGCGCACCGTGGCCGTCGATGGCGCTGTTGTCCTCAACCACGTGCTCAATCCAACTGGTCACCGCGCCGTGGCTGCGGGACATGGTGATAATCCGGCCGACCGAGTTGTAGACGACACTGTCGGACCAAAAGAACGAATTGCCAAACTCGGACACCGGGCCGGCAACTCCAGGCCCGCCCGACCAGTCGGTCTGATTGCTCGTGACCTGAAACACCAACCAGACACACATCAGGACAGAAGTCATTGTTCACCCCTCTCATTGCTCCGCTCTGGAGCAGCTTACATACCTCATTGCGGCAGGCGCCACCCAAGACTCCTGCCGCACTCCTTATAGAACAGCGTCGGCAGGCCGTACGGTGCCGACAACTAACCGCGCCCTTCGGCGCAGCCAGACCAATGCCTTTGGGTCGTTGAATCGCCGGAGCAGAGACGCGCTCCGGCGCGGAAGCTACTGACCTGTCTACCTGGTCATGTATCATCCCGGGCAGACAGAGCGTAGTCTGTTTGCCCTCATCCCGTTCCCGGTGGCTCCGGGCTCCCCCAGTTCTTGCAGCAGAGCGTCCGCCTGGAATCTCCGCCAGCACTAATATTATACCTCAGCAGCGTCGGGGATTCAAGTCTGCGCGTTGCCTCAGAAATAATCTACCCGAGACCGCCCCGTTGCCTCAGGCCGTTTGTTCGTCACGGTCGCGTCAACAATAGCAGCTACCCAGGCGATTCGTATACTGTCATCGTTACCGAAAGGAGAATCGCCCGTGGTGGCTGCAATACCAGATGGAGTCTACTCGATGAAGACTAAAGAGTCCATCGTCCTGGCCAATGCTCCGAAGTTTCGGTCCGGTGATCGAAAGCTTAAGTCCCAGCTCCTCGATGAACTGACCCACATCCTCAAGCTCAACCGGAAGTACCTCGCTCTGCTCCTCCGTAACGCCGGCCGCCGCATCTCCACACCCGATGGCACAACGGTTATCGCTGACCCCAATCTCTCACTCACCTCGCACCGGGGCCGCAAGAAGTGCTACTCGACAAGCCTCGTCCCACCGCTGCTCGTACTCTGGAAACTGGCCCGCTGCGTCTCTTCACGCCACCTCGTCGCCTTCGTCCGACTCAACCACCAGCAGCTCTTCCTCCACCCCAAGCTCCGTAACCTCCCACCC
>CBFGIT010000027.1:0-34589 GCA_965648905.1 Caldifarciminota bacterium
TACCAGCCGGGGGATGGTCATATGGTAGGACGAAGGTAGAATGCAGAAGGCAGAATACAGATTGCAGAGTGCAGAATGGCAGAGGTGCAGAAAAGACGAAAGTAGGCAGGAGTGCGGACAAAGGCCGCAGGCAGAGTGAGAATCGACTGCCAAGATGGCTCCTGCGGACACCCAGTGCCAGCGCGGCTTTCTGAAGACAGGGCCAGACCTGCCCGCCTGCCTGGGCGCGGGCAGGCCCGACTGGTGATAGTATCGGAGGTTGGCGCAATCTGGAAATCGAGCTGTTCCTGGGTTACGCCTAAGTACCTGGCTGCCTTTCATGTCACCTGACGGGTGAGGTATTTGCGTAATCATTAGACGCCGGCGACTGAAGCAAGACAGCCTCGCTTCTTCACTCCAGTTCACACCGCAATGTCGGAACTAAGGAGGCTCTGCGCGCTTGACAAGCCGGCCAAGTAGGATATGATGGCGGCAGAATGGCTGCCGCCGCCGTCTTCCTGAAGATGCCGCGCTGCGGCAAGAGGAGGTAAGTATGGAGATTGTGAAGGCTCTGCCCGGCGTGAGCACTCCGGTGGTTCTGCTCTGCTTGCTGGGTGTCGTGCTCTTTCTCGTTCTTCTCGTTGTCCTCATCATCTTCGTGGTGCAGCGACGTGAGCTGAAAGTGCTGCTGCCGTTTTTCTTGCTGCCGATTGTCATGATTGGCTGGCCGACCATCCAGAGCATCAAGTTTGGGAGCGACATCGAGGTAACCAAGACCGCCGCCGACCAAATCAGGTCCGGACAGGCCACCCCAGACCAGGTGGCCGAGGTCGAGAAGAAGGTCGGTGAGCTTGAGGCCCGAAGTAACGTCACCACGGAACAGAAGATGGTGCTCGTAAACGCACGTGAGAGTATCAGGAAGTACCGGTTCGACCGGGCGCTGGCAGCGGCAACCGAAGCCGGAGTTCCAACGGAATCGCTCGCCTCAATCATCACGTCTGCGACCACGCTGGCCCGTACACCTGAGGAGAGGGCCGCGGTCCATGACGTGGCGATTCGCGTTCAGGAGAAGGTGCTGGCTGCGGCCGACTCGGTCCTTCGGCACGTTGAAACAACCACCGGACACCTTGCTCCCGAAGACCCGGCACGTGCCATCATGGCGACTCGACTGGATTCACTCAACATGGTACTGAACCAAGTCGACGCCCTTCCCAAGACACCGGAACAGCGCGAGAAGAGCGACCTGATGCGTCTCAGAAATGCAAGGCTCAAATCTCAAATTCACTAGGCAGAACCAGAGACCGGCGCGGCTTCGCCACGGGCTGCGCGCCTGTGCCTTGACACAGCGCCGGGCTGTTCGTAGCATTGGGTGATGAAGTTTTCTCAGTCTGTTCTTGCTCTTTGTGCCTTGGCCGTGCTTTGCCTACCTGCCTTCGCCGGGAAGACCCCGGATTCGCTCTTGAACGGCTCTTTCTCTTCTCCGCTGACCAATGGCTGGCAACAGGAGGCGCGCGACTTTGTCGGCTATCACAACATCGCCCTGCTCAAGGATGGCGGGGTCAGGGTCGTCAAGGAGATGTGCGGTCGGGCCCGGCTGTTTCAGGAAGTCAACCTTCCGGACCTGAACCGAACCTTCTCTGCCCGGGTGCAGTTCAAGGCCCAGTCGACCACGCCCGGCTACTTCTCGTATGGTGCACTCATGCTGCAGTTCGTCGACAGCACGGGTAACACCCTGGCCGAGACCCGGTTCTACAGTGCCGCGGGCATGCTGCCGTGGAAGAACACAAGCCGACTACGGCTTGTGCCCGTGGCCAAGTCGGGCACATGGACCGATATCTCGCTCAATCTCGCCGATGAACTGAAAACGAACCTGAAGGACGTTCACCGGACCGAAGTGAAGGGCCTGAGGGTCGTGATCGAGGCGTTCGGCTCAGGTCGGAGCGGCTGTTGAGGGCTCTATCTGGGGGCAGAGGTCTCTGCCCGCTATGTTAAGCTTTCTACCTCGGTTACAAACGATTCCAAGAAGGGTAGCTAGCCATTGACCGGTCGCACATGCCTGAGCCGGACAACTGCTCTGCTTCTGGCCTTGTGCGCGTCTGTATTCGGCTGGTGGGACTTCTGGCCCTACACCGAACACCAGAACTTGGTCTCGCGCTCAATTGACATCTGTGCCGAGCGCTACCCGGACATGGCTTCGGAGATAGTCGCGTACCGGGCCGAGCTCAAGTCCGGGGTTCACGACGAAGACTTTGACTCCGACGAAGTCAACGGCTCGTACTGCGACTATTCAGGTTACTCGCCGGCCGTGCCGGGCGCGTGGTGGCCGACCGCACGCCGACATCTGACCGCCATCCAATGGGTACTCGATTCGCTCAACCCGAACAACTGGACCGCAGCGGTCGTCAGGTACGCCTCAAGCAAGGCCGACGCTTACAACATGCTCGGTCACATCGTCCACAACCTACAGGATTTGTTTGTCCCGGCCCATTCGCACATCTCCCCTCACGGTCTGGGCACTGGCGGCCTGGTCGAGAACCACTCCTGGCCGGCCTACTTTGACAACTTCGAGCAGTACTGCGAGGTGACCGACAACGAACTCCGGCTTGCCCGCGCTGACCGCATTCCCGAACTGGCACTCGAGACCCTGATGGTGCGAGCCGCGGTCTTCTCAAACACCGACGCTGAGTCGGCCGGGTTTCTGCCGAGCGAGTACTACGCCCATCCTGACACTGCCGGCGGTTGGGGCAGGTACCGGCCCTATCCTTCGGGCGGCTATCCGTGCGGCCGGGACCGAATTGACAACGCGCTGGCCGATGCCTGGTCGTTCTGGATTGTGCCGACGTGCTGTGAGTATGGGGCCGCAGCGCTGCGAGAGTTCTACCTTGCCTGCAATCCGACCGCGGTCAAGGAACAGGCACCGGAACCGACCCGTCCCCTGACCCGGCTCTACGATGTTCTCGGCCGCCGGGTAAGTCCGAACTCTACCCGACCCGGCGTGTACTTCACGCGCAGCGGCAAGGCCCTGCGTCTTCAGCCCTAGCGGAACAGGCTGAAGCGCAGCTTCAGGTAACGCTCCGGATTCTCCCGGAAATCCTTGACCAGAGTCTGCAGTTCGGCGTTGGTCTTGCGCACCTCGTCATAGAGCTCGGAGCTGGAAATCAGCTTACCCGCACTCGACTCGCGGCTGATTGACTGGACCAGGGTATCAAGCCTTGCCGATAACCGGGTCAACTCGACCGACGCAGTCGAGAAGCTGGTGTTGAATCCGGTAAGCTGGGCTCTGACGGTCTGCATCAGCTCATCGCGCAGCCCTTTGAGCTCGCCGGTCAACTCGGTCGGGTTCAGACCCCCAAGCAGCCGGTCGAGTCGCAGGAATGTCTCCTCAAGGTCGAGCGCCTCGTTCGCGCCCTGGAACCGGTGAGCATCCGGCGCAACCGGCCCGGTCCCGGGCACGACCATCACGTACCGGTCGCTGCCCAGGTAACTGACCGACCGAATCGCGAACCTCGTGTCAACCGCCAGTGCGACATCGCGGTCCAGAGCCACGGTCGCCCGCACCTGGCCGTTGTCGAGCGCGAGACCCGCGACCTTGCCTTTGTCTATCCCCAGAACCGAGACCGGGTCTCCGGCACGGAGTCCGGACGCGTCGCGGAAATAGACCGTGACCAGCCGACGGTGAGCCTGCACCAGCCGGCCCGAAAACCAGACGAATGCAAACACCGCCAGGGCGATGCCGCCCAAGACAAACAGAGCAACGAGCACCTCACGAATACGCCTGCTCATAGTCCTCCTTTCTTGCGTCATCCGCCGACTCAAGCATGCCGCGTCTGAGCATGTAGAGCCGGTCGGCCACGTTCCGGGCCGCAGCAAGGTCATGAGTGACAACGACCACAGTCCGATGCTGATGGTCGCGCAGTTCCCGGACTAGCCCCAGCACCCGTTCGCGCATCACCGGGTCCAGACCGGTTGTCGGTTCATCAAAGAAGACGTAGCGCGGCTCTGTGACTATTGCCCGGGCGATTGCCACCAGCCGCGTCATACCGCCGGAAAGCACGCGCGGATATAGACTGGAGTTCTCCCCCATGCCAACCAAGTCCAGCGCTGCGGCCACGCGCCGCTTCACCTCTGAACCGGGCAGCCGGCCCGTCTCCTGAAGCGGCAGGGCAACGTTCTCCTCAACGGTCATCGAGTCGAACAAAGCCCCGGCCTGAAACACATACCCGAGTCCGCCGGTCACGCGCTGATTGTCGGAGAACTTGTGGTAGTGCAGGGGTCGGCCGTCGTAGAGAACCCGACCCGAATCGGGCGCAAGCAGCCCGGCCATGATGCGCAGCAGCACGCTCTTGCCGATGCCCGACGGCCCGAGAATCACCACCGTGGTCTGGTCGGCCACGACCAGGTTCACCCGGTCAAGCACCCGGATGCTCCGAAACGCCTTGGACACGCCCTGGACTTCAATCATGTCGAGAAGAACACGAGGGCGATGACGAAGTCGATCATCAGGATGAGCGTAGCCGAAAGCACGACCGCCGAGGTCGTGGCTCGACCGACCTGCTCGGCACCGCCCGAGACGTTGAACCCGTAGTAACAGCCGCTGATGCCAATGACCAGCCCGAAAAGCGCGGCCTTGGCCAGCCCGCCGTAGAAATCCCGTACCATGAAGAAGTGGGTCACGCCATAGGTGAAGGTCGAGGGTGCGATATTGAGCAGTGTCGCCGAGATGAACAGCGCGGTCATGATGGCAACCACCTCCATCGTGACGACCAACACCGGCAGACCGAACGTCGTGCCGAGCACGCGTGGCAGGCAGAGATACCGGTACGGGTCGACCGCCATCACCTCAAGCGCATCAATCTGCTCGGAGACCCGCATCGCGCCGAGTTCGGCCGCAATCGCCGACGCTGACCGGCCGGCAACGATGAACCCGGTTAGGACCGGAGCCAGCTCAATCAGCACCAGCCGCCCCACCCCCATGCCAACAAAGTACTTCGGCACCACTCCCATCAACTGATAGCTGGTTTGCACCGCGGTCGTCAGACCAATGAAGACCGAAGTCAGACAGATAATCGGCAGCGCGCTCGCGCCATGAAGGTACAACTGCGCGACAAACCTCGGCCAAGTCCGTCGCAGGTCATATGACCCGAGCAGAGTCCGGGCGGCAAAGGCCAGGAAGTCAACCGGCGCCGTAAGCGCTTTCACTCAGCCAATCATACCTCTCCGACCGACCACGTCAAACTCCGCTTGACTCACCTAGGTTCATGCCGAGAATCTTACTGTGAGACCTATCCTGCTGTTTCCCGCACTGGCCCTCATCGCCGGCTGCTGCGGCTACTCGACCCGCTCGCTCCTTCCGTCGCACCTGCGCACCGTCGCTGTCAGCCCGGCCGAGAACGCGACCGCCCAACCCGGACTGGGCGAAGCACTGACCGACTCCCTGATTGCCGCCTTCAATCGTGACCGCAACCTTCGGGTCACCAATATCGAAGCCGCGAACCTCGTGGTCACGGCCCGGGTCGAAACCTATTCCCGCTCAGCCGCCTCTTACACCGGCAACCAGGAGGTCAGCACGTACGAACTGCTGCTCGCTGCCCGGGTTCAGGCCCACGACCAGGTTCGGGATGAGGAGTTCTACTCGGGCAGTTCATCGGTACGTACGACCTACAACCCGGCTGCCAAGACCGAAGAACAGGCCGCAGTCGAAGCGGTCGGCCGCCTTGCTCAGGAAGTCGTGCGTCAGGTCCTGACCGCATGGTAGTTGACCTGTTTGTCGAGCGCCTGGTTCAGGGCGGTGACGGTCTGGCCCAGCTCGACGGGCTCAAGGTGTTTGTCCGGTTCAGCGCACCCCAGGAAAAGGTGCGGGCGCGAATCGTCGAGCGCCGGCGCGACTATGCCGTAGCCGAGGTTGTCGACGTTGTCGAACCCTCTCCTTTGCGTGTCGCACCGGCGTGCCGATACTATGGCCGGTGCGGCGGTTGCCAATTGCAGCACATCGACCACCAGGGCCAGCTTGTGGTCAAGAAAGTCCTCGTCAACGAGACGCTCCAGCGCGTCGGCAAGGTATTCCTCCCGGTCGCCAACATCACCGGACCGGTTGTCCCGTGGCATTACCGGAACAAGACCCAGTATCCGGCCCGCCACAGCAACCGCGGGCTCCGGCTCGGTTTCTTTCGCCGGAACTCCCATGACCTGCTCGACATTGAAGAATGCCTGCTCCAGCCCCGGTTGTTCGACCGTGTCCGGCAGGCCGTGCTCGCAGCCAGCCGCGACTCAGGCGAGCACGGCTACGACGAAACCGGCCATTCGGGCAACATCCGCCACGTCATCCTGCGCCAGGCATCGGCCCGGGATGAGGTCGTCGTAATCGTCGTCACTCGAACCCGAGCTCTGAGCGACCGATTCACCGCGACGCTGGCCGATACTCCCGGCGTCGTTGGCATCGTCCAGAGCATCAACCCGGTCCACACAAACCGCATCCTCGGCCGAAAGCAGCATCGGCTCCACGGCAGTGACGCGACCGGCGCGACCGTGCTCGGCAAGGAGCTGCGTGCCTCAGCCACCTCGTTCTTTCAGGTCAACACGGTCCAGGCCGAAGAACTCTGCCGCAAGGTGCTCAGGCATGTCGCACCTGAGGGTAGCGAGACCGTGCTCGACCTGTACAGCGGCGTCGGCATGCTCTCCCTCGTCCTTTCGGACTTTGTCAAACAGGTCATCGGCGTGGAGATTGACCCTGATGCAGTCCGCGATGCCCAGGCCAATGCCCGTTCGCTCAACGCCGCCAACGTCGACTTCGTCTGCGGTGATGTTGACCGCGTGCTCAGCAGTCTGACACGTGCCGACATTGTGCTGCTCGACCCGCCGCGTCGCGGCTGTCTGCCCGGCACCTTGAGCCGCATCGCCGAAATGCGACCCAGACGTATCGTCTACGTCTCCTGCAACCCGGCAACCCTGGCGCGGGACTTGGGCATCCTCGAACAACTGGGCTACGAGACCCGCGCGGTCGAACCGCTCGACATGTTTCCCCAGACCGCCCACGTTGAGACCGTTGCCCAACTAGCCTGGACCGGCCGGAAAGCAGTCCCCCAGCCCGACTCGTCGGAAATGCCGGAGTCTCCGCTGACCGGCCCTTCCTAACATGCGTCTTGCCGGATTCCTGATTACCGACCCCGAAGCTCGACCCGTGTCCGGGTCGCTGCTTGTTGAGCAGGGCCGAATCGCTGCGGTCGAGCAGACTCCCGGAACGACGCCTGCTGCCTGGATTGTGCCCGGGCTGATTGACGCCCATCTGCACCCGCTTGAAGTCGGACTCGAACTGCTGTTCGCCAATCTGGCCGGCGCGAGGACGATTGACGAAGTCCTCGGCCGGCTTGCCGAGCGCCGGGCCGACGCCGCAGAATCAGGCATGATGCTCGGATTCAACCTTGAACCGGACAAGCTTGTCGAACGCCGCTACCCCTGCCGCGCTGAGCTCGACCAAATCATCGCTGATGTGCCGGTGCTGGTCTACCGGGTTGACGGCCATTCTGCCGTCACCAACACCGCAGGTCTAGCCCTGCTCTCGCCGCTCAATGCGATTGGTGCCGAGGTGAACAGCCGAGGCGAGCCGACCGGAGTCCTGCGCGGTCCGTCGTACGAACAGGCTTCACGCCGGTTCAAGCGTCAGCTTCCGGCCGAGGTGGTGCGCGAGGCTCTGCTCCGGTGCGGCCAGCAAGCAGTCCGGCAGGGCGTGACAACCATCGCCGCCCTCGTCGGCACCGAAGACACGACCGCCGACGAACTCGGGCCCATGCTCGATGCCCTCGCGGCCGGGCCGCTGCGCGCGATACCGTTTGTCCAGACCTGGAACCATGAACTTGTGCTCGAGTTCGGTCTTGACCGGATTGGCGGCTGTCTCCTCATCGACGGCTCCTTCGGCTCACACACGGCTGCGCTCAACCGTGACTACACCGACGCACCCGGCGGTTCCGGTATGGCATTCGTCACCGATGAGAAGCTGGTCGCGTTCCTGCGCCGCAGCGAGGAACTCAAACTCAGCACGGCATTCCATGCCATTGGCGACCGGGCGGTCGAGCAGGTTGTCCGCTGCCACGAGCAGGTCGGCCGGTCGTCACTCCGCCACCGCATCGAACACGCCGAGTTGCTCAACCCGGGCCTGATTGAACGCATCGCCCGGCTCGGGCTCGTGCTTGGTGTCCAACCGGCATTCGAAGCAACCTGGGGCGGCCCTGACCGGATGTACTCCTGTCGGCTCGGCGAACGCTGGCGTCTCACCAATCCCTTCCGCAGTTTGGCCCGAGCCGGGGTCATCCTTGCCGGCAGCTCAGATGCTCCGATAACACCGACTTGCCCGCTCGCCGGCATCCGCGCCGCGATCGAGCATCCCAATCCTGAGCAGCGTGTCACCCCGGAACAGGCCTTGGCAATGTTCACCCGGAATGCGGCCTTCTCACTCGGGCTTGAACAAGAGGTCGGTCGACTCGCACCCGGGTTCAGTGCCGACCTCACCATCCTGACCGGCGACCCGCGCACCAGACCCGACTGCCGCGTTGCCGCCACCTGCCATGCCGGCAATTGGGTCTTCAGGGACACAAAGCTGCTCAGGTCACTCGGCTTCGAGCCACAGTGAAGAACCAGGAACTGTCGCGCCTGTTCAGCCGAATCGCTGATGCACTTGAAATCAAGGGCGAAACCGGTTTCCGCGTGCTCGCGTATCGGCGCGCAGCCCGAGTCCTTGCTGACCTGACCGACGACGTCGCCGTGCTCGACCAGACCGGCAGTCTCGAACAGGTGCCCGGCATCGGCCCGGGGATTGCGAGGAAGATTCGGGAGTTCCTTGCCACCGGCCGGATGAAGAAATACGACGAGTCTGTCGCCGGATTGCCGCCGGGTTTGTTTGACCTGCTCGACCTTCAGGGCATCGGCCCCAAGACCGTCAAGCTCCTCTACGAGCAGCTTGGCGTCTCCGACCGACAGATGCTTCAGGCCGCAGTCGAAAGCGGCAAGTTCGCGGCCCTGCCCGGCATGGGCGAAAAGAAGGCTGCAAACGTCATCCAGGCCTTGAGAGCCGGCCGGACAACCGGCGAGCGGATGTATCTGGACGAGGCATTCGAGCTGGCCGAGTCGGTCGTGGAGCACCTCTTGAGCGCGCCGGGCGTGCGCCAGGTCAGCTATGGCGGCTCCCTACGCCGGGGCTGCGAAACCATCGGCGACATCGACATACTCGCCACCGGCACGAAACCCGAGCGGATAATCGAGCACTTCCTCGCTCATCCGTCGATGCGACAGCAGTTAGGTGCCGGCCAGACCAGAGCATCAGCCCGGTTCGAGATTCGAGGCCGCGAGCGCCAGGTGGACCTGCGCGTAGTCCGGGACCATCTTTACGGCGCGGCCCTTCAGTACTTCACCGGCTCGAAGGAACACAACGTCGCGGTGCGCGCGCTGGCCCAGAAAAACGGGCTCAAACTGTCTGAGTACGGCCTCTTTCGTGGCAGCCGCCGTATCGCCGGTCGAACCGAAACCGAGGTGTACCAGACCCTGGGACTGCCGTACATCGAACCCGAACTGCGCGAAAACCGGGGCGAGCTCGAGGCCGCAGCAAGAGGCGAACTGCCCGAACTCGTGACGACCGCCGACATGAAGTCCGACCTTCACATTCACACCAACCTGTCAGACGGCACGGCCACTTTCGACGAACTGGTTGCCGCAGCCCGCAATCGCGGCTACACCCACGTCGCGTTTGCCGACCACTCGGTTTCGGCCCACTACGCCGGCGGTCGGTCAGCCGAGCAACTGCTCCGCCACTGCGACGCGGTCGACGAGTTCAACCGGCGCTCACCAAGGTTCAAGGTTCTCAAATCCAGCGAAGTCGATATCACTCCGGACGGACGGCTCGACTTCCCTGACGTAGTGCTGGCGCGGCTCGACTTCGTGATTGCATCAGTCCATCAGGCCTTCAAGAAAGACGTAACTCATCGGGTCTGCGACGCACTGGCTCATCCCTTGGTCCACTGCATCGGCCATCCGTCAGGCCGGCTCATCGGCCAGCGACCAGGCTACGACATCGACCTTGAAAAGGTAATAGAGACCGCGGCAAAGCACCGTAAAATACTGGAAATCAACTCGTTCTACGCTCGACTCGACCTGAGCGATGTCTGGGCCCGCAAGGCCGGCGAGGCAGGCGTCAAGGTCGCCATCAACACCGACGCTCATGCGGTGAACGACCTGGACTGGATGCGGTTCGGTCTGCTTGTCGCTCGCCGTGCCTGGCTGGAGAAGAAGGACGTGGTCAACACCATGTCCTTCAGTCAGCTTCTCAGGTTTCTTTCTACCATCAGAAATCAGACCACTGGCTGATGTCAGCTCAGTGCGCGGACGTAGTCACGGAAAGCGGCCTGCAGGCGACGCGTCAGACTGCCAGGCACGCCCGGTCCAACCGGTCGCTGGTTGAGCCGGATAACCGGGATAACTTCGCCCGTAGTGCAGGCAAGGAACACCTCATCGATTTCCGCAAGGTCCGCCTCCCTTATCGGCGTCTGGTCAACGGCGATGCCGAGTGACGTGCACAGGTTGAGAACCACGGCGCGCGTAATGCCGGCAAGAATCCGCGTATCGGCCGGATGAGTCACGACGGTCCCGTTCCTCACGCCGAATACGCTCGTGTGTGCGCCTTCAGTTACAAGGCCGTTCCGGACAAACACCGCCTCGTCGGCCTGCTGTTCCTGTGCCGCGAACCGGGCCAGGACGTTCGGCAGCAGGCCGATCGCCTTGACGTCACACCGAGTCCAGCGTGTGTCGGGCACGGTAATGACCGAGACGCCGCTCTCCTGCGCCCGCACATCCGGCTCAATCCGATAGACGCCGACATACACTGTCGGCCGGACCGGTTCTTCAGGCCTGGGGCCGAATCGTGGCAGTACGCCGCGGGTGACTTGAATGTAGACAACTGCGTCGCCTTCGGTCAACCGGTTCTTCCTTATCAGCTCGAATCCGATTCTTTCAAGCCGGTCAAGCTTGTCGAGTTCAATTCGCACTGCGGCCAGGCTGTGCCGAAACCGAGCAAAGTGCTCTTCAGGATGAAATAGCCTGCCTGAGTAACTTCTGATGACCTCGTAGACACCGTCGCCGAGCTGAAATCCCCGGTCTTCAGGCGAAATCACCACCCGGTCCAGAGGCAGAACCGCACCCTCAGGCAGACTGCGGGTCTGGAAATAGGCAAGACCGAAGTCAGATTGACGCATCGCCGTACGATGTTACGGCTGCTTCCGTACAAGTCAATGATTCGGCTTCGCTTGACAGGGCGGCGGATTCGGGTAGAAGTATAGTCGTCGTGCTCCATCTCCCTGAAAGGAGTCTCCATGCGCTGTGAAGTTGAACGAACCGGCTTCACCGAAATGCTCGTCGGCGTGGTCAACGCGCTGCCGAGCAAGTCCGCCTATCCGGTGCTGCAGAACCTGATTGTCGAGGTCTCGGGAGGCAGGTTGTCAGTGTCCGGAACCGACCTGGACACCTATGTCCGCCGCAACTTGGTGCTCGAAGGCCCATCTGAAGACGGTCGGGTAATGGTGCCGGGCCGAAAACTGGCGGAAATCGTCCGCGAGACATCGGCCCCGACCCTGACGTTTGCCAACAAAGACCTGGCTCTGCATCTGAAGGCCGGTAACACCCGGGCGGTGTTCAACGGACTCGACCCGGCCGAGTTTCCCGAAGTCCCGGCCCTGCCTGAAGGCGTAACCATGGAATTCCCCCTGGCTCAACTGATGGAGCTGTTCGACGCTACTGCATTCGCCGCGTCACGGGACGAAGGCCGACCAGCCATGACCGGCGTCAACTGGGAAGTAAGTAAGACCGAGACGCGTATGGTCGCCACCGACGGCCACCGGTTGGCAATGGTCACACGCCGGGGCAAGAGTCCGGGCAAGATCAAGGTGATCGTCGCAACCAAGGTCTTCAACCTGTTCCCGCGGGGCGAGGAGAAGGTGACTGTGCACCTTGACCCATCCAAGGTCGGCTTCGTGTTCCAGAACACGACGATAATTGCCCGGGTCATCGAAGGTCCATATCCGGACTACGAACGCGTCATCCCCAAAGACTATCCGGCCCGGGCGATAATCGACCACGAAGTCCTCTCCGCGTCCCTGCGGCGGGCCATGGTCTTCGCTCATCCGGTCGGCCGGCTCGTGGCCTTCCGCTTCAGCAAAGCCGGACTGAAGCTCGAAGCCGAAGCTCCCGACCTCGGTCGCAGCGAAGAAGAAGTCGAGTGCGAGTACCAGGGCGAAGAAGTCCGCATTGGATTCAACGTCGGTCTGGTCCTTGAGATAATGCGCCATATGGCAACCGACAAGGTCGCCATCGAGCTTTCCAACCCGCTTGCTGCCGGGCTGTTCAAGCCGGTCACGCCCAAGCCCGACACAGACGAGCTCTACCTGCTCATGCCCATTCGGCTGGACTGAGGCGCGATGGCACGCCCGAGCCTGGTCTTGATCGCCGGAGCCTGCCTTCTCCTCGGCGCGTGCAAGTTGCGAGAAGGTAACCCCGAGCTCAACCCCAACTACCGCGAGCCGATGATAAACGGCTGGGTGTACAAGACCGAGTACTGGGACGGCTCGATTGACTACGACAAGAACGTCGAGGTAGTCGACAACGTCGGATTGCGCATGGTCCCGGTGGTGACGCTCAACGGCCAGCCGCTCGAAATCTACTATTACGGTACGACCACCTTCCGCTACGGCGACGAATACTACAACCCGGTCAGGCAGAAGTACGAACTGAACGTCCGTCACTACTGGGGCGAGGCATTCAGCCGGGTCGTGCTGCCCGGCGACTTCCGTATCACCGGCCCACGGTCGCGTTCGATACTGCATCGGGAATCAACTCTGGTAGCGACCTGGCAGTCGTCGTTCGCCGCTCAGTGGTACTGGGTCGGGATCTACTGCGACTACGACTTCTACGATTCGCTGGGCGACTGGGACGACTACACGTTTCAACTCGACACACTGGTCTTCGACACCGTGCTGACCGTCAGCCCGACGCGCATCTTCCCCGGCTTCGTCGACTCGGTTATCGAAGGCGACGGCTCGGTAATGGTCTGGGCCGGCAACGGCCCGTCAATAGAACCGGGCGACGTCGGCAACGTGCGCGGGGCCGGGTTCGGGTTCTTCCACGCCATCAACGAGCCCAGCGAGCAGTACTTCTACGTCGTTGCACCGCCGCTGAGCCGACGAACCGTGAGTCAGCCCACGGCTCGTGCTCGGTTCCAAGCCCTGCTTCAGGCCCGCAGTCCCGCTCGGTAGGACACAGGTCCAACAATCAGACAGTACCGCCTCTCCCCGGTCCGGTTCCCGAGAGAGACGAGCATCCGGGCCGGGCTGCTCCTGCTTGCGGCACTTGTACTACCCGCCTCGGCCAAGTCCTACCATTACCCTCTGGTCTCAACCGAGGTCACGCTCGAACCAACCGGCAACGTGCGTATCGTTCAGCAGCGCACCTACCGGTTCGAAGGTCGATTCTCCTGGGCCGACCTTGACCTGAAGAAGCGCGGCGCGCAGGACATCATGCTCAACCGATTAGCTGAGCTGACCCCGGAAGGCTGGCGCGAGGTCATCCCACTTGAGCTGGAAAGCAGCAGCCGCTCGCTCTACGTCAAGTGGGACTACTCGGCCGAAGACGAAGAGCGGACCTTCCTGCTCGACTACACCCTGGTCGGTGCGGTTCGACGCTACTCGGACGTAGCCGAGTTCTACTGGAAAGTTGTCGAAGACGAACACGAACCCATCGATGAGGTTGTGGTCGCGCTGCAACTACCCGGGCCTTCGCCCGGGCTGTTCAAGGTCTTCGTTCACTCCGCGGCACGGCCCGGCACACTCACCTTCTCCGACAAGATGGACCGTGCCCGCGTACGCCAGAACGAAATTCCCCGCAACTCCTTTGTTGAACTCAGGGTGTTGTCCACACCGGCGCTGTTTTCTGAGGCGACGCCGGTCCCGGAGCAACGGTACGCCGCCATCCTCGCGCAGGAGAAGAGGAACTTCATCATGTCCGGAGTCCGCAAGTACCTGTTCATCCCGCTCGGGATTGTGCTGACGATAGCTATCCCGCTCGCCCTGCTGCTCGTGCTCTACTTCAGGCACGGACGCGAACCAAAGCTCGACTACGAGGCAATCTACGAACACGAGCCACCCCGCGACGCGCCGCCGGTGGCCGTACCGGTCATCATGTACCAGAGCCCGGACGAGAGCAGCCTGACCCAGCCGCTGTTCCGGGGCATGATGGCAACACTGCTCGACCTCGCCCGCCGGGGCGTGGTGTCGGTGCACGAGGTCAAGCAAGGACGCAAGAGACAGTACGAGTTCCGGCTCGACCGGCCCGGTGGTGCGGTCACGTCGTTCGACCGGGAGGTGCTCGACTTCTTCTTCCAGCAAGTCGGGGCCGAAAGCGGCCGGTTCGACGAGAAGATGCTCAAGGACTACGGCACGCGCCATACAAGCGAAACACGACTACTGATTCGTGAGTTACTGCGGCAGGGAAAAGAATGGTGGGTCGCGCAACTGGGAGCCGAGTTCGTCGAGCGGACCAGCAGCCGGGCATACACCCTTTTTGTCCTCGCCGCCGTAGTTGGTGCGGTACTCGGCGGTCTGGCAATAGCCTTCGGTGTCCAGGCAATTACCGGCGGGCCGGGCCGGGGCTCGCTGCCATTCGGCTTCACTGTCGCCGGCGCAGCGTGCGTGGCGTTCGTGCTCATTGGCCGGGCGATTCGCCGCTGGACCCCGGTTGCCTACCTCGAACACAGACGCTGGCACAGGTTCAAGAAGTTCCTTGCCGACTTCTCGGCCATTGAGCAAGCGCCGGTCAAGCTGCTTGCCATCTGGGAGCAGTACTACGTCTATGCGGTAGCCCTGGGTGTGGCCGATGAGTTCCTGAAACACGTCGGCAGACTCGCCGAGCAGACTAACACGGCCCTTGTCATGCCGGTCTGGTACCACGGCGCTGCGGTCCAGACCACGGGCCTCTCCTCGTTTGCTGCAGGCATGGTCGGGTTCCAGACGTTCGCCTCCAACCTCGGCAGCATGATGCAGTCATTCTCAACCGCGTCATCCTCGGGCGGCGGCTTCTCCGGTGGTGGTGGCGGTGGTGGCGGTGGCGGCAGCTCGGGCGCAGGCTAGCGCGCAACCTGACCTTCGAACGACCGACCAGCCCTCCATCCTCATTCCTCCCTCCTCCGTCCTCCATCCTCAGCCTCGGTTTGACCCCTGTCCACACCGTGGTATAATGTGGGTGATTGCGACCGGTTCTTCGGGCAACTCATCGGGGGCGAACGGCTTCGACGGAGTGCCTGAGGGGCCCGGGTGCATGGCGAGGTTCCTCGTTCACCTCGTAAATCACGACGAGGAAACACAGCTGCCAATAACAGCTACGCACTGGCTGCCTAACCTAAACAGCAGCCCCTTGAACCGCGAGCTCACCCGGCGCGGATTCAGGGTCTACTAGGGTGATTAAGGCTGTGGTCGCGTCTCAGGGCATCAGCCGGATTATCACTGGGACTGGTTCTGTTGCGCCCGTCAGTTGGCAAACAACCGGACGAGAAACAAAGGCTGACTAACCATGTAGGTCCTTGGTCCTGAACTCTCCGGACGCGGGTTCGATTCCCGCCGCCTCCATTGCCGGCAGCCGCCCAGAGGCTGCCGGCTCGGCTTTCAGGCAGAGTGCTCTCCTCCTCGCTCACTCACAACACCATCGGGCAGCTCCTTTTGACTGACGCTCCTGCCTGGCTATACTGGCTCGCCCATGCACCGTCGCACGCGTGAAGCGCTGCTCGCCCTGACCTACCTGTTGCCCGCGCTTGTCATCCTGGCAGTGTTCCGCGTCCTGCCCATAATCCTGTCGGTACGCATGAGCCTGTACGACTGGGGCATGGCGGGCGCGCGCGCGTTCGTCGGCCTCGGCAACTACCTGGCCGTGCTGCGTGACCCGGTCTTCTGGAAGTCGCTGCTCAACACCGGCTGGTACTGCCTGTTCGAAGTGCCGGTCACCCTGTTTCTCTCGCTCTTCATCGCGCTGCTCCTGAACCAGAAGATACGCGGCCTCGGTGTATACCGCACGGTCTACTACCTGCCGGTTGTCACTTCGATTGTCGCCGTGTCGGTAGTCTGGCGCTGGATCCTCCAGCCCGACCGCGGCCTCCTGAACTACCTGCTGTCGCTCGCGGGCATCGGTGGGCTGCGCTGGCTACAGGACCCGCGCGGCCTGTTTCAGCTCCTGCTCGGACCGCACGGCTCCAGTCTGCCATCGAGTCTGCGCGGGCCGTCGGTCGCGCTGCTCTCGCTCGTAATGATGGGTATCTGGAAATCCCTGGGCTACAACATCGTCATTTTCCTGGCCGGACTGCAGAACATCCCGAGGACCTACTACGAGGCCGCGCGCATTGACGGTGCAGGCAGGTTCCGGACGTTCCGGAACATCACCTGGCCCCTGGTGTCACCTACAACTTACTATGTGCTGATAATGAGCTGCATCGGCGCATTCGAAACCTTTGCCCAGGTCTGGATCATGACCGGCCCACCCGCGGGCGGGCCCCTGTCCACGACCAAAGTCGTGATGTACTACTTCTACGAGAACGCTTTCGAGCTCTGGCGCCTGGGGTACGGCGCGGCCATCGCCTTCTTCGCCTTTGTCATCATCCTCACACTCACCCTATTCCAGCGTCTACTGCTCGAAAAACGGGTTCAGTATGGATAAACAGAGACTCAAGACCCGACCGTCCGGGCCCTCCGGTTCAGCGATGGCACGCCTGCGTCATCTGCCGATTCATGCCTTGCTTGTGGTGATGGGGTTGGCCATGGTTCTGCCGTTCTTCTGGATGATATCGACGTCGCTCAAGACCCCGCTTGAGGCCCTCCGGTTCCCTCCGACCTGGGTTCCGAGTGCTCCCCAGTTCGGCAACTACGCCGAGGTCTTTCGCCAGATACCGCTCTGGCGCTACCTTGCCAACACTGTGCTCGTTGCCCTGCTGTCGCTGGCCGGCGTACTCGTGACCGGAGTCATGGCCGCCTACGCCTTTGCCCGACTCCGCTTCCCGGGCCGCGAAATGCTGTTCATGGCATTTCTGGCCCTGATGATGATACCGCTGCCGGTCTATCTCGTACCCAGCTACACTATCCTGTTCCGTCTCGGCTGGATTGACACCTACGCGGCGATGATTGTCCCGTGGGTGGTGAACATCTTTGCCATCTTCCTGCTCCGTCAGCACATCCGGCAACTGCCTCAGGACCTGTTCGATGCGGCCCGGATTGATGGCTGCTCACCCCTGCGCACCCTGACAACGGTCGTCATTCCGCTCTGCAAAGCGCCGATTGTCACGGTCGTGGTCTTCAACATCATCGGGTCCTGGAACTCATTCTTCTGGCCCCTGATTGTCACCAACTCGGACCGAATCCGACCGCTCCAGGTCGGCCTGGCCTACTTCTCGCGCGAACAGAGCACCAACTACACGCTGCTGATGGCGGCGACGACGCTGGCCATTATTCCGCTGGTCCTGCTCTTCTTCCTGGCCCAGAAACAGATTATCCAGTCCCAGGCCCGCTCCGGGCTGAAGGAATAGCCGGCCGGGCCGGACTAGGTCGCGGGCGCAACCGGGATGAAGCCTTCGCGCATCATCGCCGCGGTCATGTCGCGGGCCTGCTTGATGGTCGCGGTCGCTTTCTTCAGCAGTTCCTCGCGGGTCATGGTGATGCGGGCGACGCCCTGCTCGATCGCTTTCATACCCACGGCCACAGCCTCACGCGGGAATACCTCCCAGTCGTCCATCGTCGGGACCAAGTAGTCCTCACGCAGACCCCGGTCTGCAGCGACCTTGGCCAGTTCCAGAGCTGCGGCGATACACATCTCATCGGTGATAGTCTTGGCGTTGACGTCCAGCGCACCGCGGAAGATGCCCGGAAAACCGAGCGAGTTGTTGACCTGATTCGGGAAGTCGCTTCGACCGGTGGCAACTACTCGGGCGCCGGCTTCAATCGCCTCCCAGGGCCAGATCTCGGGGATCGGATTGGCGCAGGCGAACACGACCGCATCTTTGGCCATGGAACGAATCCACTCGGGCTTGACCGTACCCGGGCCGGGCGTGGACAGCGCAATCAGAACGTCTGCGTCTTTCATCGCATCGGCGACCGTGCCGCGTACGTCCCACTTGTTCGAGATTTCGCACATGTGCCACTTTTCCGCGAATTTCTCCTTCAGCTCGGTCCGGCCTTTGTGGAGCGTGCCCCTGGAGTCGCACATGATTGTATTCTCGGCCGCCACGCCGCCTTTGATGCAGACGCGGGAGATGGCGATGTTCGAAGCGCCGGCTCCGAAGAAGACGACCTTGACTTTGCCGATGTCCTTGCCCACGAACTTCAGGGCATTGACCAGGCCGGCATAAGTGACCGCGGCCGTACCCTGCTGGTCGTCGTGCCAGACCGGCACGTTCATCTCGGCGCGCAGGGTATCGAGGATGCGGAAGCACTTCGGCTGCGCGATGTCTTCGAGATTGAACCCGCCGAATGAAGGCTCCAGGAGCTTGGCCGTGCGGATGAACTCGTCCGAATCCTTGGTTCTGAGAGCGATGGGCACGGCGTCAACGCCGCCGAGGTACTTGAAGAGCAGAGCCTTGCCTTCCATCACCGGCATCGAGGCCTCGGGCCCGATGTCGCCAAGGCCCAGCACCCGGGTGCCGTCGGTCAGGACGCAGATGGTGTTGGCACGGTTAGTATGCACAAACGACATCTGCGGGTTCTGCTGAATGTCTTTACAGGGCGCGGCAACACCCGGGGTATACCAGATGGCGAAGTCGTTGAAGTCGCGCACGCAGCACTTGGCCGCGACCTGGTACTTGCCCCGGTAGAACGGATGGAGCTTCATCGCGTCGGCCGCGGGTCTCTTGGCCCGTTCGACCAGTTGATCGATTTCAGCTTGGGACAGCTTTTTCACGAACTTACTCCTTGTCGGTTATGCCGGAGCCTGCTTTGCCGAGGGCGGCCGGATGAAGAAGCTCACCACCGCGGCGGCAAGGCAGAGGACCCCGGTCAGGATGAATGCGAAATTGTAGTTGCCGGTCAGTTCTTTCACGCGCGGGGCGAAGATGTTCGATAGCAGGCCGCCAACCCCGTAAGCCGTGAAGATGAAACCATAGTTGACGCCGGCGTGGCGCGTGCCGTAGTAGTCGGCGTTGATTGCCGGGTAGAGCGCAAGATAGCCGCCAAAGGTCGCGCCGACCAGGGCGATGCCAAACCAGAATACAACCGGCGCAGCCGGAATCAGGAAGTAACCGAACACCGCGACCGCGTTGATGAGATACATCAGAAAGAGCGTGCGCGAGCGGCCGATGGAATCCGATATCCGGCCCCAGAGAATGCGGCCAAGCGTGTTGAAGATGGCAAGCACCGACACGCCGACCGCGGCAGCAGCACCGCTAAACCGCGCCAGCTCCTGGGCAATCGGCGAGGTCTGGCCGATCATCATCAGACCGGCAGCACAGCCGGCAAAATACATCAGCCAGATGACCCAGAACTGCCAGGTCGAAAGCATCTGGCCCGACGAATAGTCGGTGCGCACCGACGCCCCGGCTGCGGGCTGGGGTGGGTTCCAGCCGGTCGGTCTGTAGCCGACCGGCGGGTTTCGCAGTATCAGCCCGCCAAGCACAACCAAGACAAGGTAGGCGATGCCCAGGTATAGAAACGTCTTGTAGACCCCGATGCCGGGCAGCGGGAAGAGGTTTGCGCCAATCAGGTTGTACGGTTTGCCTGTTATGAGACCCTGGGCCAGCGGCGCAACGAAGAACGCACCGGCCCCGAACCCGGCAACAGCAAGCCCGGTGATCAGGCCCCGCTTGTCCGGAAACCACTTCACGCCCGCGGCAATCGGACAGACGTAGGCGAAGCCGATGCCGATTCCAGACACGACGCCATAGGCAACCACCAGCATGGCAATGCTCCGGGCGAAGCTCGCCAGAACCATACCCAGTGCCAGCAGCACGCCGCCGATGATGGCAACGATTCGAGGCCCGAGCTTGTCCTGAAGCCGACCTCCGACCACGGTCGCAAGCGCGAAGAATATCAGCACGAACGAGAACGGCAGCGATGCCTGGGTCGGCGTGATGCCGAGCTCGGCCTCAAGCGGCTTGCGGAATACGCTCCAGGCGTAGATTGCGCCCAGGCAGACCTGAACCATGATTGCGCCGAGCACGATGTACCAGCGGTTGAAAGGACGACCAGCAGGGGCGCTGGCGGAAGGCGTATCAGCCATTTCTGAACCTCCTTGGTTGAACGAAAACGGACGCCCTGCGCCTCACGCGGGGATTGCCGGTGTCAGGCGCAGGGCGCAAACCGTCTAGCGTAGCTACTCGTCCAGGGTCGAGATGTCGCCGACCGGCTTGCCGAGGGCCTCGGCTTTGAGCAGGCGACGCATGATTTTGCCCGAACGGGTCTTGGGGAGCTTGTCGCGGAACTCGATCGAATCGGGCCGGGCAATCGGGCCGATTTCAGTCGAGACCCACTTCTTCAGCTCATCCTTCAAGGCGTCGGACTTCTCGAACCCGACTTTCAGAGTGACGTAGGCCTTGGGCACGTCGCCCTTGATTTCGTCTGGCACGCCCACGACCGCGGCCTCGGCCACCGCGGCATGGGCAACAAGCGCCGACTCGATTTCCGCAGTCCCGAGCCGGTGGCCTGCGACGTTCAGCACTTCGTCGGCTCTGCCCCGGAACCAGAAGTAGCCGTCCGCGTCCTTAGTGCAGGAATCACCGGTCAGGTACTTACCCGGGAAGCGCGACCAGTAGGCTTCCTTGTACCGCTGCGGGTCCTTGTACAGAGTGCGCAGCATCGCCGGCCAGGGTCTCAGGAGTACGGCAAAGCCGTTCTCGCCCGGCTCTATCGGATGGCCGTCACCGGTGACGACGTCGGCGAGAATGCCGGGCAGGGGCCGCGTGGCCGAGCCGGCCTTGAGCGGCGTGATGGGGAGCGGCGATATCATGAACGTCCCGGTCTCGGTCTGCCACCAGGTATCCATTATCTGCAACTTGCCGCCGCCGATGTGCTCGCGGTACCAGCGCCAGGCCTCGGGGTTGATGGGCTCGCCGACCGAGCCGAGCAGGCGGAGCGACTTGAGGTTGTGCTTAGCCGGGAAATCACCACCGAACCGCATGAACATCCGGATGGCAGTCGGCGACGTATAGAGAATCGTCACTTTCTCGCGTTCGATGATTGACCACCAGCGGTCCGGAGCCGGAAAGTCGGGTGCACCTTCGTAGAGAATCGAAGTCGCGCCGAGCATCAGAGGAGCGTAGACAATATAGGAGTGACCAGTGACCCAGCCGACGTCGGCCGCACACCAGTAGATGTCGTTCGGCTTGATGTCGAAAACGAACTTGAGGGTCGAAGCAGTACCGACCGCGTAGCCGCCGTGGACGTGGACGATGCCCTTGGGCTTGCCGGTCGTACCAGAGGTGTAGAGCGTGTACAGCATGTCTTCCGGGTCGAGCCGCTCGGCCGGACACTCGTCCGATTCCCGGGCCGTAATCTCGTGCCACCAGACGTCGCGTCCCGGTTTCATCTCAACCTGGTTGCCCGCGCGCTTGAACACAATAACGTGTTCAACTGAAGGGCACTCGGCCGTCGCGGGGTCCGAATTGGCCTTGAGCGTAACGAGTTTGCCCCGGCGGAATGCGCCGTCGGTCGTAATCAGCGCCTTAGCCTCGGCATCCTGGATCCGGTCGCGCAACGAAACAGAAGAGAAGCCAGAAAAGACCACCGAGTGCACAGCGCCGATCTTCGCGCAAGCCAGCATTGCGACCGGCAGTTGCGGAATCATCGGCATGAAGATGGTGACGCGATCGCCCTTCTTGACGCCCAGCTTCTTCATTGCATTGGCCAGCCGGTTGACCTCCTTGTAGAGCATCGCGTAGGTCCAGCGCTCGACCTTCTGGTCGGTCGGCTCAGGCTCATAGATGAATGCGACCCTGTCCTTGACCGAAGTCTTCATGTGGCGGTCCAGGCAGTTGTGAGTGATGTTGAACTTGCCGCCGGTGAACCACTTGAAGAACGGGGCGTTGGAGTCGTCGAGCACCTTGGTGAACGGCTCGAACCACTCCAGCTCCTTGGCGACCTCACCCCAGTACCAGACCTGGTCCTCGGCACGCTTCAGGAGCTCATCGTAGCTCTTGATACCGTGCTTCTTCATGAAAGCCATGATGTTCGAATTCTCGACCAGCTCTTTGGGCGGCTGGAATACCTGCTCGTCTGCCATCGTGATTACCTCCTTTGCGGAATGACTTTGGGCAAGAGCTTCGGGCTTAAGAGTATTCTTTCGGGTTTGACTGCACCGGTCTTGAGGCCGGACGGACGATGCCTCAGTGCCGGATGGTGAGTATAGTTACCGAAGGCCGGGTGTCAAGCCAGGCAGATGCGGAGTGTTCAGCTCTCCACCAGGGCCCGGGCCCAGGTGTAGCCGCTGTCGACCGTGTAGAGCAGGGTCATCTCGTCGCCGCCGATGATTCCCTGCCGGCCGTCGGCAAAACACCGCACACTGTAAAGGTCGGTCTCGACCCCGGAGTCAAGCTGCTCCCAGGTCGTGCCGCCGTCCGCGGTCGTTATCAGCGTGCCTCGAGCTCCGACCGCAAAAGCCCCCATCGTGTCGTGACGCACGTCCAGCGAATAGAGCGCCGGCAGCGGGAACTCGATACGCATCGGGCGCCACACCTCACCGCCGTCAGGCGTAAAAAGCACCAGACCGTTGGCAGTTGTGGCGAAGCCAACCAGGTCATCAGCCGGAAAATGGACTGCGGTGATGTGAGTATTCGGCAGCAGACCCTGAATGTTGGCGGTCTGGGAAAACCAGACTGAACCGCCGGTTGTGGTCTTGAGGATTGTGGCGTTAGGTCCGACCGCATACCCGGTTGTCTCGTCCGACGGAAAGTTCATGTCCATTATCTTGTCCCCGGTGGCGACCACGAGCCGCTCCCAGGTTCTGCCGCCGTCTGCGGTCCTGAGCACCACGCCCGCGTCCCCGGCCACAAACCCGACCTGCGGGCTGACCGGGAACTTGACCGCACGCAAGTCCTCGGTCACGCCCGAGCCAAGCCGCTGCCAGGTGCGGCCTTCGTTCTCTGTCTTCAGGATTGTGCCGGCGTCGCCGCAGGCATAGCCAATCACGGCTTGACCGGGAAAGCAGACCGTGTAGAGACTCTCAGTCACGCCGGAATCAAGCCGGGTCCAGCGTGCGCCGCCGTCGCCGGTCCTGAGAACAAGTCCCTGGTCGCCGACCGCGTAGGCAATGAGCGAATCCTCGACAGCGAATATGGAGTTGATGCGCCGGGCCACGCTCTTATCATCTCCATTCCGGGCGGCATGTCAAGGCGCGCGTTCAGCCCCAGCTCTGCGTAACCGGGAACCTGTGGCCGGAATCGGAAGGCGGCTGGCAGAGCGACGCGCGAAGCGGTTTTCGTCTCTGTCTAGGCCAATCCCGTGATAGTCAGAGACTTGAGCCTCAAGAACGGCCAAGTTGCCTTCTATTGCTTCACCAAGTGGTTCTTGAGTCGGTGTGCGTTGGGCTCGCTAGACCCGGTCCGGGAACTTCTCTTTCAGGTATGCGACGATGTCGCTGGTGGGCGTACCCGGCCCGAAAAGGCGGCCGACGCCGTGTTTCTCAAGTGCCTCGACGTCTTCTCTCGGGATGATTCCGCCGCCGATTACCAGGATGTCCTCCCCGCCTTTCTCTTTCAGCAGGCGCAGGGTCTCGGGGAACAGAGTCATGTGCGCACCGGAAAGCACGGACAGCCCGACGACGTCAACGTCTTCCTGAATCGCGGCCTCGGCAATCATCTCTGGTGTCTGGTGAAGACCGGTGTAGATTACCTCAAACCCGGCATCGCGTAATGCCCGGGCTACAACCTTCGCCCCGCGGTCGTGTCCGTCCAGACCCGGTTTGGCAACCAGTATGCGCAGTTTCTTTGCCATCAATCCTCCTGACTGCAGGCAACACGGCGACCCGTGGTCGCCGCTCCTCTAGTACATCGGCGGTTCTTCATACGTACCGAAGACGTCCTTCATTGCGCCGCAGATTTCGCCGAGCGTGGCATAGGCCCGCACCGCATCCATAATCGGCGGCATGACGTTGTCCTTGCCGGCACAGGCCGAGCGCAGGTCATCAAGACAGCGCTTCACCCGAGCGTTGTCACGGCGGGCCCGCAGCTCCCTGAGCCGACGGCGCTGTTCTTCTTCAACCGAGTAGTCAATCCTGAGCAGCGGAATCTCCAGCTTCTCCTGTTCCAGGACGTGCTTGTTGACGCCGACGACCGTGCGCCGGCCCTGCTCGACGAGTTTCTGATATCGATAGGCAGCGTCGGCAATCTCGCGCTGGGGAAAACCGTGTTCAATCGCCTTGACCATGCCGCCCAGCGCATCAATCCGGCGGAAGTAGTCGTACGCCTGACGTTCCAGTTCGTTGGTCAGCGCTTCGACGAAGTACGAGCCGCCCAGCGGGTCAATCGTATTGATGACCCCGGTCTCTTCGGCAATCAGTTGCTGGGTGCGCAGGGCGATGAGCACGGCTTTCTCGGTCGGCAATGCCCAGGTCTCGTCCATTGAGTTGGTGTGCAGGCTCTGGGTACCGCCGAGGACCGCGGCCAGGGCCTGAAATGCGGTCCGAACGATGTTGTTCTCAGGCTGGGCCGCGGTCAGACTGCAACCCGCGGTCTGGGTATGGAATCGCAAGAGCCACGACTCGAGCCTTTGGGCCTTGAACGTTTCCTTCATCTCCCGGGCCCAGATTCTTCGGGCAGCCCGGAACTTGGCAATCTCCTCGAAGAAATCAAGGTGAGAGTTGAAGAAGAACGAGAGCCGGGGAGCAAAGGTATCCACGTCCAGTCCGGCCTTGATGCCGGCCTCAACATAGGTCAGGCCGTCTTTGAGCGTGAACGCGAGTTCCTGGGCCGCGGTCGAACCGGCTTCGCGGATGTGGTACCCGGAAATCGAGATGGTGTTCCACTTCGGGACGTGCCGGGCTGCATAGGCCATGATATCGGTAATCACGCGCAGGGACGGCTCGGGCGGGAACAACCAGGACTTCTGGGCGATGTACTCCTTGAGCACGTCGTTCTGAATCGTACCGCGCAGCTTCTCGCTCGGCACGCCCTGCTTTTCGGCCGCGGCAATGTAGAAAGCCCAGACTACCGACGCCGGGCCGTTGATGGTCATCGAGGTCGAAACCTCGCCCATCGGGATACCGTCAAACAGCGTCTCCATGTCCGCAAGCGATGAAATCGCCACTCCGCACTTGCCGACCTCACCGTGCGCCAGCGGGTCGTCGGAATCGCGCCCATATAGGGTCGGGAAGTCGAAAGCAACCGAAAGCCCGGTCTCGCCGTGACCGAGCAGGAACTTGTAGCGCTGGTTCGTGTCCCGTGCCGTGCCGAAACCGGAGAACTCACGCATGGTCCAAAGCCGGCCCCGGTACATGTTGTATCGCACCCCGCGCGTAAACGGGTACTGCCCGGGCAAGCCCAAATCGCGCAGGTAGTCAATCGATTCGATGTCAGCCGGCGTGTATAGAGGATTGACCGGCACGCCTGACAGTGTGCAGAAATCGGACGGGTCACCGGCCTCAATGCCGGCCAGCCATTTCTCCTGTTCTTTGCGGATGGACTCAATGTCGTCCGGAGGCATCAGGACTCCTTTCTTGTTCGGGTCGGACCGGGCAGCAGTCGACCGACCATTTCCTGTGCGGCCCGGTATGGGGTCGAAGTACCCTGCATCACTTTTCGGACTTCTGCGGCAAGGCATTGGTCTGCCCCGGGTCGGGCCCAAAGGTCGCGCCGGACCTGCTCGTTGACCAGAGCAATCACCTCGTTGGCCACGGTCTGCTCCCTGCGCTGGTCGGCAACGCCGGTCTGCTCGAACCAGCTTCGATACTCCTCAAGCCGGTCGAGAAGACTCGGAACTCCCAGCCCGGTGGTTGCCACGGTCTTGGTAACAGGCGGAATCCAGCCATTGCCCTTTGCGCTCAGCTCGACCATCGCCTCGACCTCCATGGCCAGCCGGTCCGCACCCTCGCGGTCCGACTTGTTGACGCAGAACACCTGCCCGATTTCCATCAGCCCTGCCTTCATGGTCTGAATCGCGTCGCCCGATTCAGGCACAAGCACGACCACGGTCGCGTGCGCCGCGTCCACGATGTCAAGCTCCACCTGACCAACGCCGACGGTCTCAATGATGATGTAGTCCCGGCCAAAGGCATCGAGCACGTCGCAGACTTCCTTGGTCCGGACTGCCAGACCGCCGATGCTGCCGTGAGTCGCCATTGAACGGATGAACACGCCCGGGTCGGTGAAGAGTGTCGGCATTCTCACCCGGTCGCCGAGCACAGCCCCGCCGGAAAAAGGTGAGGTCGGGTCAACAGCAACAATGCCAACGGTCCGTTTCCTTGTCCGACACTCACGCGCCAGCTTCTCAACCAGAGTGCTCTTGCCTGCGCCGGGCGGACCAGTGATACCGACGCGAAAAGCCCGGCCGGTCAAAGGATAAAGCTCGTCGAGTACCGGAATCGCAGCCTGAGGCTCATTCTCGACCAGAGACAGAAGCTGGCCGCAGGCCCGCTTGTCCCCGGCCTTGAACGCGGTGACGAGTTGTTCAGTAGTCGATGCCAACGCGGCTGACAATCCCTTTCTGGTACGGGTGCTTGATTTCGCGAACCTCGCTGACCAGGTCAGCACGGTCGAGCAGTGCCGGCTTCGCGCCTCGGCCGGTGACGACCAGTTCAACGTTAGCCGGGCAGGCGTCAACCAGCGCAAGCGCATCTTCAAGCGAAACAAGCCCGTAGTCGACCGCCACGTTCAGCTCGTCGAGGACAACCATCTGGTACCTACCGGACGAGATGGCTTCACGGGCAAGCCGAAGACCGCGCCCGGCCTCGGCCCGGTCTTCAGGTCCGGGATTGCCCTTTTCGACAAAGGTCGGCAACCCGGTCTGGATGACCTCCAGCCCCTTCACCTGCCGGGCGGCAATCACCTCGCCGTAGCTCGGGTCGCCTTTCATGAATTGGATGATGAGGACGTTCCAGCCATGTCCGGCAGCCCGTATTGCCAGGCCGAATGCCGCAGTGGTCTTGCCCTTGCCGTTCCCGGTGTAGACCTGAAGCACCTGTCCGGACGACTCCTAACCGACGTCCGGGTTGAATTCAGGTCCGAGCTTTGCCCGGAACAGGAGCGAAAGTATCTTGTTCCAGGTATGGAACAGATAGACCTCGCGGACTACGGGTGATGTGGCTGCCATACTGGCGACCTCGCCATTTGCACCCTGGGCTTCGATGATAATCCGCAGGACCATGTGAGCAATCGTCCAGCCGGCAACGATACCGAAGATGAAGCTGAAGAATCCGTCCAGGGACTGGAATGATGTCCCGGTCAGGGAGAAAAGCCAGCGCCCGAGCACGAGCGCCAGCACACCGAACACGAGAAACAGGACAATCATCGCGGTCCCGGCCCGGACGTGCAACGACTCGCCCAACGGGCCGGACAATTTGGTTGCGCCGACCGCGGCGACAATGAGACCTGCGGCCTCGTACATCGGCAGGCCAAGGCCGCCGGCCTTGACCCCTCGCACCGTCTGGATTATCGCGACGCCAACGACAATCCCAAGAGACATCCAGTCAAACCACTGCATCGCACACTCCTGTCTGGTTAGGTAACGGCCGCACTAGTCAATGTCGTCGCCCAGGTCGTCCATCTCGTCCGAGCCGTAGTCGTCAAAGTCATCGAGCCCCGAGTCGGTGTCAGACGCGCCCAGGTCATCGTCACCCATGTCCTCATCACCGAAATCGTCGCTCTCCGACTTGGACCCGGTCAGGACTGTGAAACGGCTGAAAACCTGACGGACGCGTCTGCTCCGGCACTTCGGGCAGACCGGTTCGAGCCCGGCTTCCTTCTCACCGAGGGTAGCAACGACGTCGAACTTCCTTTTGCAGTCTTCACACTCATACTCATATACGGGCATCACTGACCTCCGGATTCATCACTATAATGAGTAGCAAAACCTGGCTCCAAGTCAACCGAAACCGGGCCGCTGCCTTGAGCCGACCACAGCGGCGCAGCACGCATTGTCAGGAGGCTTTCCGCTCCGTACGGATTGAAGCAGAGGGCCGAACCGCCATCAATGGCGAATTCGCAGCCTTGTATGCGGACCAGAGGCAGTCCCTGGGGTTGACAGCCGGTTCGTGCGGACTATTCTCATTACCGGTCCTTCCATGAGCGACAGGAACGTCCGTAGTCAGGCCGGAGAGCTGCTCGCGCAGGCCCGGAAGTTGGCCGAGCGCGACCGCAGCGGTGCGGCTGGCATAGCCCGGGCCGCGTTGGCTGCGGCGCAAGAGCACGCGGAGCGCGGGCTCGAGGCTGAGGCGCTGAACTTCCTCGCCGACTCTGAGCGGATGGCAGGGAACATGAGTTCGGCCCAAGCGCTGGCTGAGCAGGCGCTCTCGACCGCCGAGGCCGCGGGCGATGACCGGGCTGCTGGCTCTGCCTTCAACACCCTCAGTGCCCTGGCCTGGCACCGGGGTGAGTTTGACCAGGCCATCGAGTTCTCAAGCCGTGCGCTGAAGCTACGCGAAGCCACGAATGACGAACGCGGCATTGCGTCGACGTGCGGCAATCTTGCCCTGCTTCACACCGAGAAGGGCGACCTGGCCCGGGCCATGAAGTATCAACAGCGGTGTCTGGCCTTGCGCGAGAAGCTGGGGGACCATCGGGGCCTGGGCACTTCGCATCTGAACCTTGGCGTGCTCTATGCCGACCTCGGCGATTGGGACAAGGCCTTGGAAAGCTACTTCCGTGCGCTCGCGGAAAAAGAGCGGGCCGGGGACTCAGCACACGTCGCTCTCTGCTACAACAACATCGGCGAACTGTATCTGAACCGGGACAAACTGGACCGGGCCAGGTTCTACCTGGAGCAGGCGCTGGAGCTGGTGCGGACCACCCCGGCCAAATGGATTCTGGCCGAGGTGCTCGGAACACTGGGCGACGTGGCCCTTGCCAAGGGCGACCTGGCCGAAGCTCAGTCCTGCTACGAGCAGGACCTGGCCATCTGTGAGGAGACCGAGGAACGCGAGGAGCAGGCGGAAACCCTGCGCCGCCTGGCCGAGCTCAGCCTGGCCCGGGCTGAGTACGACGAAAGCCGCAGGCTGCTTGAGCGGTCGCTTGCACTCTGCATCGAGGCGGGCGCGCGCAAGGAAGAAGGAAACGTGCGCCGGGTCCTGGCCGAGCTCGAAGCCCGCAGCGGTAACCTGACTGTGGCCCTAGCCCTGTTTGAACAGAGCGAGAACCTGCTCCGAACCCTGGGCCGCAGCTTTGAGCTCGGGCTTACGCTTCTTGCCATGACCCGAGCCGGCCTGCCTGAGCCTGCCAGCGAGCGTCGGGCCAAGCTGACCGAGGCTCAGGCCATCTTTGACGGGCTCGGGGTTACGCGTCGGGCCAGAGAGGCCGAGCACTTGCTCGGGCAGGCGACAACGCCGGCCCTGACCGCAGACCTGTTGGCAGACTTGGTCGGGCTTGCCTGCCAGGGACTCCCGGTCGCGGACTTGGCGAGCAAGGCTCTGGAACTCGCCTGTTCCAGACTGAACCTGGCTGGCGCGGCCATCTTCATGCGCGACGGCCGCGTGTTCCGGCACGGAGCCGCGGCTCCCGGGCTTTCCGGCGTTACGTTCGCCCTGGAGACCGGAGGTCAGCGTCTGGGCACTTTGCTGTTGCTGGGCCCGGTTGACGTCGCACGAACGCGGGCCGCGGTCAAACTCTTGTCACTCGGTCTGGCCCAGGCCGGAGCTGGCCCGGCCAAGGAGTTACCAGACACCAGGACGAAGACCAGCTTCCCCGGTATCATCGGCGCAGACACGACCCTGCGCTCGGTGTTCAAGACCATTGAGCAGGTCGCTCCGACTAGAGCGAACGTACTTGTGCTCGGCGAGTCCGGTACCGGCAAGGAGATAGTCGCACGAACCATCCACGAACTCTCCGACCGCAGACCGGGCCCGTTTGTGGCCGTGAACTGCGCCGCGATTCCCGAAGCGCTGCTGGAGAGCGAGCTGTTCGGAGTAGAAAGAGGAACCGCAACCGGAGTCTCGGCCCGCATCGGCCGGCTTGAGGCCGCGGATAAGGGCACGCTCTTCTTGGACGAAATCGGAGACATGAGTCTGGGTTTGCAGGCCAAGCTGCTACGTGTGCTCCAGGAACGGAGCTTCGAGCGCGTGGGCGGCCGGACCCAGGTGAATGTGGACATCCGGGTGATTGCCGCCACCAACCGGAACCTGGAGAAAGCGATGGCCGAGGCCAGGTTTAGACCGGACCTGTTCTTCCGCCTGAACGTCATCACGATTTCGCTTCCACCACTGCGCGAGCGCAGGTCCGACATCCCGGCCCTGGTCAACCTGTTCCTCGGACGGTTGAGCCGGGAGTACGCCAAACCGGTACGCGGTGTGACTGACGAGTGCCTGGCCTGCCTGGTCAAGGCTCATTGGCCAGGCAACGTGCGCGAGCTGGAAAACGTGATCGAACGGGCGGTGATTCTGGCTCGGGGCGAGCTCGTCACCTTGGCCGACCTGCCGCCTGCGTTTCAGACCGCGGATCCAGGTGACGGCTGGCGCGAGGCGCGCGCGGTTGCCTCAGGCTCGGTCGAGGCCGCGGCCCTTCTCAATGCTTTGGAGAGTTCTGGTTGGGTAGTGACCAAAGCCGCGGCCAAGCTCGGCCTCAGCCGCCGCCAGATGTACCGTTTGATGACCCGCCACGGCCTCTCCCGACCGGCAGACACCTGAACCGACCAGCCGTCCCCGGGCACAGAAGTGTGCCGCGAGACGACACACTTCCCGAAAGGTCCTTAAGCTAAGTCACCTAATTCCCTGCTTTGGCGCGTCGCGCGGACGTGGCACGGGTCGTGTCCTTGTCAGGGTCATGAAGCAAACAAACCGAGGCCTCGCGCCTCATGACCTTAAGGAGGTCGTTATGACACGCTCCACTAGTCTGATTCTCTCAGTGCTCATGCTCCTGGGGACCGCATCTTCCCAGGTGCTGCCAGTCCGGCTCTATGGCGGCGCTCAGTCCGAACGCGCGACCGCGCTGGCCCAGGGCATGGACATGGGCTACTGCATGGCCGGCTGGACCAGGAGCTTCGGCCCGGGCACGCCCAACACCTCGAACGTACTCGTGGTCAAGACCGACCCGGCTGGCATCCCGATCTGGTCGCGCGTCTCAGTCGGCTCAGCCGACGACGAGGCGCACTCGATAGTCCGCACCAGAGATGGCGGCTGCGTCATCACCGGCTGGACCCGCAGCCACGGGCTCGGCATTCCCAATAAGAACATCTTCTGCATCAAGTTCGATCCGATGGGCAACCAGCTCTGGGGTTGGGTCTACGGCGGGATGCAGGACGACGAGGCCTACTCGATCATCGAGACCAGCGACGGCGGTTTTGCCCTGACCGGCTGGACCACGAGCTTCGGCCCGGCGCCGATACCCAACGTCTTCATCCTGCGGCTGAACCCGCAGGGTTGGCCGGTCTGGTTCCAGGTGTACTGGGGTCAACCGATGCACACGGAAGACGAGGGCCATTCGATTGTCCAGACGCCGGACACTGGGTTCGCGGTATGCGGACGGATGAAGGCCACAACGCCGAACAACTACGACCCGTTCCTTCTGAAGCTCGACCCGTCGGGCAACGTGCAGTGGGCGCGGGTCGTGCCGGGCGTGGCCGACGAAGAGGATGCCTGGTCGGTCGCGCTCGACCGGGAGAACAGAATCCTTGTTTCCGGCTGGACCAGGAGCTTCGGCACCAATCCCCAGGTGTCTGCCGACGCCTTTGTCGCGCGGTTCGCCCTGGATGGGTCGCTGCTCTGGTCCAAGACCTATGGCTGGCCCAACGGGAACGAGCAGGTGCTGGATGACCGTTCCCTGGTTGCGACTGTGGACCACGGCAGCGCGTTCTGCGGTCTGACCACGAGCAAAGGCCCGGGTGTCCCCAATCCGAACATGCTGGTCGTGAAACTGACGGCCAATGGCGTGCCGATGTGGACCAGGTCCCATCCTAGCTCGTACTGGCCCGGCCTCGGCTCCGACGTGGCCCTGCCGATGGTCGAGCAGGCGCTGGGCGGGTACGCGCTGGCCGGCTGGTCAAACAGCTACGCCGTGCTGGGTGCAGACAACTTCGTGCTCGCGACCTTCGACGCCCTGGGCAACCGGCCGGTCTGCGCCGAGCCGCAGGAACCCGAGGTTGACTCATTACCCTGGGCGGAGTGGATCATCGCTTCGAGAGGATACTATGTGTCCGAAGACTCGATGCCGACGATGGAAATCACGGTCCAGCACGACTCGGTCTGCTACGATACCAGCCACACTGGAACAAAGGAAAAGACCAGCCAACCGTCGCCAATGACTAGGCTCGGCATCGGGTTGCGCGCAGTTCACGGCACGGTGGAACTGAGCCTGGCCAGAAGCAGCCACGCCCGCGTGCAGGTGCTGACCATTGACGGCCGGATAGCCGGCAGTCTCGCCGACTGTGAGTTCGCGGCCGGCCGGCACGTGCTTGCCCTGCCGCCCGGGCTCGCGGACGGACTATACCTGGTTCGCTGCGAGGCGAACGGCTCGTCTCGAACCGTCAAGGTCGTCCGGTACTAAGTCCGACTCAGGTCAGGGGCGGCCCAAAGCCGCCCCTCTTGCATTGGGTTGACGCCTCCTACGCAATCCCCAGAGATACAATACCTAGTCACGTATTGTCAACATGTGGGCAGGACAACCAAGGCGGACCACAAGTCGCAGCGTCTGCCTGCTCAAGCTCGCCGGGGCTAGCAAACAGGCGACCTGCAAGCTGCTGGTGCGGTGGCAGGACAGGAAGTGAGCCAACGCGCGAGGTTGATATGGCTCTGCTGGACGGTAGACTATCTCGTGCGGAGATAGCGTGAACGCTTCTAGATTCCGGTTGATGCTCCTGGCCTGCTTCCTGCTGGCCGGCGGGGTGAGCTATGGTCAGTATCTCCAGGCGACGCTCAGGGTGAACTTCCGGCCGAACGGCATCATCTGGACGCCGACGAGCAACAAGGTCTACGTATCGAGCCCCTACGACGAGAACGTGGTCATCATCGACGCGGCGACACTCCAAGTGCGGACTGCCCTGGAGATGGGCGACCAGCCGAACTCGATGTGCTGGAACTCGGTCAACAACAAGCTCTACGTGGCAACCTGCGACAACAACAGCATCGTCGTGATTGACTGCTATGGAGATTCTGTAATCACTACCATGCACGTCTCGGGTGCGCCGGTCCCGATGGCCTACAACTCGACGCTCAACAAACTCTACGTCGGCGCGTACGAGAACCGATTCGTCTCGGTATTCGACGGTGACGGGGATTCTCTGCTGGGACGGGTGTACGTGGACAACCTAGGCATCCAAGGCATCCAAGGGCTGCTCTGGCACCCCGGCACGAATCGCGTCTTCTGCACGACAGCACACGATTCCATCAAGGTGATTGACTGCGCGACAGATGAAGTCATTTACGCGCATGGGGGGGGGGCTGGCTCGTTCGGGCTCACCCGAAATCACGTCAACGACCTCGTCTACGCGATCTGGTTCCAGTCAATGCAAGCTCTGACGGCTGCGGGTGATTCCGTCGTAGCCACAATGCCTTTTCAGATGCATGGTGCCTGTCCCGTGCCCTACCCGAACAAGCTCTATGGACGCGGGTTCGACACCATTAGGATGGTAGACTGTCGGACTCACACAGTCACGCGCACGATTCGCGTCCCGCATGAGGGATTCCCGATGCTCTGCGACACTGTTGGAGGCCGCGTCTACGCAGCCAGCCCTGCGCCGCAGAATGTAGTGTTCGTCATGGACCCGTGGGCCGACTCGGTGCTCATGGAGGTCTCGGTCGGCCGGAGTCCGTCGGCCATGTCCTGGGATTGGCTCGACAATCGGGTCTTCGTCGCCAATGGCATGGATACGACAGTAAGTGTGATTCACACGAACGTCGGTATTAGCGAAGGGCCTCGGCGGACTGAGTTGGGCCGAGGCCAGACAATTACGGTCAGGAATGGCGTGTTGGAGTGGCGCGCCGATGTTCCAGGGCGGCTGCTGGACCTGTCCGGCCGGCTGCTGGCTCGGCTGGAGCCGGGCCTGAACCGGCTTCCTGACCTCGCGCCGGGGGTGTACTTCATCCAATGCGAGGACAGGTCCGGGGCCATCAAGGCCGCAGTGATGCGGTAATCCTGTCCGGCGCTGGGCGCGACCACTCCGCGTCGCGTTCAGGGGCGCGGGCAGACAAAGGAGGTCAGTATGGGAACGCGGAGAGTGGCGGCCATCGTGCTGCTCGGTCTGGCGCTGGCTGCGCCGGGGGTCTGGCAACGACTGGCAGGCTACGTTCGGGCTGGTCACCGATGGCGAGGACCTCGGTGTTGCGACCAAGACCGACGACTCCGGCAACATCTTCGTGCTCTCGACCTTCGACGCCCTGGGCAACCGGCCGGTCTGCGCCGAGCCGCAGGAACCCGAGGTTGACTCATTACCCTGGGCGGAGTGGATCATCGCTTCGAGAGGATACTATGTGTCCGAAGACTCGATGCC